>JAJUGJ010000010.1 GCA_029268225.1 Burkholderiales bacterium | reverse complement strand
CGGTGATCACGTCGACGCTGGGCCGCTGCGTGGCCAGGATCAGGTGGATGCCGGAGGCGCGCGCCTTCTGCGCCAGCCGCGCGATCAGTTCCTCGATCTTCTTGCCCACCACCATCATCAGGTCGGCCAGCTCGTCGATCACGATGACGATGTGCGGCATGCGGTCGAGTGGCTCGGGCTCGTCGGGCGTGAGGCTGAAGGGGTTGGGGATCAATTCGCCGCGCGCCTTGGCCTCGTCCATCTTCTTGTTGAAGCCAGCCAGGTTGCGCACGCCCATCTTGGACATGAGCTTGTAGCGGCGCTCCATCTCACCGACCGCCCAGTTCAGGGCGTTGCCGGCCTGCTTCATGTCGGTCACGACGGGGCACAGCAGGTGCGGGATGCCCTCGTACATGCTCATTTCGAGCATCTTCGGATCGATCAGGATGAGGCGCACATCACGCGCCTCGGCCTTGTAGAGCAGGCTCAGGATGGTGGCGTTGATGCCAACCGACTTACCGGAGCCAGTGGTACCGGCCACCAGGCAGTGCGGCATCTTGGCCAGATCAGCGACCACGGGCGAGCCCACGATGTCCTTGCCCAGACCGATGGTCAGCATGGACTGGGCCTCGTGGTACACCTGCGAGCCGAGGATCTCGGTCAGGCGGATCATCTGGCGCTTGGCGTTGGGCAACTCCAGCGCCATCAGGTTCTTGCCGGGGATGGTTTCAACCACGCGGATGGACACCAGAGACAGCGAGCGGGCCAGGTCCTTGGCCAGATTGACGATCTGCGAGCCCTTGACCCCAGTGGCCGGCTCGATCTCGTAGCGGGTGATGACGGGGCCCGGCGAGGCCGCCACCACGCGCACCTCGACGCCAAAGTCCTTGAGCTTCTTCTCGATGAGCCGCGAGGTCATCTCCAGCGACTCGGTGGTGATGGTTTCGGTGCGGCCCGGTGCCGAATCGAGCAGATCGATCTGCGGCAGCTTGCCGTCGGCCATCTCGGCAAACAGTGGCTTTTGCTTTTCCTTGTTGACCCGCTCGGACTTGGGCACTTCGACCACCGGCTGCTCGATGATCAAGGGGATGGGCTCAGACGGCAATTCCTGGCGCACCTCTTCGACCACACGCTCACGCTCGATGGCGGCCTTCTCACCAATGCGGATGTCTTGCGCCACCTCACGCTGGGTTTCACGCTCTTGACGCAGGCGGTCAAACAACTGGCCAATGCGCTCGGCCAGATCCAGCCAGGAAAACCGCAAGGCCAAGGCGCTGCCGGCCACCAGCAAGGCAATCCACAGCACACCCGAGCCGTTGAAGCCCAGCCAGTGCATGCCCCACTGCCCCAACGCCATACCCAGCACGCCGCCGGCCTGCTCGCCCGCCAGCATCACCTCGTTGCGATACAAACGTGACCATTCCAAGGCACAACTGGCCACCAGCAACAGCACCAGACCCAACACCACACGCCAGCCCCCGCCGCGGACCTCGGCACCCTGTGCAGCAGTGGGCGGCACACGCACACCGGCTGAGGTGACATCGCGTCGCATCCAGCGCGCCAAGGCGCTCAACCAGACCCTCAGACCGACCACCGGCAGCCACCACGCGGAATGCCCCAAAAGCATCTGCAGGATGTCGGCCACATAGGCCCCCAACTGCCCCACCCAGTTGTGCGGCACCGTGTGTTGACCAGATGTGGTGAATGCTGGGTCGAATCGGTCGTGACTGGCCATGGCCAGAACCACCAAAATCCACAGCACGCCCCCTAACAACAGAGCGGCCTGAAAGCGCAAGGTCTGCTCAATTGGCTCGACCGGCGCCACCACGGGAGCCTGGGGCACACGGTGCAAGCGGCCGGTCACCCGGGCCGAACTGGAGGAGTCGGCGCGACGGTCAGCGCCTTTGCTGCCGCCTGCGGCATCTGAATGAAGAGATCCCAACGGAAATGTCATGCCTGCATTGTGAGCGCATTTTGCTCATGCTCGGACCGAGCGTGCGCACAGCAAAATGCCCCTCGCGAGGGGCATTCGCTCAATCAGCACGGCAGGGCGAAACAAAGCTGCCCCAGCGCAACCTCAGGCGGTGTTGGACAGGCGCTCCTTGAGCACCACACTGCCGGTCTCCTGGGTCTCGATCAGCCCACGCTCTTCCAGATCTTTCATGACGCGGCTGACCATTTCGCGGGATGCACCCACATGCTTGGCCAAGTCCTGGCGAGAGACCTTGCCACGGATCACCTTCTCGCCAGCATCCTCGTCGGCCATGTCGAGCAAGGCACGCGCCACGCGGCCGTACACATCAAGCAAGGCGAGGGATTCGATCTGGCGATCGGCGGCACGCAAGCGCTGCACCAGGCCGCGCAGGATGGCGTAGGACAGCGAAGAGTTCTCGGGCAAACACCTGGCGAACTCGGGGCGCCCCAACACCAGCACGTCGGTCTGCACCTCGGCACGGACTGTGGCGGAGTGTGGCTCGTTGTCGATCAGGCTCATCTCACCCAGATAGTCACCGGCCTCCAGAACGGCCAGGATGACTTCACGGCCACGCTCGTCAGCAGCCACCACACGGGCACGCCCGGTCAAAAGGATGAACAGGGCGTTGGTTTTGCGACCGCGCTCAACGATGAGCTCACCGCGGCGGTAGCGCCGCTTGACCACACCCTCGGCGATCGATTCAGCCTGGGCCTGCGTCAGCATGGAGAACAAGGGGACTCGACGGATCAGGTCGAGATTGGACAGCATGGCCATAAACGCTCCTCTTTTATCAGGCGGGTGCTCAAGTCAGAAACATGGAATGGGATGGGTTTTCCCACCCGGAACCGGTGCAACAAACAACCTGTCTCTACAATTTTCGTCGATACACCGTTATTTTTCAGCACTTTAACGAGGGCTCATGATGCGGCCCATCGGAAATTGCCCTTGTGCGCAACGGTCACTGACGTGGCTGTAGCATACACACACACAGAAAGGTCAAGTCATGAGCACTCCTCAACACAGCCAAGTCCTGATCCTGGGCTCCGGCCCCGCTGGCTACACCGCCGGCATTTACGCGGCACGCGCCAACCTGAAACCCACACTGATCACCGGCATTGCCCAAGGTGGCCAATTGATGACCACCACCGAAGTGGACAACTGGCCTGCCGACGTGCATGGCGTGCAGGGTCCGGACCTGATGCAGCGCTTTCAGCAGCATGCAGAACGCTTCCATACCAACATGATCTTTGACCAGATCAGTGAGGTGGACCTGTCCAAGCGCCCCTTCACCCTGAAGGGCGACGCCGGCACCTACACGACCGAAGCCCTCATCATCGCGACCGGCGCCTCGGCCAAATACCTGGGCCTGCCCTCGGAGGAAGCCTTCATGGGCCGCGGTGTGAGCGGCTGCGCCACCTGCGACGGTTTCTTCTACCGCAACCAGGAGGTCTGCGTGGTAGGCGGCGGCAACACCGCTGTCGAAGAAGCGCTGTACCTGTCGAACATCGCCAGCAAGGTGCACCTGATCCATCGCCGTGACAAGTTCCGTGCCGAGCCGATCATGGTGGACAAGCTTTACGAAAAAGTCGCCGCCGGCAAGATTGAGTTGCATGTGTTCAATGTGCTGGACGAAGTCCTGGGCGACCAGAGCGGCGTGACTGGCGTGCGCCTGAAGAACGTGGAAGACAACAGCGTCAAGGAACTGCCACTCAAGGGCTGCTTCATCGCGATCGGCCACCAGCCCAATACCGACATTTTCAAGGGCCAACTGGAGATGAAGGAAGGCTACATCGTCACACGCGGCGGCAACAATGGTTTTGCCACGATGACGAGCGTGCCCGGCGTGTTCGCCGCCGGCGACGTTCAGGATCATGTCTACCGCCAGGCCATCACCAGCGCCGGCACCGGCTGCATGGCCGCGCTGGATGCCCAACGCTTCCTGGAGCAAGGCGCAGCCTGATCCAGGAGCTGGCGGCTTGTTTGTCGCCTCTTCTTTGCCAAGACCGAAGAATCTGGCTATAATCTCGGTTTTTGCACAACTCGTCCCGGAGTAGCTGCGTCATTCATAAGTCACCTGGTGGCTTTGACGCCGATGCTTCCGGAAGGGTGCTTCAACAGGGTCCGGTTCAGCAATGAGCACCCCTGCTCTGGGCACCGATTCGCAACATAAGCGCAATTACAGCGAACGGAGAAGCGTCATGGCACGCGTCTGTCAAGTCACGGGCAAGGGCCCGATGTCCGGGAACAATGTTTCCCACGCCAACAACAAGACCAAGCGTCGTTTCCTGCCCAACCTGCAGTACCGTCGTTTCTGGGTCGAAAGCGAAAACCGCTGGGTGCGTCTGCGCATCAGCACGGCCGCTTTGCGTCTGATCGACAAGGTGGGCATCGATCAGGTCCTGGTTGACCTGCGCGCCCGCGGCGAACTGTAATTGGAGACTGAATCATGGCTGCAAAAGGCGGACGCGAAAAGATCAAGCTGGAATCCACTGCGGGTACCGGCCACTTCTACACCACCAGCAAGAACAAGAAGACCACGCCCGAAAAGCTGGAATTCATGAAGTTCGACCCCAAGGCACGCAAGCACGTCGCCTACAAGGAAGTGAAGCTGAAGTAATTCAGCCTCGCTGTTCTGTCTGGCTCTCGCAGCCAGCAGAAGCAAAAAAACCCGCCAGTGCAAACCGGCGGGTTTTTTATTGGTTCGACCTCAAGGCACACAAGCGCGTCGCCTGCAAGAAAGTGAAGCTGAAGTAATTCAGTCTTGCTGTTCTGTCTGGCTCTCTCAGCCAGCAGAAACAAAAAACCCGCCAGTGCAAACCGGCGGGTTTTTTATTGGCTGGATGGCCTCACACGGCCAGAGCCGAGGCTTCCAGATCAGGCGCGGCCGCAGCGCCAGGTTGGTCCAGTTGCGTGCCAAAGCGAGCCGGCAGACTGACCACCAGTTCAAACGCGCGATAGTCGGCACCCGTGTTCGCGTCACGGAAGTGGATGTGCACATCCCCGCCCTCACGCTGCAAGAAGCCCCGCACGGCATCCATGCCCACACCACGCCCCGACACCTCGGTGACCTGCTCAGCGGTCGAGAAGCCAGACTGGAAGATGGTCTGCGCCACACGCTCGTCGGAGCCTGCCTCATCGGCACTCAGCAAGCCCTGCTCCATCGCACGACTGCGGATGCGCGCCAAGGCCAAACCCCGGCCATCGTCGTGCAGGCGGATACGTAAGCCACCGACATCCAGTTTCATCTCGACATCAATGCGGCCTGCTGCCGGCTTGCCCGCAGCCAACCGTTCAGCAACGGGCTCCAGACCGTGGTCCATCGCGTTACGAAGCAGATGGGTGAACAGGTTCTTGAGCAAGGGCGCAACCTGGTTTTGAACCACCACGTTGTGGTCCACCACCTGGACCACAGGCGGCTCCTTGCCCAGTTCACGTGCCAGCGAGGGCAAGGAATCCAGTTGGCCGGCCAGCACGCCCTCAAGACGCTCCGTCCCGATCTGGCTGAGGGTGCGTTTGACCTGCTGCAACACGCCGCGCAGCGCAGCCGGATCATTCAGGTTCACGCCAGACAACAAGTCCAGCGATGCAGCCAGGTCCTCCCGATCCACGAGCGCGTACTTCTCAACGCTGCCGCGGCGACCTGGCCCCTTGCGACCCAGCACGTTGTCGTTGATGCGGGCATATTCTTCGACCATCGCCTCGACACCATCCAAGGCGTGAAGCAAGGCCGCGCTATCCCAGACGGCATCAGGATCCTTGCGCAGCTGGTCGTAGGCTTGCTCGGCCTCATGCACCAGGTTGGTCAAGTGGATGAAGGCATAGGTACGCGCATTGCCCTTGATGGTGTGCATGTTGCGGAACAACAGCGCCACCACGTCGGCGTCCTTGCCTGAGGTTTGCTCGATGAGTTGGCGGTTCTCGACGATGAAGCGACGTGAGCCCTCGATGAAGTCGCTGAACTTCTCCTGGGTCACCGGCAGGATCTGACCGATGATGTCCAGTTCGCGCTTCTGCTCGGAGGCTTCTTGTTCAAGTCGCTTGAGCTCGGTGACATCGCGCACGCAGAGCATGAGCTTGTCGACGGTGTCATCCTCGTTGCAGATGGGCGACCAGCTCAGGGCCAGCGACTTCACACGTCCATCGGGCATGGTCTTGTCGAATTCAGTGACCATCAGATGGCTGTTGAACTCGAAGTTCATGACATCTTCGCCGACGCAGCTGGCCGCAGCGGCCTCCACCGAGGACAGCGCGTCTGAGCCGAGCGAGCTGTTGCTGAACAGCAAGGTCATCAGATTCTTGCCTGCGATGTCCTTGGTTTCGAGAATGGTCTCCAGATACGCCGAGTACTCAGGATGAACCTCGTTGCTGCCGGTGACGGTCAACACACCTTGCGGCAGGTTCTCCAGCATGCTCTGGATGTCCTGGCTCTTTTCACGCAGCTGAGCGGTACGCTCGCTGACCAGTCCTTCGAGGTTGTCGTTGATGACCTGCAGGTCCTTGACCAGCTTGCGGTTCTCCATGAAGGTGTTGGCAAAGCGGGTCGACGCCACGTACATCATGGCACTCATGTAGATCAACACGCCCGTGAAGATCAGCGACACCGATGAGATCTTGCCCAAGGCGAGGAGCACGTCGTTGACGCCCGTCGCCAGGAAAATGAGCATGGCCACCGACAGAATGGCCGCACCGGACTTGCCCTCGCGCCAGGCCAGCAGCAGTTGCCACAAACTGATGGATCCAGAGATGAGGTTCAGAATGAACAGAACCGGCCGAACCTTCTGGAAGAGTTCCACATTGGGTGCGAACATCATGCTGCCGATGGTTGCGCACAGCACGATGTACAAGGCACCCTTGGCCCAGTTGAGTCGAGGCAGGAAACGGTGCGTGATGTACTGCCCGAACATGTAGAACATGAAAATGCCCATCAGGCCTACGTAATGCGAATAGAGCATCACGTCCGGACTGAAGACCTTCATGAAGTAGTCGCCAGGCGAACCGAAGAAGGGGAAGATGAGCAAGCCTGCCAAGGCCGCCATCATGTACAGGGGGTACTGGGTCTTGGAATAGACCAGCAGGAAGAACAAGCCGAACACGAACATCACGTAGGCTGCGATGGTGCGGGCTTCGCCCCCCCAGAACTGCCAAAGTGCCAGGCTGCTGTCATGCTGGTCGTAGCGGTGCACCTCGAAGGGCAACTGATAGACACCGGTCATCAGAGGGGTTTCGACACGGAAGGCCACCACGTGCTCGGGCTTGGTCACCTTGAACCGCACCGGGATGGGCTGGATCGAGTAGTAGCGCTCGACGTTGATGTCGTGCGGCCGCTGGTAGACCTCCTGGCCATCGACGTACACGTGCATGCGGGCCATGTAGGTGTTGACCATGAAGACCACTTCCTCCCCAACCAGGGACGGATCGAACTTCAGGTTGCCGCGGTACCAGCCAACCGTGAACACCTTGCCATCGTTGTATGCGGGCTTCCAGGGGCCCGGCGCCATGATCAGCTTCCAGTCCTGGGTGTCCAGCACCGGATCTTTGTTCTCAGGGCGGTCGTCACGCGTGAACAGCCATTTGCCCGCGAGCTTGACCGGCTTGTCGAGCGACTGGATTTGAATGTGACAGGAGTGGCAATCGGGACGGGTGTCGGCCGCGCGTGCGGTCCAGGACAACAACATTCCCAGCAAAGCCAGCATCAGGAAACGACTGATGGACATGTGGTGTTCCTCTCTGATGGAGGGTAAGCAGACGAGATGGCAAACAGCGGGTACAGCAACGCCTGTCTGCGTGTGGTGAACCAGATGACAGCTGAGCGAATGGCTCAGCCTTCAGCAAGCTTCTTGAACGTGGCGATCACAGCCTCACCTTTGAAGGGCTTGACGATCCAGCCCTTGATGCCGGCAGCCTTGCCCCGCTCTTTCATGATGGGGGTGTTCTCGGTGGTCAGCATGATGATGTTGACGGTGCTGTTGCGCAGTTCGCCGCGGATCTTCTCGGCCATGGTCAGGCCATCCATGTTCGGCATGTTGACGTCACTGACCACCAGCTTGATGCGTGCATCTGCCTTGAGCTTGTCCAGGCCGTCGCGGCCATCCACCGCTGTGACCACGTCCAGGCCATTTTTCTTGAGAAAGTCTCCGACTTCGTTGCGGACGGTTGCCGAGTCATCGACGACGAGTACTTGTGCCATGGTGTATCACCTCTTGAGAAAAATGGATCAGAAAAGCTCGAGTTCACCCGACTCGAACAGGTCCTCGGTGAGCACTTCGTTCTCCTTGAACTTTTCAGGGGCCCAACTGAGGTTGAAGACAAAGCGCTGGTAGAGCACGAGGGGGGTCGCCTCACCGTTCGGATCAACCAGGGTGTAGCGGAAGCACAGTTGCGGATCTTCCGAACCGAACGAGATGTAGCGATGCTCGTGGTTGACGATGAGCGGAACCTGAGACTGCCGCCAGTCCACAGGTTCATTGGAAATGAAGCGGTTCTTGAAGGCACCCCAGATCAGGTTGGTCACTTCGCCCATGACATGGTTGATGTCACGGAAGTTGGCAGGGTCACGGGAGATATGGGTGCGTCCGTCCTCGACGTACTTGATGAGCGGCCCCTCTTCGGTCTGCAGCATCATGTATCCGCGGCACCAAGTGCTCTCCAGCGGGATCAGGGTGAACAACTCACCGTAGATGATGCGATCCCGCACCATGTAGGGGGCCTCGGTCCGGACATCAACACCCTTGAACTGAGTTTCCAGCGTGGTTTTGGTGATCTCGGTGATGCCCCGCACCAGCGCATTGGGGTACTGGAAGCTGAAGATGTTCTTGTCAATCAGCGGCGCGAGTTCATCGATGGTGCTGGTGGTGTAAGCGGCGGTGAAGATGCCGCGGTACAGATCGGGCAGATCATCCAGATGGGATGCCGCTTCACGGCGCAAGAAGATCGGCAATTCAGGACGGATGGCATGAATGGCACGCGCGAGTTCGAGCGCGTTGCCGCCCTCCCCTGTGTAAGTCTCCTGCATGAAGATGGCCCCCAAGTCCACGTTGGATTTGAGGACCGTGAGCGCCGCACCGGCCTGCGGCTTCACGGGGATGAGATGGTGGGCGTCACAGAAGGCCTTGATGTGCCCGCGAACCTCGGCATCATCGTTGAGCACCAGCACTTTGCTGACGAGTTGAGCTGCTTCTTGCATGTGGGAGTTCTCTCGCAAAGGGTTCAGACAAGGAGGTTCAGAACAGTTCCAGTTCCCCGTGACTTTCTTCGGTCACGGTGGTGTCCACCTGGAAATCGATGTCAGCGAAATCGCAGACGCACAAGCTGGCATGGAACGTGACACTGGCGTTGACCACCACACGAAAGTGCTGGATGTAGCTGGCATCAAGCTCGCTGAGGTGATCGATGCACTGCCGCTCCAGCACATTGGGCGTCGACATGCCGAGATACGGAAAGTGGTGCGACAGGTCACGGTTGAGCGTGCCGCAGAAGATATTGCCCACCTCGCCAATGACGTCGAGATAGTCGGCCTCCGACATCGCCTCTGGCGTGCTGTGGTGGATGGCCGCAAGGTGGCGACGCGTCGGGGCGTCCAAGGTGAAGCTCATCAAAGTGAGCGCACGAAACAGGTACGACGACACCGTCAGGATGACCAGACGCTGCTCCTTGATCTCACTGCTGTCCTCAAGGGGGGTGACGTCCACCTGATCGTCAGAAGACGATGACAACGCGGCCTTCAATGCGTTGGTGACGAAGAACTCGAATCCGGCCTTGGCTTGGTGGCTGATCATGGCGGTCAGACAGATTCAGTGGCCAGGATGGCGCGGGCCTTGCTGTTGAGCGACTGCAACTCGGTCACGGCGCCGATGATCATCTTGCCGCCCGCCTGCAAGTCCTGGAAGGTGGTGGTGGTGATCAGGTCGTTCTTGTGCAGGTTGTTGCTGTAGTCCTTGGACAGGGCCTCGGCGCGGTTGGCGAGGCTGCGGACCTCGTTGGCCACCACCGCAAAGCCCTTGCCCATCTCGCCAGCGCGGGCCGCCTCGATGGACGCATTGAGCGCCACGATGATCACCTGCCTCACGATGGAGGCGAACTCGTCGTTGCGATCGTGCATCTCGCGGTTATGGGAGATCAGCACGTTCATGTCCGCATGCCAACGCTCGAAGGTCTTGATCAGCCCCATGAGCTTGTCAATCGCATCGCCGAGCTGGTTGCAGAGGTGCAGGGCCTGTTCACGCGACAGCGAGGCACCGCTCTGCACCTGATGCAGTTGGGCCTCCAGATCGGTGCGCAACTGGCTCAATTGCAGATGCGCCTGAGAGTCCTGTTGAAGCCGGGCGCTTTCCTGCGCTTGCAACTGAGCCTGCAGTTCATCCACACGGCCTTGCCACGTTTGCTGTTGTGCGAGCACCTCGGCTTGCGGCACCAAGATGCCGCGGGCCCGCCATGCGCGCTGCTGGTACCACCAGGTCACCCCTGCGCCAAGGATGCAACCCAAGACACCGATACCCAATTCAAGCCACATGTTCGAACCTTTGCCGTCACTGATGTCACGTGGCCGCGCTGGCGCAGCCCGATTCTGATTCGCTGACCTTTCACCTTTCAACAGATTCAAGGCCCGTGCTGTCAGAATGACTTCAGGTTACAGGACAGATCAGGTACACCCACTTGGGGGAAATCGGCATCCGAGATGTGAAAACAACGGCCAACGCGCCAAAGTTCACGTTACAAGATGTGACGGCACGCAAAACATTCAGGGCTTGCCCTGATGAGCTCCGATAGACAACAAAAAACCCCGCGGCTGCGGGGTTTGAGTTTGGGAAAAGTACCGCGCCTTCAGGCGTGAGCGGCACGGAGCTTGCGGGAGAACTCCTGCAAAGCGGCGATCCCACTGCTTTCAGCGCGGTGGCACCACTCCTGAAGGTCATGAACCAATTGCTCGGCAGACACGTTGGTACGGGTCCACAACGCCCTCAGTTCTTCACGCATGGCGATGAGCTTGTCGAGTTGCGGCAGGTTGGCACACGCCTGTTGCACTTCTTGGGCCATGCCCACGGGCATCTGAGCCTCATCACGGTGAACCCAGCGACGCACGCGCTTGAGTTGCGCAGCAGCAGCTTCTTGGCCGTTGGCCTTCAGGCGCGTAACCTCACTCGCGCAAGCACGACGCACCTCACGTGCGTAGCCAGCCATCAGTTCGTAGCGGTTGGCCACGATGGCCTCCAGCGTCTTGGCGTCGGCCACCGGCTTGACGTCGCCCAGGGTCAAACGTGGCGGGGTCTTGCGCACTTTGGCCAGCCCCATCATCTCCAGCCCGCGGATGTAACCCCAGGCAATGTCGAATTCGTACGGCTTGACGGAGAGCTTGGCTGACGTCGGGTAGGTGTGGTGGTTGTTGTGCAACTCTTCACCGCCGATGATGATGCCCCAAGGGGAGATGTTGGTTGACGCGTCCGGGGCCTCGAAATTGCGATAACCCCACCAGTGACCCAACCCGTTGATGATGCCGGCGGCGGTGATGGGAATCCAGGCCATCTGCACCGCCCAGACCGTGATGCCGATCGCACCGAACAAGGCCAGGTTGATCAACAACATGACGATGGGGCCCCAATTGTTGCGCGGGGTGTAGAGATGACGCTCCAGCCAGTCATCGGGTGTACCGTGCCCGAACTTCTTGAGGGTCTCGGCCTTCATGGCCTCATCACGGTAGAGTTCTCGCCCCTGCAGCAACACAGTCTTGATACCATGGGTCACCGGGCTGTGAGGGTCGTCAGCAGTTTCACACTTCGCATGGTGCTTGCGGTGTACAGCAACCCACTGCTTGGTCACAGTGCTGGTGGTCAACCACAGCCAGAAACGGAAGAAGTGCGACGGAATCGCATGCAACTCCAGCGCGCGGTGCGCCTGGGAGCGGTGCAAGAAAATCGTCGTGGACGCGATGGTGATGTGCGTCACGATGAGGGTGAAGGCCAGGATCTGCCAGCCGCTGGCGCCGGTCCAGCCATGAATGGCCCACTGCACGATGCTGTCGTGCAGCGAAGCCCAAAACCCGATATCAAACATTCAAAACCTTTCAGGAGGACGGCGGATTGTAGAGATTCCCCAGCCTGGGCGCTTAACCCAGGACAAGAAAAAGCGCCGCATCACGCGGAGCAATGTAGCCGACGGACGCCCATGCGACCAGCCACCAAGAAAGGGCCGGCCTGCAGTAAGCACGAAATGTCCGATTTTCTTTGAGAAGATGCCTTGCAAGGTACTCAGGGCATCACCGCGGACCCGATCTGGGATTGCAGCAAGGCGGCCAAGGCTCTGCGATCGGCATGCGTGGTGGCCTGCGGAGGCAAAACATGCACGTGCACCGTCAGTCCTTGCGCGGAAACCACCCACCACAGTGACTGGAACAAGCTGGTGTCGCCCACATAAGCAGCGAGGGGGCTGACCTGGTGAACGGGATCCGCATAACGCAGCGCCACAGGCTGGACCGGAACGGACGCATCGATCGCAGCCTGCAAAAGATTCGGGTGGAAGTGGAGCACGCCGTGACCGGTGCCCGTGGTTCCCTCCGGAAACACGGCCAAAGTGTGCCCCTCGCGCAGCCCCTTGGCCATGAGTCCCAACACCCGCATGGCGTCCCGACGGCGTTCTCGTGTGAGGTACAAGGTCCCTGCCTGTGTGACCATGCGCCCCACGATCGGCCAGTCAGCCACCTCCGCCTTGGAAACAAAACGAGACGGCACCACCGCATTGATCGCGACGATGTCAAGCCAGGACACATGGTTGGCGACGACCAGCTTGGCCCCTGGGCGCGCTTGCCCCTGGACCACCAGACCGATGCCCAGGATGCGCAGCAGCTGACGCGACCAACGTATGCACTCAGCATCACGACCAGACGCGCTCAAGCGAGGCCAGACCAGCCACGAGCGCACGTACCCGTACAAAACGTGCAGAAGAACGCGACTGAGTCGCCAAGCCGCGCGTGGCGCTGCAGTCCAGCGCCCGCCGCGAACGGCCTGCGTCCCGCTGGCGGACTCAGAAGGCACCAGGCTCATGCCCCTGGACGATCCTGCGCATCGTGAGCCACCTGCCCTGCCACCAGGGTCAGGCGCACGCGACCGGCCAGCTCAAAACCGGTGGATTCGAAAGCAAACGGTGTGTGCTTGCCTTGGCTCACGAGGGCAGAAGGCTGCACCTGCCAACGCTCAGCAGGGTCAAAGAGAACGATGTCCGCCACGCCACCTTCGACCAAGCGGCCCGCGCTGTGGGTCAGGGAGCCCAGCGCGTCGCCCAGCACCTTGACCGGCCCTTGGGTGACCACCGACAGGGCTTGACGCAGCTTGTCGGCTGCCGGTTGATCTTGTTGGTCCGCCCCCGACCACTTCATGGCCAGGCTCAACAGCAGTTCGACGCCGGTGGCACCCGGTGTGGCTTCGCCGAAAGGCAACAGCTTCTCGTCCTCGCTGACCGGGTTGTGGTCGGACACCAGGGCGTCGAGCGTGCCGTCCAGCAACGCGGCACGCAAGGCATCGCGGTCGCGGCCCTGGCGCAACGGGGGGGTCACGCGCATCGACGAGTTGAAATAGCCGATGTCCACATCGGTCAGCATCAGCGAGTTGATGCTGACGTCGGCGGTGATGGGCAGGTCCTGGGCCTTGGCCTGACGCACCAGTTCGACGCCGGCGGCGCTGGAGATGCGGCACAGGTGCACGCGCGCACCGGTCACCCGTGCCAGCTCGACGATGGTGTGGATGGCGATGGTCTCAGCGCTGACCGGCACGCCGGACAAGCCCAAACGGGTGGCGACGGCACCACTGGCCGCCACGCCCTTGCCCAACCACGGGTCGAGCGGACGCAGCCACACGGTGTAGCCAAAGGTGGAGGCGTACTGCATGGCACGCTGCAGCACCTGGGTGTCCTTGATGGGCGACTCGGCTTGCGAGTAGCCCACGCAGCCGGCTTCTTGCAACTCGGCCATCTCGGTCAGGTTCTCGCCCTTGAGGCCGCGGGTCAAGGCGCCCAGTGGGAACAGGCGGCAGCGGCTGAGCTTGCGCGCGCGCAGCTTGAGCATCTCGACCAGACCGGGCTCGTCCAGCGCCGGATCGGTGTCAGGCAGGCAGACCACGCTGGTCACGCCACCGGCAGCAGCAGCAGCCAGTTCGGACTCGAGCATGCCCTCGTGCTCGTGACCGGGCTCACGCAGGCGCACGGCCAGGTCCAACAGGCCGGGTGCCACGATGAGGCCGGTCGCGTCGATGACGCGGTCGGGTTCGAAATCGGCGCTGACGTTGCCGAGCGCCGTGATGCGGCTGGCCGTGATGGCCAGGTCACCGACCTGGTCGAGGCCGGAAGCAGGGTCGACCAGTCGGCCGTTCTTGATCAGGATCTTCATGATGGGATCAGGCCTCGTTACCAGCCAGGATGGACATCACGGCCATGCGCACGGCGATGCCGAACGTGACCTGGGGCAGGATGACGCTTTGCTTGCCGTCGGCCACCGCGGAGTCGATTTCCACACCGCGGTTGATGGGGCCGGGGTGCATGACGATGGCGTCGGGCTTGGCCAGCGCCAGCTTGGCCTCGGTCAGGCCGAACTCCTTGAAGAACTCGCCCGCGCTGGGCAACATGCCGCCGTTCATGCGCTCGTTTTGCAGGCGCAGCATGATGATCACGTCGGCATCCTTGATGCCTTCGGCCATGTCATGGCACACGCGGACGCCCATCTCACGCAGGTCGCCCGGCACCAGGGTGCGGGGGCCCACCACGCGCACTTCGGGCACGCCCAACGTGGTCAGCGCGTGGATGTTGGAGCGGGCCACGCGCGAGTGCACGATGTCCCCCACGATGGCCACGGTCAGATTGGTGAAGTCTTTCTTGTAGTGCCGGATCGTGTACATGTCCAGCAACGCCTGCGTCGGGTGCGCGTGGCGGCCGTCACCGGCGTTGACCACGTGCACATGCGGCGCCACGTGCTGGGCGATCAGGTAGGGGGCGCCCGACTCGGAGTGGCGCACCACGAACATGTCGGCGCTCATGGCCGACAGGTTGGCGATGGTGTCGAGCAGGCTTTCGCCCTTGGACGCCGACGAGCGCGCGATGTCGAGGTTGATCACGTCGGCGCTCAGGCGCTTGGCCGCGATCTCGAAGGTGGTGCGGGTGCGGGTGCTGTTCTCGAAGAACAGGTTGAACACGCTCTTGCCGCGCAGCAAGGGCACCTTCTTCACTTCGCGGTCGTTGACGCTCAGGAACTGCTCGGCCGTGTCCAGGATCTGGTGGATGATGGCTTTGGGCAGTCCTTCGGTAGACAGCAGGTGGATCAGCTCCCCGTGGCCGTTGAGCTGCGGGTTGCGCTGGGGTTTCCGGATGGCGGTCATCAAACCCTCTCGAAATGGAATTGGAAGCGGCCGTCGTCGGCGCGGACCAGTGCCACACGCTCTTCAGACGGCAAGGTGATACGGGCAGCCGACAGGGCCGGCTCGAAAGGCAGTTGGCGTCCGCCACGGTCCACCAGCACGGCCAGCGTGACACTGGCCGGACGGCCAAAATCGAACAACTCGTTGAGCACCGCGCGGGTGGTGCGACCGGTGTAAATCACGTCGTCGATCAGCAGGATGTGGGCGCCCTCCACCTCGAACGGCAGGTGCGTGGCGTCCTTGGACGAGACCATGCCGCGCGAGCCGAAGTCGTCGCGGTGCAGCGCCGACGAGATCACGCCATGCGGGGTCTTCAGACCCAGGTCGGCATTGAGGCGCTCGGCCAGCCAGGCACCGCCCGACCAGACACCGACCAGCACGGTTTCGGGGGTCACGATGCGGCGCACGCCTTGCAGCAAGTTCGCATACAGGGCCTCGGCGTCGAGGTGCAGGGTATGGGGTGAAGTGCTCACTCAGGCCTCTTTCCGGATGTCATCCCCAGGATGATCGTTGAAGTACTGTTGCAGCAAGATGGCAGCCGAGGCAGCGTCCAGATCCTGGGCGCCAAAGCCCTGGGCTTCGGTTGTGGAGTAGCGCTCGTCCACCTCGTGCACCGGCAGGTGAAACCGCCCGCGCAACTGGCCGCCGAACTTGCGGGCACGCTGGGTGTTTTCGTGTTCGGCCCCATCGGGGTGAAAGGGCACGCCAATGACCAGCGCGTCGGGGCGCCACTCGTCGATCAGCTTGCCGATCTGGGCAAAGCGCTCTGCCCCCTCGGCCGCGATGGTGCGCAACGGCTGGGCCTGGCGGGTCAGGCTGTTGCCCGTGGCCACACCCACGCGCTTGAGGCCGTAGTCAAAGGCGAGGAAATGCCGGATCGCCGAGATAGGCTGGACGCTCATGCGTGACCAGCCTCACCCATCAGGAAGCTGCGATCGATGCCCAGCAGTGACAGGGCCTTGTCGTAGCGCTGCTCCACCGGGGTGTCGAAAATGATCTGCGGATCGGCGTCGACGTTCAACCAGCCATTGCGCGAGATTTCCTCTTCGAGCTGCCCGGCGGTCCAGCCGGAGTAGCCCAGCGTGATGAACACCTTGCGCGGACCGGCGCCGTTGGACAGGGCTTCCAGCACATCGCGCGAGGTCGTCATCTCCAAGCCCCCCTCAATCTTCAAGGTGGAGTTGTAGTGCCCGCCCTCGTCGTCCAGACGTTCGTGCAGCACAAAGCCACGCTCGGTCTGCACGGGACCGCCCAGGTAGACCGGGCGCTCGGCCAGGTCGCTGCGCTCCAGCGGCAGGTCCACCTTCTCGAAAAGGTGCTTCAAATTGATGTCAATCGGTCGATTGATGACCAGTCCCAGTGCCCCCTTGTCGTTGTGCTCGCACATGTAGACCACAGTGCCGGCAAAATTGCCGTCCACCATGCCGGGCATGGCGATGAGAAACTGATTGGTCAGGTTGATGGGGGAAGATGCGCTTGGGGACATGCGCCGATTTTAGACGCCCACGCTGATCCGTACCGACTATCTGTGAATTAGACGACCATGAGCGAATCGAATGCCTCGGCCCTGGTGTGGTTCCGCCGCGATCTGCGTTGTACGGACCATGCTGCCCTGTTTCACGCCTTGAAACAGCATCGACGCGTGTGGTGCGCCTTTGTCTTCGACAGCGACATCCTCGAGCCCCTGCCCCGCCAAGATCGCCGTGTCGCCTTCATCCGCGACAGCCTGGTCGAGCTGGACCAAGGCCTGCGCGAACTGGCCCTGAACGCTGGCGTGCCTCATCCCGAGCGTGTGGGTTTGATCGTGCGCTACGGCTCGGCCCGCTCCGTGATCCCGCAACTTGCGGGCGAGCTGGGCGTGCAGTCGGTGTACGCCAGCCACGACGACGAGCCAGACGCGCAGGACCGCGACGCGCAGGTGCGCGGCCGCCTCAGCAACCTGGGCGTGGCGCTCTACACCGTCAAAGACCACGTGATTTTCGAGCGCAACGAGGTGCTCACCGGCAACGACACCCCGTACGGTGTGTTCACCCCCTACAAGAACGCCTGGCTCAAGAAGCTGGAGCCTTTCTACGTCAAGCCCTACCCCATCACGCCCTACGCCGCGCACCTTGCGCCGGTGCCTCCTGCGGTGGACGGCATGGGCGCCGACCACATCCCCACGCTGGCCGACATCGGCTTCGAAGAGGTCGGGACGCTGAAGGTGGCGCCGGGCATGTCCGGGGCGCAGGCCCTGCTGGACGACTTCCTGCACCGCATCGATCGCTACGACAGCACACGGGACTTCCCAGGCCTCAAGGGCCCGAGCTACCTGTCCACCCACCTGCGTTTCGGCACCGTTTCGATCCGCCATCTGGTCGATCTGGCGTGGCAGCGTGCCCAAGCGGGCTCCGCCGGGGCGCAGGTTTGGCTGTCAGAGCTGATCTGGCGCGACTTTTATCACCAGATCCTGTTTCACCACCCTCACGTGGTGGGCGGCGCCTACAAGCGTGAGTACGACCGCATCAAATGGGCCCATGGCGCCAAGGCCAACGCCCACTTTCAGGCCTGGTGCGAGGGTCGCACCGGCTACCCGCTGGTGGACGCGGCCATGCGCCAGCTCAATCAGACGGGCTACATGCACAACCGCCTGCGCATGGTGACCGCCAGCTTCCTGATCAAGGACCTGGGGATCGACTGGCGGCGCGGTGAAGCCTATTTCGCCGAGAAGCTCCTGGACTTTGACCTCGCCGCCAACAACGGCGGCTGGCAATGGGCCGCCTCGACAGGCTGTGACGCCCAACCCTGGTTCCGCATCTTCAACCCCATCACCCAGAGCGAAAAGTTCGACCCCCAGGGTAAGTTCATCCGCCGCTACGTGCCCGAACTGGCCACCCTGCCCGACAAGGCCCTGCACGCCCCCTGGCTGGCCCGCCCTGCCGATCTGGCCAGCTCCGACGACGTGGTGCTGGGCCGCGACTACCCGCAGCCCATCGTGCAGCACGATGAGGCCCGCACCGAAACCTTGGCGCGTTATGGGGTGGTGAGCGAGAACAAGGTCAAGGACAGCGCAGCACCCCGGACACGCAGCCCGAAGCGTGCTGGCTGATACCGGCCATCAGAACAACTCGACATCGCCCACGTGGGCGGTCTCGGTTTTGAGCACGCCATCGCGCACCAGAGCCTCGTAACACAAGACCTGATTACGCCCCTGGTGCTTGGCTTGGTACACCCCTTGATCGGCCCGCGAGAACGCCACACTGGGCGTGTCGTTGTGCATCACCTCGGTGAAACCGAGACTGATGGTGACCTTGTTGACCTGCGGAAAGACATAGGTTTCCACATTGCGCCGGAAACGCTCAAACGCCTGCATGGCATCTTCTTCCGTACCGCCGCGCAGCAACACCACAAACTCTTCGCCACCAAAGCGGTAGAGGCGATCGTAGTGTCGGAACGATTGGCGCATGATGCGCGCCACCAACACCAGCACCTCGTCGCCAATCAAGTGGCCAAACCGGTCATTGACCAGCTTGAAAAGGTCGATGTCCACCACACCCAGCCAATAGCCGGTGGCAGGCGAGGTCCGCCGCTCGATGGAAATGCCCGGATCGTGCTGTGTCGGCATCGACGCCTTGAGGAAGGTGGCATCGAACGTCTGCCGGTTCAGCAGTCCTGTGAGCGAATCGCGCTGACTCGACTCCAACAGGTTCTGGAAGTTGGCAAACACCTTCAGCAAGGTCTGGATGGGCTTGAGGGCCTCCATGGCCAAAGGCTTGTCCGACATCACCTCCAGCACACCAGGCAACCCCAACTCGACCATCAAAGGCAGGACCGTGACAAAACGCTGTGTCGGGTCAATGAGGCTGGCCGTGGGGAGCTCCGCTTGCTCCAGCAAACGGGAGTCCAGCACCAACTGTCGCAAGGGGTAGGCTGTGACGGATGGCAATGAATCCAGATCCACCCACGGCGGATCACTGACCGTCAATTCACCGCGTCGTGCCAAGCCGCAGCACAGCCAACGCTGAGAGTCCTCGTCTGGCCCCACCAGACGGTATACCCCTACGCTGGCCGCTGGCAACAGTTCCAACACCCCTTGTGCCAGGGACACATCCAGCATGTCCCGATCTCGCTGGGCCGTGAGCGCAGCGAGGTGGGAGATGTGGTCATCTACCTGGGCAGGGGCTTCGATGTGAGATTCCATGCGGTGGGGACAATGTGACAGCGTGCTCAGGCCAATTCCGGATGTGCCGCGTAGCGACCCACCAGTTCCAGCAACTCTTCTTCACCGTACGGCTTGCCGAGGTAGTGGTTCACACCCAACTCTTGCGCATAGTCGCGGTGCTTCTGCGCAATGCGTGAAGTGATCATGATGACAGGCATGTCTGCCATCTTCTCATCAGCACGGATATTGCGCACCAGGTCAAAGCCATCCATGCGCGGCATTTCAATGTCAGACAAGACCACTGCCGGCCGCTCCTGCGCCAGTGCTTCCAAGGCTTCCAGACCATCCTTGGCCAAGGTCACACGGTAGCCTTCGCGCGCCAACAGACGCTGGGTCACACGACGCACGGTGAGCGAATCGTCGACCACCAGCACCAGAGGTGCCAGTGCCTCATCAGGCACCTCTTCCACGACATCAGCCGGTGCGCCAGACTGCAGCCAGCCGTCATGGGCTGCGCTGTCGGCCGCCATCGCGTGCGAGGTCAAGGCCTGGGCATGGTTGCCATACACGGTCGCCAGCGCCACCGGGTTGTAGATCAGCGACACCGCACCTGAAGCCAGCAAGGTCATGCCAGCCAGACCCGGCATGCGCGACATCTGGACACCCAGGTTCTTGACCACCACTTCCTGGTTGCCCAGCACTTCATCCACGTGCAGTGCAACACGCTGCTGCGCCGAGCGGATGATCACCAAAGGCAGGGTTCGCCCACCTTCATGACTGCGCGGGCTGAAGTCGAGCAAGGCACCCAGCCAGTAAAAAGGCAAGGCGTGCTCACCATAGACGTAGCTGCCTTGCTGGTAAGCGTGCTCAACCTCTTCCGGCTTGGCGCGCCGCACGATCTCGATCAAGTGGGTCGGCACGGCCACCGTGTGCGCGCCACAGCGCAGCATCACCACTTGCGTCACCGCCGTCGTCAAAGGCACGATCAGCGTGAAGCTGGTGCCTCGTCCTGCGCTGGTCGCTGTTTCGATGCGCCCACCCATGGCGTTGATCTCGGAACGGACCACGTCCATGCCGATGCCACGCCCGGCCAGTTCGGTGACTTTGTCGAAAGTCGAGAAGCCTGGCATGAAGATGAACTGCGCCAACTCGGCATCGCTGACAGCCTGCCCCTCTTGCAACAAACCCATCGACACGGCGCGCTGGCGGATGCCTGTGAGGTTCAGGCCCGCACCGTCGTCACGGAACTCGATGGCGACTTCGTTGCCCTCCTGGCGCAAGGCCACCGTCACAAGGCCCGAAGGCTCCTTGCCGGCAGCAACCCGCACGTCCGGCATCTCGATGCCGTGAGAGATGCAATTGCGCAGCAGGTGCTCGAAAGCGCCGGTCAGGCGCTCAAGCACCCCGCGGTCCACTTCGGTGGCGCCGCCCACGATGTCGAGGCGCACCTGCTTGCCCGTTTCCTTGGCGGCCTGACGCACGACACGATAGAGGCGGTCGGACAAACCTTCGAACTCCACCATGCGGGTACGCAGCAGATCGTCCTGCAAGTCTCGCGTCAAACGAGCCTGAACAGCCAACTGGTCTTCAGCGGTTTCTAAACTGCGCTGCAAAGTCCGCTGCACCGTGGCCACGTCGTTCACCGACTCGGCCATCATGCGGGTCAACTCCTGGAAGCGGGTGTAGCGATCGAACTCCAGCGGATCAAATTCCTGGCTGGCGGCGCGTGCAGCTTCCATGCGGGTCGACATTTGCGTGTCGGCCTGCAATTCGATGTCACGCAACTGCTGTCGCAGACGCTCCAGGTTGTCAGTCAGGTCGTTGAGCGAGTTGCGGATCTGCCCCACTTGCGACGACAGTCGTGTGCGCGTGATGGACACCTCACCCGCATGGTTCACCAGGCGGTCCAGCAACTGAGGGCGCACCCGCACCGCCGCCTGCGAAGCACCTTGCTGCGCTTCGCGCACGACGCGCTGCGATCCCTGCCAGGCCTTGCCCTGCAAAGCGGCCCAATCGACGGGCGTGAGTTGCAACTCGGCTGCCTCGCGCCCCACCCCGCGCTTGGGTGACTCGGCGCCCACAGACGAGGTCTGCGCCCCTTCGTCCGCCATGGCATCAGGGACACTCTCCAAGGCGGGCGAGGGCCACGCGTCCTGCATGGCATCGTTGCTCACCTCGACAGCGCCGTCCAAGACCGGATCGGCTTGCTGCTCGGCTTCTGCGGCCTGCTCGGCATGCGCCACCTGAGCCTCGTAGCTCTGTGCGTCTTGCTGACGGAGCGCCTCGAACACTTCCAGCAAACGGTCGACGCGCGCTTCCAACGGCGCCACGTCATCGTGCGTCACGGTCTCAGCAGCCACCAGATGCTCGATGGCGCTTTCCAGGCGGTGAGCCAGCTCACCCAATCGCATGGCCCCCGCCAGACGTGCACCGCCCTTGAAGGTGTGCAGCGTGCGCATGCAAGCCGTGCCAGCTGCCGGGTTGTCCGGCGTCGCAAGCCAGTCGCGCACCTGGGCACCCAACTGCGGCAACAACTCCAGCGCCTCCTCCTCGAAGATCGGGAACAGGTCCACGTCCACACTGTCGACGGCGTCGATGGCTTCGCCGTCGTCCCAGACAACGGCAGGCGCGCGAACCCCACCTGGCGCAGAGACAGCCTGTGCCGGGAGCTCGTCGAAAGCCTTGAACTCGGCGACACCCAAGGGCGCCACATCCTGCACCACCGTCAAATCGATGTCGGCGTCCACACCAGAGACCGCGATTTCGGGGGCGGCATCCAGTACGAGGTCTGGCGCCGACTCGTGCCCATCTTCGCTGAGCAAGGGCAGGTCACCCAACTCGGATTCGGCAGGCTCCTGATCGGCAACCAGGCTGCGCGCTTCGAAGCGACGTGAGGCTTCATGCTCATAGTCTTCGAGACGGGCCATGAGTTCGCTGTCTGGCGACTTGAGGAAGCCGGCAGCGAACTGATGCAAAAGACCTCGAATTTCGTCGGCGGCCTCATTGAACAGGAAAGCCGCGTCGACTTCACCCACGCCGAGGGCCTGCGAGCGCATGAGCGCGTGTTCCAGCAGACGCGCCAGCTTCGACAGCTCGGTGTAGCCCACCGTGCCAGAGTTGCCCGCCAACGAGTGCGCCAAGGCAATGACCTCGTCGCTCACGGGATGCTGGATCTCGATCGCCCACTCGTTCAGCGCGGTGCTCAGACGACGCGACTGCTCGTCAGCCTCGTTGAGATAGATGTTGAACAGTGGGATGCCGATGCGGAGATCGCCCACCATCTTGTACTGTTCGTCGCCAGTCTCTGTGACCGGTGTGGGTTCAGGCGACGCAGCGACTTCCAGTACCTCCGTTGCCGCATCCTCGATCACGGACTGATCGGCCAACTCGGGGAAGTCAACCGACTCGCCCACAGCCTCAAGCGGGAGATCCAGCAAGGCATCGGCGTCAGAGCTTTCCAGCACGACAGGCTCATCGTCGGTGAACTCTGCCGACAACACCGGCAGTGCGAGTCTGTCGGGCTCAACCACCGCCTGGTCGTCTACCACGAGGTCTGGCAGAGACACCGCCTCCACCTGGGTCTCGTCGGAGGCCGACAAAGCGAGTTCCTCAGATGCGTCGGCCAGATCGCTGGCCGGGGTTTCGTACAGGTCACCGGAGACCGTGGGATCGTCGTCCTCCAACTGCACGACATGCTTGGGTTCGAGGATGTGCACGCTCAGCGGCTGCTCCTCGTCAACCGAAACGTCCAGCGACGTGCTGTCGGCGGCGGCCACGGTCTCATCCAACACCAGAGGAGGTTCGACGTCGGGCGCAGACAGATCCAACTCGATGCCGAAATCGGCAATGTTGACCACAGGCAAGGCAACGTCGGACGCACCGGCGGCATCCGAGTCATCCGGAGCGACCTCGTCACGCACCTCGACCTCGTCACCTTGTGTTGTCAGGTCCAGGACTGCCGCCGTCTCGGCCACACCCAGGTCATCGGCCGACAGATCGAGCTCGAAGGAATCGATGGCCTCGACTGCTGGCGGCGACACCTCGGCCACCACCACATCCGGCAGAACCACCTCGTCGGACTGCACTGGCAGATCCAAGGCCAAGGCAGGCTCCTGCTCTGGTGTCGCCGCAGGCGTGCGCGCCTCATCCAAGCTGAGGCGCTGACCGTGCAGGCGCAGCGCTTCGGCCACCGCAGTCACAGGCTCATGACGCCAGTCAGACGCCTGCCCCTCAGCGATCGCGTCGGTCCACGCAGAGAAGTGCGTCAGAACCTCGTTGCTGACACCCAGGAGATCCGGGCTGGCGGGCTCCTGCGTGGCCAGCCAAGCGTTGTACAACTGCTCACATGCCCAAGCGGCCTCACCATACTGGGTCAAACCCACCATGCGTGAACTGCCCTTGAGCGTGTGGAAAGCACGGCGAACCGAAGTCAGGGATTCGAGATCGCCCGGCTGTTGCGCCAGATGCGCCAAGCTGGCCTGTGCTGTCTCGATCACCTCGCGAGCTTCCTCCAGGAAGATCTCGCGCATTTCGTCGTCTTCCTCCAGGCCGGTCTCAGCGGGTGCCGCAGCCACAGTCGGTGCGAGGAGCGGCGCGGGCGCCACTGGTTTCTCTTCGGGCTCGGGCTCCTCGGCGCGGGTCAGGTCCGACAAAACGTGGGCGAGTTGCTCACGTGCTGCCGCCACCGATGCCTCGTCGTCCGAGGTCTGTGCCGTCGCCAAGGCGGCCTGAGCCGCCGCGAGGTTGTCCGCGAGCTCGCGCTGCTCCTGCACGTGACGCGTCTCGGCCAAGCGGTTGAGCTGATCGGAGACTTCGCTCAGCGGCACATCGCTGCGCTCCAGGCTCTGAACGACCTCATCGGCCACAGCCAAAGCCTCTTCCTGCTGAACCTGTTGCACATGCTGCGCCACGGCCTCAACCGGATCGTCGGTCTGGGGCAGAGACTTCTTCTCACGTCCCATCAAGGGCGAAAGCACCCCTGTCTCCGAGTCGAACTTGAAGAGCGACTTCGCCAACTGGGGTTGAACACCCATCATGTCGATCAGGAAACCCAAGGCCCCCAAGTTGGTGGCGAGGCGATCAAAGACGCCACGCTGTGCGGCGTCGTCCAGATCGGTGCTTTCCAGCAAGAGGTGATCGACATCATCGCGCATGCGCACGCTGGCCTGTGCGGCGAGGTCCAGACCCAACACGGCCAGCACACCCCGCATGGACTGCAAGATGGTGGGTACACTCGCCAACGGTGTGCGGTCCTGCGGGTCGCGGAAGAACTGGTCGATGTGCTTTTCTGCATCGGTCAGGGTGGTGCGCAACTCCTGCACCACAGAGCCGATGGTGTGACGGTCGGAGACGCGACGGTACAGGTCCTCCATCCACACTTCCAGAGGCTGGGCAGGCTGCCCTTGTCCCACGGCCTGGATCCGCTCGGCCAGTCGCTGCAACCGTGGCTGCTGCTCAGGCTGGTCAAACTCGCCATCTTCGAGGCTGGCCTCCATGTACAGGAGGCTGGTGGCCACTTCCATCGCCAAGCTCGGCTCGGGGGCAGATGCCTTGGCCACAGTTTGCTGCGCGGCCTCGGCCAGTGCCGAAGCCAACACATCTCCTTGCGTGAACAGACGACGCAAGGAGTCACACACCAGTGCAAATTGCTCGTTGAGGCCCCCCAAACGCAGCAACTCACCACCCGCGACGGCCGACCAACCGTCCTTGGCTCCGGCCACCCGCTTCAAGGCCTGCGTGACCCAGGCTGGGTCAAAGCGTCCAAGGCTGGATGCAGACAGGTTGACCGGCTGATGTCTGGCCAAGCCAAACGTCCGGCGCACACGCGCCAGCACCGAGCGTTCGGTGGCCGGCACGTCACCCGCCTGCGCACAAAAGAACAGCAACTCGCTGGCCAAGCGATCGGAAGGCACGTCCTGTCCTTTGGTCAGCACGCGCAGTTGACTCAACAAGGAAGACAGCACGCGCTTGGCATGCACGCTCAGCGGCACGTACTTGCCCGCCAGCGCCTCCAGGAAGCCACTGGCCAGCATCCAAGTCGCCGACTCACGCGACGCGTGGCGCTGCGAGGCATCGCTGGCAAGCGACGCGCACAGATCCGCCAACGCCACCGCGTCATCGGGCTGATTGCGACGCATCAGCTTGAGAATGCCCATCTCGAAATCTTCCACCGTGGCCGCATCGGGCGCACGGGGCGTCACACCCTCTGGCGGGGCCAGGGGCGCTTCAAGCGACAAAGTGGGCCAATCCTGATTCCACAGATCCGTCGGACGTGCCATGCCACCACCCGCACGTGCCACCAGGGCCTCGTACTGCGGAAACATCGCCATGGCCGACACAGACTTACCCGCCAGTCGGCGCGCGATGTAGTCGAGCAGTGCAAACGAGGCGCGCTCAATCTCGCGCACCACGTCTTCGTCGATCAACTGCGGGCGACTGACCAACTTCTGCACCACCGCCTCACTGGCCCGCAGCACGGTCGCACCGGCAGGCAAACCCGCGAGCTCCAGCGCACCCACACCTTGGTGGATCTGTTGCCGGGCGGTACGCAGGACGGCCGGGTCCAGCGCGTCCATGTCGGACACGCCCACGGCCGTGGCGTCTTTCAGGCACCGATGCAAGGCCTTGTGCGCGAGGTCCAGCGACTTGCGCAACTCCTCATGCACCCAAGCCAGGGCGCTGAGGTCATCCGAAGGCAGGGAGGCGTCTTGTTGCAGGCTGTCCATGAATCATCCAGCTCAGGAGGCAATCTTGAATCGAGACACGGATTGCTGAAGTTCGTTGGCGGTCCGAGACAACTCGCGCACCAGTTGTGTGGTGGAGCGGGTACCCTCGCCGGTCTGCTCGGTCACCGCGAAAATGTGCTGGATGTTGGCAACCACCACGTTCGCGGATTCGGCTTCCTTCAAGGCCTGCTCGGAGATCTGTTCAATCAGTTCTGCCAAACGACGTGACACGCGGTCGATGTCACCCAGTGCCGAGCCGGCGGCGTCGGAGAGTCGGGCTCCTTCCACCACCCCCTGCGTGGAGCGTTCCATAGCGGCCACGGCATCCTGGGTGTCGGTCTGAATGGTGCGCACCAGCGCGGCAATTTCACGGGTCGCGTCAGCGGAGCGTTCAGCCAGACGTTGCACTTCCTCGGCCACCACAGAGAAGCCGCGACCGGCTTCACCAGCAGACGCAGCCTGGATGGCCGCGTTCAAAGCCAGCACGTTGGTTTGTTCGGTAATGTCCGAGATCAGCTCGGTGATTTCACCGATTTCCTGTGACGATTCGCCCAGTCGCTTGATGCGCTTGGAGGTGTCCTGGATCTGTTCGCGGATGGTGTTCATACCGCCGATGGCGTTCTGTACGGCCTGCAGACCAGAGTCAGCGGCAGACAGCGATTGGCGGGCCACTTCAGCAGACTGCTGAGCTTGTGCAGACACTTCGTTGATTCGACCTGCCATGTGCAGCACCGACTCACCGGTTTCGCGAATTTCTCGCAGCTGCTCGTCGGAGGCAGCCAGCAGTTCGGTCGAGGTGGCTTCCACCTGACCAGTGGTTTCGGTCACCCGTTGCACCGTGCCTTGCACCTGGGCCACCAGGGTACGCAGCTCTTCCACCGTGAAGTTCACCGAGTCGGCAATGGCGCCGGTGATGTCCTCGGTCACGGTTGCTTGCTGCGTCAAGTCCCCTTCAGCAACAAGTTGCAGTTCGTTCATCAGTCGCAGAATGGCCGCCTGGTTGGCGTCGTTCACGCGCTTGGCCTCACGCTCCTGACGCTCAGCTTCCTGGCGCTGATATTCAGCAATCTGAGCGCGGTGACGGTTGTCGGTCACGAACACGCGCAGCAGACCATAGGCCGAAGCGGCGGACAACAGCAGGAAAGCCAGAATCAGGACGATGTTGAAACCGCCAATACCAGCGCCTTGCGACAAGCGCTGCTGAACCTGCTCCAAGCCTTTGCGCAGCGGTTCACTGTCATCAATGATGTGGACCTGAGCATCGCGAGCGGCCACCAGACCTTGCAGCGAGCCGAGGATGTAAGACGCCTGGGTGCGAGTGCCTTCGAAGATCTTCAGCAAGGCTTCCAGCTGTTCACGCACTTCAGGGTTTTTGGCCGGCGACAGCTTCAGTTCAGCATTGCCCTTGAGCAGACCTTCTGCGATTTCCTGGAAGGCGTTCAAGTCCTTGCCCAGCAGGAACACAGCCTCGGTCGACACGCCTTCCACCGTCAGGAATTCGTTGGCGGACTTACCGATCCGCTGCGTCAGCATGACCAACTGGCTCAGCGCCGAGGCTTCACCCGCCGTCAGCGTACCGGACTCAATGCGAGTGAGCGTGATGCTTTCGGCCAAGTCCAACAACTCGGAAGACTGGGTGTTCACCTCGCGCAAAGCCTGGCTCACCTGAATCAGGGTTTGCTTCTGACCCAACACGAACTTGGCGTTCTTCTCGGCGCCATCCACCAGCGGCAGCAGCGGTGCCAGGGTTTCCTGAACGCTGCCAGGTACGGCCTTCAGATCCAGTTCATCATCGCCGGCAGCCAAACCGCGCACGTTGCTGGCCAGCACCTTGGAGCTCTCGCTCACTTCGTCGAACGCCTGCGCGCGACCGATCAAGGCCTGCGACACCGATTTCGCCAAACGCTGCGATTGCATCAGCGCCTGACCGGTGGCGGCAGACTGCCCTGCGCGACGGTCAGCCGAGTTCACCGAGAGGAAAGCACTGAGCACCAGACCCAGCACGCCAACGGCCAAGCCAATACCCAGAACACGCTGTTGCCGATCAAGCTTGAGGTGCCCGACCAGTGGCAAGCCAGAACGCGGCTCCATCAGACTGGCTTCCGAAATGTCATCGCTGGGGCGCTGATAGTCGGCTGGGAACTCGGACGGCGCCGACTCGGAAATGATGGCCTCGTTGCTGCCTGGCTGGATTGTCGACGCGCCTGCTTCGGTGTCCACCACCTGAGCACCCGACGCCGAGACCATGCCTTCCGTGCTCAAGGCTTCCGAGGGGATTTCGTCGTCGCCCTTGGTTTTGCCCATTTCCTTGATACGACTGAGGAAACTCATGTTCTTGTGCTCCAAACGGTCAGATGTATACAGCGCTCGACGGGTGACACCGTCAGACATCGATCTTCAAAAATGCCTCGTCGGCCGACAGGGCGGCCAAATCCAGCTCGTACCAGACTCGCCCCTGATCATCGACCATGGCCTGGCCGATGAAGTGAGGTTTGCCTTCGGACGCCTCCCTGGCGGCCGGCTTCAACATGCTGGCGTTACGCAAACCCAGCAAGCGGTCAATCAGCAACGCCACATTGAGTTGCAGGGCGGTGTTGAGGGCCACCAAACGTCCTGCATCACGCACCCCGACGTCGGCCAAGTTGCGCCCGGCACGATCGGAAAGCCCCAAAAAGATGGCCGTGTCGACCACGCCGTGCAGTTGACCGCGCAGATTGGCAACGCCCAGGAACCAGGGCTGACTGTGCGGCACATGCTGCGCAGGCGACAGCGGGAAAATCTCGCCAGCCTGCTCCAGCGGCATCAGAAAACCGTGGCCGGCAATCTCAACCGCCAGCCAGTTTCGGGCTGGCGCATGCTCCCGCACGGTCTGCAAACGCTCCGCCAGACGCTGTTGCAGAGCCCGGAGTGCTTCTTTGTTGGCCATCTGTGCGCCCCCGATCTCAGCCGAATGCCTTGATCTTGCGGAGCAACTCTTCCGGATTCACCGGCTTGACGACGTAATCGCTGGCCCCCTGGCGCATACCCCAGACCCGGTCGGTTTCCTGGTTCTTGCTGGTGCACATGATCACCGGCACGTTGGCAAACTGCGGATCACGGGTGATCGCACGGGTGAGCTGAAAGCCGTTCTGGCCAGGCATGACCACGTCCATCAGGATCAGGTCGGGTTTCTCTTCCTGCAGGCGGCGCATGGCCTCCTCGCCGTTTTCGGCTGTGCGCACGGCATAACCGTTCTTGGTCAGAAGTTCCGACAGCACATGCAGTTCGGTCTTGGAATCATCAACAAGCAGTATTTTTTGAATCGGCATATCCAACCTTCTTCATGCGGGAGCGCCAACTTGGTGCAGACACTCTCGCGTGATCAACATTCATCCCTGGCAGTGATCGGTGAGCAAACCGTCTCAGGCCTTCAGCCGCCGTACTGGGCAACCGCTTGCAAGAGTTGGTCCTTGGTAAAAGGTTTGGTCAGGTAATCCTGTGAACCCACCATGCGGCCACGCGCCTTGTCGAAGAGACCATCCTTGGAGGACAGCATGATGACGGGCGTGTTGGTGAATTTCGGGTTGCGCTTGATGATGGCGCAAGTCTGGTAGCCATCAAGGCGCGGCATCAGGATGTCACAAAAAATAACATCTGGTGCATGGTCATTGACTTTGGACAAAGCATCAAAACCATCTTCGGCCAAGACCACCTCATATCCCCCTTGCTTGAGGAAGATCTCGGCGCTGCGCCGAATGGTGTTGCTGTCATCAATGACGAGAATCTTCTTGGGTCCCCGAATTTCGGGGCTGTCAACTTCAGGCACGAAAGCGTTCCTCCAAACTGTGTCCCAGACCGGGCTTCTCCCGAACCATTACAGCACGCTCAAACACTTCGGATCAAACCTGCACCATCTCGAAGTCGTCCTTGCGCGCACCGCACTCCGGGCAGACCCAGTTCATGGGCACATCTTCCCAGCGGGTACCTGCCGGGATGCCTTCTTCGGGCAAGCCTGCCGCTTCATCGTAAATCCAGCCGCAGATCAGGCACATCCAGGTACGAAATTCGTTCACGTCGACTTAAACCAGCTTGAATACAATGGACTGATTGTAGCCATCGGTCTTTCGCGCAAATCCAAGGGTTTGTGGGCAAGTAGACCTTATCTTTCGATAAAACCGCCATGAATTCTCAACTTATCGGACAAGATCCCACACTGGCGGCCGAAGAGCAAGATGCCGGGGCACCGGCTTGTGTCCTCAGTTTCAACGCCAGCGACCCCACCGGTGCGTCTGGAATCGGGGCTGATATCGCGACGATCGCTGCGATGGGAGCCCATGCCCTACCCGTGGTCACCAGCATCCTGGTACGCGACACCGCGGAGATCTTCGAAGCCCACGAACTCGACTCTGAGGCCGTGGTGGACCAGGCGCGCTCCGTGCTGGAGGATGCCACCATCGCCTCGTGGAAGGTGGGTTTCCTGGGCAGCGCCGAGGGCGTGAGCGCCGTGGCCGAGATCCTTTCCGACTACACCGATGTGCCATTGGTGTCGTATCTGCCCAACTTGTCGTGGATGGATGACGATGCGCAGATGGCCTACCTTGATGCCTTCCGGGAGCTGATCCTGCCAGCCACGATGGTGTTGGTCGGGAGCCACAGCACCCTGACTGACTTCCTGTTGCCGGAATGGGACGCTGAACGTCCGCCGTCGGCGCGTGAGTTGGCGGTGGCCGCGGCCGAGAACGGCACCGACTATGTGCTGGTGACGGGCGTGCAATTGCCCGACCAGTTCATTGACAACGTCCTGGCATCGCCCCAAGGGGCCATGTGCGGTGAGCGTTTTGAACGTTTCGAAGCCAGTTTTGTTGGCGCTGGTGACACGCTGTCGGCGGCACTGGCTGCGATCCTCTCCAGCGGGACCGCGCTGGATGTCGCTGCCGCGGAGGCTTTGAGTTTTCTGGATCAGGCATTGGATGCCGGCTTCCGCCCCGGCATGGGTGGCGTCATCCCTGACCGCTTCTTCTGGGCCCTGCCTCCCGGTGAAGAGCCACCCGAAGGCCCCGCGCCCGAAGAGTCCGTCGACCTGCTCGACGACACCGTCCCACCTCTGCATTCACGCAATGTCCACTAACGTCTCCCTGTTCGAACGCGCTCAGCGCGTCATTCCCGGTGGTGTCAACTCGCCCGTACGCGCTTTTCGCGCCGTGGGCGGCACCCCCCGCTTCATTGCTCGCGCCGCAGGCGCGTACATGTGGGATGCCGAAGGCTCCCGATATATCGATTACATCGGGTCATGGGGACCGATGATCCTGGGTCACGGCCACCCGGAAGTGCTGGAAGCCGTGCAGAAGGCGGCGCTGGATGGGTTCTCGTTTGGGGCTCCGACCGAGCGCGAAATCGAGTTGGCCGAAGAGATTCTCAAGCTGGCGCCGAGCGCCGAGCAGGTTCGTTTGGTGAGCTCGGGCACCGAAGCCGGCATGAGTGCGATCCGTTTGGCGCGTGGCTACACCGGTCGCAGCAAGTTGATCAAGTTCGAAGGCTGCTATCACGGCCACGCCGATGCGCTGCTGGTCAAGGCTGGCTCGGGATTGGCCACCTTTGGACACCCCACCAGCGCAGGCGTGCCACCTGAGGTGGTGCAGCACACCCTGGTGCTGGAGTACAACAACATCGCGCAGATTGAAGAGGCGTTCGCCACGCAAGGAGACGAGATCGCCTGCGTGATGATTGAACCGATTGCCGGCAACATGAACTTCGTGCGCGCCAGCGTACCGTTCATGAAGCGCATCCGTGAGCTGTGCAGTCAGCATGGCGCCTTGCTGGTGTTCGACGAGGTGATGAGCGGCTTCCGCGTAGCCTTGGGCAGCGCCCAGAGCATCTACGCACGCGAGATCCCGGGCTTCCAGCCCGACATGAGTGTGTTCGGCAAGGTCATTGGTGGCGGCATGCCACTCGCTGCCTTCGCCTCCTCGCGCGAGATCATGTCCAAGCTGGCCCCCCTGGGGCCGGTCTATCAGGCCGGCACGCTGTCGGGCAACCCGGTGGCCACAGCCTGCGGCCTGACCACGCTCAAGCTGATCCAGCGCGAAGGCTTTTTCGAAGCCTTGTCGGCCCGCACCCGCAGCCTGATGGACGGGATGGCCCAGGCAGCGGCGCAAGCCGGCATCCCCCTGGTCACCGATTGCCAGGGTGGCATGTTCGGCTTCTTCTTTGCCGACACGCTGCCGCAGAACTACCAACAGGTCATGGCCAAGGGCAGTGAGCGCTTCAACCGCTTCTATCACCTGATGCTCGACCGTGGGGTGTACTTCGCCCCCGCCATGTACGAAGCCGGCTTTGTGAGCGCGGCCCACACGGAACAGGACATTGCCGACACGGTGGCTGCGGCTGCCGAGGCGTTCCGCCAACTCTGACGTTTCCATGCACATCCACATTCTTGGCATCTGCGGCACCTTCATGGGTGGCGTGGCTGCGCTCGCCCGCGAGGCGGGCCACCGTGTCACCGGCTGCGATGCCGGCGTCTATCCGCCGATGAGCGATCAGCTCCGCGCGCTGGGCATCGACCTGATCGAAGGCTATGGGGTGGAGCAGCTGTCGCTTCAGCCCGATCTGTTCGTGATCGGCAACGTGGTCTCGCGTGGCAACCCGCTGATGGAAGCCATTCTGGATGCTGGCCTGCCCTACACGAGCGGACCGCAGTGGTTGAGCGAAAACGTGCTGCAGGGCCGCCATGTGCTGGCGGTGGCGGGCACGCACGGTAAGACCACGACGACATCCATGCTGACCTGGATCCTGGAGTTTGCCGGTCAGCAGCCGGGCTTCCTGGTGGGCGGCGTGCCACAGAACTTTGGGGTGTCGGCACGACTGGGCAACACCGACGCGGCCAGCCGTCCGGCCACAGGTCACCCGTTTGTGATCGAGGCCGACGAATACGACACGGCCTTCTTCGACAAGCGCAGCAAGTTCGTGCACTACCGCCCACGCACGGCCATCCTCAACAACCTTGAGTTTGACCACGCCGACATCTTTGCCGACCTGGCCGCCATCGAAACACAGTTCCACCATTTGGTGCGCACCGTGCCGGCCAGCGGCCGTCTGGTAGTCAATGCGCGCGAGGAGGCTTTGAGCCGCGTGCTGGAGCGCGGTTGCTGGAGCGACGTGGTGCGCTTTGGCGAGCGGCGTGACGCGCCCGGTTTCCGTGCCCGCGGCGAGCCTCACGCCTTCGATGTGCTGAAAGCCGGCGTGCTGGTGGGCCGAGTGGAGTGGGAGCTGTTGGGTGAACACAACCAGCTCAATGCCCTGGCCGCCATTGCTGCGGCCGAGCATGTGGGCGTGACGCCACAGCAGGCCTGCGAGGCTCTGGGGCAGTTCGCCAATGTGAAGCGTCGCTTGGAGTTGAAAGGCAAAGTACGCGGCGTCACGGTGTACGACGACTTCGCGCATCACCCGACCGCCATCCGCACCACCGTGGACGGCCTGCGCCGCAAAGTGGGGCCGGACAGCCGGATTCTGGCCGTGTTCGAACCCCGCTCCAACACCATGAAGCTGGGCACCATGAAGGCTCAGCTGCCCTGGTCCCTGGAAGAGGCCGATCTGGCCTTCTGTCACAGTGGTGGGCTGGGGTGGGATGCTTCAGAAGCCTTGCTGGAGATGGGTGAGCGTGCCGTCGTGTCGGACAACATCGACACGCTGGTGAGCAAGGTCGTCAAGGCCGCGCAGCCGGGCGATCAGATCCTTTGTATGAGCAATGGCGGCTTCGGCGGGATCCACGACAAGCTGCTGAAGGCCTTGGCGCAGGAGTGAGGCCAGGGGCGGGCCAGGCCTTGGCACGCAGGCCCGATCGGTCAGGCCATCAAGGCCTCGGCCTCCACCATCAGCCGGGCCGGGTTGGCCCCGAGGCGAGCCTGGGGTTCAAACACATCCACCCGATCGGTGATGAGGCCATCCAGGCCAGCACGCCACAAGGCACTGGCGCGTGATGCCTGATTGACGGTGTAACTCAAGGCCTTCATGCCCTCAGCATGGATGGCCGCGATGCGCTCGGCGTTCAGATGGGCATGGTTCACGACCACGGCCACACACCCGAGTCGCACGGCAGTGCCGACACCCCCATCCACCCACTCGTCGAGCAGCAAGGCGCGCGGCAGGTCCGGCTGCGTCTGACGGGCCGCCTCCAAGGCCGCGGTGCTGAAAGAACTCAGCAGCGGCTTGACGTCGGCTTGCGACCACAATCGCGCGACATGCTGCGCCACCACCCGCCCTGTGCGCACTTCGTCACCGGGGCTGGGCTTGATCTCCAAATTGACCATCATGCCCAAGGCCTGCAGCCAACGGGCCAGCGACTCCAGGCGCAGCAGTGGCTCCCCCGCATACGGGCGGCCATGCCAGCTGCCTGCGTCCAAGCGTGACAGCGCATCCCAAGTTTGCAACCCCGCCTCGCCCCGCCCATTGGTCGTGCGATCCAGCTCGGTATCGTGCAGCAAGAACGGCTCGCCGTCGGCACTCAACTTCACGTCGCACTCGAACATGGCAAACCCATGCTCGGCGCCCAAGCGGAAGGCTGCCATCGTGTTCTCTGGCGCCAGCTCCCCCGCACCTCGGTGGGCAATCCAGCAGGGATAAGGCCAGGCGGCATTCGGAGCGGCAGCGTGCATAGGGAGGCTCGGCAAAAGGTCATCGAGGTGTCAGTGTTGTCAGCATAACGACTTCAAACGCACCCAAACGCTGCCATAAGGCCGGACTAAGCGCCCTTTTCTGACTAAGGGCATGACCTGCTGCGTTACCATCTCACCTCAGGCGCGAAAACCACCCCCACAGCAGCGCCTGGGAGTGATCCATCGCCCCCAGGTGCCTTGCGCATTTCTGAAATCCGGCCCTTCGCGTCTGGCGCCCTCATGAACGCACCCACCGAGTTGACCCACATGATTGCCCAGGCTGCCGACGCCCACACGGACGGCCAGCCACGCCTGCGCGAGATCCCCTATAACTACACCTCGTTCTCGGACCGCGAGATCGTCCAGCGCCTGCTTGGCCAACGTGCCTGGGACGCGCTGAGCCAGTTGCGCACCGAGCGCATGACGGGCCGCTCTGCCCGGATGCTGTACGAAGTGCTGGGCGACATCTGGGTCGTGCAGCGCAACCCCTATCTGCAAGACGACCTGCTGGACAACCCCAAGCGCCGCGGCCAGCTGATCGAGGCCCTGCACCATCGCCTGGGCGAGGTCGACAAGCGTCGCACCCCCAGCAACGACAGCGCCCGCGACGCCCTGGTGGGTGAGGTGCTGGGCATGGCCCGTACCGCTGTAGACCGCTTTGCCCGCGCTTTCGAGCAGATGGGCGAATTGCGTGAACGTGCCCAGCGTGTGCTGCGCAAGGTCACCCGCCACGACAACATCAAGTTCGATGGCCTGAGCCGCGTCTCGCACGTGACCGACGCCACCGACTGGCGTGTCGAGTATCCCTTCGTCGTCCTGACCCCGGACACGGAAGAGGAGATGGCTGCCCTGGTCAAGGGCTGCGTCGAGTTGGGTCTGACCATCATCCCGCGTGGGGGTGGAACCGGCTACACCGGCGGCGCCGTGCCGCTGACCTGGAAGAGCGCGGTGATCAACACCGAAAAGCTCGAACAGATGACCGAAGTCGAGATGGTGAACCTGCCGGGCGTGGACCAGCCCGTGGCCACCGTCTGGACCGGTGCCGGTGTGGTCACGCAGCGCGTCGCCGATGCGGCCGAGCGTGCGGGCTTTGTGTTCGCCGTGGACCCCACCTCGGCAGAAGCCTCGTGCGTGGGCGGCAACATCGCCATGAACGCCGGCGGCAAGAAGGCCGTGCTCTGGGGCACCGCCCTGGACAACCTCGCCTCGTGGCGCATGGTCACGCCCGACGCGCAATGGCTGGAAGTGGTGCGCCTGAACCACAACCTCGGCAAAATCCATGACGTGGAAACCGCCAGCTTCGAGTTGCGCTACTTCGAAGCCGACGGCAAGACCCCGATCCGCACCGAACGCCTGGACATCCCCGGCCGCACCTTCCGCAAGGAAGGCCTGGGCAAGGACGTCACCGACAAGTTCCTCGCCGGCCTGCCCGGCATCCAGAAGGAAGGCTGTGACGGCCTGATCACCAGCGCCCGCTGGGTTGTTCACCGCATGCCCAAGCACGTGCGCACGGTGTGCCTGGAGTTCTTTGGCAACCCGAAGGAAGGCGTGCCCTCGATCGTCGAGATCAAGGACTTCATGTTCGAGGAGATGAAGCAACCGGGCGGCGCCATCCTGGCCGGCCTGGAGCACCTCGACGACCGCTACCTGCGCGCCGTGGGCTATGCCACCAAGAGCAAGCGCGGCACCCTGCCCAAGATGGTGCTGATCGGCGACATCGTGGGTGACGACGAAGACCGCGTGGCCCGCGCCAGCAGCGAAGTCATCCGCCTGGCCAATGGCCGTTCGGGCGAAGGCTTTGTGGCCGTCAGCGGTGAGGCCCGCAAGAAGTTCTGGGCCGACCGCAAGCGCACCGCCGCCATCGCCAAGCACACCAACGCCTTCAAGGTGAACGAAGACGTGGTGATTCCGCTGCCGCGCATGGGCGAGTACACCTTGGGCATCGAGCGCATCAACATCGAACTGAGCCTGCGCAACAAGCTGGCCCTGATCGATGCGCTAGAAGCCTTTTTCCAGACCGGTCCTCAGCACATTGCCTCGTTCATGGGCAAGGTCGAAGACGAGGAAGAGTTGCCCAGCGCCGAAGCCCTGGCCGAGAAGATCGCCACCGCGCAGGCCCACCTCACCACGGTGCGCGCCCGCTGGGCCTTCCTGTACGAGCACATCGACACCCCGATCTCCGAAGTAGACGAAGAACTGGTGGCCCATGGCTACCAGCAGCACCGCAACGGCACCTACACGCCCGAAGCCTGTGACACGGTCTTCAACCTGCTGCAGACCTGGACGATCCGTGCTGGCTGGAAGCGCGAGATCCGCGACGTGCTGGCCCACGAGTTCAATGGTGGCGCCCTGCGCCCCATCCTCGACGAGCTCAAGCGCATCCACAAGCAGGTGCTGCGTGGCCGCGTGTGGGTGGCGCTGCACATGCACGCCGGTGACGGCAACGTGCACACCAACATCCCCGTCAACAGCGACAACTACGAGATGCTGCAAACGGCGCACGAAGCCGTGGGCCGCATCATGAAGCTGGCCCGCTCGCTCGACGGCGTGATCTCGGGTGAACACGGCATCGGCATCACCAAGCTGGAATTCCTCACCGACGAGGAAATGGCCAACTTCACCGCCTACAAGCAGAAGGTGGACCCGGAAGGCCGCTTCAACAAGGGCAAGCTGCTGCGTGGCGCCGCCTTGAAAGCCCTGGGTGACGACGTGCACGCCGCCGACCTGACCGAGGCCTACACGCCCTCGTTCGGTCTGATGGGTCACGAATCGCTGATCATGCAGCAGTCGGACATTGGCGACATCGCCACCTCCGTCAAGGACTGCCTGCGTTGCGGCAAGTGCAAACCGGTGTGCGCCACCCACGTGCCGCGCGCCAACCTGCTCTACAGCCCGCGCAACAAGATCCTGGCCACCTCGCTGCTGGTCGAGGCCTTCCTGTACGAAGAGCAGACCCGCCGCGGCGTGTCGATCAAGCACTGGGAAGAGTTCGAGGACGTGGCCGACCACTGCACGGTCTGCCACAAGTGCCTGACGCCCTGCCCGGTCAAGATCGACTTCGGCGACGTGTCGATGGCCATGCGCAGCCTGCTGACCAAGCTGGGCAAGAAGTCCTTCCGCCCTGCGGGCGCGGCCGGCATGGCCATGCTCAACAGCAACAACCCGCAGACGATCAAGGTGATCCGCAGCGCCTTGGTGGACGTGGCGATGCCGCTGCAGCGTCTGGGCAATGATGTGCTGAAGCTGGCCGCACGCAAGCAGACCAGCGCCCCGCCGGCATCGGTGGGCAAGGCCTCCCTCAAGGAACAGGTCATCCACTTCATCAACAAGAAGATGCCGGGCGGCCTGCCCAAGAAAACCGCGCGCGCCTTGCTGGACATCGAGGACAAGGACTACGTCCCCATCATCCGCAACCCAAAGGCCACCACGTCGGACACCGAAGCGGTCTTCTACTTCCCGGGCTGTGGTTCGGAGCGTCTGTTCTCGCAAGTGGGCCTGGCCACGCAGGCGATGCTGTGGCATGCCGGCGTGCAGACCGTGTTGCCGCCGGGCTACCTGTGCTGTGGCTACCCGCAACGCGGTGCCGGCCAGTTCGATGTGGCCGAGAAGATGATCACCGACAACCGGGTGCTCTTCCACCGCGTGGCCAACACGCTGAACTACCTGGACATCAAGACGGTGGTTGTGTCCTGCGGCACCTGCTACGACCAGTTGCAGGGCTACCAGTTCGACAAGATCTTCCCCGGCTGCCGCATCATCGACATCCACGAGTACCTGCTGGAAAAGGGCATCACCCTGCCCAAGGCCGGCGGCTACCTCTTCCACGACCCCTGCCACAGCCCGATGAAGCAGCAGGATCCGATGAAGACCGTCAAGGCCTTGCTGGGCGATGGCGTGATCAAGTCGGAGCGTTGCTGCGGTGAGGCCGGCACGCTGGCTGTCAACCGCCCGGACATCTCCACGCAAGTGCGCTTCCGCAAGGAAGAGGAGATCCGCAAGGGTGAAGCCGCACTGCGCGAGCAAGGCCTGATCGGTGCCAAGGACAACGCCAAGATCCTGACGTCCTGCCCGGCCTGCCTGCAAGGTCTGAGTCGCTATGTGGATGACGCCCAGACCGGCCTGCTGGAAGCCGACTATGTCGTCATCGAGATGGCCAAGCAGATCCTGGGTGAAAACTGGATGCCGGAGTACGTGGCCAAGGCCAACAACGGCGGCATCGAGCGGGTGCTGGTTTAAAGCCCACCCCCTACGCGCTTCGCGCGCCCCCTCAAGGGGGCGGACGCTGGCAGACCGGCAAAGCCGGATCTGCGGCGTCCGCTGAGTCGGACTGAGGCTTGCCAGTCACTGCGCGTTCCACATCAACCCAAACCAGAGCTGTCATGAGCATCACCTTGGTACCAGGCTGTGAACTGTGCGAGCAGGATGGCGGCATCCTGCTGTTGCGCACGGAGAAGTTCCGTGTGATCCGGGCCGTGGATGCCGATCATCCAGCGTTCTACCGTGTGATCTGGAACGAGCACGTGGCGGAATGGACCGATCTGGCGCCGACCGACCGCAGCCACCTCATGCAAGCCGTGGCCAAGGTGGAAACCGTGCTGCGCCAGGTCTTGCAGCCCACCAAGGTGAATTTGGCCTCGCTGGGCAATATGGTGCCGCACCTGCACTGGCACGTGATCGCACGCTATGACTGGGATGCCCGTTGGCCTGCGCCAGTCTGGGCTCCGAAACAGCGCGAGGTGAGCGATGCAGCGCAGCGTCTGTCGGAGCCCTTGGCCCAGGTTGATGCGGCCGTCGTGGCAGCGTTTGAGGAAACCAGCCACGCGAACTGATGGCCGCTGGCGCTGTGGCCGAACCTGGGCCATCCGCTTGCCACCCACCAACACCAAGGGCGCCCGCAGGCGCCCTTTTTCATGGCTTGATGACCTGACCGCTCAGTCCACCAGCCCCATGTCCGGGCTCATCAACATGCTTTCGATGTCGAGCAAGACCACCATGCGCTCGCCGACCTGAGCCAGACCACGGATGTAGGCTGCATCAATCGCCGACGACATTTCCGGCGCGGGGCGGATCGCCTCGGCCGGGATCTCCATCACGTCGCTGACCGAGTCGACCACGGTGCCGATGGTGCGCTGCCCGATGTGCAACACGATGCTGACCGTGAACGAGTTGTACTCGGCCGAGCTGCAACCAAAGCGCAGGCGCAGATCCACGATGGGGACGATGGTGCCGCGCAGGTTCACCACACCCTTGAGGAAGTGCGGCGCATTGGCAATGCGCGTGGGGTTTTCATACCCACGGATTTCCTGCACCTTCAGGATGTCGATGCCGTACTCTTCGTCGCCCAGACGGAACGTCAGGTATTCGCGCGCCAGACTGGATTGCGAGTCTGGCTGTTCGACCACGCTCAAGCTTCCCATGAACACATTCTCCAATCAGATGATGCCCACGCCGCTCAGTGGCGCGAGCGACGCACCAGGCTGCCCACATCCAGGATCAGCGCCACACGGCCATCACCCATGATCGTCGCACCCGACACGTCGTTGACTTTGCGATAGTTGGTTTCGAGGTTCTTCACCACCACCTGTTGCTGGCCCAGCAGTTCATCAACCAACAGGGCCACGCGGCCGCTCTCGGCCTCGACGACCACCATGATGCCGCTGTTGTGCTCCCAGTCAAAACGGGGCACATCGAAGACCTTTTCCAGCTCGATGACGGGCATGTACTCGTCACGCACCTCGACCACACGACCGGAGCCACCGATGGTCTTGATCATCTCGGGGCTGACCTGGAAGGACTCGACCACCGACGACAGCGGCAGGATGTAGACCTCTTCGCCCACGCCCACGCTCATCCCGTCCATGATGGCCAGGGTCAGCGGCAGGCGCACAGCCACGCGCATGCCATAGCCTTCGGCCGAGTCGATCTCGACCGTGCCACCCAGCGAGGTGATGTTCTTCTTCACCACGTCCATGCCGACACCACGACCCGACACGTCGGTGACCTCTTCGGCCGTCGAGAAGCCCGGCGCAAAGATCAGGTTCCAGACCTCTTGATCGGTCAGCGAGTCAGGTGCGTCCAGACCCTTTTCGCGGGCCTTGCGCAGCAGCTTCTCGCGCGACAGGCCCTTGCCGTCGTCACGTACCTCAATGACGATGGAGCCACCTTGGTGCGAGGCTGCCAGCGTGATGGTGCCGACCTCTGGCTTGCCCTTGGCCACACGCTCGGACGGCATTTCAATGCCATGGTCGCAAGAGTTGCGCACGAGGTGAGTCAGGGGGTCGGTGATCTTCTCGACCAAGCCCTTGTCCAGTTCGGTCGCCTCACCCTGAGTCACCAACTCGACCTTCTTGCCCAGCTTGTTGGCCAGGTCGCGCAGCATGCGCGGGAAGCGACTGAAGACGGTCGACATCGGAATCATCCGGATCGACATCACAGCTTCTTGCAGGTCGCGGGTATTGCGGTCCAGATCGGTCAGGCCAGCCACCAGTTGCTGGTAGACCACCGGATCGAGCCCCCGGCTGTTTTGCGCCAACATGGCCTGGGTGATGACGAGTTCGCCCACCAGGTTGATGAGCTGGTCAACTTTCTCGACCGAGACGCGGATGGTGGAGGCCTCAAGGCCGCCAGCCGGGCGATCGGACTTGGGGGCAGACGCAGGCTTGGCGGGTGCAGGAGCCGGCTTCGGTGCGGGTGCAACCGCCTCGACCACCTGATTGGTTGGCTTGTTCGGGGCGCCGGGCGCATCATCGAAGAAGCCATAACCGGCATCTGGCGCGGCCTTGTCTGCCATGGGGGCAGCCGGTGCCGCCTGAACTGGTGCGGGCTCGTCGTCAAAGAAGCCGTAGCCCGGATCTGCGGCAGGAGCGCTGGGAGCGGCCGGCGCGCCAAACGGCAGGAAAGCCACCTGCTCGCGAGAGACATGGAAGGTGAACAAATCCAGCAAATCGGCTTCTGGCGTGCTAGTCACCACCTTGAAGCGGCGAATGCCAGCCAAGCTTGGCTCATCCGGCAAAGGCTCGATGGTGCCAAGATCGGTGATCTCCTTGAAGAGTTCGACCAAATTGTCAGCTTGGCTGGCGTCGCTCAGTGGGCCAACGCGCAACTCGACGGTACGGGCGCCTGCCGTCGGGGCAGGCTCGACGGCCACGGGTGCGGGCGTCGGCGTGGGCGCAGGTGCCGGTGCGACCGGCGCAGGTGCGCTGGATGCCGGCGCGCCCTCCCCGGAAACCATGGCGCGAATGTTCACCAGCAGATCAACGGTGTCGACCGGATCGGCCCCGGAGCCTTGATGGCGCCCCAACATGGCACGCAGCGCGTCGCCGGATTGCAACAACACGTCCACCATGGCCGAGGTGGGGATCAACTCATGTCGACGCAGCTTGTCCAGAAGCGTCTCCATCTGGTGGGTCAACTCGGCCACATCGCTGAAACCAAAGGTGGCAGCCCCCCCTTTGATGGAGTGGGCGCAACGGAAGATGGCGTTGAGTTCTTCATCGTCGGCTGCGGCCAGATCCACGTTCAACAGGAGTTGCTCCATGTTGTCGAGGTTCTCGCCTGCCTCCTCAAAGAAGACCTGATAGAACTGGCTGAGGTCGATGCCTGCCGAAGCGCTGCTGTTGTCTGTGCTCATCTCTGCCATGGCGGCTCCTGAATGTCGTCGCGGCACCGTCGATCACGGTGCACCCCAATGATCAGCGGATCACCTTCTGAATGACCTCGATCAGCTTGTTGGGGTCAAAGGGCTTGACCAGCCAGCCGGTTGCGCCCGCGGCACGGCCGGCCTGCTTCATCTGATCGCTGGACTCGGTGGTCAGGATCAGGATCGGCGTGGTTTTGAACTGGGGGTTCTCGCGCAACTTCTTGGTCAGGCTGATGCCGTCCATGCGGGGCATGTTCTGGTCAGTCAAAACCAGGTCGAAGCTGCGCCCGCCAGCCTTCTCCCATGCATCCTGTCCGTCAACAGCCTCGACGACGTTGTAGCCAGCGCTCTTGAGCGTGAAAGAAACCATTTGACGCATGGATGCAGAATCGTCGACGGCAAGAATCGAGTGCATGTCGCTCTCCGGTGCTTGAATGAACAGTGCTTTGTGAGCAGATGGTGGATGTTATGACCAGTCCGAGTCTGGCAGGATTTCAGCAAGCAGAATTTGTTCTCAGAACAATTCCACCGATCCTGCGTCCATTTCGTCCTGGGTCACCGGGTTGGGTTTGAGGGGAACGGATTCCACCACGGCATCGCCGTCTGGATCGTCCGCCCCCAGGGCATCACGGGCAATCTGGTCGGCGCAGCTGCGCAGGCGCTGACTCGTGTGCGCGATCAACTGGGTGGCCATGTCTTGAAACTGCAAGGCTGTGACGGCCTTGAACAGCTTGTGGCGCACCTCCTGCAATTCCGGGGTGATCTCGTGCCCCTGATCAATGACCTCGGCCAGTTGCCCGGCCGAACTATGAAAGCCCTCGATGAGGGCCAGGCAGGCATCGTCCAACAGGCGCTGCAGGCGCTCCAGATCGGTGGAGGCCATCATCAGGTGATCCTGCAGCTCGGCCGCGAGCAACAGGGGCATCTCGGCAGACTGGTTGGCGACGGGATCGTCGTAGCTCATCATGGCTCCACGTGACCGGGTTTGGGGCTCTTGCAGTCAATGCAAACGGATCTATGTCCGGATTGTCGGTCTATTGTGCCGACGCTTGACACCGTAACAACCTCCATCATGAGGCGGTTGTTAGAATTTTTCAGTTTCTTCGCTCCAGAAGGCGACAGTGAGTCGGTAAAACTTGGCGCAAATCGAAGGATGGAAGGTTTTCAGTGACAGATCACTCGTCCGGTTCACCGGCCCTCGCTGGAGATGTACCCTCCATGCCACCGCTGCGCCTGAAGGTGTTGCATATTGAAGACAACGAGGAGGATCATGCCCTCGTCGCCGTTCATTTGCGCCGCGGCGGCATCAATGCGGACATCCGTCGCATCGACAGCGAGCCAGAGTTGAACGAGGCGCTGTTCGAGGACTGGGACCTGATCCTGTGTGATTACAACTTGCCCGGCTACTCCGGGCTGGCGGCGCTCGACAAGGTGCGCGCACTGGGCAAACTGGTGCCCTTCATCCTGGTGTCCGGCGAGATTGGTGAGGACATTGCGGTCCAGGCCATGCGCAATGGCGCCAATGACTACCTGCTCAAAAGCAATCTGGCCCGCCTCGCACCGGCCGCCATGCTGGCCATTGAGGCCAACCGCACCCGCATTGCCAAGCAGCGGGCCGACTTGGCCCTGAGCCGCTCGCGCCAGCAACTGCGCGAGCTCGCGCAACACTTGCAAGCGAGCATCGAGCAAGAGCGGGCGGCCATCGCCCGTGAGATCCACGACGATGTGGGCGGGGCGATGACGGCGGTGAAGTTTGACCTTGAGTGGATCGTGCGACACGCGGAGAACCCGCAGGTGGCCGAGCGCGCGCGGCGCGCATTGGAAACCGTGGGCCACGCGCACGAGGCCAGCCAGCGCATCATGCACAACCTGCGCCCCGCCATCCTGGAGCAAGGTCTGGTGCCGGCCCTTCAGTGGATGGCCGATCGTTTCGCTAAGCGCACGGGCATCGAGACCACCTTCCGCGCCAGCCACGAAAAACCGGATCTGGCTTCGGGGGTGCCCTTGGTGGCCTACCGTTTTGCCCAGGAGGCCCTCACCAATGTGTCCAAACACGCTCAGGCCAGCAAGGTCAGCGTGGACCTGACGCAGGCCGGCGGTGTGCTGTCCATTGAGGTGACCGACAATGGCCGCGGCTTGAACAGCGAAGATCTGGCCAAGGCACGCTCTTTCGGCATCCGAGGCCTGCACGAACGCGCCGAGACGGTCGGCGGCTGGGTGGACATCAGCAGCAACCCCCAAGGCACCAGCCTGATTCTGTCGGTGCCCTTGTCTGGCGATGAAAATGGCTTCATCGACGCCCTGCTCACCGGCTTGCCCGACGACACTGGCATGATGGACAACGACCACGACGACCCCACGACATGGGGCAATCTATGATCAAAGTCATTCTCTGCGACGACCATGCCCTGATCCGCCGCGGGATCCGCGACACGCTGTCCGACTCGGAAGACATCGAGGTGGTCGGCGAAGCCGGTGACTATGGCGAATTGCGTGCCCTGCTGCGCGACAAGTCCTGCGACGTGCTGGTACTGGACATCAACCTGCCCGGCCGCAGCGGCTTGGATGTGCTTCACGTGCTCAAGGAAGAAGGCAGCACGTTGCGGGTGCTGGTGGTGTCGATGTATCCCGAAGACCAGTACGCGATGCGCGCGCTGAAGGCCGGCGCCTCGGGCTACCTGAACAAGGGCAGCGATGCCGCCCAGATCGTGGCGGCTGTGCGCACCGTGGCGCAGGGCAAGAAGTATGTGACACCCGAGATGGCGCAGATGTTGGTCGACAATCTGACCACACCCACGCAGGAAGACGCGCACCAGAAACTGTCCGACCGCGAGTTGCAGACGCTGGTGATGATTGCCTCAGGCAAGCGTCTGTCAGACATTGCCGAACAGTTGTTGCTCAGCCCGAAGACGGTGAGCGTTTACCGGGCTCGGGTGCTGGAGAAGCTGGGTCTGACCAACAACTCCGAGCTCACGGTGTACGCGATCCGCAACGGCTTGGTGTAAGCCTTCGGAGACCGCGACGCGGGATAGCCTGGACACCTCGGCGCACCAGGCCCTGACCGTCACTCGATGGGCGTCAGTTTGGCCACGCTGAGCATCAGCCACTTCGTGCCATGGCGGCCGAAATTGACCTGCACGCGGGCATCGCCGCCATTGCCCTCCAGCGTGAGGATGACGCCCTCGCCGAACTTGTTGTGGAACACGGCCTGACCGACCTTGAAGCCCGCCTCCGACTTGGCTTGGGCCATGGCCTTGGGGATGGGCGCTGTGAGGTCCTTGAAGGACTCTTCGCGCTTGGCGTAGCCACCGCCGTAGGCCTGCCCGCCATACCCCCCACGGCTGCCGCCACCATAGCCTGCCGAGCCGCCGGCACCCGATGAGCGATAGGGTTGTGCGCCTGCTCCCACCATGGATCCCATGCCTTTCCCGCTGGACCAGGCATCTTGGTACGACTGCCCGAAGCCCGAGCCAAAACCCTGATTGCGTGGCGTGAGCCACTTCAGAGCGCCTTCTGGCAACTCGTCTAGGAACCGGCTCTTGATGTTGTAACGGGTTTGCCCGTGCAGCATGCGCGTCTGGCAGAAGCTGATGTGCAAGCGGCGGCGCGCCCGGGTGATGGCCACGTACATCAGGCGGCGCTCTTCCTCCAAGCCCTCGGTCGAGGTGGCCGAGTTTTCGTGCGGGAACAGGCCCTCTTCCAGCCCGGTCAGGAACACGTTGTTGAACTCCAGGCCCTTGGAGGCGTGGATGGTCATCAACTGCACCGCATCCTGCCCAGCTTGCGCCTGGTTGTCACCCGCCTCCAGCGACGCGTGGGTCAGGAAGGCCAGCAGCGGCGAGATGATCTCGCCGGTTTCCGCGTCGGGGAGCATGTCCACCGAGGCCACGGCGGCAGGCAAACCAGTGGCAATGGTGCCGGCCGGTTCGTCCACCGGCAGGGCCACGGCATCCTTGCCAAAGCCCTCTTGGGTCACGAAGGCCTCGGCCGCGTTGACCAGTTCGTCCAGGTTCTCCAGGCGGTCCTGGCCGTCTTTCTCGTTGCGGTAAAAGTCTCGCAAGCCCGAGGTGTCGAGCACATGCTCGATGATCTGGCGCAGCGTCAGGCCGCGTGTGGCCTCGCGCATGGCGTCCACCAACGCTACAAAGCCCTGCAGGTTGGCGCCGGTCTTCCCAGGCACGGCGGTCACGCTCTGCGACAGGCTACGCCCGCTGGTGCGCGCCGCGTCCTGCACCAACTCCACGCTGCGCGCGCCAATGCCGCGCGCCGGGAAGTTCACCACGCGCAAGAAACTGGTGTCGTCGTTGGGGTTCTCGATCAGGCGCAGGTAGGCCAGCGCGTGCTTCACCTCGGCGCGCTCGAAGAAGCGCAGTCCGCCATACACCTTGTAGGGCACACCGGCGTTGAACAGCGCCGATTCGATCACCCGCGACTGCGCGTTGCTGCGGTACAGCACGGCCACCTCGTGCAAGGGCTGACCCTCGCGCTTGAACTGGCGGGCCTCGTCCACCACCCATTGCGCTTCGGCGTAGTCGCTGGCCGCCTCATAGATGCGGATGGGTTCGCCCTGCCCTGCGTCCGTACGCAGGTTCTTGCCCAGGCGCTGGCTGTTTTGCGCGATCAGCGTGTTGGCGGCATCCAGGATGTGACCGTGGCTGCGGTAGTTCTGCTCCAGCTTGATGACCTTCTGCACGCGGAACTCGCGCTCGAAATCGGCCATGTTGCTGACCTGCGCGCCGCGGAAGGCGTAGATGCTCTGGTCGTCGTCGCCCACGGCGAACACGCTGTTGCCGGTGACGGCGGGGTTGCCAGCGAACATCTTCAACCACATGTACTGCAAGCGGTTGGTGTCCTGAAACTCGTCGACCAGAATGTGCTTGAAGCGACGCTGGTAATGCTCGCGCACCTCGGGGTGGTCGCGCATGATCTCGTAGGTGCGCAGCATCAGCTCGGCAAAGTCCACCACGCCTTCACGCTGGCATTGGTCTTCGTACGCCTGGTAGACGGCCAGTTGCATGCGGCCCAGCTCGTCACGCGGCGCGAGGTCCTTGGGGCGTTGACCTGCATCCTTCGCGTTAGCAATGAAATAGCTGGTCTGCTTGGGGATGCACTTTTCTTCGTCGAACTTCAGCGCCTTGATGATGCGCTTGACGGCCGACAACTGGTCTTGCGTGTCCAGAATCTGGAAGGCCTGCGGCAAACCGGCCAGTTGCGCGTGCGCCCGCAAGAAGCGGTTGCACAGGCCGTGGAAGGTGCCGATCCACATGGCGCGCGTGTTCACCGGCAGCATGGCCGACAGGCGCGCCTGCATCTCCTTGGCGGCCTTGTTGGTGAAGGTGACCGCCATGATGCCGGCGGGCGAGGCCTGGCCCGTTTGCAGCAGCCAGGCGATGCGCGTGGTCAGCACCCGCGTCTTGCCCGATCCGGCGCCTGCCAGGATCAGCGCGGGCCCCGGTGGCGCCGTCACGGCCGCCAGCTGTTCCGGGTTCAGGCCCGCCAGCAAGGGAGAATGGCCCCCAGGGGCCGCGGAGGGAAACAAACCGGAGGTCGCGCTGTGCTCAATCATCCGGGAATTTTAGGCGCCCGGCCGCTACCTCGTGCCCCGGTCGTGATCAGACCGCGCGCAAAGCCACCGAACGGGTCAGCAGACGCTCCATCAGTTCGCGCACCGAGCGGATTTGCGACCCGAAGGGCAACTCGCCCACGCCACGGAAGAACAAGCCCTTTTTCAGGTCACCACGCAGGGCAGCGGCCAGCTGGTTGTCGATGCAGAACTGCCCCCAACCGGCCAGGCCATCGCGCAGGCCACACTGCGCCAGGCAGTCAAACGCCTTGGTGCAGCGGTTCTTGGCGTGCACCACGGCCTGCAAGCGGTCCTCGATCTTCAGATAGGCCTTGAGCCAGGGCGTGGCCACCGCACGCGCAGGCAAACCGGCCACGCTGGTGAACTCCACCATGTCCTCGTCGCGCGCTTCGGCCAGCACGCGCTTGAACTCAGGATGAGCATCGCCCTCTTCGGTCACTGCAAAGGGTGTCCCCAACTGCACGCCAGCGGCACCCAGCGACTGCACGCGCTGAATGTCGGCATGAGAGCGAATGCCACCCGCCGCAATCAGCGGGATCTCTTTCTCGATGCCGGCCGAACGCAGAAAGGCCAGCGACTCGGGAATCACCCGCTCGAAGTCAAAGCGTGGATCGTTCAGGTCGGCGATCTTGGCCGCGCCCAGATGCCCCCCTGCCAAACGTGGATGCTCGATCACGATGGCATCGGGCAAGCGCTTCTTACGCTCCCACTTCTTGACAATGAGTTGCACGCCACGAGCGTCCGACAAAATGGGAATCAGCAGCGCATTCGGGTGATCTTGCGCCAGGTCCGGCAGGTCCAGCGGCAGGCCCGCCCCCACCACGACCGCATCGACACCGGCCTCCAGCGAGGCGGTCACATAGCCTGCGTAATCGCTGACGGCCCGCATCACGTTCATGGCAATCAGCCCCCGCCCCTGCGATTCATCGCGCGCCGCACGGATCTCGCGCGCCACAGCCTCGCGGTTGGCGGCGTCAACCTGACGACGGGTGTCTTCGTCTTGACCAATACGGCTGGACAGCCCTTCGGTGCGAGCCATCAAATCAGGATGGTGCCGGCGCGCATCGACCGCCGACAAGGTGCCCACGCCACCCATGGCTGCCACGGTGCCCGCCAAGCGGTGCGCCGACACGCCCACACCCATGCCGCCTTGCACGATGGGCAGCAACTCACGCCCACCCAGCGTCATGGACTTCAGCCCACTGTCGCTCAACTGAGCGGCCAAGGCCTCGTCCATGTAAGCAGAAGTCAGGGTGAGAGGCTCGGCAAGATTGGCAGACATGGTCGGGTTCCATCACAAACAGGAACCCGAAGGTAGTCGCCTGACGCCAGCAAGGTCTTGCGTCAGGTCAAGTCTCGTCCAGCTTGAACGTTTCACGGTAATCGGGCACCCGTGCTTTCCAGCCCAGCTTTTCCTTGATCTGCAATCGCAAGGTGTCGGCCGATTGGGGCTCACCGTGCGTGACGAAAACCTGCTCGGGCTTCTTGCCCAAGGCGCCCAACCAGCGGAGCAAGTCCGCCTGGTCCGCGTGCGCCGACAAGCCTTCAATCTGCGCCACTTCTGCCCTGATGGGCACGTACTCGCCAAACATCTTGAGCGATGTGGCACCGGCCGCCAGGGCCGCGCCGCGCGTGCCACCCGCCTGGAAACCACTCAACACCACCGTGTTGCGCGAGTGCTGACCGTAATAAGCCAGGTGATGCAAGATGCGACCACCCGTAACCATGCCACTGCCAGCGATGATGACCATCGGGTAGCGCTGCCTCAACACGGCCTTGGACTCGTCCACCGTGCGCACAAAGCGCGTCATGTCACGGATGCCTTGGACCTCCTCGGGCGTGAGGCGATGCTCCTCGTGATGGCGGTCGTACACCTCGGTGGCCGAAATCGCCATCGGGCTGTCGAGCACGATGGGCAGGTCCGGAATCGCACGAGCCTGCTTGAGCCGATACAGCGCGTACATCAGGCCTTGAGATCGCCCCACTGCAAACGCGGGGATCAACACCACGCCGCCACGTGCCGCCGTGCGACGAATGATGTCACCCAATTTGTCGATCGCATCGGTGGCCGGGTGCAAGCGGTCGCCGTAGGTGGACTCCACCACCACCCAATCCGCTTGTTGACCGGTGTCCGGGGGGTACATGACCAAGTCGTCATCGCGCCCCAAGTCCCCTGAGAAAAGAACCGACTTGCCGCGATGCTCGATGTGGACACTGGACGCGCCCAGGATGTGACCCGCCCGCGTGAACCTCACGCGCACATCGTCGCCCATTTCAATGACCCCGCCTTGCGGTACCCGCTTCAGATGCGACAGGCATAGTTGCGCATCGCGCACCGTGTACAAGGGCTCGGCCGGCTCATGTCGCGTGGCCTTGTGTCGATTGCGATAACGTGCCTCTTCCTCTTGCAAATGGGCCGTGTCCATCAAGAGGATTTCGCACAAATCCGCCGACGCCGACGTCGTCCAGACCGGTCCCTTGAAGCCGTTGCGCATCAGCAAGGGCAAAGCACCGCTGTGATCAATGTGTGCGTGGGTCAGCAACACCGCGTCCAGACTGCGAGGATCAAACGGCAACTCGTCCCAATTGCGCTCACGCAGTGCCTTGAAGCCCTGGAACAGTCCGCAATCCACCAGCAAGCGCTTGCCAGCCACCTCCACCAGCGTCCGGGAACCCGTGACCGTGTTGGTCGCGCCATAGAACGTCATGTGCATCGCACGCACTCCTTCTTGCGAATACCTTGAGCCGACGCGCCGGTCAGCATCGGCTGTATCTCAGCGCTGGCTCGAACGCTGCTGCCACTGGGCCCACAAACGGACCGCCACGGGCAACACCCGCCGCACGGTCGACCACAGCCCCAGCGAGCGAGCCGCCAAGCCCAACACGGCCTTCGGTCGCCACGCCACCAGCACCGCCGCCAAACCCGCCACCAAGGCAGGATGCTCCCGCACCCATTGCCCGCCGGCCTTCACACGCCCCACCGTTTGCACGACCGGGGCCAGCAACCGCCGCGACTGAATCCCCAGGATCTGCCGCTGCACCGCGCTGCGCTGCTGCAACATCAGCTTGCGCAAGCGCAGATCGTCATGTGATGACCGGCTCACGACGGCTCCTTCGCGCTAGAAGGAGCGGCATCAACCGCAGGCGTCGGCATCAATGCTCGCCGATCTGCATCCAACTCCGCCAGCGTGGCGGACAACATCTCGCCAGACTCCCGCATCAGCGTCTTGACCCGGTGCATCGCCCAAGCGCTGATCGCGCCAAACGCCAAGGTCATCATGCCCAGCACCCAGAGCCGGTGGCTGTCCCAAAACAGCACGGTGATGAACACCGCGGCGAAAGCCAAAGTAAAGCAACCGACCAAGACAGCCACCGCGCCCCACGCCACCGTGGCCAGAACGCGCCGCTTCTCTTCCTCGATTTCGGTGGCGAGCAACTCCAGCCGCGTGTGCAAGATGGCCAGCAACGTGGCCATCAAACCTTGCAGTGAAGCGCCCAGCCCTCGCCCTTGCGATGAAGTCCCGTTGGACGAATCGGTCATGCTGGGCTCAACACCGTGAAATCAACGACGCCCGATCAGGATGCCGACCAACAATCCCACACCGGCGGCAATGCTCACCGACTTCCAGGGGTTGTCATGCACATACCCGTCGGTGGCTTTCGCCGCGGCCTTGGCCTTGTCGACGACAGCAGCCTGAGCATCGATCAGACCATCCTTGGCCTGAGACAGCGTCGCCTGCACACGCGTGCGCAGTTCGGCAATGCCACCGCTGGCGTCATTCGCCGTTGCGGCCAGCAGGGCCTCGGCATCGGCCATCACCAGCTTCAGATCGCTCATCAGCTTTTCTTTCTGGATCGAGGTCAGTTCGCTCATGGTCAACTCCTTGTGGGTTGGAAAGAAATCAATGCAGCACCAGCAGCGGCACCTGGGTATGCGCCAGCACGCTCTTGGTCAACGAACCATGGATCAGGGCATCCAGGCCGTGGCGTCCATGTGACGCCATCACGATCAGATCGCAGCCCCGCTGAGCAGCCATGTCGGCGATGGCCTGCTGCACGTTGTCCGTGATGACGAACTGACCATCGAAAGCCACACCCGCCTGACGCGCCTTTTCGGCAAAGGCCAGCAAGATCTCGCGGGCATGCGCCTCACAGCGCTTCTCATGCTCCTGAAAGGTCTCCACGTCATAGGCCACGGCAGCCTGTTCGACGACCAGCACGGGCAACGGAGGCTCCGCCGTGAAGCCCGTGATCGACGCCCCCAGCATCTTGGCCAGCCCAATGCTGTGCTCAATCGCTTTGTCGCACAACTCGCTGCCATCCACCGGCACCAACAAATGTTCGTACATGCGCACCTCCGTGACCTCACGCCAGCCGCTCAATCGTGGACTGGCTTCATGCCCATCCTATGACCATCACCCGCTCACGCCAAGTCCACATGATGACACCATGATCTGAAATGTCCAGAAACCTGATCCAGATCATGAAACAAGAGGTGACGCAGCCGCGCGGCAACACCCAAGCCTGCACCTAAAATGACACGTTGCTGCTGAGACTGCTGCGCCACACCGGTGCGCCCTGCCGACCCACACCATGACCGAACTCGCCAAATCTTTCGACCCCGCTCCCATTGAAGCCAAATACGGTCCCCAGTGGGAACAACGTGGCCTGTACAAGCCCACGCTCGACGAGTCCAAGCCGTCCTTCTGCATCCAGCTGCCGCCTCCCAATGTGACCGGCACGCTGCACATGGGCCACGCCTTCAACCAGACCATCATGGACTCGTTGACGCGCTACCACCGCATGAAGGGCCACAACACCCTGTGGATTCCTGGCACCGACCACGCCGGCATCGCCACGCAGATCGTGGTGGAACGCCAGTTGCAGGAAAAGGGTCAGAACCGCCACGACCTGGGCCGCAAGAACTTCGTCGCCAAGATCTGGGAATGGAAAGAGCAATCGGGCTCCACCATCACCCAGCAGATGCGCCGCATGGGCGACTCGGTTTCGTGGGAGCACGAATACTTCACCATGGACGACAAGCTGTCCAAGGTGGTGAGTGAGACCTTCGTCAAGCTCTACGAAGAAGGCCTGATCTACCGAGGCAAGCGCCTGGTCAGCTGGGACCCGATCCTCAAATCCGCCGTCTCTGACCTCGAAGTCGAAAGCGAGGAAGAAGACGGCTCGATGTGGCACATCCGCTATCCGATCGATGGCAGCGATGAAACCCTGGTCGTGGCCATCACCCGTCCCGAGACCATGCTGGGCGACACCGCCGTCATGGTCCACCCCGAAGACGAGCGCTACGCCCACCTGATCGGCAAGCTGGTCAAGCTGCCCATCACCGGCCGCTTGGTGCCCGTGATCGCCGACGAACACGTCGACAAGGAATTCGGTACTGGCGTCGTCAAGGTCACCCCCGCGCACGACACCAACGACTACCAGGTCGGCCAGCGCCACAACCTGCCGATGATCACCATCTTCACGCTCGACGCGCAGGTGGTGTCGCACCTGCCCGAGATCCCCGAGGCCTACCGTGGCCTGGACCGCTTCGTGGCCCGCAAGGCCCTGGTCGCTCAACTCGAAGCCGAAGGCCTGCTGGTCGAGATCAAGAAGCACAAGTTGATGGTACCCCGCTGCGCCCGCACCGGCCAGATCATCGAGCCCATGCTGACCGACCAATGGTTCGTCGCCATGACCAAGCCCGGCGCACAAGGCAAGTCCATCGCCGAGCAAGCGATCGAAGCCGTGGAATCGGGCGATGTGAAGTTCGTGCCCGAGAACTGGGTCAACACCTACAACCAGTGGATGAAGAACATCCAGGACTGGTGCATCAGCCGCCAACTGTGGTGGGGCCATCAGATCCCTGCCTGGTACGGCAGCAACGGTGAAATCTTCGTCGCCCGCAACGAAGACGAAGCACGCACCCGCGCCAAGGCCGCCGGCTACGAGGGCGAGCTGACCCGCGACGAAGACGTGCTCGACACCTGGTACTCGTCCGCGCTGGTGCCCTTCTCCACCCTGGGCTGGCCTGAGCAGACCAAGGAAATGGACCTGTTCCTGCCCTCGTCCGTGCTCGTCACCGGCTACGACATCATCTTCTTCTGGGTGGCCCGGATGATCATGATGACCAAGCACTTCACCGGCAAGGTGCCTTTCAAGCACGTCTACATCCACGGCCTGGTGCGCGATGCCCAAGGCCAGAAGATGTCCAAGTCCGAAGGCAATGTGCTCGACCCGGTCGACCTGATCGACGGCATTGAACTGGCGCCGCTGCTGGAGAAGCGCACCACTGGCCTGCGCAAGCCCGAGACCGCGCCCAAGGTCCGCAAGAACACCGAGAAGGAGTTCCCGGACGGCATCCCAGGCTACGGCGCCGACGCGCTGCGCTTCACCTTTGCCGCACTCGCCAGCCTGGGTCGCAGCATCAACTTCGACAGCAAACGCTGCGAGGGCTACCGCAACTTCTGCAACAAGCTGTGGAACGCCACCAAGTTTGTGCTGATGAACACAGAAGGTCAGGACTGCGGCCTGGATTCGCACGTGCCCGGCCAGTGCGCCGCCAATGGCTACCTGGACTTCAGCCCCGCCGACCGCTGGATCGTGTCCGAACTGCAGCGTGTGGAAGCTGCTGTCGAGCAAGGCTTCACCGAGTTCCGCCTGGACAACGTGGCCAACAGCATCTACCAGTTCGTGTGGGACGAGTACTGCGACTGGTACATCGAGATCGCCAAGGCACAGCTCAACGCCGCCAAGGACAGCGGCAACGAAGCTCAGGCCCGCGCCACTCGCCGCACCCTGATCCGTGTGCTGGAAACCGTGCTGCGCCTGCTGCACCCCATCACCCCGTTCATCACCGAAGAGCTCTGGCAGGTCGTGGCTCCGGTGGCCGGTCGCAAGGCCGCAGATTCGGACGACACCATCGTGGTGGCGCCCTACCCTCAAGCGGAACTCAGCAAGATCTGCGGGGAATCGGACGCCTGGATGGCCAAGCTCAAGGCCATCGTCGGCACCACCCGTAACCTGCGCAGCGAGATGAACCTCTCGCCCGCCGAGCGCATGCCGCTGCTGGTCACCGGTGATGCCGAGTTCATCGCCCAGGCCGCGCCGGTGCTCAAGGCGCTCGGCAAGCTCAGCGAAGTCAAGTTGCTGGACGATGTTGCTTTTGCCGAAGCCACTGCCCTGGCACCCGTCGCCGTGCAAGGTGACGCTCGACTGGCACTGCACGTTGAGATCGACGTGGCCGCCGAGAAAGAGCGCCTGACCAAGGAGATCAAGCGCCTGGAAGGCGAGATCGCCAAGGCCCAAGCCAAGCTGGGCAACGAGAGCTTCGTGGCCCGCGCCCCCGCCGCCGTGGTCGAACAAGAAAAGCAACGCCTGGCCGACTTCGGCGCCACGCTGGAGCGTGTGCAGCAGCAGTTCAACCGCCTGGGTTGATGCCACCCTTGAGCAGTTTCAAAGGATTCGATCTGTGAGCATCACCAAAGCCATCTTCCCCGTCGCAGGCCTGGGCACCCGTTTTCTGCCGGCCACCAAGGCGCAGCCGAAGGAAATGCTGCCCGTCGTGGACAAGCCGCTGATCCAGTACGCCGTGGAAGAGGCCTATGACGCCGGCATCCGCGAAATGATCTTTGTGACCGGCCGCCACAAGCGCGCCATCGAGGACCACTTCGACACCGCATTCGAGTTGGAGCACGAATTGGCGCAAGCCGGCAAGAACGAGCTGCTGGAATTGGTGCATTCCATCAAGCCCGCCGACATGGAGTGTGTGTTCGTGCGCCAGCCAAAAAGCTTGGGCCTGGGACACGCAGTACTGTGTGGTGAACGCCTGGTGCGTGGCGAGCCGTTCGCTGTGCTGCTGGCTGACGACCTGATGGTGGGCGAGACCAGCGTTCTCAAGCAGATGGTGCAACAGTTTGAAGACCTGCAGGGGTCGATTCTCGCTGTGCAGGAAGTACCTGCGGAGCACACCAAGCGGTATGGCATCGTGGCCGGTCAAATGCAGAGTGATCGCGTCATGGACGTCTCACAGATCGTCGAAAAACCCGCCCCGGAGGTCGCGCCTTCACGTCTCGGTGTCGCTGGTCGCTACATCCTCACCCCGGCCGTGTTCGAACAGATCCGGCAACAGCCGCGTGGCGTGGGCAACGAGATTCAATTGACCGATGGCATTGCGGGCCTGCTGCGTAGCGAGAAGGTGTATGCCTACCGCTACGACGGCAAGCGCTACGACTGCGGCAGCAAGGAAGGTTTCCTGGAGGCCAACGTTGAATTGGCCTTGCAACACCCGCAGGTTGGCGCTTGGTTCAAACAGTACCTGCTGGGGCTTCGCTTGGATTGATCATCTTGGCTTTGCCAGCAACAAAAAAATAAACAGGGGCCGTTCAGGCCCCTGTTTTCATGCTGCATGCACCGTGCGAAGATCATCCATTGTTTTGAGTAGATGCGTTGCCGACCACCTGAACGCCTGAAGGCAACAAGCCTGCGACCTCCAACTGCATCATGATCATGTTGACCAATGTGGCCACCGAGGGACGCCCCGTGTCCACACTGTAATGCGCCACCTCCTCATAGAGCGGGTGGCGCTGATCGTAAAGCTCACGCAGTTTGGCCAAGGGGTCGTCCACCTGCAGCAAAGGCCGCTGAGTGTCGTGTCGCAACCGACGGTACAACTCTTCGGGTGACGAGCGCAGATAGATGACCGTCGTGCGATCGTGCAGGTGCGCACGGTTCGCCTGACGCAAAACAGCACCTCCACCCGTTGCGATGATCCTGGGCTCGTGATCTGATCGCGTCAGCTCGTCAATGACCACTTCCTCCTGATCACGAAAGGCAGACTCACCGTATTGCTCGAAAAAGGACCGGATCGGCATGCCGATCCGGTCCTCCAAGACAGCATCGGAGTCGATGAAACGCGCTCCGATGCGTCGAGCCAGTTGCCGTCCGACGGTGGATTTGCCACCGCCGGGAAGGCCGACAAGAGAGATGCTCACGAGGAAGTTAGTTTGCTACGGCGCACGACGCGCCCTGTCCAAATGGGCTGTACCGACCGGCAGGGGCAACAGCAGAATCCGTGAAATCATCGGCGGAGCCCGTCACTGTGAAGTTCGCCTCCTTCGTGGACTCTGTACCGGATACAACCGCGGTTGCTCGCAACGTCACGTTGACCCAAGGCACATAGCTTTCGGCGTAATCAATGTAGATTGTCGCGCGGCCGTTAGCATCGGTTGTCACGGACCCGCTTCCAGCGGCAAGAGCAATCACATTACCCGGCTCCAGCGTGCCATTCCCGTTGGCATCTTCGTCAACAGGGCTGGCATCCAACACCCCATCAACGTCGGCGTCCTCATTAGGGCACCACAGACGCTGGCCATCAGGCAGTTCTGTCGTGGTGCTCGTGGCACCGGTGTAGTTGGTTGTAGTCCAAGTCGAAGCGTCTGCATTGAACACCAACGAGCCCTTACCGTACCAAGCCGGCAACAACCGAAGAGTCAAATTAACACCAGGCACAGCAACCCCATTTGAATCCGTGACATAGACGGTCCATTCTTTGCGATATGTGGTTGTGTTCAGGTTTTGAATTTCATTGCCTGTTCCCAGAGCAATGAACAGAGCCTTCTCGCTGACAGTCAGGGAGGCCGTACCGGTGACAGCAGGTGCCGTGCCGGCAACGGTGGCACTCAATTGGACACCGCCACTTGAGGTCGCTTGCGTGCCAGAGATGTATTTCACTGAAGCCTCTCCGTTGGCATCTGTCGATGCCGACGCCGCACTCAAATTGCCACCACTTGGATCTGCTGTGCGCGTGAAGTCAACCACTCGATTCGCAACTGGATTGCCCTGGGCATCCGTAACACGCGCCAAAACAGTGGCTTGCTGTGCCGTGCTGCCAGCAGCATTCACACCAATGGCCGATGGTGACACTTGCAACACGAGCTTCGCGGGATTCACTGCGACAAAAGAAACGGGCAAGGTGATGGTACCGACATCGGCAATGGTGGCACTCACGCTCGCCGCGCCAGCAAACGTCGAAGAAATGGCAACTGTTGCCTCACCGCTTGCATTGGTAACAGCGGATCCAGGAGTCAAAACTCCCCCGGTCGTTGCAAAACTCACTGTCTTACCACTTTGAGCAACGCCGCTCAGTCGATATCTCACCGTGACGGTCTGGCTCGCGCCAACCGTGATCAATTGGTTGGCTGGTGGCGTCACAAACACGAAATCTTCACCGCTGACGGAAAGACTTGTTGTCATCGTCGCGCCCAAGGCAGAGAAGATCAGAGCATCTGTTCCAGCATTGGTTGGCGTGTAACTGAAAGTCGCCACGCCATTTCCATCCGTGGTCACCGTCGTGGTTGCAAACGGATTACTCAGTTGGCTCGCAGAAACCGAAACTGTTGCATTGGAAATCGCTGCGCCCTTTGCATCCCTCAGCAAGACCTGCAAATTCTTAGGCGTCGAGCCAACACTGAAGGAGGTTGCGCCGGAGTAAGCCAACGTTGTACCTGTAACCTGCACTGACACCGAACTGGACACAGAACCCGAGGTCGCCGTCACAGTAATGGTTCTGTTAGCCTTCTCGGCCACAGAAGAACCGGGGGTCAGCGTCGCGGTAACCACGCCAGAATCATTTGTGGTTGATGATGCAACAGCCAAGCTGCCAGAAGAAGCGACCAATGTCACGGGTGCGTCGGGTAAGACCACGCTACCCGCCTTTTTGACCACCACAGTGATCACTGCACTGTCACCAGCACCAGTGTCCAACTGCAGCTTGCTGGATGTCACATCAATGGCGGCTGCTGGCGCCGCTCCGGTGCCGTCATCCGGATCAAAGGGCGTTGTCCCCGCATCGCTCCCGCCACCACCGCATGCTGCCAGCAAGCCAGCAGAGGCGATCGAAACCAACCAATTCTTCCAATTCATAACTTCCCCCTGATCGGGTTATCCCAATGTTCTCGTATCAGCGCAATGCGCCCTTTTCCGTGATCACCTTCGGTGTCAGGAAAATCAGCAACTCGGAACGCTCCGACGCCTTGGCGCGTGTCTTGAACAAATTGCCCACCACCGGAATGTCTCCCAGCAGCGGCACTTGCGACACGTTCTCGGTTTCGCTCTGCATGTAGATGCCGCCGATCACCACCGTACCGCCGTTCTCAACCAGCACCTGTGTTTGCACATGCTTGGTATCGATGGCATAGCCTGCTGTCGTGATTCGACCGACGCTGTCCTTGTTGACGTCCACATCCAGAATGATGCTGCCTTCCGGCGTGATTTGCGGCGTCACTTCCAGCTTCATGCTGGCTTTACGGAAGGCAATCGACGTCGCGCCACTGGAGGTCGCCGTTTGATATGGCAGTTCGGTGCCTTGCTCAATCAGAGCTTTGACCTGATCTGCTGTGATCACACGTGGGCTCGACACGATCTTGCCCTTGCCCTCAGCTTCCAAGGCCGACAATTCCAAGTTCAAGAATCGGTTCGAACTCGCACCAAACAGCGACAAGGCAACCGACGCCGCATTCACCCCGTTGATGCCGCCCGCGGGCATGTTGACGAAGTAGGTGTTGGGCGTGTAGCTACCATCGGTCTCTTCAGCCTGCAACGTCTGCTCACCCACGCCCTGGTAGGTGCCTGTGATCGCCACGCGATTGTTGCCTCCCACACCAAAGCCTGGCACACCACCACGCACACCACGCATGTCCAGTGCGCCCAACTTCACACCCAGGTTACGCCCGAAGGTGTCCGTTGCCTCGACGATACGAGCTTCAATCAGCACCTGACGCATCGGGATATCGATCTTCGAGATCATCTGCTGGATTTCTTCCAGCTTGGAAGGGATGTCTGTGACGAAGATCTGATTGGTACGCTGTTCGTGGAAAACGCTGCCGCGAGGAGAGATCGTCTTTGTGTTGGTGCCGCTGCCCCCCGTTCCAGAATCCCCGGTCAGGCGCTTGGCAATCTCTTCAGCCTTGGCGTAATTCAGCTGGAAGGACTGCGTGCGCAACGGCTCCAGATCCTGAATCTGCTTTTTGGCTTCCAGATCGAGCTTTTCCTTGGTGTAAATCTCGTCCTTCGGTGCAATCCACAGCACGTTACCAGTCTTTCGCACCCCCAGGCCCTTGGCCTGCATGATGATGTCGAGTGCCTGATCCCATGGGACGTCTTTGAGGCGAAGAGTCACTGTACCGGTGACGGTATCGCTGGTCACCACGTTGAAATTGGTGAAGTCGGCGATGACTTGCAGCAAGGCACGAACTTCAATGTTCTGGAAGTTCAGGGACAGCTTTTCACCAGAGTAGCCCGGGCCAGGGGTCAGCTTGTTGGGCTCAGCCTTGCGGGCCCGCACTTCCAAGACAAACTGGTTATCGCTCTGGTAAGCAGAGTGCTCCCAGTCGCCCTTCGGCTTGACCGTCAGCTTGACGCGATCACCCACCTGTTCAGCCGTCATGTTTTGAACTGGTGTGCCAAAGTCCGTCACGTCAAAACGACGACGCAGACGCTCAGGCAACGCTGTCCGCATGAACTCGACGACCAGCGCCTGCCCCTGCTGCTTGATGTCCACGCCAACTTGGTTGTTCGGCAGGTCAATCACGACCCGACCGGCCCCATCCTGGCCACGACGGAAGTCGATGGCCTTGAGGGCCAGGGTGTCGACATTCTTGTTCTCGGCAAAGTGCACCACTTCACCGCTGCCCATGCGCGTCGGGCTGGATGCGTCCGGCGCATTGGTCGCTACGGCGGGTGCAAGGCTCAACAGCAAAGTCTTGCCCTGGAGGCTGGCCGTGTAGGTCGTGGCCTGGCGCAAGTTCAACACCAAGCGCGTACGCTCCCCAGCTTGCGCGACATTCACCGTGCGCAGATTGCCTTGGTTGATCTCGACAACATTGCGCTCCAAATCGCTGCCCACGCCGGGCAGGTCAATGGCAATGCGCGGCGGAGTCTGGACGATGAAACCAGCAGGCAAAGCAGCCAAGGGTTCAGACAACTCGATGCGCACCACATCGGTCCCAGCCTGCTGGGTGCTGGTGATGGCCTGAATGGCTGCCGCCGCCCAGGTCAATGGTGAGACCAAAGCCAAGGACAGGCCAGCCATCGCAACGCGCCACGGTTTCATATTCATAGTCTCCAGCTTCGTCTTCATCGTCCACCCTCCTGCAACTGCAGGGTGGTTGGACGTTCAATCCACTCGCCTGCGGCGTCCTGCACAATTTCTCGCAACGTGATCTCGGTTTCGGTGATCGAGAGGATCTTCCCGTAGTTCTGTCCGAGGTAGTCGCCGACCTTCACCTGGTACAACAGATCGTCCACTTTCAACAGCGCGTAAGGCGCTCCTTTGCGGTTCACGCTGCCTACCATGGACATGGCATCCAAGGGGAAAGCCTCCAAGGGTTCCTTGCGGCGACTCAGTTCAGCAGACACCGCAGAATTAGGCTGCACCGCTTCGTTCTTCAAAGCGCCGGTCAGCTTGTTCGGGCTGAAGGGCTCCTCGGACTCAATACCGGTGTAAGCCTGAGGATGAAATTTCTGAGGCTCAGTCAAGGGCTGAATACTCGGCTGCACCTGCTGTCGCTGCTGATCCATCCAGGCCTGCAACTCATCCTGCTCGCCACCGCATGCCGTCAGGCTGAGCAAGGCCATCAAGGCCAGCAGTTTGTAATGGGGTTGACGCATCACTTGCCCCCTGCTTTCTTCTGCTGCTCGGCCCGAGCCGCATCGATCTCGGCAGAGTCAAGGTAACGATAGGTGCGAGCGGTCGCCTCCATGAACAGCGTGCCGGAGCTGTCTTTGCCGGTGGAGCTGCCAATGTTGAGGTTGTGCAAGGTCACGATACGGGACAGGTTTGCGATGTCGCCCGTGAACGCACCGATGTCGTGGTACCGGCCTGTAACGCGGATGGCAATCGGCAGCTCGGCGTAGTATTCCTTGACATCCACCTGACCAGGGCGGAACAGGTCAAAGTCGAGACCACGCCCCAATCCTGCCTGGTTGATGTCAGACAACAGCGCCGCCATCTCAGCTTTGCCAGGCAGTTGCTTCTCCAACTGCTTGACGTACTCACCTACCTGAACAAGTTGCTTGCGCAACTCACCCAGGTTGACAGCCTGAACGACCTTGGCCTGATAGTCGCTCTTGAGTTGATTTTCCTTGTCGCGTTCCGCCTGCAACTCTTCTGCTTGTGCCGATAGCAGCAAGTACCAACCCAGGAACACGACAAAGCATGCCGCCGCCACAAAGGCGGTCACCTTGGGCAACAGGGGCCATTGTCCAGGCTCGTTGGGATTGAGCCCCCGGAACTGCTCCTGGGCTTTCTCAAACCACTCGTTCAAATCAATATTGATGTTCGGATTTGCCATCTTGCGCACCTCAGGACGGATGAGCCGCAGAAGCGGTCGGTTGCGCAGCGCCGCTGGCAGCGGATGCCGCGGCCGACACGTCAGCAGGTCGCTTCAAGCTGATCCGCACAGAGAAATCGTAAAGCCGCTTGGCATCGCGAGGATCTTTGGCTGCACGAACGGCCGCCTTGATCTCCTGCAACTCCGGGCGCTCCAACCACTCGGAGTGATTGCTGGTGTTGCGCAAGAACTCAGAGACGCGCTCGTTGGATTGCGCTGTGCCCGCGACCATCACCGATTGACCATCCTGCTTGACGGAGGTCAGGTAGATGCCCTCAGGTGTCTGCTTGACCAGTTCATTGAGCAGGTAAACCGGCATGTTCCGATCTGTCTGCAAGTCTTCTACCGCGCGCTGGCGCGCCTTGAGCGCCTCGATCTCCGCTTTCAGCGAAGAAACATCCTTGATCTCTGCATCGAGCTTGCGGTTGGCCTCGGCCAGAAAATCGTTGCGCGCCTGTTGGCCGCTGATCATCTGCTGCTGGAAGGCATACCACAAGCCCACCACCACTGCGCCTGCCGCGACGGAAATACCCAAGCCCGCAAAAAACGCCTGCTTGCGCAGTTGCCGCTTCTCTTCACGGTGAGGCAAAAGGTTGATCAAGATCATGCAAGAAACCTCCGCATGGCCAAGCCACAAGCGGTGAGGTAAGAAGGCGCCTCACGACGGAGCTTGCTTTCGCGCACAGCCGACCCGAGCTTCATGCCTTCAAACGGATTGACAACCATGGAGGCGAAGCCCGTGAGCTCAGTCACCCGGTCTTTGAGACCCGGCAAACCTGCCGTCCCCCCCGCCAACATGACATAGTGCACCTTGTGATGCGGCGTGCTGGTAAAGAAGTACTGCAAGGCTCGTCCGATTTCCTGGGAGAGGCTGTCAACGAAGGGTCCCAGAATGCTGGACTGGTAATCCTCAGGCAGGTCGCCGGACAACTTCTTGGCCTCCGCCTCCTCGAAGGAGAAGCCGTATTGGCGGGAAATGAGTTGCGTGAGTTGAGAGCCGCCAAACGCCTGATCTCGGTCGTACAGCAATTCATCGTCCCGCAACACCTTCAAACTGGTGTTTTCCGCGCCAATTTCAAACAAGGCGATCAGGGCGTCTTTGCCTTCCCCCGGTAGCGCGCTGACGATGCGCTGCATGGCCAGACGCGATGCATAGGACTCGATGTCAAGCACGGCTGGCTTCAGCCCGGCGGCCTCCGCCAAGGCCTGCCTATCTTGGACACGGTCTTTGCGCGAAGCTGCGATCAGCACCTCAACATCGCCTGCCGAAGTCGGACTGGGCCCCACGACACAGAAGTCCAGGCTGACCTCATCCAGTGAGAAGGGGATGTACTGGTTGGCCTCGGCCTCTACCTGCATCTCCATCTCTTCCTCACGGAGTCCGGCGGGCAGCATGATCCGTTTGGTGATCACTGCCGACTGAGGCATGGCCATCGCCACCAACTTGGTGCGGGTGCCGCTTTTCGCCACAACCTTGCGGACAGCATCGGCCACCTCGTCGAACTTTTCGATCTGGCCGTCAGCAATCCAGCCTTTTTCAAAAGACTCTGAAGCAAACCGATCCAGAATGAATTCGCCAGACCCAGCCTGGCTCAACTCGACCAGCTTCACGCCCGATGAGCTGATGTCCAGCCCAATCATTGCCTGATGCTTTCGGCCTAGGAGCGTATCAAGAAAGCTCACACCGTCCCCCATGCGCCCATCAAAGACGCTGGAAAGTTAATAAACCACTTTCAATGCTAGCAGCAAAGGATTTCAAACAGAGAGCTTAGTTGCCCTGAGTAATCCCCAATTCGTTGCGCCATGCACACGCCTTACAAGCAGTTTCAATCAGCCCGTGACTTGACGCAAGCATCGTGTCAGTTGTGGATGATCGGGCACAAGGGTGGTGCTTCCTATAATCCCACCTGCATCCATGCATGAACCCATGAGCCAGCCCGAGCCTTCGCCCAACACCTCAGCCCACCAAGACAAACCCGCAATCGCACCCAAGGCCTGGTGGCGTCGCTGGGTGCTCACCCCCATTCTGACGGTGATTGGCCTGAGTGCAGCCGGCGCCATGAGCGTCTTGCTCCTGGTCGGCATCGGGCTGTGCGTGGCCTACCCCAACTTGCCGGAAGTGCATGGACTGGCGGTCTACCAGCCCAAGATGCCACTGCGGGTCTACGCCAGCAACGGCACACTGATTGGTGAATTCGGGGAAGAAAAACGGCACTTCCTCCCGATTTCGGAGATTCCGAAGGTCATGCGCGATGCCGTGCTGGCGATTGAGGATGCACGTTTTTACCAACACGGTGGCGTGGACTATCTCGGCGTCTTGCGCGCTGGTTTGGCCAATTTCGGTGAATCTCGCAGCCAGGGCGCATCCACCATCACGATGCAGGTCGCCCGGAATTTTTATCTCCCCTCAGAGAAAACCTTCACTCGCAAGATTTACGAGATCTTGCTGGCGATGAAGATTGAAAGCAAGTTGAGCAAGGATCAGATCCTGGAGCTCTACATGAATCAGATCTTCCTGGGGCAACGCGCTTATGGTTTTGCGGCCGCCAGCGATATTTACTTCGGCAAACCCATCAAAGATCTCACCGTGGCCGAGGCCGCAATGCTCGCTGGGCTACCGAAAGCCCCCTCGGCCTACAACCCGATTCGTAACCCTCGCCGAGCGACGATCCGACAGCAGTACATCATTGATCGGATGTACGAGAACCGCTTCATCACCGCCGAGCAGCGCGATGAGGCGAAAGCGCAAGCTTTGCGCTACCGAACCAAGCCCCCCATCCCACCTTATGCCGAGTATGTTGCAGAGGCTGCTCGCTCGCTGATGCATGAACAATACGGCGCCGAGGCTTACACACGCGGGCTGAACGTCTACACCTCCATGGACCTGGAGGAGCAAGCGATCGCGGCCAAAGCCCTGCGCAAGGGGTTGCTCGATTTCGATCGACGCCAGCCATGGCGCGGGCCCGAGGCTTATGTCGAACTGCCCACCGACCCAAAGCAGGTGGACATCATGATTGCCGAGGCTCTGGAAGAGCATCCCGACAGTGACACCATCCGTGCAGCGGTGGTCACCGATGCCAGCCCACAACGTGTGCGCGCCACACTGCAATCGGGCGAACAGGTGGAAATCGGCGCCGACGGACTCAAGAGTGTCGGAAAGGCCCTGACTGAGCAAGCAAGCCCCAAGCACCAGATTCGTCGTGGCGCCGTGATTCGGTTGGAGCAAGGCAGTGATGGCAAATGGGCCATCCGACAATTACCAGAGGTTGAAGGTGCCTTTGTCTCCATGGACCCTCGCACCGGCCTGATCCGCGCCATGGTCGGCGGGTTTGATTTTGAACGCAATAAGTTCAACCACGTGACCCAAGCCTGGCGCCAGCCTGGCTCGAGCTTCAAGCCATTCATATACTCCGCAGCACTCGAAAAGGGCTTCACCCCCGCCACCGTTGTCAATGATGCGCCGCTGTTTTATGACGCAGGCAGCACAGGCAGTCGCGCCTGGGAGCCCAAAAACTACGATGGGAAATTCGAAGGTCCCATGAGCCTGCGACGCGCCTTGGCCAAATCCAAAAACATGGTATCCATCCGAGTGCTTGAATCGGTAGGCACCCACTATGCACAGAATTGGCTGACCAACTTCGGGTTTGACGCCGACAAGCACCTACCCTACCTGCCAATGGCCCTCGGCGCAGGCTCGGTGACCCCCATGCAGATGGCTGATGCGTACGCCGTATTCGCCAACGGCGGCTATCGCGTCAACCCCACACTGGTACTGAAGGTGACCGACGGCCGAGGCCACACCTTGGCACAGTACCGCCCCAACGTGCTGGACGAGAGCATGCGTGGCATTGATGCCCGCAATGCGTTCGTGATGAACAGCCTGCTCCAAGAGGTCACACGCTCAGGCACCGCCGCACGCGCCCAAAGCACCCTCAAGCGACCCGACCTTTATGGCAAGACAGGCACGACCAACGACTCCATGGACGCCTGGTTTGCCGGATACCACCCCCACCTGGTAGCCGTGGTGTGGATAGGCTACGACCAACCACGGAAACTGGGCGACAGAGAAACCGGCGGCGGGCTGTCATTGCCGGTCTGGATTGACTACATGGCGTTCGCACTGCGCCATACGCCCGTGGTGGAGTACACGCCGCCCGAGGGCCTGGTCAACATCGGCGGCGAATGGTTCTACGAAGAGTACACCCGCACGAACGGCGTTCGAGATGTTGGCCTCAACAGCCCTGAGTCGGGCGCCCCCAGCGGCACGCCCTCTGCGCCATCCGCTTCGGAGAAAAGCGACATTCTTGACATGTTCGGAAGCAAGCCGGGGGCGTGAGCGCTCGCGTTATCGGTTTGTCACGGAACGCTCAAAACACCAGTCCCGGCACGCTCTGCTCACAAGCACAAGCCGAAAGCAGCGCGAAGAACTCGTCCCCAGTCTTCGTGTCGCGCCAAGCGCCTTGACCATCCAACCGGAAATGAAATCCGCCACGCCGCGCAGCCAACCACAACTCATGCAAAGGCGGTTGCGCATTGACGATCAACTGCGACCGATTAGGCAAGGTCAGGGTCAGCATCCCGCCTGTGCGCGCGGCGTCAATGTCCACCACATCCTCCTCCAGCCAGCGGTCTAAGGTTGCCTCAATGCGCGACAGCGTGGCACGAATGGCGGCGTCGTATTGCGCATCGCTCAGTCCGTAGGGGGAATCAGGGAGAGACATATCAGCTTCCTTAGAATGCGAGCATGAAAAGCAAGATACAAATTCTACGAGGCGCCTTGGCGGTCGCCAGCCTTTCCCTCATGACCCTGCTGTCGTCAGGCTGCGGCATGAAAGGTGCACTGTACCTTCCCGCCCCCTCGGCGAGCGGCCCCTCCACCCCCACTCCACCAGCCTCCAAATGACTCTTCCAGGCTCCCCGTTTGTGGCCTACCGTGGCCAGGATCTGTACATGGACGACCTGTCCCTGAAAGACTTGGCACGCCAGCACGGCACTCCCCTGTATGTCTATTCGCGCCGTGCCATGCTGGCCGCCCTGGCTCCTTATCAAGCCGCACTGCAAGGCCGACCCCACCTGGTGTGCTTTGCGGTGAAGTCCAACTCCAATCTGGCGGTGCTGCAAATGTTCGCACAAGCCGGCTGTGGTTTTGACATCGTGTCCGCGGGCGAACTGGAGCGCGTGCTGGCCGCAGGCGGCGATGCAGGCAAAGTGGTTTTTTCGGGCGTGGGCAAAGCCCGTCGCGAGATGAAACAGGCCTTGGAGGCGGGTGTGCGCTGCTTCAATGTCGAGAGCACGGCCGAGCTGGAGGTGCTGTCCGAGGTGGCCACACAGACCGGTCGCACCGCACGCGTCAGCCTGCGCGTGAACCCCGACGTGGATGCAGGCACGCACCCCTACATCTCCACCGGCCTCAAGGGCAACAAGTTTGGTGTGGCGCATGAGGTGGCCCTGGCCACTTACCGCCGCGCCGCCGAGCTGCCCGGCATCGAGGTCGTCGGCATCGACTGCCACATCGGCTCACAGATCACCGAGATCGCCCCCTATCTGGATGCGCTCGATCGGGTGCTGGACCTGGTCGAGTCCATTGAGTCCGCAGGCATCCCGATTCACCACCTGGACCTGGGCGGTGGACTGGGGATCACCTACACGGATGAAACCCCGCCGGCAGCGGACGTGCTGATCGGTCAGTTGCTCGCGAAAATCGACGCGCGCGGCCACGGCCACCGGGAAATCGTCTTTGAACCAGGCCGTTCACTGGTGGGCAATGCGGGCGTCCTGCTGACCGAGGTCATGTTCCTCAAGCCAGGAGAGCAGAAGAATTTCTGCGTGGTGGATGCCGCCATGAATGACCTGATGCGGCCAGCCCTCTATGAGGCCTATATGGGCATCGTGAACACCCATCAACGCGCAGGCGCTGCTGAAACCTGGGACGTGGTCGGTCCAGTCTGCGAATCGGGGGACTGGCTGGGTCGGGACCGTGCTTTGACGGTGCAATCAGGCGATGTGTTGGCTGTTCTGTCGGCTGGCGCCTACGGGATGACCATGTCCAGCAATTACAACACACGCGGTCGAGCAGCCGAGATCATGGTCGATGGCTCGCAGTCCTGGGTCATTCGCGAACGCGAAACGCCTGCAGATCTGTTCAGACACGAACACCTTCTACCCCGCTGAGCTCAGGGCTAACCCGCACTCCACCATTGCACATCATGTAAATATGTTGCCATATTGACACGAAGTCCGACCATCTCAGGGTGAGCCCTGAGATGGCATGATTTGTCCCTCTGCTCCAATGGCATCACCTCTTAAACGGGGTCCATGCAAGTGGAGACGTATGCCCCACTGCTGGAACTTACGTCAATACATTGGAGTTATTCATGAAGAAGACCATCGTGGCTCTGGCCGCATTGAGTGCCACTGCAGGCGTGTTTGCCCAATCATCCGTGTCCATTTATGGCACCTTGGACGCCAGCGTCGCGTACGTAAAAAATCCGGCTGACAACACAGGGAAGTCGGCCACCTATCTCAACGACAGCGCGATCTCCACCTCCCGCTGGGGCATGCGAGGCAGCGAAGACCTCGGCGGCGGCCTGAAGGCGAACTTCAACCTGGAGAGCGATGTCAACATGGGGACTGGGGCCAACAACCCTGCTGGCATGTTCCGCCGCTCGGCCTATGTCTCCCTCGCCAGCGAGCAATACGGCGAACTGCGACTGGGTCGCGCCACCTCGGTGGCAGTCGGTCACGTTGTTTCAGGCGGCATCGTCCTGCCCAGCAACGCCATGCACGGCACCATGCTGATCGGCGCAGGCCTGGTACCCGACTTCTTCGTGGCCAACGCCATCACCTACATCTCGCCCTCGATGTCTGGTCTGCGCGCCTCGTTGCAATACGCCCCAGGCGAACAAGCCGGCGACAGCAGCGCCGGCAGCTCGGCTCACGCAGCTTTGAAATACCAGGGCAGCAACTTCACTCTGGGCGGCGCCTACGTCAACGTCGAAGAGTCGACCGCAGGTGCGGACGATGGACGCAAGTGGTACACGGTCGACGGCACGATCACACTGGGACAGGTCAAATTGGGTGCCGCCTACTACGATGTGAACCACGGAGCAGGCGCCATCACCGCCAGCAAGGTTGACAACCAAGGCTACATCTTGAACGCCAGCTACCAATTGGATCCCAAGGTCACGCTGTTTGCGGGCTTGATCAAGAGCCTTCAGGATTCGTCGGCCGTCTCGCTGCAAGCGCGCTATGCGCTGTCCAAGCGCACCACGGTCTATGCAGTGGTCAACCGCGCGGACAACGGCAAGGAAGGCGTGAACTTCATTCCGATGTACATCGATGCGGCCAAGGGCGTCGCCGACGCCAAGCAAACTGGCGTCGCATTCGGCGTGATTCACTCGTTCTGATCGCTGCGGCAAGCGGCCTCGCCTCGACGCTCACCACGCGACGAGGCGAGGCAAGATGGCGGCAGCATTTAACATCCGTCCGGTTTTGCCCTGCAGAAATTCGGCACAAACCCTGACACACCCGCGAAATCACCCCCATCAAACGTATCTTCAGCGCAACACATTTGGGATCAACCTAGGCTCAGCCCCTAGGGCCCAAGTCCCAACAGCCGGTTTCAATCGTGATACCCCCCGTTATGAGGGGTTGCCGAGTCTGGAGTCACAGGATGTTCCAGCGAGGCCTCAACCCAAGATTGGAACCCTGATCATGAAGAAAACCCTCGTCGCCCTCGCCGCACTGAGCGCAACCGCAGGCGCATTTGCGCAGTCTTCCGTCACTTTGTACGGCATCTTGGATGCCAGTGTTGGCTATGTGAACAAAGCCAATTCAGCGGGCAAGTCTGCCACGTACATGAGCGACAGTGCCTTGCAGTCATCCTATTGGGGCATGCGAGGCTCCGAAGACATTGGCGGCGGACTGAAGGTGAACTTCAACCTGCAATCTGACGTTCGCACTGACACCGGGGCCGGGAACGCTGACTTCTTCCGCCGCGAGGCCAACGTGGCTCTGGTCAGCGCCACCTATGGCGAGTTGCGCCTGGGTCGCACCATGTCTCCCACGATCGCCAATGCTCAAGGCGGCGTCGTGACACCGGGCAACAGCATCGGCGTCTCCTCTTCGGTGGCTACCGGCACTTCGGCCGACTTCTTCACCAAGAACGCCATCACCTACTACTCCCCGGTCATGTCCGGTGTGCGCGCCACACTGCAATACAGCCCTGGCGAAGTGGCGGGTGACTCAGGTGCAGGCAGCAAGATGGCTGCGTCCTTGGTTTACAGCGATGCAGGATTGCGCCTTGGCGCTGCCGCACAGCAAGTTGAAGGCTCCGACGGCGAAACCTCGCGCACCTGGTACAACGTTAACGGGCAATACACCTGGGGTGCGCTCAAGTTGGGCGCGGGTTGGTACAAGATTGATCAAGGCGATACGACCGATCTGTGTGGCGGCGCCGGCGCCAATGCCGATGTGTGTCGCGTGGCATCGGTGCCCTCCAGTCACGGTTACAACCTGAGCGTTGGCTACCAAGTCACACCGCAAGCCATCGTGTCGGCCACTTACGTGCACAACAATCAAGACTCGTCCTTGCTGAATCTGCAGGCACGCTATGCGCTGTCCAAGCGCACGACCACTTACGCGATGTTCGCTCTGGCCGACAACGGCGCAAAGGGTGTGAACTTCACACCGTATATGTTTGCGGTCAGCGGTGTTGCTGACAAGAAGCAATCGGCCTTCGTCTTGGGCATGATCCACGCGTTCTGATCAGAGAGATCTCCGATCCAGCAACTTCAAAGCGCCTTCGGGCGCTTTTTTCATGTTCACGCCACGGCGACACAATCAAAACCGATCCCGTTCGACCCGTCAGCGATGGCCAGGCATAAAAAAACCGCCCGAAGGCGGTTTTTGCTGCTCGGTGATGGCCGATCAGAACGAATGGCGAATGCCAGCGCCGATGTAGGTCGACTTGCCACCGGGGTTGAGGCCTGCACCTGCGAACACAGGGGTTTCACGCAGACCCAGCGCGGTTGCCACCACATCGGGACCGCCCTGCACCAGCACGGCACCACCAACAAAACCAGCGTCAGCAGCCGTACCCTCATCGTCACGGATCTGAACAGCGCGAGCGTACAGCGTGGTGCGCTTGGACAACGCATACTCTGCGCCCAGCATCAGACCCGTGTCCTTGCCCTTGGTGAAGTTCTTGAACTTGATCTGCGAGACTTGGCCAGAGAAGGTCCACTGATCGACAGGCACGCGAATGCCTGCGGCGATGAACTGCACCTTCAGGTTGTCATCCGTACCCTGGAGATCGTAACGACCTTGGGCGAATGCTGCGTCCAGCATGATGCCGTTCGACGGGAAGACATACTTCACGCCCAGGTTGTAGGCTTGATACTTGTCGAGAGCCCAGCCAGAGGCGACCGTTGCAGAGGGCGTTGCCGGGTTGTTATCGATGTCGCCGTAAAGGCCATACCCCGCACCATCAAAATCGTTACGGTGGTAACCCAGCGTGGCGTTCAAAGCGGAATCAAAGGCGTAGTTGCCGAAAAAACCAATCGAACGACCCACCTTGGAGTCAGATTCTGCACCAGCGCCGATAGCACCCAGGATGCCACCATTGGCACCACTGACCTGACCACCACGGGCTGCAGACACCAAGTTCAGCGAACCAGCGTTGGGCGAGTAAGCCACGGAACCCGTGAACCCGCCGGCCTTCAGCCAATAGCTGATCTGGTTATCTTGACGAACCATCAGGTTGTTGGTGGCACCGCCCTCAATGAACAGATCGGTGGCACCAAAACGCTCGCCAGTGACGAAAGCAGTGGAATAGAAGATGGGGGCGTACTGACGACCCAAGCGAACTTCACCGAAAGGCGTGGTCAAGCCCACATAGCTCTGACGACCGAAGATGCGGCCATCTTGGCTCAAGGCGCCCGTATCGTGGCTCAACTGACCTTCCAGAACGAAGGAAGCCTTGAAACCATCGCCCAGATTTTCCTCGCCCTTCAGACCAAACGAGGTCTGCGAACTGCCACTGGGAGAGACACGAGTCGTGGAAGACTTCACACCCTGACCAACGGTGAGGAGGCCAACACCCAGCGGAACACCAGCCGTCTTCTTGACGTGATCCACGCTGATATCGGCGTTGCCGTACAGGGTCAGGCTCGATTGAGCGAAAGCGGTGCCGGCGCCGAAAGTGGCCAGTGCGAGCGCGGCTGCGGTAGTCAGCGCGGTTTTTTGCATCTTGAATCTCCTAATGAAACCCAGGGAGGGTGTCGTAGATTGTTGCGGGCGTGCGCACATGTGCCGCCGCGGGTTTACACCAATCTGTCGTGAACACACTACATCGACCGCCAGGAGTGCCGACAGAGGTAACACTCAAGTTGAGCTGGCACAAAAAAAGGGGCCCAGGGGCCCCTTTTCTCTCTGTGCTGCTCTGATTCAGAACTTGTGGCTGACGCCCACGGCCAATCCGCTGGAACGCTCGCCGGCCACACCTGCCACGCCGCCCACTGCAATGGCGGACGCGTCGTCGTTCGACACCGTGGTTGCCAGAGCGTAGACCGAGGTGCGCTTGGAAAGGTTGTAAACACCCTTCAGGGAGACGATGGTGGCGTCAGCATTGTCGCGGATGTACTTCCATTCGCTGGCGCGCGACACCGACGCTTGCAGCGCAAAAGCGCTGGCCAGCGGCACGTCAAAGCGGACGCCGTACAGGTAGCGAGCCCCGTTCAAACCCAGATGTCCTGCACTGCGGTTGTAGTAACCCGTGACCTTGGCAGCGGTGAAGTCATACGAGACATACGCCAAGGCGGCCTTATCCTTGGCGCCCGCGTCATTGGCTTCAGCGACCAAGTAACCCAACCCTGCACCGAACGCACCGGCTGCATACTGAGCATTCAGGCCATACAAACGGCCAGTCTTGTCTCCAGCCTTTTCGACACCGACGCCGTTGACCGTGGTCGCAACATCCTTTGCACCAGCGGTGGTGCTGTATTGCACCTGGGCACTCAAGCCATCAACCAGCTTGGGCAGCACATATGTAATGCTGTTATCGACACGGCGGTATTTGTCTCCAGCATGAGTCTTGGCGATCTTGAAATCGTCATATGCCTGCGCACCCAAGAGCCCGGAGTTACCGGCAAGGGCGCCAATCGATGAGTCTGTGCGACCGAGGCGCAACTCACCAAAGCTGCCACTGAGACCCACCCAGGCCTGGCGGCCAAAGAAACGCGAGGTGTCCGCTGCCCCGGTGTCCGTGCTCACGGCCGACTCCAACACAAACACAGCCTTCAAACCACCACCCAGATCCTCCGTGCCCTTCAGGCCGAAGCGAGACGAAGCGAGGTTGTCAGAGCTGACACGGGTCACAGTATCGTTGCCAGCCTTGACGCTTTCGACCGATGCATCCACCACCCCATAGAGGTTCAGCGAGGATTGAGCCGAAGCCGCAGAAGCAACCGACACGATGGCCAGCGCAAACAGTTTCTTGTTCATGGTTTCTCCATTCAGCGAAGGGTGGCCACCAACGCGGCGTCGGCGGTCGATATGGGATTATCGGCCGCAGCGGCTTTTGTAGGGTAACCGAAGGTCATTTCCGTCGTGAAACGACGACAGCATCATTCTAAGTAGCGAGCAATGACGAAAAAAGGGGCCGAGGCCCCTTTCTGGTGGTTGACTGCTGCGATGCTGTCAATCAGAACTTGTGGCTCAGACCAATCGCAAAGCCACGGGCAGTCTTGCCGTCGGCCACGGACTGGCCAACGTTGAGCTTCACCTGGTCGTCGTTCTTGACGTTGGTGAACAGCGCGTACACCGAGGTGCGCTTGGACAGAGCGTACACACCCTTCAAAGCGATGATGGTGGCATCGTCTTCGTTGTTGGCGGTCATTTCCTGATCCTTGACCTGCGCAACCGACGCCTGCAGCTTGATGTCCTTGCCAACTGGCACGTCAAAGCGCACACCATACAACTGACGCTTCTCGGCCATGCCGTCGGTCTTGTCTTGCTCCAGGTAGCCGCTCACCTTGACAGCACCGAAGTCGTAACCCAGATAGGCCAGCACGCCCGTGTCATCCACGGAGTCGGTCTTCTTGGCCTGGAGATAGCCCAAACCAGCGCTGAAGCCACCGGCTGCGTACTGAACATTCAAGCCGTAGTGGCTGCCAATCTTGTCGGCATCTTCAGCGCCGGAAGCTTGCGTGCTGTACTGCACTTGGGCGCTCAAACCATCCACAAACTTCGGCAGGATGTAGGTGATGGCGTTGTCCGTACGACGATAGCCGTCGCCCGAGAAGGTCTTGGCGATCTTCAGATCATCGTAGCCTTGTGCGCCCAGGATGCTGCTGTTGCCAGCCAGCAAGCCGATCGAGGTGTCTTGACGACCCAGACGCAGTTCACCGAAACCACCGGCAACACCCACCCAGGCAGCGCGGTCGAAGAAACGGGTGGAACCGCCGCCATTGGCACCAGTGTCCATCTTCATGTTGCTTTCGAGCACGAAGTTGGCCTTCAGACCATTACCCAGATCCTCGGTGCCCTTCAGACCGAAGCGCGACGAAGCCAGGTTGTCAGACGAGACGCGGGTCACGGTGTCATCGCCCTTGACGCTTTCCAGCGAAGCGTCGACCACGCCATACAGCGTCACGGAAGATTGAGCAAAAGCAGCCGAAGAGGCAGCAACAGCAGCCAGAGCCAACAGGGTCTTTTTCATGGAATTCTCCAAAGTTGAACTACGCGCTTCAGCGATGTCGTGAGACGGTGGACGGGTGTCTGGCACCTCGGTGATGAGCCTGGGAAAACAGGCCGTGGTCCGCTGAAACTGAAGGCATTGCAGCAAAGTTCTGTGACAGCCGTGATGACAGCTTTGTCATATGGATATGCCCCCCGAATTTCTGTTGCATTGGTGCAACTGAGATGCCGCGCGGATAATCCCAATATGAGCATCCAGACCGACGACTTCGAAGCCCCTCGCCGGGCCCGCTCCAATCCCAACAACTCTTTGGGCAGTGACGCCTCTGATCGCATGGTGGGTGCTGCGGTGACCTCACCGCTCGAAGATGTGATGGAAAGGGCGCTGCGCCCGAAGGATCTGGAGGAGTACGTAGGCCAGGCCAAGGCCCGCGAACAGCTAGAGATCTTCATCGGTGCAGCCCGCAAGCGGGGTGAAGCACTGGATCATGTGCTGCTGTTTGGCCCCCCCGGTTTGGGCAAGACGACGCTGAGCCACATCATTGCGACCGAGCTCGGCGTGAACCTGCGTCAGACCTCAGGACCGGTACTGGAAAAACCCAAGGATCTGGCCGCCATCCTGACGAATCTGGAACGCAATGATGTTCTCTTCATTGACGAGATCCACCGACTGAGTCCGGTGGTCGAAGAAATTCTTTACCCGGCACTGGAGGACTATCAGATCGACATCATGATTGGCGAAGGGCCGGCGGCCCGCTCGATCAAGCTCGATCTGCAGCCTTTCACCCTGGTGGGCGCCACCACGCGCGCCGGCATGTTGACCAACCCATTGCGCGACCGCTTTGGCATCGTCGCACGGTTGGAGTTCTACTCGGCGCAGGAGTTGCAGCGCATCGTGACGCGCTCAGCAGGTTTGTTGGGGGCACCCATTGACCCGGAAGGCGCGATGGAAGTGGCGCGGCGCTCGCGTGGCACACCGCGCATTGCCAACAGGCTGCTGCGCCGGGTGCGTGACTACGCCGAGGTCAAGGGCACGGGCCGCATCACACGCGAGATGGCCGACAAGGCCCTGGCGATGCTGGATGTGGACCCGGTGGGCTTTGACGTGATGGACCGCAAACTGCTGGAGGCCATCATCCACCGTTTCGATGGCGGTCCAGTAGGACTGGACAACGTGGCGGCAGCCATTGGCGAGGAGCGCGACACGATCGAAGACGTGATCGAACCCTACCTGATTCAACAGGGTTACTTGCAGCGCACCCCACGTGGGCGTATTGCCACGGCGACGGCGTTCCGGCATCTGGGTCTGCAAGCGCCACAAGGTGACAGCCTGCTGGACTGATTGACGCTCCTTAATGCGCGGGTCGCTCAGCGACGACGCAGGATGTGAACGTATTCCTCGCGCCCGTCTCCCTGCAAGGCCTGCTGGTCGATCAGGTCGTTGCCGGTCTGACGCGCAAAAGCCTGGAAGTCGCGCACAGAGCCGGGGTCGGTGGCCAAGACCTTGAGAATCTCTCCGCTGTGCATGTCGGACAAGGCTTTCTTGGCCTTGAGGATGGGCAGGGGGCAGATCAGGCCGCGGGCGTCGATTTCTTTGTGGGTGTCCATGGCGGTGCGGGCTGGTAGGTCAGACAAAGGGCTCGGACTGGGTCGGTCAGGCCGGAAAGACCCCGGTGGAGAGGTAACGATCACCGCGGTCACAGACGATGAACACGATGGTGGCGTTGCTCAGATTCTGCGCCAATTGCAGGGCGGCCCAGCAGGCTCCCGCCGCTGAAATGCCGCAGAACAGCCCCTCTTCCGCCGCCAGTCGGCGGGCCATGTCTTCGGCATCGGCCTGGCTCACGTAGATGAGTTCATCGACGCGACTGGGGTCGTAGATCTTGGGCAAATAAGCCTCGGGCCACTTGCGGATGCCAGGGATACGGGAGCCTTCTTGCGGCTGGGCACCCACGATGCGCACGGCCGGACTCTGCTCTTTCAGGTACTTGGAGACACCGGTGATGGTGCCAGTGGTACCCATGGCGCTGACGAAATGGGTGATCTGCCCTTTCGTGTCCAGCCAGATTTCCGGGCCGGTGGTCTCGTAGTGCACGGCCGGGTTGTCGGGGTTGGCGAACTGGTCGAGCACCACGCCCTTGCCTTCGCGCACCATCTGATCGGCGAGGTCGCGGGCGTACTCCATGCCGCCGCTCTTGGGCGTGAGGATGAGCTCGGCACCAAAGGCCTTCATGGTCTGGGCGCGTTCGATGCTGAGGTCTTCCGGCATGATCAGGACCATGCGGTAACCGCGGATGGCGGCGGCCATGGCCAATGCGATGCCAGTGTTGCCGGATGTAGCCTCGATGAGGGTGTCGCCGGGCTTGATCTCGCCACGCTCTTCGGCGCGACGGATCATGTTGATGGCGGGGCGGTCTTTGACAGAGCCGGCCGGGTTGTTGCCTTCCAGCTTGGCCAGGATGACGTTGCCACGGGCGGCGTTGTCAGCGCCAGGGATGCGCTGAAGGCGCACGAGAGGGGTTTTGCCAATGGCGTCTTCGAGCGTGGGATAGGTCATCGCGGCCAACCGTCCTCTGCAAACAAAAAGAGCCCCTGAATCGGAGCTCTTGATGGCATTGAGTGGTGCCCCGGGCCGGACTCGAACCGGCACTCCTTGCGGAACCGGATTTTGAATCCGGCGCGTCTACCAATTTCACCACCAGGGCATCTGTGTGAAGACCAAGAGGATAGCACAAGCCAAGGCGCCCTGACGAGGCGTAACGAGACTCGCGGCGTTCTATGATGCGTTTTTGCAATTTGACCGACGCGACGCATGCCTCCCTTGCCCCCCATCACCCAGGCCCTGCTTCTGATCAACGTGGCCTTGTTCTGCCTGGACTTGGCTTTTGGTCATCTGTTGTCTCAGTACATGGCCTTGTGGCCTCTGCAAAGCGGCTACTTCATGCCCTGGCAGGTGGTGACCTACGCCTTCATGCATGGCTCGCTGGGTCACATCTTTTTCAACATGATGGGCTTGTGGATGTTCGGCAGCGAGTTGGAACGCATCTGGGGGCCTCGGCGGTACATGCAGTTCCTGCTGGCCAGTGTACTGACGGCTGCCGCCTGCCAGTTGCTCATCTCGATGCTGGGGGGATGGGGCAACCCGACCGTCGGAGCCTCGGGCGGCCTGTTTGGCTTGCTGCTCGCCTACGGGATGATGTTTCCTAACCGCACGATCATGCCCTTGTTTCCTCCCATCCCGATGAAGGCCAAGGTGTTCGTGGCGGTGTATGGCGGACTGGAGTTGTTCCTGGGCGTCACAGGCACCACCTCTGGCGTGGCGCACTTCGCGCACCTGGGTGGCATGCTGGGGGGCTGGCTGATGCTGCGCTACTGGCGCGGCCAACCTCCTTTCAAGTCAGGTCGCGGCCCGCGCCGTTTCTGAGTCTTGAACACAGGCCGTGACCCAGCACATCGCACCCGTCATGTGCTGGGCGGCGAAGAGACGTCAGCGCGTCGCACCTCAGCTGGCATGACCGCGCGATAGGCATGCCAAGAGGCATGCCCCAACACCGGCCCGACCACCAGCAACCCCAGGAAACCGGGCAGCAAGGCCAACAAGATCAGGCCAGAGATCAAGGCGGCCCACAACAGCATCACGCCAGTTTGCGTGCTGACCAAGCGCAGGCTCGCCAGACCAGCGGAGATGGCATCGACACCTCGGTCCAGGATCATCGGCATGCTGATCACGCTGATGGCGTAGATCAGCGCCGCAAAGATGCCACCCACCAGCGTGTACGTCACGAAAAAGGTCAGGTACTCCTCGGTCAGGAACGATGAGAGGGGGCCGGTGAAGTCTGGCATACCGGTGAAGCTGATCGCGAAGACGATCATGGCGGCGCGCCCCCACAGCATCTCCAGAACGAGCAAGATGGCCGCGAAGATGGCCAACTGTGCGCTGCTGATGCGCCACGCTGTGAGAGAGCGCCAGAAGTCGGGCGGCTCGCCACGCTCCAGCCCACGACTGACCTGGTACAAGCCCAGACACAGGAAAGGCCCCATCAGCAAAAATCCCGCCGACAGGGCCAGGGTGTACTGCGGCGCGAATTCGAAAACCGCGAGGAGCGCCCAGCCCATCAGCACAAAACAGGCGCCATAAAAGAGGCCGATGGCAGGCGCGTGCAGGAAGTCAGACCAGCCTCGCTGCAGCCAGCGCCAGGGATCTGACCACGACAAAGTGGCCAGAGGCATGTCCAAGACACTGGGCGCGCGAGAGCCTTCCGCTGTGACGAGGTCGCTGTCGGACCGCGCCGCGGGTGAACGGTCGACCAGGGTGTCGGATGCTGTGGCCTGCGTGGCATCCCGATCGTCACGCTGGTGGCCGTAAGAGGACACGGCCCAGTGACCATGGTGGCGCTTGAGAACCGAACGCCGACGGGTTCCCCGCCGACGCGAAACAAGCACGTGATGCGACAAGCGACCCACTGAGCCCATACGTCCTCCTGCCGGAAGTCATGTTGACAGGACAGTACGCCCCCGCAAGAGGATCGTCATTGGGACAAGCACGCAGCCCTGCGGGGAACAGGGCTCTCGGGCACGACGGCATAGCCCGCTCCCACAGGTCGCCCGTGCGACAGGATCAAGCGCCAGACTGGATGGTCGTCAGGGCCTGGTCAAGTTGCTGCAGGGTGCGCGGAACGTTGTGCCATTTTTCCAGGCCGAACAGGCCCAGACGGAACGTACGGAAATCGGTCGGCTCATCACACTGCAGGGGCACACCTGCAGCCGTTTGCAGGCCCAGAGCCAGGAATTTCTTGCTGGATTGAATCTCGGGGTCGGTGGTGTAGCTGACCACGACGCCGGGTGCCTGGAAGCCCTCGGCCGCCACGCTCTCGAAGCGGTGGCGGGCCAGCAGCGCACGCACTTCAAGGCCCAGGGTGATCTGTTCCTGACGTACCTTTTCGAAACCGTATGCCTCGGTTTCGGCCATGGCTTCGCGCAGACGCACGAGGGCATCTGTGGGCATGGTCGAGTGGTAGGCGTGACCACCACCCTCGTAGGTTTCCATGATCTGCAGCCACTTCTTGAGGTCCATGGCGAAGGTGCTGCTTTGGGTGGCGTCGATGGCCTGGCGGGCACACTCGCTGAGCATGACCATGGCGCAGCAGGGCGAACTGCTCCAGCCCTTTTGTGGCGCTGAGATCAGAATGTCCACGCCCGTGGCTTTCATGTCCACCCACATCGCCCCGGAGGCAATGCAGTCGAGCACGAACAGGCCACCGACGGCGTGCACGGCATCGGCAACGGCCTTGAGGTAGTCATCAGGCAGGATCATGCCGGCCGCGGTTTCGACGTGGGGAGCGAACACCAGGGCGGGCTTTTCGCGGACGATAGCGGCCACGACCTCGTCGATGGGGGCCGGCACCCAGGGGCTTTGCGAGTCGTCGCGCAGACGGCGCGCCTTCAGGACGGTGTGGCTCGCAGGGATCTGGCCCATGTCGAAGATCTGGGTCCAACGGTAGCTGAACCAGCCGTTGCGGATCACCAGAACATGCTTGCCGTGTGCAAACTGACGTGCGACCGACTCCATGCCGAAGGTGCCACTACCGGGCACGAGCGCGACCGAATGTGCGTTGTACACCCGCTTGAGCATGGCCGAGATGTCGGTCATCACGCCTTGGAAGCGCTTGGACATGTGGTTCAGCGCACGGTCGGTGTAGACCACCGAAAACTCGAGCAGACCGTCAGGGTCGATGGCGGGAAGCAGTCCAGGCATGGCAATCAAGGGCAGAGTCAATGTACTGCGTTCAGCGTAGCACACCGCCCTGCCCTCACATCGCAGGCGCATCCCTGAGCAAAGCGGGGTTTAGCTCCCGCGGCGCACGCGCAGGATCTCGTCGAGGATCAGCAACACCGCCCCCACACTGATGGCGCAATCGGCGACGTTGAAGGCCGGGAAATGGCCGCCGGGGAAGATGCCCGAGAGGAAGGCCCAGTGGAAGTCCAGAAAGTCCACCACATAGCCGTGCACCAGGCGGTCGATGACGTTGCCGATGGCGCCACCCAGGATGAGCGTGAGCGCCCAGGCAAAGAGCTTCTGGTTGCCGTGTTGGCGCAGCATGTAGACGATGAAGACGGTGGCCACCGCCCCCAGGCCGACGAAGAACCAGCGTTGCCAGCCCCCCGCCCCCGCCAGGAACGAGAAAGCCGCGCCGGTGTTGTGCGCCCGCACGATGTTGAAGAAGGACCAGACCTCGCGGCTGTCGCCGTGCTGCATCCAGCCGACGATGAGCACCTTGGTGAACTGGTCGAGCAGGATGATGATGGCGGCGATGCCGAGCCAGGGCAGCAAGCCCTGGTTGCCGCCACGCGCGGCGGCGCCGGAAGACTTCTTGGTGGCCATCAGGCGTGCTCGCGGTGTTCGCCGTCGCCGTGCAGGTTGCTGTCGCAACGGCCGCAGATCGTCGGGTGCTCGGGGTTGACGCCCACGTCGTCGCGGTAGTGCCAGCAGCGCTCGCACTTGACGGCCTTGGAGGGGTTGACCTCGATCTGGGTGCTGTGGCCTTCGGCCAACTCGACGCTGGAGACGATGAGCACGAACTTCAGGTCGTCGCCCAGGCTGCGCAGGTCGGCCAGCAAGCGCTGATCGTCGGCGTTGATGGTGACGAACAGGTTGGCCTGCAGCGAGGCACCCACTTCACCGCGGGTGCGCACTTCTTCGATCTGGCGGTTGACCTCTTCGCGGAAGGCGCGGATGCGCGACCACTTGGCCAGCAACTCGGTGTCCTTGTCGGCCTCGTGGAAGTCCCAGTAGGTTTCGGTGAAGATGGTCTCGCCACCGTTGAAGATCTTCCAGGCCTCTTCGGCGGTGAAGCTCAGGAACGGCGCCATCCAGCGCAGCATGCCGTTCGTGATGTGCCACAGCGCGGTTTGCGCAGCGCGGCGGGCCTTGCTGTTCGTCGCGCTGGTATACAGGCGGTCCTTCAGAACGTCGAGGTAGAAGGCACCGAGGTCTTCGGAGCAGTACACCTGCAGCTTGGCGACCACGGGGTGGAACTCGTAGCGCTCGTAGTGGGCCAGGATGTCTTCCTGCAATTGCGAGGCACGGGCCAGGGCGTAGCGGTCGATCTCGAGCAGCTCGCTCAGCGGCACAGCATCGGTCGCCGGGTTGAAGTCGGATGTGTTGGCCAGCAGGAAGCGCAAGGTGTTGCGGATGCGGCGGTAGCCATCGACCACGCGGGCGAGGATCTTGTCGTCGATGCCCAGGTCACCGGAGTAGTCGGTGGAGGCGGCCCACAGGCGGATGATTTCGGCGCCCATCTTGCCGGACACCTCTTGCGGGGCGACCACGTTGCCCACCGACTTGGACATCTTGCGACCTTGACCGTCGACGGTGAAGCCGTGGGTCAGCAAGCCCTTGTACGGGGCGCGGCCGTAGATGGCGCAGGCGGCCAGCAGGGAGCTGTGGAACCAGCCGCGGTGCTGGTCGTGGCCTTCCAGGTACAGGTCAGCTTCGTGCAGTTCGTCGTGGCCAGCATCCGGGTGGCTGCCCTGGGCGGGGTTGAGCACGTGAAAGAAGGAGGTGCCCGAGTCAAACCAGACATCGAGGATGTCGGTGGACTTGGCGTAGTCGTCGGCATGGTCACCCAGCCAGGCGGCCATGTCCAGCGTGGACCAAGCCTCGACGCCACCTTGCTCGACCAAGTCGGCGGCCTTGTCCATCAGGGCCATCGTGTCGGGGTGCAACTCGCCTGTGACCTTGTGCAGGAAGAACGGCAGCGGCACGCCCCAGTTGCGCTGGCGGCTGATGCACCAGTCGGGGCGGTTGGCGATCATGTCGCGCAGACGGGCGCGGCCGTTCTCGGGGTAGAAGGTGGTGTGGTCGATGGCGTCCAGCGCGGTCTGGCGCAGGGTCTTCTCGGCCTTGTCGGTGGTGAAGACGCCCTCGCCTTCGTCCATGCGCACAAACCACTGGGCGGCGGCACGGAAGATGACGGGGGTCTTGTGGCGCCAGCAGTGCGGGTAGCTGTGGACGATGTCCTGGGTGGCCAGCAGGCGACCGTGCTCGCGCAGGGTCTCCAGCACCACGGGGGCAGCCTTCCAGATGTGCATGCCGCCGAACAGGGGCAGTTCGGCCTCGTAGACGCCGTTGCCTTGCACGGGGTTGAGAATGTCGTCGAACTTCAGGCCGTGGGCGATGCAGGAGTTGAAGTCGTCCACACCGTAGGCGGGGGCGGCGTGCACGATGCCGGTGCCGTCTTCGGCGCTGACGTAGTCGGCCAGGTAGACGGGGGCTTCGCGGTTGTAGCCTTCATGCACATGGGCCAGCGGGTGCTTGAACTTGAGGCCTTCGAGCTTGGCGCCGGTCGTGGTCGCCAGCACCTTGCAGTCGTCAGCAGCAAAGCCGTAGCGTATCACAGCCTTTTCCACGAGAGATTCGGCCAGCACCAGCAGGCCCTTGGGCGTGTCGACCAGGGCGTAGCTGAGTTCGGCGTGGACGTTCAGGGCCTGATTGGCCGGGATGGTCCAGGCGGTGGTGGTCCAGATCACGGTGAAGGCGTCTTTGCTCAGGCTGCTCAGGCCAAAGGCGGCCGCCAGCTTGGCGGGCTCGGCGCTCGGGAAGGCCACGTCCAGCGTTTGCGACTTCTTGTCGGCGTATTCGATTTCGAACTCGGCCAGGGACGAGCCGCAGTCGAAGCACCAGTAGACAGGCTTGAGGCCAAGGTAGACGTAGCCGCGCTCCATGATCTTCTTGAGCGCGCGGATTTCGTTGGCTTCGTTGCCGAAGTCCATGGTGCGGTAGGGATGGGCCCAGTCGGCCAGCACGCCCAGGCGCTTGAAGTCGGTGCGCTGGCCGTCAATCTGCTCGGCGGCGTAGACGCGGGCCTTGGCCTGCACGTCGTCACGGCTGAGGTTGCGGCCGAAGGTCTTCTCGATCTGGTTTTCGATGGGCAGACCGTGGCAGTCCCAGCCGGGCACGTAGATGGCGTCCAGGCCCTTGAGCTGGCGCGCCTTGACGATCATGTCCTTGAGGATCTTGTTGACGGCGTGACCGATGTGGATGTTGCCGTTGGCATACGGCGGGCCGTCGTGCAGCACGAACTTGGGCGCGCCTTGACGGGCGGCGCGCAGTTTGTCGTACAGACCGTTTTGCTCCCACTCGGCCACCCAGCCCGGCTCACGCTTGGGGAGGTCCCCCCGCATCGGGAAGGGGGTGTCCGGCATGTTCAGCGTGGCGCGGTACTTGGACTCGGGCGCCTCGGCGGGTTTGGCGCCGCCCTTTTTGGCTTCTTGTTGGCTCTTGCCGGGCTTGGCGGTCTGGTCTTGGCTCATGGGGGCTCAGGGTTCGGCTTAAACGCCGCGCCGCTGAGCCTCGAAAAACCCGCGCGCGTCGGCAATGTCTTGGTGAATGGCGGCCTGCAAGGCCTCCAGGCCGTCGTAACGGGCCTCGTCTCGCAACTTGTGCAAGAGCTCTACGCGCACGATTTTACCGTAGCCCCCTTCCTTGCCGAGGGTGGCGGGCCAATCAAAGCAATGGACCTCCAGCAGGACGCGGCCGGCGTCTTCCACCGTGGGGCGCACGCCCAGGCTGGCGACGCCCTCCAGGGGCTGTTCGGACAAGCCGTGGGTGCGGACCACGAAGATGCCCGAGGTAGCGGGTTTTTCGTGCCCAAAGCGGACGTTGAGCGTGCGGCAATCGAGGCTGCGGCCCAGCTTGGCGCCGTGGATGACGTGGCCGCTGATGGTGTAGGGCCGGCCCAGCAGGCGCTCGACCTGGGTCATGTCGCCCGCAGCCAAGGCGTCACGGACGACTGAGGAGGACACGCGCAGACCATGGACCTCGTAACTCATCATGCGAGCGACATCGAAGCCCTGGCGGTTGCCCTCGGCATCGAGCAGATCGTAGTCGCCGGCGCGCTTGGCGCCAAAGCGGAAGTCATCCCCCACCAGCACGTAGCGGGCCTTCAGGCCATTCACCAGCACATCGTCGATGAAGGCCTGGGGGCTGAGGCTGGCCAGGCGCTGGTCAAAGGGCAGGACCACGACCTGGTCGACGCCGCAGCGCTCCAGCTCAGAGAGCTTGTCACGCAAGGTGGCGATGCGCGCGGGCGCCAGGTCGGGCTTGCCCGTCAGCGCGGCAAAGTAATCGCGCGGGTGCGGCTCGAAAGTGAGGACCGTCGCGGGCAGCCCTCGGTGCTGGGCCTCGTTGCGCAACAGTGCGAGCATCGCCTGGTGTCCACGATGAACACCGTCAAAATTACCGATGGTCAGCGCACAGGCGGGCGCCAGTGCTGCATGATGGAATCCACGAAAGATCTGCATGGGGCGCATTATCCGGCCAGCCTGCACCGAGACGTCGACGATGCTGGTTGAGCGTGACAGAAACGCAATTTTCAGCACGATTCTCTGCAGGAGCAGATTCGACGATCCGCCTTCTGTCCGAGAATGAAGGTCAACCTATTTCTGCGCCTTGCCCACGCCTCCATGCCCTTCAAGCGCCTTGCTCTCCCGCTGCCTGCCTTGCTGGTCCTGCCGATCGTGATTCTGGCGGTGGCCGTGTCTGGCCTGGTGTGGCTGGTGCTGCGCCAGCAGCAGGCGGGCGCAGATTTGCGCCATGCACGCGAAGAGTTGCGGCAGAGTGTGCAGGTCGCACGCGTCATGCTCCAGCCAAACGGCCTGCAGCCGCCGCATGGACAGGCGGCCGTCCTGCATGCATCGCCAGAGGCGCTGCAGTCTGGCTTGCAACACGCCTTGCACCTGATGCCCCAGGTCCAGGTGGCAGTGCTCGCGCAAGAACGCGTGGATGGCGCCTGGCAACCCAGCCACGGGGATGCCAAGGCATGGACCTCGGCTTACGAGGCCTTGAGCCTGACTGAGCGCCGCACGCTCACGGCTCACCGCAGCGATGGCGCCCCCCTTGAGTTTGAGGCCGATGGCTGGCTGCATGCTGCCTTGTCCGTGAGCGCTCCGGCACTGCCCGGAGGACGAGCGGTGGTGTGGCTGCGAACCGGGCCCGCCGTGGCCGATCCTGGCTGGGCGCGGGCGCGCTGGCAGTTGGCACTGGTGACGCTGGGGGGCTTCTCGTTGGCCGGGGCGCTGCTGTGGCAACAAGGTGCCAGGGTGCGGCGCGGCTTGCTCGACCTGAGCGGCTGGACACACCGGGCCACACAAGAGGAATGGCCCGATGTGCCCATCCCAGCAGGGCCGGCGGAGTTGCACCATCTGGGCAAGATGATGCAGGGCCTCACACAGTTCCGTCACGAGCGGGAAAAAGACATTCGCCAGACGGCTTTCCGTGACACCCTGACCCACTTGCCCAACCGCGCCTTCTTTCAGATGCGACTGGCGCAACAGATCACCGAGGCGCGCAAAGCACAGCGCAGTGGCGCCCTGATCACCCTGGACATTCAGCGCTTCAAACACGTCAACGCCGTGCTGGGCCAGGCATCGGGTGATGCCCTGCTACGCAAGGTGGCACATCGCCTGACGGCCAGCCTGCCGGACGTCCACCATGTGCTGGGACGCATCGGCGGCAATCAGTTTGCATGCCTGGTCCCTCGCGCGGACAAGGTGAGTGCCACACAACTGGCCAAAGCCCTGCTGCGCAACATGGACACGCCTTTCGAGCTGGATGGTCAGGCCATTGACCTGATGGCCCAAGCCGGGGTCACGCTGTTCCCGGAAGATGGCCGCACTGCCGATGAATTGCTGTCACATGCCGAGATGGCCATGAATGTGGCCCGCCAGAAGATGAGCAGTGTGATGGTCTACAGCCCAGACATGGATCCGGACCAGGCCGCGTCACTGAGTTTGCTGACAGAGCTGAAGCAGGCCGTGAACCGCCATGAACTGAAGCTGTTCCTGCAACCCAAGATTTGCCTGGCCACGAACACGGTGCTCGGCGCGGAGGCCTTGATCCGCTGGCAGCATCCTGAGCACGGTCTCATCACACCCGATCGTTTCATTCCATTTGCCGAACAGACCGGCTTCATCCGGGTGCTGACCTTGTGGGCCGTGGATCAGGCATCGGCCATCTGGCGCGAATGGCTGCAAGCGGGACTGGATCTGAAGATCGCCGTGAACCTGTCTCCCAGAGATCTGATGGACCGTGAGTTGCCCCAACACCTGCATGCGATCGTGACACGTCACCACGTGCCAGCGAGTGCCATCGTGCTGGAGATCACCGAGGGTGCGACGATGGACGATCCGGTTCACGGTCAACAGATCTTGAGTCGCTTGAGCGAGCTGGGCTTCCAACTGTCGATTGACGATTTTGGGACGGGCTATTCCTCACTGGCTTACCTGAAGACACTGCCGGTTCAAGAGTTGAAGATCGACAAGTCGTTTGTGCTGAACATGCAAAACGACTTGAACGACGCCAAGATCGTGCGCTCCGTCATTGACTTGGCGCACAACCTGGGCATGCGTGTGGTGGCGGAAGGTCTGGAATCCGCCAAGAGTTGGAAGCTGCTGGAGGGCCTGCACTGCGATGAAGCGCAGGGTTTCTTCATCAGCCGGCCCATGCCACCCGATGCGTTCGTGGCATGGGTGCGCGATTGGGAGGCGCCCAGCGTGCAGGACGAGTACCTGAACACGGACTTCAAGAACATTCTGTGAGCCCCCGCAGGATCTTGCGGCTGCTCGCCTCGGCGCACGAGTGAGTCAAAAAACCGGCGAACAGATCAGGGCAGCACGATGGCCGGGTCTTCGATCCAACGCCACTGCCCCGGCGCCAAGTCGTCGGGCAGCGTCAGACGGCCGATCTGGCTGCGGTGCAGTCCTTCGACCCGGTTGCTGACGGCCGCAACCATGCGCTTGACCTGATGGTATTTGCCTTGCAACAAGGTGAGACGCAGATGGCAGGTCTCGCCCTCTCCCACCGGCTCGGCCGCATCCGCATGCACGGGGGCCGGATCGTCGTCCAGCACCACACCTTTGCGCAGCTTCTCGCACATGGCCGAGGTGACCGGGTGCTTGCAGGTCACCTCGTACACCTTGGGCACGTGGTGCTTGGGTGAGGTGAGTTTGTGCAGCAAGGGGCCATCATCGGTCAGCAGCAACAGGCCGGTGGTGTCCTGATCGAGCCGTCCCACGGGCTGGAGACCCCGGCGACGCAGCGGTACCGGCAGCAGGTTGTGCACACCCGGCCAGGCACCCGGCTTGAGCGAGCATTCGTAGCCCGCCGGCTTGTGCAGCATGATCAGCGCCTTGACGTGGGTGACCCAGGGCATGCCATCGACGCTCAGGGACAAACGGTCTTCCGGAAACACGGCATCCGGGTCATCCACCACCTCACCATCGACCTGCACCAGGCCGTTGAGGACGAGCCCCTCGCACACCCGGCGTTCGCCAAACCCCTGATCAAACAGGATCTGATCGAGGGTGTTGTGCCCGGCGGGCAGGCGTGGTCGTTTGGCCATGGTGTGAGAACGCAATGAGGCAGCCCTGAGTGGGCGAGGCCGCCATTGTGCTACCAGTCCGACCGCGATGGGCTCTCACAGGGACCCGCCCGTTCGTGAAGAGGGCGATCAGAAGCGACGCTTGAGCGTCATCGTGCCGTTTTCCTGCTTCATCTGAAAACGTGAGAGGAAGCTGTTGCCCAGCAGGATGTAGGGCATCCCCATGGGCATCACCGCTGCCTCGACGTTGTGAACCTCGACATCCTGAATGCGCAAGGTCGACAGGCTGATGCGATAACCGGTCGTCACGCCGTTGGCGGTGTGGGCCTGCATGCGCTGCCCGGTCTCGAAATTGATGCCCAGACGACGGGCTTCGGCCGCCCCCATGGACACCATGGTCGCGCCGGTGTCGACCACAAACTGCGTGCCGCGCCCGTTGATGCTGCCCTGCGTGACGAAATGCCCTCCCGGGCCTGCCGTCAGCACGATCTCGGTACCACCGCCTGCGCCACCACGCCCCCCAACGCTGACTGGCGCGCCACCGAGCGTGACAGTCTGGCGCCGCCCTGCCACCTCGACCACGGCCTGATCAGACGTCACGCTGATGACCTTCACGCCCTGGTGCGTGTCACCGGCCGCCAAGGCCTTGGGTTGGCCCCCGTTGATGACCAGCAGGGCCTTGCTGCCCATACCGCCCGTCATGGCCACACTCTGCGCCATCGCGGCACAGGCACACAAGCTCAGGCTCACGCCCAACAGGATCTGAGGAATCGAATGGGCGTGTCGCATGGTGTGGGCTCAGTCGCGGAAGTTGTCGAAGGACAGCGGGGCGTCGGCGATGTCTTTCTTGACCAGGGCCATGGCCGCCTGCAGGTCGTCACGCTTGGCGCCTTGCACGCGCACTTCTTCGCCCTGGATGCTGGCGTTGACCTTGAGCTTGCTGTCCTTGATCAGCTTGGTGATCTTCTTGGCCAGCTCGGCTTCGATGCCGGCCTTGATCTTGAGGACCTGCTTGACCTTGTCACCGCCGATCTTCTCGACCTTGCCGACGTCCATGAAACGGATGTCGACCTTCTGCTTGGTGAGCTTGTTGTAGAGCACGTCGCGCACCTGGTCGATCTGGAAGTCCGAGTCACCGAACACGATGACCTGCTTGTCCTTCTTGTTGAACTCGACGGCGGCGCTGGTGCCCTTGAAGTCGAAACGGGTGCCGATTTCCTTGCTGCTGGTGTCGACGGCGTTGCCGACGGCTTCCAGGTTGGGATCGAGCTTGATGTCAAAACTGGGCATGGGTTCTCCTTTGTCTGCGAAAATTCTGCCATGCACACACCGTCTGCCGCCGACTCTTCGCCAGTTTCTTCTGCTTTGCTCGATCTGGAGCGCGGCGCGAGCCTGCGGGAATTCAACACTTTTGGCCTGCCTGCGACCGCCCAGACGCTGGTGCATGTGCACTCTGAGGCCGATGTGAAGCGCGTGGTCAACGACCCGGAACTCGGGCGAGCACCGAAGTTCATCCTTGGTGGCGGCAGCAACCTGGTGCTGACGCAAGACGTGGACCGTTGCGTGCTGAAGATGGAGATCAAAGGCCGACGTCTGCTGGAAACGCGTGACGACGCCTGGATCGTGGAGGTGGGTGCGGGCGAATCGTGGCATGAGACAGTGGCCTGGTGCCTGGACAACGGATTGCCCGGCCTGGAGAACATGGCGCTGATTCCCGGCACGGTGGGCGCTTCTCCCGTTCAAAACATCGGCGCTTATGGTGTGGAGTTGAAAGACCGCTTCGAGTCATTGGACGCGGTGGACTTGATCACCGGGCGCACGGTCACGCTCACGGCGGCGCAGTGCCGCTTTGGCTACCGCGACAGCATCTTCAAGCAGGCCCTAGCGGGCAAGAGCGTCATCACCACGGTGCGCCTGCGCCTGCCAAGACCGTGGCAACCGGTGCTGGGCTACTTGGAGCTGGAGCGCAAGATGACCGAGACGGGCATCACGACGCCGGATGCGCAACAGATCTTCGACTGGGTGTGCGAGGTGCGCCGCGCCAAGTTGCCAGACCCGGCCGTGATCGGTAACTCGGGCAGCTTCTTCAAGAATCCGGTGGTGACGGCCGAGCAATGCCGCGACATCATCGGCCGCGACCCGCATGTGGTGCACTACCCGCTGGACGATGGCACCTTCAAGCTGGCGGCCGGTTGGCTGATCGACGCGTGTGGCTGGAAAGGCAAATCGATTGGTCGTGCCGGGGTGTACGAGCGCCAGGCGCTGGTGCTGGTGAACCGCGGTGGCGCCAATGGGGCCGAGGTGGTGACGCTGGCGCGGGCGATCCAGGAAAGCGTGTATGGGCGCTTTGGCATCCGGCTGGAGCCAGAACCCGTGGTGATTTGATGCCTCTCGAGGGATGTTGGGCGCACCAGCAACCCAGAACGCAAAAGCCGCTCCGAAGAGCGGCTTTTTCATGGGCGCATCACGCCGCAAGCATCAACCGAAGTGGCAGATGTAGTGGTAGGGCTCGCCTTCGACCTTGATCTCGAAAGACGAATTGCCGGGCACGTTGAAGCTCTCGCCTGCGCCGTAGGTCTTCCATTCGTCCGAGCCGGCCAGCTTGATGGTGGCCTTGCCTGCAACGGTTTCCATGATTTCGGGCGCGCCGGTGTTGAAGGTCAGCGTGGCGGGCAGGATCACGCCGACGGACTTGCGAACGCCATCGGCCAGGGTGACGGTGTGCGAGACGCACTTGCCGTCGAAATAGACATTGGCTTGGGTGGCGACGGTGCCGGCCAGGGTGGTGGTGGTCATGTGTCTCTCTCCAAAATGACAAAAGACCGGTGCGCAGGCACCGGTCTTTCAAAGGGCGTTACTGAGCGGCCTTCTTGGCTGCAGGCTTGGCGACAGCCTTCTTGGCAGCGGGCTTGGCCACTGGTTGTGCAGCGGGCTTCGCTGCGGGCTTGGCAGCGGGTTTGGCCGCAGGCTTCGCAGCCGGCTTGGCAGCGCGGCTGGCGCCGGCACGCTTGGCCTTGACGTTGGCACCGATGCGCAGGCGCAGGGCGTTGAGCTTGATGAAGCCCGCTGCGTCGGCCTGGTTGTAGGCGCCGCCGTCATCGTCAAACGTGGCGATGGTGGGGTCGAACAGGCTGTCGGTGGCGGACGCACGGCCCACGCACATGATGGTGCCCTTGTACAGCTTGAGCTTGACGGTGCCGTTGACGGTTTCCTGGCTCTTGTCGATCAGGCCTTGCAGCAGTTCGCGCTCGGGGCTGAACCAGTAGCCGTTGTAGACCATGCGGGCGTAACGCGGCATCAGGTCGTCCTTCAAGGCCAGCACTTCGCGGTCGAGGGTGATGGACTCGATGGCGCGGTGACCGGTCAGCAAGATGGTGCCGCCAGGGGTTTCGTAGCAGCCACGGCTCTTCATGCCGACGTAGCGGTTCTCGACCTTGTCGAGGCGGCCGATGCCATGCTTGCCGCCGATTTCGTTCAGCTTGGTCAGCACGGTGGCGGGCGACATCTTCACGCCGTTGATGGCGACGACGTCACCCTTGGCGTAGGTCAGCTCGATGATTTCGGGCTTGTTGGGAGCCTTCTCGGGCGAAACCGTCAGGCGCCACATATTGGCTTCGGGCTCGAAGTTCGGGTCTTCCAGCACGCCGCCTTCGTAGCTGATGTGCAGCAGGTTGGCGTCCATCGAGTAGGGGGCTCCGCCCTTGCGCTTCTTGAAGTCGACCGGGATGCCGTGCTTGTCGGCATAGGCCAGCAGCTTTTCACGCGACAGCAGGTCCCACTCGCGCCACGGGGCGATGACCTTGACGCCAGGCATCAGAGCGTAGGCGCCCAGTTCGAAACGAACCTGGTCGTTGCCCTTGCCGGTGGCGCCGTGCGAGATGGCGTCGCCCTTGGTCTTCTTGGCGATTTCGATCAGGCGCTTGGCGATCAGCGGACGGGCGATGGAGGTGCCCAGCAGGTATTCGCCTTCGTACAGCGCGTTGGCGCGGAACATCGGGAACACGAAGTCGCGCACGAACTCTTCGCGCAGGTCTTCGATGAAGATGTTCTCGGGCTTGATGCCCATCTTCAGGGCCTTGGCGCGTGCGGGCTCGATCTCTTCACCCTGGCCGATGTCGGCTGTGAAGGTGACCACTTCGCAGTTGTACTCGTCTTGCAGCCACTTCAGGATGATGGACGTGTCCAGACCGCCGGAGTAGGCCAGCACGACCTTCTTGATCTTCTGGGCCTTGTCGGAGGCAACAGCAGGAGCAGCAACCGGCTGGGCAGCAGGTGCCGCCTTGGGAGCCTTGGCAGGCTTGACGGGCTTGGCGGTTTTGGACATGGTCGAGTCTAGGTAGAGAAACGAAAGCGTCGATTTTAGACGCGCCCGGCTCTGCTGGCGTGCCTTGCCCGGCAAACAATCGCCCTCGCAGCCCTACTTGACCGGGATGGCGGTTCAGAACAGGCCCAACTGCGGGGAGGGCGGACGCAAGGCGGCCGGATTGAACGCACTGCCGTCCAGCACCGGCAGGCGGCGTTCCAGCCCATGACGCGCGACGGCCTTGCGCACACGTTGCGCGATCAACTGCGCCCAGACGCCCTCGCCTTTCATGCGCCATCTGAAGTCAGCGTCGTAGTCCTTGCCGCCGCGCAGTTCACGCACGCGGGCCATGATGCGCGCCGCCTTGTCGGGCGCATGGTGGGCGAGCCATTCTTCAAACAGCGGCTTGACCTCCCAGGGAAGGCGCAGCACGGTGTAGTGGATGGACTGCGCACCGGCCTGCGCAGCCGCCTCGATGAGTGACTCGATTTCGGGCTCGTTGAGGAAAGGGATGATGGGGGCCACGTTGACCCCGACGGGGACCCCGGCATCGGCCAGGCGCCGGATGGTCTGCAGACGGCGGTGTGGTGCCGCGGCGCGCGGCTCCAGCTTGCGGCACAAAGCCGCGTCCAAGGTGGTGAGGCTGACCATCACGTAGGCCTGCTGGCGCGCACCGGCTTGCGCCAGCAGGTCGATGTCGCGCTCGACGCCGCTGGACTTGGTGATCAGGGTGTAGGGATGCTGGCAGCTGTTCAGCACCTCCAGCACGCTGCGAGTGATGTGCCACTCACGTTCAATGGGCTGGTAGGGATCGGTGGCCGAGCCGATGTTGATGGGGCTGCACACGTGACTGGGTTTTTGCAACTCCTGGCGGAGCAAGGCCGCGGCATTGACCTTGGCGACCAGACGGGTTTCGAAGTCCAGACCGGGCGAGAGGTTGAGGTAGCTGTGGGTGGGACGGGCATAGCAGTAGATACAGCCGTGCTCGCATCCGCGGTAGGGGTTGATGGACCAGGTGAAGGGGATGTCGGGAGACTGGTTGCCCGACAGGATGCTGCGGGCCTGCTCGGGCGTGACCTGGGTGAGGCGCGCAGTCGTCTCACCCTCCTCGCGCTCCCAACCATCGGCGACCGCCTCGCGCGCCTGCGCCGCAAAGCGATGCGCCCAACGGGTGGCTGTGCCACGGCCCTTGAGGGGGATGGCACGCAGACGGGCATCAGGGGGTGGCGTCCAATCGCTCATATACTGTATTTTCATACAGTATACGGATTTTGTCAGTCACTTTGGTCAGGCGCGCTCAACGGCGCTGCCAACGCTGTCGCCAGGCGATGAAGTCTGCCGCCGGCATGGGCTTGCTCACCAAATAACCCTGGGCTTCGTCACACCGCCAATCGCGCAGACGCTGCAAGATGGCTTCGGTCTCCACGCCTTCGGCCACCACACTGAGGCCCAGGTTGTGGGCCAGGTCAATGGTCGAGCGGACGATCTTGGCATCGCTGTCGTCGTCTGCCATGCCCATCACGAAAGACTTGTCGATCTTGAGTTCGCTGACCGGCAGACGCTTGAGGTAGGCCAGCGACGAGTAGCCGGTGCCAAAGTCGTCAATGGAGAGCTTGAAGCCCAACTCAGCCAAGCGGTTGAGGGTGTTCTCGGCACGCTGAGGGTCGTCCATGATCGCGCTCTCGGTGATCTCCAGGCAAAAGGCCTCGGCCTGCACACCATGGCGCGCCATGATGGCGCTGAGCTTTTGCGGGAAATCCAGGTCCAGTAAATCTCGGGTGGACAGGTTGATGGCAACACGCAGGCCGGCTTCGGCGCTTTGCAGACTGGGCCACTGACGGGCCACCTCTTCGAACACCCACAAGGTGAGCTGGCGCACGAAACCGGTTTGCTCGGCAAACGGAATGAAGGCCATGGGGGGAACGAGTCCGCGTTCAGGGTGCTGCCACCGCACCAGAGCCTCGGCCGCACTGATCTGCCCGGAAGCGGTGTGCAGCTTGGGCTGCAAGTACAAACGCAACTCCTCGTGCGCCAGTGCGTGGCGCAGGTCACTCAGCAGAGACAGGGTCTGGGCGCTGGACGAGTCGAGCGCTGGGGCGTACAGCACCACGCCGGTGGTCCGTGCCTTGGCAGCGTGCATCGCGACTTCGGAGCGGCTCATCAAGGTGTCTGCGTCGTCGCCATCGCCAGGCCAGCAGGCCGCACCGATGCTGGCACTGAGATCAACCGTCTGCTCCCCAAGCGCCAGTGGGTGCTCGAAACCTCTGGTGATGCGATCGGCCACGGCCAGCGCGGCCTGGGCATCCGCCTGGGTCAACAGGATGACGAACTCGTCGCCCCCCACACGCGCCACCAGATCGGCTGCGGCGCCCACATGCTGCTGCAGGCGAGCGGCCACCACCTTGAGCAACTCGTCGCCAAAGGCATAGCCCAGCACTTCGTTGACGTGTTTGAATCGATCCAGGTTGAGGGTGAGGACCACCAGGGGGCCTTGCCCTGCCTGGTCGAGTGCCGCCACCAGGCGATCCCGGAACTGCTCGCGGTTGGGCAGGCCGGTGAGACGGTCCCAGTAGGCGAGCTTGAGGATCTGCTCATGCTGCTGGGCCAAGCTGGTGCGCATGCGATCAAAACCGCGGGCCAGCTGCCCCACTTCGTCGTGTCGCTGCGTGCCTTGCACGGCAATGTCAAAGCGGCCCTGCTCCAACACCCCGGTGACCTCGGTGAGCTCCTTGAGAGGACGGGTCACACGTCGGCTGGCGAGGTGGCTGCCCACGGCGAACAACAAGAGACCACCCAAGGTGATCAAGATCAGGTGAAACTGGAGCTGCTGGTATGGCCCACGTGCCTCGGAGATGGAGCGCAAGAAGATCGCGCGCATCGCGCCATCGGTGGCGCCCATGGCACCTTGTCGCACGGCGAGGATGTCCTCGCCCAGCGTGACAGACGACAGGCGCTGACGAACCACATCGACCAGGGCGGCCTGCTGTGCCCGTGGCAAGGTCGAGACGACTGGCACCAGGGTCTGATCAGGCTGCTCGGACACGATGGCGATGTGGACATTGGACAGGCGCACAAAGTCGTCGGCCAGCCCTTGGTCGAGCGGGAAACCCATCAGCACCCAGCCGATCAACACGGGTGCCTTCACGGGCACCATGACGAACTGGTAAGGCTGCGGCCCGATGCGGGCCAATCGCCCGCCTTGCGGCACCCGAGCCAACTGTGTGCCCAAGTGCTGGAACACCTCGTGGGGCACCGGTGGCGCGCCCTCACTGACAGTGGACTGTGTGAAGTCAGGTGACAGCATCACTGCCAAGGTGGCGCCGATGCGGGCACTGCTGTTGTCCAGTGCCGAGGCAATGGTGCCTTGATCGCCACTGGCGATGGCCGAGCGGAAGCCGAAATCTGCGGCCAGCACGACCGACGCCTCCTGCAAGCGTTGTGCGCGCAAGTCCAGCAGGCGTTGCCATACGCGCTCGCCAACCTCCAGCTCGGTGCGCACACCTTGCCGCACCAGTTGCTCGACAGCGGCCCGCACGACCGCACCACCTGCCGCCTGCACGACCAGCAGCAAGATGAGCATGACCAGCACGATGCGGGTGGACAGCGACATGTCTCGCCAGTACGAGCGAGCCATGTCGGTCATGGCGCCTCCAGCTTGCGGAGCACAAGGCGCAGCGTCAGGGACTTGTCTGTCATGCTCAGCGCCTGAGCCTGGGCAGCCGCCCCGACGGGCAGACGCTGGTGCCACAGGCGCAGCTGGTAGGCATCAGGCGGGACGTTGTCCAGCACGACACGGCCATCGGCGTCGGCTTGGGCACGGTATGGCGTGTCCACCACCACGACCCAGGCAATCATCTGATCGTGGATGTTGCACCCCAGCACGGCCACGCCTGGCTGGTCGAACACGACCGGCTGGGCAGGCGTGCCGACGTAGAGCTTGAGCTCGAACCGCTTGGTGGGCGAGAACGAGTACACATGGTGGCGCACGGTGTCGCGGTTGGGAAAGGCCACCGGTGTCCCCCGTGTGACGAGGAGCACATCGGGCACAAAACGCTTGTTCTGCTGGGCCATGTCGACCTGCGCCATGGGACGCACGGCCTTGCTGGCCTGGACCGAATCCAGGAACACCACGGCATCGGGTACGGGACGCCCTTGCTCGTCCACCACGGTGACCTGCAAACTGGCTGCACCGCTGGTGCCCACGCCCAGGCTCAAGCATGCGGCGAGCCCCCAAGCGATCCAACCCTTATGGCTCAATCGCCACCCCTCGCAAGGATTGCCCCTGGCCCACGGTGCCCAGCAAGGAGGCCTGCCCCGTGCGCAGATCAATGCGATAGAGGCGGGTCCGGGCCTCGGCCTGCGTGGCCACGGCCGCCAAGGCTGTGTTGCGCACGTCGGAAATGTCGAAAGACACGTCACGCAAAGGCCCCAGGCCCAAGCTGCCCACCTTGAACAGCGTGCCGCCATTGGGGGACACGACGGGGCTGACGCCCTCGGCACTGCCCAGCGTCACCAGCGTGCCTTGGCTCATGTCGATGGCATAGCCGGTGGTCAACTTGTCATCTCGGGTGTTGTAGGTGTAGGCCATGCCGGCCACACGCGGCCGAACGGTCGCGTCGGCGTAACGCAGGGCACCGTCTGGCTGCACACCGGCTTGGGCGGGATCGCCATCGACCAGCGCGCCCGTATCGGGGTGCACCCGCATGTTGCGCCCATCTTCGCTGATGACGCGGATGCGGTCGACGGTGGGATTGAAATCGAATCCGTGGGCCTGTTGCGGTGACAAGGACAGCAGCGGAGCCGGCACCCAGTTCAAACGTGCCTGAACGGTATCGAGTGTGTACAGGCGCCCGGCACTGCTGAGGGCATACAACACCCCACGGGCCACGCGGTAATCGATGCCGACGATGACCTCGCCCTCACTCAGGCCTTGCAGTGGGCGGCGACTGAGCAGCTTGCCAGGCTGGCCCGCATTGAAGTGGATGAGTTCGTGGTCGGCCGTGACCGCCCAGACCGTTTCCGGACGGTTGCCCCCTGTGGGCTCAGTCCAGGGCAAGGACAGCGAGGTGCACGCAGACAGCACGCCCGCCAGCGCCAAGGCCATCCCGCAGCGAGCGGCAAGTCCAGAGACATTCACAGCCTTCTTGGCAGATCGCATGGAGACCCTCTCATCGCGCGGGTGCCGCCAGGCACCTAACCCCAGATGACAGTCGCCGAGAAAACGTACCCGGCACCGTAGACGGTCTTGATGATACGCGGGTCGAGCGGGTCATCTTCGATCTTGCGGCGCAGGCGTGAAATCCTCACGTCAATGCTGCGATCCAGGGGAGATAAGCCACGCCGTCCGACCAATTGTTCACGGGTGAGGATCTGATGGGGCCGCTCCAGGAAGGTGCGCAGCACCTGCACTTCGGCCACACCCAGCACATGCTCGGCCCCCTCGTCGGAGCGCAGGGTGTTGGCCGAGCAGTCCAGCGTCCAGTTCAGAAAGCGTGCCACGCGCCGCGACTCGCTTTGGCCACCGCCCGGCACCTGGCCGCGACGACGCAGGATGCTGCGCACGCGGGCGACCAGTTCACGCGGCTCGAAAGGCTTGGTGACATAGTCATCCCCACCCAACTCCAGACCCATGATGCGGTCGGCGGTGTGCCCTCGACCACTGAGGATCAGGAGGCCACAGGGAGACTGCTGGCTGATCTGACGCACCAGGTCGATGCCGTCCATGTCGGGCAGGCCCAGGTCGATGATGCACAGATCGGGACGACGGACCGGCAGACGGCTCAGTGCGCTGGCGCCGGTGTGGAAACACTCCACCTCGAAGCCGAATTCGACGAGCACGGATTGCACCAGACGGGCGATCGAGAGCTCGTCTTCAATGACGTAAATCAGGGCCGGGGGCATGCTCACGCGGTCAGCCCTTCCAGGGCCGCCGCCAGATCGCGGGTGCTGAAGGGCTTGGGCAAGACGGGCAGGTCCATGAGCTCGTCCCCACTGGGCGCACAGCCGCTCATCAGCAACACCTGCATCTGAGGTCGCTGCAAACGCGCCAGGCGAGCCAGGCCTACGCCGTTCATCTCACCGGGCATCATGATGTCGGACAGGAGCAGATTGATATCGGGCATCTGCGCAAGGATAGCCTGCGCCTCCTGCGCATGCGCGGCCTCAATGACAGCAAAGCCCAAATCGAGCAAACTGCGACGCACGACGCGGCGCACATCGGGATCGTCCTCCACCAGCAGCGCCACACCACGGCGACTGCGGTCGGACGCAAAATCGGTGTCATCGAGCGCCGGCACGTCGGTGGGCACCTCGATCGCAGGCAGGCACAGCGACACGGTGGTGCCTTGCCCGGGCGTGCTGTTCACCTGGATGGCGCCGCCCGACTGGCGCACAAAACCGTACACCATGGACATGCCCAGGCCGGTGCCACTGCCGGCCTGCTTGGTGGTGAAGAAGGGCTCGAAGATGCGAGAGACGGTGGCCGCGTCCATGCCCACGCCGTCGTCCACCACCTCCAGGCACACATAGGTGCCGGGCTGCACACGCTGGCGTTCGGCCTGGCGTTCGTCGATGGTGTGTGTGGACGTGCGCACGACGATGCGACCGTGCGACTGAGTGGCATCGCGGGCGTTGAGGATGAGGTTGACCAAGGCGTTTTCGAGCTGCGTCGCGTCCACCCAGGTCCAGGCCGGTTCACGGTCGAGCACCACATCCAACTGCAGGGTCACGGGCAAAGCCGGCCGCACCAGGCGGGTCACCGACTGGGTGAGCGCCGTGACATCAACCGCCCCGGCCTGAAGGGGCTGCTGGCGTGCAAAGGTCATCAGGCCGCGGATCAGCTCGGCGCCCCGACGGGCGGCGGCGATGGCCGGGCCGGTGAACTCGGTGACCAGCGGGTCTTGCGGGCGCGCATCGGCCAGAGCCGAGAGGTTGCCGATGATGACCGTGAGGATGTTGTTGAAATCGTGCGCCAAACCGCCCGTGAGCTGGCCCATGGCCTTCATCTTCTGGGCGCGCACGACCAGGGCTTGTGACTGCTTTTCCTGCGTGACATCGAAGGTGAGCTCGAAGCAGCCCACCACGTCTCCATCGGCTGCGATGTCGGGGACGAGCGTGGTGCGCACGGCCAGGGTCTGGCCTGCCACGGTATGCAACTCGTAGTCGAAGGTGACGGCTTCGCCCGCCAGCGCGCGGCTGATGTTGGGCTTGATGCGCTCGTACACGTCCGAGCCCAGGAACTCGCGGGCGCTGACCGCATCGGGCTTGTGCGGATCGAGACCGAACCAATCCTGATAGCCGCGGTTGACGTAGGTGTAGGTGCGATCGGCGCGGAAATAGGCCACCAGCGCCGGAATCGAGTCGGTGACCAGGCGCATCTGGTGCTCACTGCGACGCAGCGAGGCGGTGATCTGTTCGTTGGCCTCCAGTGCCTCGCGCAGGCGCTGGTTGCTGGCCTGCAGCTCGGCGGTGCGCGCCAGCACGCGGGATTCCAGCTCGCTGTTGGCTTGGCGCAAGGCCTGCTCGGCACGGCGCTGCTCGGTCACATCGGAATACAGGGTGACGAAACCGTGTCCGGGCAGGGGCTGGCCGGTGATGCGCAACACGCTGCCATCGGGGCGCACACGCTCGATGTCGTGCGGCACGAACTCGCGGGCCTTGTCCACGCGGGCGGCCACGGCAGCGTCGATGTCGTCTTCCCCATATTCGCCACGCTGGGCGTTGTAGCGGATAAAGCTCTCGAACGGGGCGCCAACAAAAGCCAGATCGGCCGGGAAATCGAGCAGTTGCAGGAAGGCGCGGTTCCAGGCGACCAACTTCAAATCAGCGTCGAACACGGTGAGACCCTGGTCGAGCAGGTCGAGGCCCGCTTGCAAGGTTTGTTGACGCCAGTGGCCGGTGTCAGTCTGCAAAGCGGCATCTAGATGGGTCACGCGGGTCTCCGGTTGCGAGGCTCAAAGCCTGCTGATTCTAGGCAGCGCACCGCGCCTGGAACACACCGAATCCGGCTTGCAAACATTCGTCACATTTGCTGGGAGGTGGTGAAAAAGTCCTCCCCGATCATCCGCCCCGACGTTCGCAGACAGGGCATGCCATGCCCGGCTTTCGGGCCCGCTGTGTCTCAGCGCGACAGTGAATCTATGGAGACCGTGATGATCAGTATAAACCCTTATGAAACCGGTTTGGACAAAAATGCCGCGAACCACGTCAGTCTTTCGCCACTGAGCTTCCTCAAGCGCACCGCGGCCATCTACCCGGATCGCCTGGCCATCATCTACGGCGAGCGTCGCCAGACCTGGGGCGAGACCGCTGCACGCTGCCGCCGCCTGGCCAGCGCCCTGCAAGCCCGTGGCATTGGCCGCGGCGACACCGTGGCCGTGATGCTGCCCAACGTGCCCGCCATGCTGGAAGCCCACTTCGGTATCCCCATGACCGGCGCGGTGCTGAACACGCTCAACACGCGTCTGGACGCCGAAGCCGTCGCCTTCCAACTGGAGCACGGTGAAGCCAAGGCCCTGTTGACCGACCGCGAATTTGCCCGCGTGATGCGCGCCGCCCTGGACATGCTGGGCCGCAACGACATCCTGGTGGTGGACGTGGAAGACGAGACAGCGCCTCCGGGAGACAACCTGGGCTCGATCACCTACGAAGCCCTGCTGGCCGAAGGCAACCCGGAGCACCCGTGGTACCTGCCGGGCGACGAGTGGGATGCGATTTCGCTGAACTACACCTCGGGCACGACCGGCAACCCCAAGGGCGTGGTCACCCACCACCGCGGCGCTTACCTGAACTCCGCCAGCAACGTGATCTCGTGGAACCTGCCGCAGCACACCACCTACCTGTGGACGCTGCCGATGTTCCACTGCAATGGCTGGTGCTTCCCCTGGACCATGGCCCTGATCGCCGGCACCAGCGTGTGCCTGCGTCGCATCGACCCGGCCGTGATCTTCTCGCTGATCAAGGCGCATCACATCACCCACATGTGCGGCGCCCCCATCGTCTACAACCTGTTGATCAGTGCCCCGACCAAGCTGCGTGAAGGCCTGAACCACACGGTCAATGGCCTGATCGCCGGTGCCGCACCGCCGGTCGCCGTGATCGAAGGCTGCGAAGCCGCCGGCATCAACCTGACGCACGTGTACGGCCTGACCGAGGTGTACGGCCCCGCCGCCATCTGCGCCAAGCACGCCGAGTGGGATGAGCTGCCGATCGAAGACCGTGCCCGACTGAACGGCCGCCAAGGCGTGCCCTACGCGCTGCAGGAAGACGTGACCGTGCTCGACACGATGACGGGCGAACCGGTGCCGTGCGATGGCGTGACCATCGGCGAGATCTGCTTCCGCGGCAACGTGGTGATGAAGGGTTACTTGAAGAACGAGAAGGCCACCGCAGAAGCGTTCGCGGGTGGCTGGTTCCACACCGGTGACCTGGCCGTGCGCGATGCCAGCGGCTACATCAAGATCAAGGACCGCAGCAAGGACGTGATCATCTCCGGCGGCGAGAACATCTCGTCGGTCGAGGTGGAAGACGCCTTGTTCCACCACCCCGCCGTGATGTCGGCCGCCGTGGTGGCCGAGCCCGATCCGAAGTGGGGCGAAGTGCCCTGCGCCTTCGTCGAGCTCAAGCCCGGTCACCAGCTGACCCAGGAGGAGCTGATCGAGTTCTGCCGTCAGCACCTGGCGCGCTTCAAGGTGCCCAAGCGCGTGGTCTTTGGCGAGCTGCCCAAGACCTCCACCGGAAAGATCCAGAAGTTCGTGCTGCGCCAACAGGTGAAGTCGGCCAGCGCCATCGAGTAAAGGCCCCACGCGCCTTGCTTACACCCGGGTGCCCACCGGCACCCTCCCTCCATCTCTCCCACAAGGAAGACCCATGTCGAATGAGATCTACCGTCGCGTGGAGGCCGACCCGGCCTACCAGCAACTGGTGCAACGCCGCGGCCGCCTGGCCATGTTGCTGTCGGTGACCACCCTGGTGGCGTACTACGCCTTCATGGCCGTGGTGGCGTTTGCGCCTCATGCGCTGAGCCCCACGATTTTTGAAGGTGGCACCCTGACCATCGGTGCCCCCATCGGCGCTGCCCTGATCATCGGCTCCTGGCTGCTGACCGGCTGGTATGTGCGCAAGGCCAATACCGAATTCGACCAACTGACCCACGCCATCGCGGAGCGCGCCAAATGAAACCTTTGATGAAAACCGGCGCGCTGAGCGCGCTGATGCTGCTGTGCGCGGGCGTGGCCCTCGCCGGCCCCGGCGATGTGGGCCAGGTGGCCAAGCAGCCCGTCAACATGACGGCCATTGCCATGTTCCTGGTCTTCGTGGTCTTCACGCTGGGCATCACCTACTGGGCCGCCAAGCGCACCAGCTCCACCTCTGACTTCTATACCGCTGGCGGTGGCATCACCGGCTTCCAGAATGGCCTGGCCATTGCCGGTGACTACATGTCGGCCGCGACCCTGCTGGGTCTGAGCTCCATGGTGTTCCTGCGCGGCTTTGACGGCTTCGTCTACACCATCAGCTTCTTCATCGGCTGGCCCGTGATCCTGTTCCTGCTGGCCGAGCGCATGCGCAACCTGGGCCGCTTCACGTTCGCGGACATCGCCTCGTATCGCCTGCATCAGGGCTCAATCCGCACGTTCGCAGCCTTCGGCTCGCTGACGGTGGTGTGCTTCTACCTGATCGTGCAGATGGTTGGCGCCGGCCAGCTCATCAAGCTGCTGTTCGGTCTGGACTACCCGATCGCCGTGGTCGTGGTGGGCGTGCTGATGGTCGTGTACGTGACCTTCGGCGGCATGATCGCCACCACCTGGGTGCAGATCATCAAGGCTGTGCTGCTGCTGTCCGGTGGACTGCTGATGCTGGGCCTGGCCATGAGCCACTTCGGCTTCAGCATCGAAACGCTGGCCGCCCGCGCAGTGGATGCCCACAAGGAAGGCGCTGCCATCATGCACCCTGGCACCCTGCTGGCTGATCCGGTGACCGCCGTGTCGCTGTCGCTGGGCCTGGTGTTTGGTACCGCTGCCCTGCCGCACATCATGATGCGCTTCTTCACGGTGCCGAACGCCAAGGAAGCCCGCAAGTCGGTCTTCGTGGCCAGCGGTTTCATCGGCCTGTTCTTCATCGTGGTGTGCCTGCTGGGCCTGGCTGCGATCGTGATCGTGGGTCAAGACCCCCAGTTCTTCGAAAACGGTGAAGTGGGCGGCAAGCTGATCGGTGGCAACAACATGCCCGTCATGCACCTGGCCAAGGCCGTCGGCGGCAACCTGTTCCTGGGCTTCCTGTCGGCCGTGGCGTTCGCCACCATCCTGGCCGTGGTCTCGGGTCTGGCGCTGGCCGGTGCCTCGTCGATCGCCCATGACATCTATGCCCGCGTGATCAAGAAGGGCCATGCTTCGGAAGCCGAAGAAATGCGCGTCTCCAAGATCGCCTCCATCGTGCTCGGCGTGGTTGCTGTGATCCTGGGCATCATGTTCGAGAAGCAGAACGTGGCCTTCCTGGTCGGTCTGACCTTCGGCATCGCCGCTTCGGCCAACTTCCCTGTGCTGGTGCTGTCCATCTACTGGAAGGGTCTGACCACCCGTGGCGCCCTGATCGGCGGCATCGTCGGTCTGGTGTCGGCCGTGACCTTCGTGGTGCTGTCCAAGGCCGTGTGGGTCGTCGTGCTGGGCTTTGACAAGCCTGTCTTCCCGTACGAGCAACCTGCACTGTTCTCCATGCCGCTGGCCTTCTTCTTCACCTGGCTGTTCTCGGTGACGGACAAGAGCGCACGTGCCGCCGTGGACATCTCGGGCTACCGTGACCAGAACGTGCGTGCCCAGACCGGCATCGGCGCCGCAGCTGCCAGCGCCCACTGATTGATTGTTTGAAGAAAGACGTTTGCCATGTCGACTTACAACGCCCCCGTCCGTGACATGTTGTTCACGATGAAGGAGGTGGCTGGGCTGGAGGGCATCTGCGCCCAGCCCGGTTTCGAAGAAACCACGCCCGACCTGGTCGAGGCGGTGCTGGAAGAGGCCTCGCGCTTCGCCACCGGCGTGCTTGATCCGCTGAACTGGCCGGGTGACCAACAAGGCGCCCGCTGGGACAACGGTGTCGTGACCGCTGCCGACGGTTTCAAGGAGGCCTATGCGGCCTTCTGTGAAACCGGCTGGAACGGCATGCCCGCATCGCCCGAGTTCGGTGGCCAGGGCCTGCCCACGCTGGTCTCGACCGCCGTGCTGGAGATGTGGAAGTCGTCGAACATGGCGTTCTCGCTGTGTCAGATGCTGACCCTGGGTGCGATCGAAGCCCTGGTGCACCACGGTAGCCCCGAACTGCAGCAGCGTTTCGTGCCCAAGATGGTGTCGGGTCAGTGGACCGGCACGATGAACCTGACCGAGCCACAAGCCGGGTCGGATTTGTCGGCCATCCGCACCCGCGCCGTGCCGGAAGGGGATCACTACCGCATCAGCGGCACCAAGATCTTCATCACCTGGGGTGAGCACGACATGGCCGAGAACATCGTCCACCTCGTGCTGGCCCGCCTGCCTGATGCGCCCCCGGGCGTGAAGGGCATCTCGCTGTTCGTGTGCCCCAAGTTCCTCGTCAACGACGATGGCTCATTGGGTGAGCGCAACGACCTGGTGTGCGCGTCCATCGAACACAAGATGGGCATTCATGCCAGCCCGACGGCCGTGATGTCCTTCGGCGACGGCCCTGGCGCCATCGGCTATCTGGTCGGCGAAGCCAACAAGGGCCTGGGCTACATGTTCACGATGATGAACTACGCCCGCCTGAACGTGGGTCTGGAAGGCGTAGCGATTTCCGAGCGCGCCTACCAGCGTGCCCGCGCCTACGCCATCGACCGTGTGCAAGGCCGTACCCTGACCGAAGGCAGCCGCGGCATCATCGGCCACCCCGATGTGCGTCGCATGCTGATGGACATGAAGGCCCGCACCGAGTCCATGCGTGCCCTGGCCTACTTTGCCGCGGCCCAGATGGACCGTGCCCACAGCCATCCGGACGAAGCCACACGCGCCAAGAGCCAGGCCCTGGTCGACCTGCTGATCCCCATCGTCAAGGGCTGCTGCACGGAACAAGCTCAAGGCATCACCGCCGACGGCGTGCAGATCCACGGCGGCATGGGCTTCATCGAAGAGACCGGCGCAGCGCAGTACGTGCGTGATGCCCGCATCACCACCATCTACGAAGGCACCACCGGCATCCAGGCCAACGACCTGATCGGCCGCAAGCTGGTGCGCGACGATGGCGTGACGATGAAGGCGCTGTTGCACACGGTTTCGGCCGAAGCGCAACGCCAGGTCGGCAGTGGCGACCCCGTGCTGCAAGCCCTGGGACAAAGCCTGCAACGCGGCCTGGAAGCGCTGTCACAGGCCACCGAGTGGATCCTGACCCGTGCCAACCAGAGCCCAGCCGCCACCGCGGCGGGCGCCGTGCCTTACTTGAAGCTGTGCGGCACGGTGCTGGGTGCCTGGCTGATGAACCGCGCGGCCGAGGCCGCCCAGCGCCAGCTGAGCGACAACGGTCAAGACGACGCCTTCCTGAGCGCCAAGGTCATCACCGCACGCCACTACCAGTACCACGTGCTGGTCGAGGCCAATGGCTGGCGTGACCGCGTGATCAACGGCGCGATCAGCACCCTGGCACTGCAAGACGAACAGTTCTGAATCCGCCCACCAGCGGGTATGCGACGATGGGCGTGCCGGCCCATCCTTTGACGGCGTGTCCCTCACGGGGCACGCCTTTTTTCATGCCTGATCAGCCTTCGCCGTAGACCACGGTGGCCTGGGCGTCGGGCATCAACTCTTTCAAGCGCAGCAAGGCGGCGTCACTCGGGTAGACGCGGGCCTGCTCGCCCAAGTCCAGCTCCCCACGGGCCGAGATCTCGGGCGTACGGCGCTCCACCACCACGCGCAGGTTCAGCCCCTGGTAGGTGTCCGGCAGATCGGGTTGAGGTGCCTCGACGCGCCGCGCCGGAAACTCGCGCAAGAGCTCGTCCACCGGCAGTTTGGCATCGCGCGCGGTCAAACGCACGAAACGCGCAAAGCGGCAACGCGCCGCCGCCAGGCTCATCACCGACTGCACATTCAAACGCAGCCCGCCCGAGAAACGATCGGTCTGTACCTTGCCCGTGATGATGACCAGCTCGTCGTCCTTGAGCAGGTCCTTGTTGGCGTCCAGCGTGTCCTGGTTGGCCACAGCCTCGATCGTCTCGCTCTTGTCGTCCAGCTTGAACAGCCCCACCCGGCCGCGCGTGCCATTGATGACGCGCAGCTCGCTGATGATGCCGGCCACCACCTGAGGCTCGCGGCTGTCTTTCAAATCGCCAATGCGTTGGCGCGCGAAGCGGCGCACCTCGGACTCGGCCTCGTCGAACAGGTGCCCCGACAGGTAGAAGCCGATGGCCGTCTTCTCCAGGCCCAAGCGCTCCTTCAACGTCCAGGGCTCGGTGGGCACCAGATCGGGCTCGTTGGTGGAGGCAGCATGGCTGTCACCAAAGTCGAACAGGCCGCCCTGGTCGGCATTGGCCGCCAGCGTGTCGGCGTACTCGAAGGCCAGGGCCGTGGACGCCAGCAGGCCCGCACGATGCGGTTCCAGAGAATCGAATGCACCCGCCTTGATCAGCGCCTCGACCACCCGCTTGTTGACCAGCTTGCGGTCCACGCGCGAGCAGAAGTCGAAGAAGCTCTTGAACGGGCCATTAGCCTCGCGCTCACGCACGATGGCCTCGATGGCCCCCTGCCCCGTGCCCTTGACCGCACCCAGCGCGTAGCAGATCGTCTTGTCGTCAATCGGGACGAAGCGCCACGCGCCGTGGTTCACATCGGGCGGCGTGAAGGTGATGCCGAAGTTCTGCGTGGCATCGTCGTGGAAGATCTTGAGCTTGTCGGTGTCGTCGCTGGCGACGCTCATGTTGGCTGAGAAGAATTCAGCCGGGTAGTGCGCCTTGAGCCAGGCCGTGTGATACGCCAGCAGGGCATACGCGGCCGCGTGCGACTTGTTGAAGCCGTAGCCCGCGAACTTCTCCATCAAGTCAAAGATCTCGTTGGCCAGCTCGGTGCTGATGCCGTTCTTGGCCGCCCCCTCCGCGAAGATGCCGCGGTGGTGCTGCATCTCCTCGACCTTCTTCTTGCCCATGGCGCGGCGCAGCAGGTCGGCGCCGCCAAGTGAGTAGCCGCCCACGATCTGGGCCACCTGCATCACCTGCTCCTGGTACAGGATGATGCCGTAGGTGGGCTTGAGAACCGGCTCGAGACCCGCGTACTGATAGTCCGGATGCGGGTAGGAAACCTCGGCGCGACCATGCTTGCGGTTGATGAAGTCGTCCACCATGCCCG
>JAJUGJ010000009.1 GCA_029268225.1 Burkholderiales bacterium | reverse complement strand
GGAATTCCGGAATCGACATGCCGTGCTGGAACTGGATCTGGTTGAAGGCCATGATGCTCACCCCACTGTAAGAGGACTCCAGATTAGTGGGTCACAAGCTCATGGGTTGAGCCTCGCTGAGGCAGGTTTCTAATCAGGACAACTTTTGAGACAACAGCCGGGGGCTTGCATCACGTCGAATGCCAGCTATCCTCTATCGCTGTCAATTCCAATACTGAGGGTGGAGATGGGCGAAGCTAGACGCAGACGAGAAGCCAATCCAAGCACATACGGACGTGTCCCTAAGGCTGGTCGAGGGCTGGTTATGTGCGCTCCGACCTCGGTCGATTTGAATAACCGAAAACTGGAACTCAGCGGTGGCCTTGATCCGCATGAGCTGCGGCTCAGTTTGCTGTTTTGGGACAAGCTGGCATGGCCTACCTCGAACATCATCCACGTTAGCGGTGGGATGGACGAGGAGTTTTTGATTTCAGAGGGTGTTCTTACCCGTCCCAGAATAGTATTTTCTGGTGTCTGGGATGGCGCTGCATCTGCTGTTGCTACTCAAGCCGAGGCGTTTAAGCAATTGGAGAGCAGGGAGCCAGGCTCATGGGCGATTGCACAAGGAGTTAACTCCTTGTTGATAGAGGGTGGGGCTTTACAAGCTGGGCGCAGCGCTCTTGTAGAACTGGTTCGTGCTATTCCTATCCCTGACAAGGCGGTGCCTCTTGCCGAAGTGATGGAGCTAAAGCACCGTCGTGCAGACGAGTTGCTTGCTTTGCGGTTCGAGTTGGATAGCTTCTATTCTTCTATTGAGAAGTCAGGGGATCCATCTTTCGAGCTTCAACGCTCCGTTCAGCGAGTTGATACCGTCTGTGCGGATTTGCTGAAGGTGAGTTCGGAATGGAAGTTTCCAATTCACTTGGCAGACGTCAAGGCGTCGTTTGAAATCAATGGCTCAGCGGCCGTTAGCGGTGCTCTTGGATACTTTGTGGGCGAGCAAGTGATCCAGATGCCCACTGTCGGTGCGATTGTTGGGGCCGCTTTGAGCGTTGTGAAGCTGAGTGGTGACATCGTAAAGACGAAAGTCGACACGCGGAGGAGCTCTCATCCCTATCGATATGTTTGCTCAATTCATGACGAGTTGTTCAGAGGCTTCTGACTGTGGGTCAGGGGAGGGGGGAACTTGGACTGTAAGTCTGGAGCAAGTTGGGCCTCGGATTTTTTCGCCAAAACTTTTTAACCCCTTTCGGTCTCTTGCGGTCAATCCTTTGAGCTGGCAACGATGCCGTATCTGAAGCACTTGCGGGACCATCATCCGCCGCCTCAATTCAGAGAGTACGTCTGGCGTTGAGTTCCACGGTGGAGCGGTTGGTGGTCGAGTTGATAACCACGCTTGCCCTTGTCAGTTGCTTCACCATGTCAGCATCGACGCGGCGCGGATGATGAGCGGGTGCAAAAAACATTTCACGCGTGGCCCAGAAAACTTCTCGTATGCGTGTGTGAGTTGTGGGGCCAGCGCCGGTTGTGGTAGAAATGTGGGTAGTTTGTCAATCAATGCCACGGTGAATCCCTTATGAATCAATGCCTTAGCGGCATCGGTTCGATTGGTGGAATCCTTTCTCCGGCACCAATAAAATCAACGACTTAGGCCACCTCACAAGGGTGGCCTTTTTCTTTGATCTCACACCCCTCTTGCTTAGGTGGAAAAGCGCGGTAGTTCCAATCCAGGAAGCCCACCACAATAGGCTAACCGCGCTAAGTCGCATCCAGGCTCATCGAGGGGCCGCCAGAGTTGCTCAGGAGTTGATGCCGCGCGCCACCATGGACAGCTCTCTTCTGAACTCCTTGCGCAGGCGGTAGACCTGCGCGGGGCGATGGGCGCCACCGGCTTCCATCGACCCCTCGACGGGTTCGAGCATGCCCAACTCGTCCATCTTGCGTCGGAAGCTCACCTTGTTGATGGGCTCACCCAGCACGGCCTCGTAGACGGCTTGAAGACGGGGAAGGGTGATGGGTTCGCTGCAGAGGTAGACCGGCAGGGACGAATACTGGCTTTTGGCGCGAACGCGCGAGACCGCCAGTTCGATGATGCTCTTGTGGTCAAACGCCAACTTTGGTAAACGACTCACTGGAGCCAGCATCAAGTCCTCATGTCCCAGCGCCAATACCTCTGACGGCACAAGCGCGTAATAGACGATGGACACGGACCAGCCACGTGGATCTCGTTCCGCACCGGAATACGTGGCCAGCTGTTCCAGATAGGGGCTGGCAATCGCTGCCTTGTCTTTCAACACCCTGGCAGCGGCGTCCCATGCCGTCTTGTCCTCTTGCGCATGGATGTAGCCTCCTGGCAGGGCCGGCATGTCAGCGAAGGGTGGTGCCTTGCGGGGCAGCAAGACCACATGCAGCGCGTCGTCCTGGAGTGTCAACAGCACGACGTCCACGGTGCAAATGACGGCGGGATGGTTCGTGGTGGTCGGTGACTTGGCCATGGGTGCACTCACAGATCTTTGTTCATTCAGGCAACGAAGTAGCTTAACAACTCAAGCGTGAGCACGGCAAGACATGCACAAATTTTCACATCTTGTTAGTTGCGCAATGCAACTAATTGGCGTACATTGCACGCATGGACAAAAGTGGAGGTAGACATGACCCAAAGCATCCAGCTGCTGATCATCGATCCGCAAAACGACTTTTGCGATTTGCCGCAAGGCTGGCAACCCAGTGACCCTTTGACCGGTCAGCGCCGTGCGCCGGCCTTGCCCGTCAAGGGGGCGCATGCCGACATGCAGAGACTGGGTCAGATGATTGATGCCGGCAAGGCGGGCATCTCGGACATTATCGTCACCCTGGACTCGCACCACAGGCTTGACGTGGCGCACCCCCTCTTCTGGGTGGCGGCCGACGGTGGCGATGTGCCGCCGTTCACGTCGATCACGGCTCAGCAGGTGCGTGACGGTCTGTATCGCCCGCGCCGGGCGGAGGTGTTGCCTCGCGTTCAGGCGTATCTCGATGAGCTGGAGGCCCGGGGTCGCTACACCTTGATGATCTGGCCGGTGCACTGCGAGATCGGTACCTGGGGACACAACGTCCATGCCGAAGTGCTGGCGGCGTGCAATCGCTGGGAAGAGGCCAACTGGACGGCGGTCCAGCAGGTCTACAAAGGCGCGAATCCTTGGACCGAGCACTACAGCGCCATGCAGGCCGAAGTGCCTGACGCGGACGATCCCGATACCCAGTTGAATCAAGCCTTGATTGCACAGTTGGACCAGGCGGACGTGCTGTTGATTGCCGGCGAAGCCAGCAGCCACTGCGTCAAGGCCACCACCGAGCACATCGTGGACAACCTGCCCAGCGGACAACTGAGCAAGATCGTTCTGCTCACCGACTGCATGAGCCCGGTCGGTGGTTTTGAGGTCCAGGCAGAGGGATTCCTCGCCGCGATGCGCGACCGGGGCGTTCGCCTGGCCACCAGCCAGGAAGCCCTGCCTTGGCTGCTGGCCAACGCCTGAGTCGAGCCTGACACATTCAAAGAGAACACCATGCAAGCTGTCATCACCAGTCTCCTGGACACCGATCTCTACAAGTTCACCATGTGGCAGGCGATGCTGCACAGGCACCCTGAAACGCAGGCTGAGTACACCTTCGTGTGTCGCAATGAGCCCGCCTTTCCCCTCGCCGAACTCGCGCAGGAGGTGAGCCGCGAACTGGACCATCTGTGCAGTCTGAGCTTCACGCCGGATGAGTTGGCCTACCTGCGCGGGCTGCGTTACATGAAGTCTGACTTTGTGGACTTCCTGCGCATCTTCCGCTTTCAGCGTGACTTCATCGAGGTCAAGGCCAACGGTGCCAAGCTCGAGATCGTGGCGCGCGGGCCGCAGGTGCATGTCATGGGCTTCGAGATCTATGTGCTGGCGATCGTCAACGAGTTGTACTTCCGTCGTTTCGATGTGGACGTGGCACGTGCCGAAGGTCGCCGTCGTCTGCAGGAAAAGATCGCCCTGCTCCGTGCCTTTGGTGAAGAGCCCGCCCGGGCCCACCCGTTCGAGTTCTTTGACTTTGGCGTGCGCCGCCGCTTCCGGGGGGACTGGCAGCGTGAAGTGGTGAGCACCCTCAAGGAGAGCGTGCCCGAGTATTTCAAAGGCACCTCCAACGTCTTGCTGGCCAAGGAGCTGGGGCTGGTGGCCATTGGCACCATGGCACACGAGTACCTGCAAACCTATCAGGCCCTGGGCGTGCGTCTGCGCGACTTCCAGAAGGCCGCGCTCGAAGACTGGGTGCAGGAGTACCGAGGTGACCTGGGCGTGGCCTTGACCGACGTGGTCGGCATGGATGCCTTCCTGGCCGATTTCGACCTGTACTTTGCCAAGCTCTTTGATGGCTTGCGTCACGACTCGGGTGATCCCATCGAATGGGGTGAGAAGGCGCTCGCGCACTACGCCAAGCTGCGCATCGACGCCCGCGCCAAGCGCCTGGTCTTCTCGGATGGTCTGGACGTGCCGACGGCGCTGTCCATCTATCGTCACTTTGCCGACCGGGTTCAACTCGGCTTTGGCATCGGCACCAACCTCAGCAACGATGTGGGCATCAAGCCCTTGAGCATCGTGATGAAGCTGACCGAAGCCAATGGTCAGTCCGTGGCCAAGCTCTCCGACACACCCGGCAAGACCTTGTACCAGAACGAAACCTTCCTCGCCTACCTGAGGCAGGTGTTTCAGATCCGGGGGGCATGATGCTGAAGATCACCATCGCGCAGTTGAACTACACGGTCGGTGACATTGAGGGCAATGTCACCAAGATGACGCAGGCGGCCCAGCAGGCGTGGGCCGATGGGTCGGAGATGGTCGTGTTCTCCGAGCTGTCCTTGACCGGCTATTACCCCGGCGACCTGCTCGACGACCCGCACTTCATGCGCCGCGTCGAGCAGGGGCTGGCCTCCTTGCGCCAGGCGTCGCGCCAGCTGAGGCAGTTGGTGTGGGTGGTCGGTGCGCCCATCGCTCACGACGGGCGGGGCAAACGTCTCAGCAATGCCCTGCTGGCGATCAAAGGGGGAGAGGTGCTGCTGAGCTATGCCAAGCAACTGCTGCCCAGCTACAACATCTTCAACGAACGGCGTCACTTTGAGCCCGGGCCGGATGTCGCACCCGTGTTGCGCGTTGGCGAGGCGCGGATCGGCTTCATGGTCTGTGAAGACGGGTGGAACGATGCCGGGCAAGAGTACGAGGTCAATCCCTTCCAGCGCATGCGCGATGCGGCGCCTGACCTGGTCGTCTCCCTCAACGCGAGCCCGTCGGACATCGGCAAGCGCGATCTGCGGCAGCGCGTGTTCGCACAGGCCAGCGCACGGCATGGCTTGCCCTTGCTGTACGTGAATCAGGTCGGGGGGCAAGACCAGATCGTCTTCGATGGTGCGTCCTTTGCGGTCGAGCCGCAAGCCGGCATCGTCTACGAGGCCCGGCGCTTCACCGAGGACGTGACCACCCTGCGGTTCGAGAACGGACGCTTCCTGACGCTGGAGGGTCGGCAGCCTGAGAAGGTGTCCGTCGAAGGGCTGTCGGCCATGGCGTTCTACCGGGCGCAGATTGTGCTGGGCCTGCGCGACTACGCCAGACGTTGCGGTTTCAAGCAAGCGGTGGTCGGCTCGTCGGGCGGCATCGACAGTGCGCTCACCCTGGCGCTGGCGGTCGACGCGCTGGGGCCGGAGAACGTGGCGGCGGTCACGATGCCTTCCAGCTTTTCGTCGGCAGGCTCGGTCGATGACTCGGTCGCGCTGTGCCGCAACCTGGGCATTGAGCTGTTCCACCACCCGATTGCCGAGCTGGTTCAAACCTATGGCCGGCAGTTCGAGGCCACCTACGGTCGGGCCTTGCAGGCGCTGCCGCTGGAGAACCTGCAGGCCCGCATTCGGGGCACCATCTTGATGGCGCACTCCAACACCTTCGGGCATCTGCTGCTGACCACCGGCAACAAGTCGGAGATTGCGGTGGGCTACTGCACGCTGTATGGCGACACCAACGGGGGTTTGGGCCTGATTGGCGATCTCTACAAGACCGAGGTTTTTGCCCTGTCCCGCCATGTCAATGAGGCGGCGGGCCGCGAGGTGATCCCGGTCGCCATTCTGGAGAAGGAGCCTTCCGCCGAGCTGGCGCCCGGACAGAAGGACACGGACAGCTTGCCACCGTATCCCGTGCTGGACGAGATCCTGAAGTACGTGGTGGAGGGGGATGTGCTCACGCCGCACGAGCACGCGCAGGCCAAAGCCTGTGTCGAAGCTCTGGAGCGCACGGCGGAGGGCCAGGCCCTGATCACGCGCGTGCGCCAGATGGTGGCGCGCAACGAATACAAGCGGCACCAGGCCCCACCCATCATCCGGGTTCGGTCGCGCGCCTTTGGCGCAGGCCGGCAGATGCCCATCGCGGCCCAACACCTTTGAGCAGGACCTCAGACATGCACACCCAGCACAAAGCCGATCTGGCGGTTGTGGTCGGCCGATTTCAACCCTTTCACCAAGGACACCAGGCCTTGCTGGCACAGGCGCTTGATGTGGCAGACCACGTCGTGGTGGTGATCGGTTCGGCCCACCAGGCGCGCACCCCGCGAAATCCCTTCACCTGGCAAGAGCGTGCCGAGACGATCTCGGCCAGTCTCGCCGCGTCGCTGCGAGACCGCATCACCTTTGTCCCGATGCGCGATTGGTACGACGAGGACAAGTGGCGCGCAGCCGTTCGCCAGGAAGTTGAGGGCATCGCACGTGCGCGTTGGCCTGAGCGCGCAGCGGCCATTGCCTTGATCGGCCACCTCAAGGACGACAGCAGTGCCTACCTGCAGCACTTTGACGGATGGCACTTCGTGGCCCTCCCGCGCCATTGCCCGACGGATGCCACGCACCTTCGGGACGTGTATTTCGGCGGTGCAGGTGCCGGCTTGGCGGCCGCGCTCGCATCCTTGAAAGACGCCGTGCCCGAGGCCACGCTGGCGTTCCTGACCGCCTGGTCCAAGTCACCCGAGTACGCCGCTGTCTGCGAGGAGTGGTGCATGCTCAAGGCCTACCAGCAAGCATGGTCGGCGGCGCCGTATCCCCCGGTTTTTGTGACCGTGGATGCGGTGGTGCGATGCGCCGACAAGGTCTTGCTCATCCAGCGCGGGCAACCCCCTGGGGTGGGTCTGTACGCCGTGCCGGGTGGCTTCATCGAACAGCGAGAAACCGCCTACCAATCGGCCCTGCGTGAACTGCGCGAAGAAACGCGCCTGGAGGTGGCAGAGCCGGTCATGAAGGCCGCGTTGCGTGGACAGGCCGTGTTTGATCACCCCGACCGCAGCCAGAGAGGCCGCACCATCACCCACGCGTTCTACTTTGATCTGGGGCCGGGGCCTTTGCCTGCAGTGCGAGCCGCTGACGATGCGCGGTCGGCCGAGTGGATCGACATCCGTCAACTCTCCATGATGGAGGGCCAGTTCCACGACGATCACTTCCACATGCTGGATCAGTTTCTGGGCTTGCTCTGAAACGGCTGTCCTCCACGATCGCCGCCAGGTGAGAGACATCTGGCGGCCAGTGGTGCTGCGATCAATGCACGAGCTGCCCCTTCTGGGCCGAGACGCTCACCACCGCTTCCATGCCGGCGGTGAATGACAGGTAGTCCGACTCGATGCCGTCCGAGAAGATCACGCCGTTGTCGGGCATGCGTGAGCGCACCTTCAAGGGCGCCCCCGGCACGATGTCGCCATACACCAGACTGGCTTGCGATGACCGGCTCGGAAAGGGCTCGCGCACCGCAAACAGGAGCCGGTCTTCGCCCCACGGCAGGGGTTGATAGGCCTCGGGTGGGGTGTGCATGCCCAGGCCTTGCACCAGCGCGGCAGCGCCGGTCATGACGCTCTTCATCCAGGCGGTGGAGCCCAAGCCCGTCGAGATGATCATGCCCGACGAGGACTGGCGCTCGCACTGGCCCCGCAATTCCAGTTCATACAGTGCCGAACTGTGGGTGCGCGGCCCCACGAACAGATCGTTGACCGCGCGCAGGCGTTGTCCGTCCGACAGGCGGACCTCGGCCATCGTGATGGGCTTGCAGCCCCGCTTCTCGCGCGCCACGGCCGGCAACAGCTCGCGCAATTGCGCGGGCTCGAACGGCAGCAGGAGGCCATCCCAGCGGCTGGGCTCGGGGTTCAAGCCCACCAGGGGGTGTCCATCCAGATACTTCAAGGTGTTGGCCACCAGGCCGTCTTGCCCCAAGGCCACCACGATGTCGTCCTCGGCAAACACGAAGTTGGTCAGCAGCGAGCGGTCGATCACCTGGTAGCGGCCCCAGGCTTGCAGCACCTCGGTCACGGTGCGCAGGCTCTGGGCGTAGGCCTCGTCCTCGCGCAGGTAGTCGCTCATGTCGGCACCGAGGTGCTCGATGTAAAAGCGTGCCTGCGCGACCGTGTGGTAGCGGGCCACCAGGTCGGCCAGCCTCGTCCGGCGGGTGACCAGCACCACCTTGCGTTCAGTTGCTGCGACCACGGCCACCTCCTGCATTGTTCGTGTTCGCCACAGGCTCTCGCATCAGAGACTGCAGCAGATCGGGGGACATGTTGAACTGACCGATGTTCTGCGCCTTCTCGGCGATGTCCCCGAAAGCTTGCGCGATGAGCTGTCCCGGTTGCATGCCGCTGGCGGCCAAGGCCTGTACCACGCGGGGGTCAGCCTTCTCCATGGTCTGCATGATGGCGCCCATGCGATAGGCCTCGGCATCGGCCAGGGTGCGGCTGTTATCGGACTGACGCGACACCAGTTCCTTGCGTGTGTCCTCCAGCTTCACATCGGACGCCATCTGTTCGGTGCGCAGTTCGTTCTGACGGCGGGCCACCGCTGCCTTCGCATCCATCTGGGCTTCACTGATTTGACGCTTCTTTTGCTCCACGGCCACTTCGGTGTCCAGCTCCGACTCCCGGACGGCACGCTCGTTCTCGACGGCGGACATGCGGCGGTTGAAGATGGCATCGTCCGCCGCCTTGAGGTTGGACTCGCGGGCCTCCGCCTCGAGCGCTCGGGCCATGTCCGGGGTCGGCTTGATCGCCAGGACCGAGACCCCCAAGACCTCCAGCCCCAGGGCCATCACTTCCGCCTGAGCGGCGAGGCGCTTCTGGCAGTCCTGTGCGATAGAGGACGACGAGCGCAACGCTTGCTTGAGATCCATCTGCTGAACCGCCTGGCGAACGATCACTTCGGCTTGCATGGCGACACGCTCGCCCAGGCGCTTGGGGTCTTCCGAGGCAAAGCTGCGCCCGTCAGGTGCCAGTGAGAAGTCCATCAGGCTCGCGATGCGTCGCGGATCGGTGACCCTGAAGGTGATCTGTCCTTGCACGGTGATGGACTGGAAGTCTGACGTGACCAACTCCAGGATGAAGGGGCGGTCCTGACTGCCCACAGGAACGGCGACCACTGTGGACGTCGGTCCGTAGTAGAAGAAGGAAAGCCCGGCGCCCTCTCGGACGACCTTGCCCTTGCGGAACTGCATCAGGTGCGTGGTGGGCTGAGACTTGATGAAACGCATCCCCAACATACAAACCTCCTTGGTGAAATGCGCAATTAGTTGCGCGGTGCAACTATCATAGGTTCAAGTGAGGGCTCGCGTCAACGGGGTGCCATGCGGTGGGGGAGGCGATGCAGCCCCCCACCGAGAGGGGGGGCTTGCGCGCACGACGCGCTAAGCTCCACGCCTTTGTTCAACCGCAGGCGGCATCGGCCTGAAACCTGAACGCGCGAAGATGACAGACACCCGTATGACCCGCACGGTTTGGCCCGCCTTGATCAATGTGGGTTTGGTGGTGGCCGTCTGGCTCCTGACCTTGAGCGATCCTGCAATGGTCTTGGTGTTGGGCGAGGAGTGGGGGGATTGGGTGCAGGCATGGGCTGCCTGTGGCTGGATCGCAGGCGTGAGTGCGGCGGCGAGCGCCCATCCGTGGCGCAGGATGCAGACCCTGTCTTCAATTGTCTTGGCCATCAGCATCCCCGTGGCGATCCAGGTGGCGCATTTCGTACTGCCGCCCTTCGGGCCGGTGGATGTGCTGGTCGTGGCAAGACGGGTCGTGACGCAAGGCATCGCCGCATGGTGGCTGCCTCTGCTCGGCGGGCTGAGCTTGCTGGTCCTGAGCCGAGCCTTTGGTATTCCACATGTGCTGCACCGTGTCAGTGCCATCGCGGGGTGGATGCTGGTGGTGTCGCTCGCCATGCGGGCAGGCGTTTGGATATGGGCCCAAACCCCGGATGTGCCCTGGTGGGTGTGGCTGCTTGGCTTGGTGCTGCTGCCGCTGCAGCGGCGACATGCCTACCATGCGGTGACCTTTCTGTGGATCGTGTGTGCCAGCGCCTTGATCACGCTGGCCACCCAAAGACTGATCCCGCTGCCCACGCTGCAGGCTGACCTCGTGTTGTGTGGCCTGGCACTTGGGCTGCCGACCTGGTTGGCATGGGCCTGGCGCATGAACTTCATCCAAAGCATGGAGAAGCGGGTGGATTGGGGTCAGGCCGCGCAAACCACTGAGGAAGACCTCGATGCCACAGACCCGGACGATGGCGGCGAGGCGCCCGTCTTTTTCTCGCCATCGACCCTCGATCTGATGGCGCATCTGGACAGCCCCGCAGCCCAGGAGGGTGCAGACAAGTACACCCGTGAATGAGGCGATCATGAGCACGCGTCCATCCACTCCAGCTGATGAGCAAGCACTGACTTGTCCCCAAAGGTTGCCAGATTTGAGCCTCCACGGCTTGGCGATGCTGAGGCACATGCGTGAGCATCCGGCTGCGCCGACATTTCGCAACTACAGCGGGCACCGCATGACGCGCATCATGCGGATCAAGGCGCGTGTGCAGCATCAGTGGCTTCAGCACGCACAGGTGCCGGGGCGCACACCACCCGCATGGCTCTGGCCGTGGTTGTTGCGCTGGGCTGGCGATGTGCGTGATTGGCCTCATCCGCTCACATTGCATCGGGGCTGGGCGTCCATCCGGACACGAGAGCGATCTGACCTCGCATGGCACCTGGCGCGTCATGTCCCGCGCAGTCGTCAGACTGATCGCTTGCTGTGCTTCAGCACCAGCGGCACAACAGGGCACCCGCTGCGGGTGCCCACCTTGCCTCTGGTGGCTGCAGCGTATCAGGCGCTGCACCATCGCGCGCTGCGCCTGCTCGATGTGCGCCCACAAGCTGGTCGCGGCGATGTGGGGGTCGTGCTCGCGGGCTACCAACAACGCTGCTTCACCTACGTCTCCGTCAACCCTTTGCGCGGTGAATGCGGACTGGCCAAGATCAACCTGCACCCTTCAGAGTGGCGACATCCCGATGATCGGGGCGCCTATCTCGACGCCTTGAAACCGGAGCTGATTTCGGGCGATCCGATCTCACTGAGTGCCTTGGCCGAGCTGTCGATGCGGCATCGCCCACGCGCACTGCTGTCCACGTCGATGGCGCTCCATGCAGGGCTGCGCGCGCAGTTGGAGAACCACTTCTGTGCGCCCGTTCTGGACATCTACTCCATGAACGAGGCCGGCCCGATTGCAGCCTATGTGCCGCATGTCGATGCATTTGTGCTGCTGCAGCCAGGCCTGTACGTGGAGCTACTGGACGACCAGGGTCAAGCCGTTTCGCCGGGCGAGCGCGGCGAGATCACCCTCACGGGCGGCATCAACCCCTGTTTGCCTCTGCTGCGCTACCGCACCGGTGACCACGCCCGCTGGATCGACACACCGCTCGGCCCGGCGCTGGCCGATCTGCAGGGGCGCCCTCCTGTTCGCTTCAGGCATGCCCAGGGTCAGTGGGTCAACAACATCGAGCTGTCACAGGCATTGCGGTCTCTGCCATTGCGGCGCTTCGCCTTGCACCAGCAGGCCAACGGCCATCTGCACTTGCGCATCGATGCATTCCTGGGGGCGGGCCAAGGCGACATGACGCGCATCGAGGTCCGGTTGAGGGAGCTGATCGTGGGCTGTCTGGGCAAGCTGCCCCTGTCGTTCAGCCCTCTCGCCGAACAAGACAAGGTGCGCCAATACACCAGCGATCTGCCCGGGGCTACAGACACACACACTCATCGGTCATGACATCCATTGCACCTCTTACGCTGCTGGAATGGTCTGCCACAGGCGTCACGGCGGCGTCGGTATGGCTGGCAGCCAGGCAACACATCGCCACTTGGCCCACGGGCATCATCGGTTGCTTGCTGTACGGCATGCTGTTTTTTCATACTCGGCTTTATGCTGAAACGACTTTGCAGGTGTTCTTTGTGCTGACCAGCTTCTGGGGCTGGCGGCATTGGCAACGGCGGCGCATCAGCAGCCAGCTGACCCCCCGTGCGCCTTTGTCGCCCAACTCGCTGATGATCCTTTTCGTGGTGGCGTGGGTGGTCACCTTGGGATACGGCGCCCTGCTCAAGGCGTGGACCGACGCTTACGCTCCCTTTTGGGACTCGGCGGTTCTGATCCTCAGCGTCATCGCACAGTTGCTGTTGATGCAGGCACGCCGAGAAACGTGGCCTTGCTGGATTCTGGTCAACACCATTTCGGTGCCCTTGTACCTGTCACGCGAGCTGTACGTGACGGCGATGCTTTACACGCTGTTCTGGTTCAACGCTTGGCATGGCTGGTGGGTTTGGTCCCGGCGCGAGAGGTTGGCAGCATGAGGGGCGGCTCGTCACGCTGGGCACATGGCTTGGTCGTGGGGAAATTCTCACCCTTGCACCGAGGGCATGAACTGGTCATCCAGCAGGCACTCGATCATTGCGAACGCGTCACGGTGCTGGGCTACAGCCAACCCGAGTGGGCAGGCTGTGAGCGTGAACGACGCGAGCGCTGGGTGCAGCGTCGCTTTCCGCAGGTGTGCAATGTTCAGCTCGATGATGAGACGGTGCGTGCGCGCTGCGCGGCCTTGTCTCTGCCGTGGCGGCCCATGCCACCCAACAACGCCGACGATGCCACACACCAGGATTGGCTGACGTGGTTGTTGACCCATGTGCTGCGAGAGCAACCCGATGCGATGTTCGCCAGCGAGTCCTATGTCGAGGCGACCTGCGAACGTCTGGGCCGTGAGTGGGGACGCATCGTCTCACCCGTCAGGGTCGACGTCGGTCGCCATCAGGTGCCTGTCTGTGCGACGCAGATCCGCGCCGATGTGCATGCCCACCGATGGGCCCTGGCGCCCGAGGTGTATAAGGACTTTGTCCTGCGGGTTGCCCTTGTGGGCGGCGAATCCACAGGCAAAACCACCCTGGCCCAGGCTTTGGCGAGCAGGACGGGGGCGGCCTGGGTGCCCGAGTATGGGCGCGAGCGCTGGGCACAGTGCGAAGGTCGTTTGACCCTGGCTGATTTGATGGAGATTGCCCGTGTTCAACTGGAGCGTGAACGTCTGCTGGCCCAACAAACCCACCGCTTTTTGTTTTGCGACACCTCGCCTTTGACCACCCTCGGATACGCCGGATGGATGTTCGACCAGCAACCTGATGCACTGATTGAGATGGCAGCACACCGCTATGACCTGATCGTGCTGTGCGAGGCAGACTTCGACTTTGTCCAGGACGGTACCCGGCAAGACGCGGCTTTTCGTGATCGGCAGCAAGCCTGGTATCGCGATCAGCTGCTCCGTCGCAGCGAAGCGGTTGTGCGTGTCAGCGGGCCGCTGATGCAACGTGTGGAACAGGTGCTTGCATACCTTCAGTGTCCGTGAGTTCGACCGAACGGCGCGGTAAGGTAGGTGTATCAGCGGCTCCAGTCGCCATCACCTTACGCCTCGGTCAGCGAGTGAAGTTCACGCTGCAGATTGACGCGCGCACGCGCTTCCCACTGCGCACGCAAGCATTCGGTGAAGTACAGATGGGGGCGACGTAGAAAGCCCTGCAACACCTCGGTCCGCCCCGCCTGGTAGGCAGCCCGAGGCACCCACCCATACTCCTGGGCAATCTGCAGCGCGTAACGGTCATACACCGCCTCGGGTGCCGCCAGCACAGACAGGTCGAAATCCAGAAACAGCGCCGTATCTGGATCCCCGTCTTCCCACCGGTGCCCCGCCGTCGCGCGAATCTTGCTCACGACGGATGCGATCAAGGCGCCGTCGCAATGCCAGTCAGACAAGGTTTGCGCCGCCAGGCACGCGCTGCGCTCCTCATTGTCCTGAAGCTCCGTGTCATAGACCGCATCATGAAACCAGATGGCCAGCCTGATCGCCAGAGGATCACGCATCAAATCTGCATGTGCATCTGCGAGCCTCAGCAAGGCATGAACATGGGCGGCGTTGTGATACGCCCGATGCGGCTCGGCGTACAGCTGCAGCAACAACGTTGCTGCAGCCTCCACGCAGTCTTCATGGTGAGGGTTTGTCAAAGCGATCGACTCCATACCCACTGAGTGACTTGCCCCTGACACAGCGGCAGGAGCTCCCCTTCTTTCAGCCTCACAGTTTCGCGCAGATCATCCACGGCGGCCCACACGCCCGATTTGACGCACCGCTCCCCCGATGAACCATACATCAACTCGTCCCTGTGCAAACGACGTCCGTCGATCACAGCCCCCAGGTCCGCGTCCAGCGTCAACTGCAAGCGCCCCGACTTGGCACGCTCGGTGAAGATCTCAATGCCGCCTTGCAAAGCCACGAAGAAGTCCCAACTGGACAGATCCTGCACCATGGCCGCCGCTGTGACGTCACTGTTGAACAGGCGCGCGTAATGCGCAGAGTGATAGCTCACCTCGAACAGCGTGGTGCCCACGCCATCTTTCAGGCGGACGTCGCTGTGGCCGGGATGCAGGCGACCGTCGGGAAGTTGGGTGGGGGCGATGTCGCAATGCAAGCCGGGCACGAGCATCTCGATCCGACCATCGGCGTGTTTGCGACAGATCTCGATGACGCAACCGGTTGAGGTCGAGAACACGAAGCGACCGTCATCGGTCCAGTAGCTGAAGTACCTCCTGCCATCCTCTTCAAGGTAACTGCCTTGCACCGGCAAGTCCGCCAGCACGCGCGCGCCCTTTGGCTTCTCCTCATCGTGCACGTGTCGCCACCGGCCCGTATCTGGGTCCAGGTCAATCAGATCAGAACAGGTGTGATGCTGATACAGCCACATGATGGTGTGTTCTCAGAGGTGACGCAGGGTCGAGCTCAGTCGCCAGGCGGCAACCGAGGAACTGGCGGTCAGCACGCTCAGTGCGGCAACCATCAGCAGCAGCCACCACAGATAGGCCGTGTGGTGCGGTGGGCTGTGCATCGATGCCAGGGCGGCAATCAGGAGCAAGATCGTGCTGAGACCGGTGGCTGCGAGCGCGCGGCCCCAGGACCTATGCCATGAGTGCAGCCGCAGGATCGCCATGGCCGCAGCGGTGTGCACGCTCATCATGGCCATGACCCACAGCACCCCGCGCAGCGGATACGGGTGCGGTGGCGGCAGGCTGCGGACGTGCGTCAGATAGGGGTTGTCCAGACAGCCGGCCAAGGCCACAGCGACCACGCCGAGCAGCAGATAGGTGGGCAGGGCAAGGTGGAGCAACGTGGGCTGGCGCGTCACGCGATTGGTTCCTTTCGCACCCAGCAGCGCTGGGATTTCCGCAGGGCGATCGCCGCCAATTCCTCCTCGCTCACGCTGAGGTCGGTGAATGGCGCCCCGATGCTGGTCTTGGCGTAGGGCTCGCCGAGCGCCTGGCAAAAAATCAGCGCCCAAGCAGTCCAGCGACTGGCCCTCGCCGCGACCATTTGTTGGGAGTACGTTCTGTAGCCAGTATGGTGCAGCACAGTGGTGATCTGGTGGCGCAGTCCGCCGGATTTCGCTTTGCAGGACAGCCGAAGAGGTGAGGCCCAAGTCAGACAAACGGCGCGGCGACGGCGATCACGACGCTCAGTGCCAGGAATGCCGAGCCCAGCTTGGCTGAGACGCGGCGGCCACTGCCCCTTACTGGCCAGGCAGCGAGTGCCAGGCAGGCCAGTCCGAAGCCTGCGGTGCTGACGATCGATGCCAGCAGTAGCCCCCGTTTTTGCGGATAGGGTGCGGCGGGGTAAGCCGTCACGGACGGCCCATCCACGTCGGGAAAGGGGATCACCGCGCCGCCATCCATTGGTGGGCGATGTTTCACGCCGCCCAGGGAAAACGTAAAACTGCCGATGGGGGCATCCGGGGTGGCCAGGTGGATGTAGAGCCCATTCGCGCCGGTCGCCAAGATGAGCAAGGCGGGTAGGGCGATGAACACGGAGAGAACTTTTCGCAGCAATCGGATCATGAGTCGTTTTTTTCTCTGGGGGAGTGAGAGCCTGTGCTACTCACAGAAATTGCGCCCAGTAAGCATCGATGTATTCCCTGGCGGTTGAGCCGCCCGACGGGTCGTCGAGCACCTCATCCACGTAGCGCAGATACTGCGCGATGCATGCGCACTGCTCGGACGAAAACATCTCATGCGGCCGGTAGCGGCGACCGCCCTCGGTTTTCCCCCGGGGATTGAAGGCCCGCTGCGCCGCCTCCACCGAGTTGGAGTCGGTATCGTATCCAGTGCGGATGAACCAGACCATGTACGCGGGCGCGTAATAGACATGGCCCTTGAGGTCCAAGATGGAGAACACCGCATCATTGGCAGCGATGTCGGCATTGGGCACGTCGCACCAGTGTGCATCGACGTCCTGGCGGCGCGCCGCCAGGCGTTCGGGCTCGGAAGCGTGGTTGTTCAGCGCCACGGCTTCATGCAGGGAAATCCCCTCGCCGCGTGTCACTTCAGCAAAGGCTTTGTCAATGAGCCCCAGCAGGGGCGCTTGGTCGAGCCTCATCATGGCTGAAGCGCACCGTCACGAAACTTGATGGTCTCGACCTGATCGGCGTGCCGGCCACGCAAGGTCTCGTGGTCCACCTCCTCCATCTCGTCGAAGCGGAACCCGGTGAGGGCGCGTCCCCGCGTGTCGATCACGCCCCACTTGCCGTTCAGCTTAGCCAGCAAGATGCCCTGGCCTTGGGCGTCGACCATGTTCTCGGAGATCTGGACACTGTCATACACCGGCTCGATGAGCACCTTGCCAGTGCGGATGTCCACGTAGCCATAGCGCTCGCCCAGTCGGATCACGTTGGTGGGCTCTTCACCCGTGTTGGAGATGCGCTCGAGCACGTCGTAGATGATGGGGATCACTTCGCGCCCGGCTTCATCGAGGTAGCCGAACTTCCGGGGCTCGTCGCCCAGCGAAACCCTGAAGCGCTGATGCCGAGCCACATACGCGATGCTTTCGTATCGGGGTTCGATCACCTGCTGGCCGTCCACCGACCAGATGCCGTGGCGAGGCGGGGCTGCACGTGGTGCGTCCTCGTTGCTCATCGTGCGCACCAGCAGGAAGCGCAGGCTGATCTGGTCGACGTAGGCAAATCGGTGCGGCACGATCTCGCGTCCGTCGTGCCCCACCGCACCTTGCAGACCTTGTGCGTTGGTGGTGACGGTCACCTCGGTCATGACCTCCGGCGTGGTGGCCTCGGGCTCTGGCCCGCCATGGCGAACCCGTGTCGTGACGAGCAGCCCGGCGACCAGCAGCGAGGCCAGCACCAGGGCGAGCCAGTGCGAGGGCGATGCCAGGGAGCGTGTCGAAGCCTCGGGCGTGAGGGCCAGCCAGCGCACCGCCAGCCGGACCAGGGCCGCGTTGACCAGCCAGGTGAGCGTGGCGTAGAGCAGGCCCAGCACCGCGCCGATGGCGAGCCAGCTGGGCAGTGCCACGCGCAGCAGGCTTGAGAGGCTGTACCTCTCATCGGCGGCCAGCAGGGGCATCAGCAGGATGAAGGCGACCCCGATGAATGCGCCACCCACTACGCCCACGGCAAGCGTGCGCAGGAAGGAGGGGCCCGGACCGAGCTGGGCGAGCACCGACCTGAACGATTGCCAGCCGATGAAGGCCCCGACGGGCAAGGCCACCGCCAGGACGAAAGGCACCGCTTTTTGCCATTGGAAGGTGGAGCCCACGAGGAGCCACGACAAGCCGGCAAAAAACAGCAGCCCTTCGAGGACGCCCACGGTGATCGCGAATGGGACTGGGTTCATGCGGTGCGCCTCACGCGGTCACCAAGAGCGCTGCTCGACCCTGCGTGAACGGTTTCCTGGTGAAGGTTGGAGCGCGAGACTGTAGCGCTTGAACACGGCGCGGGCACTGCCCTTCCCCCATTGTGGGGGCACGACCGACACGACACCCCGGTGCGTGCCCCAGGCCGTGCAGACTCTCGGCCCATGACACATTCATTCAGACAAGCCTGCACCCTGGCGTTGGCCTGCGTGCTGCTGTTCGCCTGCGGCCTGAGTTGGTCGGCGGCGTACACGCCTCAGAGCGTGCCCAATCCGCGTCCTGCCGGAGCGGGCCACATCGCCAACCCGGATCAGGTCATTGATGCGGTGCACGCCGCACAGATCGAGCAACTGCTCAGCCAGCTCGAGACCGATCTGGGTGTGCAGGTCGCTGTGGTTGCCCTGGCGGACATCGAGCGTCCTGCCGACGTGTTCGATTTCACGCAGCAGCTCTTCGAGCTATGGGGCATCGGCAACCGTTCACGCGACGATGGTCTGCTGGTTGTACTGGTGCGCGATCAGCGCACGGTGCGCATGCACACGGGCTATGGTTTGGAGGGGCTTTTGCCGGACTTGCTGTGTCACCGCATCGAGCAGCAGCTCATGAAGCCGGCCTTCAAAGAGGGTCGATACGGCGAAGGCTTGCTGGCGGGCCTCACCGAGGTCGATCGCATCCTGCGTGATCCAGCTGCTGCCCAGCAGACGGTGGCACCGTTGTCCATCGATGCCGATGGGTGGCGTGTCATACGCTGGATCGTGGGCGTGCCCATCGCTTTCATCGGCTTGCTGCTTTTCACCGTCAGGCACATGCAGGGCTATTTCTCGCGCGAGGTGGGGGACAGTGCCTTGCCACCGGTGTCGATGCGCCATTCTCGGCCAATCTGGCTGTTGTGCTTCGTTGTGGTGCCCTTGGGCATCGTGCAACTCGGCGATGTGATGCCGGCTGCTCACCGCCTGGGGCTGGTGGTCGTGTTGCTGTACGACTATTTCATCATCATGGCCATTTGGCAGGCGAGGCGCCTGCACCGGGTCGCGCAAGCCCTTTTTCGCAACCGGGAGCACGTGCGTTTGCACCAACTGCTGGGGGCGCAACGGGGCTTCTGGGTCTGGATGGCGATCTGGATGCCCGTGCCCTTCCTTGCCTACTTGCCTTTCATGTGGAGCCTGCGAGGGCGCTACCGCAAGCGCGAGCGGGACTGCGAGGCTTGCGGCAAGCCGATGCGCCTGTTGAGCGAACAGGAAGAAGACGTTCACCTGTCTGCCGCGCGGCAGACAGAGGAGCGCGTCGGCTCCTTGGAACACGACGTCTGGGCGTGTACAGGCTGCGCGGCTACCGAGCGGGTGAGCTTCCCGAACGCCGACTCGTCGCACGAGTCCTGTCCTGCGTGCGGCACCATCGCTCTCATGCTGGAGAAGGACACCGTTCTCACGCCCGCTTCGGAAACGACCCGGGGCAAGGGCGTGCGCATTTACGCGTGTCAGCATTGCCGGCATAAGGTCCGCCAGAGTTACCTCATTCCGCGTATCTCAACGCAGGCGTCGTCATCGCACTCGTCACACACGTCGAGCTCGTCCTCGTCCGACTCATCACGCAGTTCGTCGTCGTCCAGCGAGTGGGGTGGGGGCCGATCAGGAGGAGGTGGTGCCAGCACCAGTTGGTAAGCCGCATCAGGCGGGGTGGCGCAGACGCTCTTCGTGTGAGAGATGATCGGGGAAGTATGCTAGGCACTGTTCGATGGCGTTGTGCACCCGGCCCCCGTTACCCCGACGAGCAAAGCGTGAGCGCCACCAGTTGCAACTTTGCTCGCGAGGGCAATCGCCATGCACACACCGAGTGAATGCCCTGGACGGACGCCCATGTGATCATTTGCTCAGGCCTTCAATCCCTGCACCACCCGCCCCATCTGTGCGCGGACGTAGCGCTGGCGAGCGTCGCGATCGTGGCGGTGGTGCCAGACCCCACTGATGCTGATTTCGATGGGCGGGTCACTGCGCAGTGGGATGCTGATCAGCCCTTCCATGTCCAACAGGTGGCCGAGTTGAAGGTCTGGCTGGATGGTCAGCAGCGGCGATTGCCGCAGCGTCCCCATGATGGAGGCCATGCTGGCCAGTGAGGCCACCACTCGGCGCTGCAGACCATGTGAAGAAAACAGTTGATCCAGTGCGCTGGTGGCATCGCCGCGGTAGCTGCTGACCACGTGGTCACAAGCGGCCAAATCGGCCAGGCTGGGGGATGCTGGCAGGTTCAGATGGGCGGGCGCATAAAGGCAGTTGAAGCCACAGCGCAGCCATTCGGCTCGACGGTGCCAACTGCGCAGGGGTAGGTCTACGGCGACGACAGCGAGGTCCACGTCGTCCTCGTCCAGGGCTTGTGTCAGATGCTCTACGGCCAGCGGTTGCACCCTCAAGCCCAGTCCCGGGGCCTCGGCGCGCAGGCGCGCCAGCAGGGGGGGCAGGATGAGGGCCTCTAGGCCGTCCGGGATGGACAGCCGGATCAGGCCTGTGGCATGGGCGGGATCAAAGGCTTCCTCGCGGAGCAGAAAGTCGGCGCCCTCCTGAAGCCATGCACGCACTCTGGGCCCTAATGCCAGCGCCAGATCGGTAGGCTCCATGCGCTTGCCGGTGCGCACGAACAACTCGTCATCAAACAGGGTGCGCAGGCGAGCCAGCGCGTGGCTCATGGCGGGCTGACCAATGAAGAGGCGCTCGGCAGCGCGACCGACGTGCCGCTCGGTCAGCAATGCATCGAATGCGACCAGCAGATTCAGGTCCAACCTGCGGAAATCAGCGTAGTTGATATCGATTTCGCGCATGATGTTTATCCATTCAATCGATTTCCATAATCTTACGCTGATCGCCAGAATGAGATTCATGTCCTCTCGGACAGTTCAAGAAAGGTGAATCTCATGACATACGCAAACCCCCTCCGTTCCGCACTGGTTTCTTTGGCTCTGGTCGCTGGCGTTGCCCAGGCTGGCGTCGCGCAGGCCGCCGAGGCCGTGACAACCCGCCCACAAGCACTGACCCGCGCTGAGGTCGTGGCCGATTTCAACTTGTGGCACCGCGTGGGCCTCGATCAGATGCTCGCCACGCCTGGCTACAACTTCAACTCTGACGAGTATCAGCAAGCCTTCGCCCAGTATCAGGCGCTGCGCTCGGGCCCGGCCTATGCCGAAGAATTGGCCCGCGTGCGTGCCGCTCAGGGCGCGCGCTGAACCTGCGAGCTGAGGTACTGGGCCACAGGCACCTCGTCGATCTGCGCTGGTGCCATGAAGCGCTGTGCGTAGGCCTGGTACACCCCAGACGACAGGAACAGCGCGAACAGGTCGGGGTCGATGTGGCCTCGCTGGCTCATCCGATGCAGGATCGCGACCGCCTCTGACAGCTTCTTGCCTTTCTTGTAGGGCCGGTCGGAGGCGGTCAGTGCTTCGAAAATATCGGCAATCGCGAGCATCCGGGTCTCAGGCCCCAACTGGTCCTGATGCAGTCCCTTGGGGTAACCTGTGCCATCCAATTTCTCATGGTGGCCAGCGGCAATCTCCGGCACCCGGGTCAGGTAAGGCGGGAAGGGCAACTGGCGCAGCATCACCTCGGTCTGCACGATGTGCTGGTTGATCTTGAACCGCTCCTCCTCGGTCAAGGTGCCGTAGCCGAGACGCAGGTTGTACAACTCACCCTGGTTGTAGAGCAATTTGGGCTCGGCCATGCGGAAGCCCCAGCGGCTTTCTTTGGGCATCTGGTCGTGCTGGGGCCGCTCAATGCGATGCTGCGGCTTGTCGGCCAGCACATACTCGCTCGTCGGCAGAGGCAGGGAGACGTCCTGCGGGTGTCGTTGCAACTCCTCCCACGACAGTCCCAGTCGGTCGTCCAGGGTGCGCTGCCAGGTTCGCTGAGAAATTTCGAGCAGGCGTTGCAGGTCTTCGGGTGCCATGGCTTCGCTGCCCAGATTGCAGCGCGCCACGAACGCGAAGTCATCGTCCAGTTCGCCGAGGGTCTTGGCCAGTTGCTGGCGACTGCTTGCCTCATCGGCCCCTTGGTGGATGGCTTGCAGGCATGCGATTTCGGCATCCCGTTTGAGGACTTCGAAACGCATGCGCACCTCGTGGATGCGGTTGTAGAGGGTCTCCAGCTTGGTGGCTTTGTCGACCACATACTCCGGCGTGGTGATCTTGCCGCAGTCATGCAGCCAGGCTGCCATGCGCAGGGTCTCCCAGCCTTCGTCGTTGAGTCGGAACGATTGGTAAGGCCCTTCTTGTGCCTGGCAGGCGGCTTCGGCCAACATGCGGGTGAGTTCGGGGACGCGGGCGCAGTGCCCACCGGTGTAGGCGCTCTTGGTGTCGATGGCGTTGGCGATCAGCTGAATGAAGGCATCGAACAGAGCTTTCTGGTCGTTGATCAGCGCCTGGGCTTCGAGGCTCACGGCAGCTGTGCCAGACAGGGCGCCCAGGAACGACGCACGGTCGGTCTCGTTGGGGGTTTCAGAGAGGATGAGCATGGCCCCCACCAGTTCACGCTGACGGTTGAGCAGGGGCACGGCCATGGCATGTGGCGGCCAGCGCGGGGCGTCCAGCTCCGACAAGCCCACGGTCAGGAGGTCCACGGGCTGCAAGGCGCCGGACACCACGCGACCTTGGCGCAAGGCCTGGCCGAGCAGGGGCGTCTCTTGTCCCTGCGGCGGAGGCGTCGCCGCTTGGTTGGCCGCAGGCAGGGCAAGCTTGTGCAGTTTGGCCAAGGCGTCTGGGCCAAAGGCGAGACCGTCGACGCCACGCGCGCACGCTGGCTTGAGTTTGCCATCGGCACGCAGGTAGAGTATCCCGGCGGCAGCGTCCACCGCCGTCACGGTGTCGTCCAGCAGCCGGGGCAGCAGGCGTTCGAAGTTCTTCTCACCGGAAATGGCCGAGCTGATCTCCAGGAACTGCCGGATGGTGCGCTTCATCAGCCCGACGCTGTGCGCCAGCGTGTTGACCTCCAGCACATAGGACTTGAGCGGTACGGTTTGTCCAAAGTCGAAGTGGCGGATGGCTTCGGCCTCTTTGGCCAGGCCGCTCAAGGGGCGAGAGATCCCGCGTGCAAAACGCCACGCCAGCAAGATGGCACCCAGGATGATCAGGAGCGCGGCGATGATGGCTGTGCGTCCCTCGTCATAGACCACGGCCAGCAATTCGTGGCGCGGCACGGCATTGATGAGCAGCAGGCTGGTGTTGCCCAACATGGGCAAGGTGTTGAGCGTGACCTGCCAGTCGCCATCGGGGAGTCGAATCACCTGTTGCAGCGTGCCGGTGTCAGGGACTTCGCTCAGGGAGAGCTTCTGGCTGAGGGCATTGAACACCGGGATGCCGAAGCGCGACAGCGGCGTCAGCGCGGGGTGATCGTACGTGCCACCCCGTGGCACGATGAAAGAGTTTTCGTGGGCGAAGACCTCGCCCTTGGCGTTGACCAACGCCAACTGCGAGCTGGGCGTGAGCTTCTGGCGCGCCAGACTGGCCCCGATGGTGCGCAACTGGATGTCCAGGGCAATGACCGTACCGCTCGCATGGCGAGATTGGCGCGACAGGGTGATGCCCACCTGCCGATCGGTGTAGAACAGGTACGGGTCGGTCAGGTGAACGTCGTTCGTGTTGAGCGCCTGACGGTACCAGCTGCGGCTGCGTGGATCGAAGCTGCGCGCGTAGTCAGGCACCGACAAGGCGTGGATGATCTGCAGCCGGTCGTTCAGGTACACCTGACGCCCGCGGGGTGTGCCGCCTGTGCGTTCGATGCTGCGCACCATGTAGGCGGCGCTGGCGGGGGCTTGAAACTGCTGGCGCTCTTGGGCGTCTCGCAGGCGACGCACGAAGAAGTAGTCGCCCGTCGGGTAACCCAGGAAGATCGATGCCGATGCAGGGGTGTGATCCAGCGCGGCCTTGATCAGGGGCAGCCGCGCCATGCGTTGCTCATACTGTGTGGTGCCGGCCAGCGGGTCGAACTGCAGCAAGTGCAGGGCGGTCTGGGCGGGCTCGGTGAGCTGGCGCAGTTCAGAGGACGTTTCGCGGCTGATGCGCTGCGCCAGATCCTGAGACACCGAGGTGATCAGGTGATCGGCCATGCGGTAACCGACGAGCCCCAGCAAGGTGCCGACCGTGAGGATCAGCACCATGAACAGCGTGGACACGTGAACGTGCAGGGGGGCGTTGGCGCGCATCACTCGATGCTAGCAGCCCCTTCCGTGTTGCGAAACGGCCTTGAAGGGGGATCAACCCAGGGTTTTGGGCTGGCCTTCCGGCGCCGGAGGGCCGCCACGGTGGGATTTGGTCCAGCTGTAGTCGGCTGGCAACTCGTCACTCACGCCCGGTTTGCTCACGCAGTCGCCGAGTTCCGAGTGGGTGACCACGTGGCTGTTGAGGGGCTGGCCTTGCGCATCCTTGTCTTTGCGTCTCGCTTCGGAGAACGAGAGCGCCGCCAGCAGCTGATCGTCGCTGAAGGTTTCGCAATGCGGGCGACCCTGGCTGAGCCAATAGACGACGATGCTCATATGCGCTTACTTGTAGAAGGCCTCAACCTTGCCCTTGAGCTTGATCAGCAGAGGTCGACCCTTGCGGTCGACCTTCTTGCCCGCGGGCACCTTCACCCAGCCTTCACTGATGCAGTACTCCTCGACGTCAAAGCGTTCCTTGTCGTTGAAGCGGATGCCGATGTCGTGCTGGAACACCTCGGCCACATGGTGAGGGCTGCTGGGATCGATGGACAGGTGGTCGGGCAGGGCGGGAGCTTGAGCGGGGGTGGTATCGGTCATGTCGATGTGCAGGATTCAGTGGAGATCGCCGTCAGCCGCCCTGGCACACCCGGTGCAGGTTCGGCTGTCAACGAGGCCGCAGGATACCGCGTCATCATGCCCTGCATGGCTTCGACGTGGCAGTTCAGCCACTTTTCGTAATCGGACTCTGGAAGGATGACCACCATGCGCTTCTCGTCCTCCGGCTTGTGGAAAGTGCGCAGCAAGGGGTGTTCGTCGGCATTCACCGTGAGCATGGCAAACGAGGGTACCGGTGCCCCGTTGTGCGACCACCCCAGGCTCCAGAGGCCTGCGATCCCCATGGGCGCACCGTCGGTGCGTGACAGTTGCCAGCGGGTGGCCTTGCCGGTTTCGTCGTAGCGGGGCAGGTAGAGGCATTCGGCCGGGATGATGCAGCGGTGACCTCGGCGCCAGGCATCGCGGAAGTTGGGCTTGGTGTTGGCTGTTTCGCTGCGGGCGTTGTACGTGCGCCGGGCGACCGTCGGGTCCTTGGCCCAGAACGGCATGAGGCCGAATTGGCCCAGGAACACCTCGCGTTGCGCGGGGTCTTCACCATCGCGCAGGCGGACGGCTGGGGCCAAGCCCATGGAACGGACCTCTTCAGGCCAGCTGGCGTCTGTCGGGACGGGGGCACCAAAGTGATCCTGGAGCCGAGCTTTGTCGCTGACCGGGCGGTAGTTTGCACACATGCGCCTCAGACTACGCCATTTCGGTGACGGAATGAGGGCGGAGTTGTCGGTGAGAACCCTGGATGCGCGCTGGATGCGCGAGGTTTCAGCCCCAGTGGGCGGCAAACACGTGGCCGGTCTCGTCCAGCGACTCGAAGCGGTTGGCATCGAGTTCGTTCATGAACAGCTGGCGCAGTTCTTCCACCAAGGCCTGGTTGTCCTCGTCCGAGATGGGTTTGCCGACCGGTGCACCCTGGGGGATTTCCTCGACCTGGTGCGTCCAGTAAGGCAGCGTGACGACCAGCATGGGCGCGTCGGCGCGACCAAACTTCCAGCCACGCACGCGCCCACGAAAACGCCCGATCGCGCCCGCCACCGTCACCCCATAAAAGGCGTTGTAGCGCTGGACGATGGTCAGCACCGCCTGGACCTCGGTGGTGGTGAGTTCCTGGGTCAGGAACTGGTTGGAATAGAACGGCGCATTCTCGTCCACGTGTTCACCGAAGCCGAAGCGGATGAACTGTTGGGCGATGTGGATGCGTCGGGTGGACGTGACCGGCATGGAGAAGGAAACAAAAAGTAATGTTGCGCTGCAATATGCAATTTTAGGCTGAGAAGCCGAGCGGTGGGGCAGTAGTTGAGTGCAGTGCAGCAAGTTGTCCCCGTTTCCTGTGGATAAGTTTGTTGGCAAGGCGGGGGCAAAACGATCTCCCCCTGGGGCGAGCCCTGGGTTGCTGCGAAATGAGGCAGTCAACACATCGCCCCTGCCGTACCATCATGGGTTTGATCCCAACGGTGCCTGTTGGCGCCCCTGCATCCCGTGACCACTGGCCTTTTCACTTCTCTCCCCGGTCTGGTAGCCCAGCCCTCCAAGACCGACCCCAATCCGCTCGTCATCTACCACGGCAAGTGCCCCGATGGCTTTGGGGCCGCCTTGGCCGCCTGGCTGTATTTCGAAGGGCAGGGTGAGTACCTCGGAGTGAGTCATGGCAAGGTCACCACGCTGGACGATCTGCCGCCGCTGGACGGGCGTGCGGTCTACATCCTGGACTTCTCTTTTGAAGAGGGGCTGATGCAGGGCATCGACGAGCGCGCATCCAAGCTCGTGCTGCTGGATCACCATCAAAGCGCAGCCGACAAGCTCGGACGCTTCCAGTGCCGTTGCGGTGCGGTGCATTTCGACATGACGCAGTCGGGCGCGATGCTGTCGTGGAAGTTCTTTTTCCCGGAGCAACCGGTGCCCGACCTGATCCGTTACGTGCAGGACCGCGATCTGTGGACATGGGCCTTCCCGGAAAGCGCGCCATTTTTGTCGGCGCTTGATCTGGAGCCCAATGAGTTCCCGCGGTGGGCCGAGATTGCCGCGTTCACGCCGGCGCAGGTGGCCGAGTTTGGTCAGCGTGGTCAGGCCATGAACGAGAAGTTTCTCAGCCTGTGCCGCGACATTGCCCAAGGGGCTGCCCCCTTGACCTTCAATGGTCAGGCCGGTGTGATGGTGAATTGCCCAGGTGCCTTCACCAGCGAGGTCGGCAACATGCTGTCGGCCGAGTGTGGCAGTTTCGCACTGCTTTGGAGCGTGTCGAAGGATGGCACAGTGAAAGTGGGGCTGCGTGCGGTGCCCACGTTCAATGCCATTCCACTGGCCGAATCCATGGGGGGTGGGGGACACCCTCAGGCATGCGGCTTCCGGATGGGGCCGGAACGCCTGACCGAGCTACTGACCGGGGTATTTTGGGCTGATCCAAATCAACTTCTTCCCACCTGATGTGAATTGATTCTCGTTAGACTGTCTCCATGCTGTGCCCCGAGTTCTCGGGAGAGCATCTCGCATCTTTGAACGGGTGACGCCATGGAGACGGTTGATTCGGCGATGGATCGCATGACAGTGCTGGTGGTCGATGACACCAAGGAGAACCTCACGGTCATCGGACAGTTGCTGCGGCCTTACTACCACGTGCGTGTGGCCAATTCGGGCGCGCGGGCCTTGCAGGCGGTGGAGGTTGCGCCGCGTCCTGATCTGATCCTGCTGGACGTGATGATGCCCGACATGGACGGCTATGAGGTCTTGAAGGCCTTGCGCCAGCAGCCCGCCTCGCATGACATCCCGGTCATATTCGTGACGGCCCTGGCGGCCGACACCGACGAGGAACTGGGCCTGAGTCTGGGGGCGGTGGACTACGTCACCAAGCCCATCAAGCCCGCCTTGCTGCTGGCTCGGGTGAAGGCGCAGTTGGAGCTGAAGAAAGCCCGTGATTGGCTGGCCGACCAGAACGCCTACCTGGATGCCGAAGTGCACCGGCGCATGGCCGAGAACGAGTTGATCAAGGATGTGAGTCTGCATGCCTTGGCCGCCTTGGCAGAAAAGCGTGACAACGAAACTGGCAACCACCTGCACCGCACGCAAGGCTATGTGGCGCTGTTGATTGAACTGCTGCGCGAGCACCCGCGTTTTCAGGCCGAGTTGGCCGATGAGGCTTATTGCGGCCGAGTGATCAAGGCGGCACCGCTGCATGACATCGGCAAGGTGGGCATTCCCGATGCGATCTTGCTCAAACCCGGCAAGCTGACGCCGGAGGAGTTTGAGGTGATGAAGACGCACGCGATGATCGGTGCGCAGGCGGTGGGGGAATCGATCATGCAGGTGCGTGCTGCGCGTGCACAGCGTGGTTTGAGCGCGGAAGACGACGTTGGGGATTCGGCGCTGGATTTTCTAGAGGTGGCCTGTCAGATTGCAGGTGGGCACCATGAAAAGTGGGATGGCAGTGGCTACCCCGAGGGACTGCAGGGCGATGCCATTCCGCTGCCAGCACGCCTGATGGCGGTGGCGGATGTGTTCGATGCCCTGATCTCGCGTCGACATTACAAGGAACCCTTCGGTGCAGACAGGGTGCTGCAAATCATGCAGGAGGGGCGCGGGCGGCATTTTGACCCGGACGTGGCGGATGCTTTTTTGCGGCATCTGGACCGCTTTGACGAGATCGCCGAGCGTTTCAAGGATGAACACCCGGAAGATGTGGGTGAGATCAGCGGGGCCAAAGGATGAAGGGCTTCGGTGGGCGATTCGCGTGGTGTTTGACGGTGCTGGCCTGTGCCGGGTGGGTGGGCGCAGTGCAGGCGCAGAGCCCATCGACCGGGCGTCCCACTGAAGCCTCGCCAAAGTTTGTGGAACAGATGGCCACGCCGGCGCTGTTGTCGCAACTGCGCCAGGGCGGGTATGTTCTTTACATGCGCCATGGCACCACTGACAACAGCCGCTCCGATCTGGTGCCTTTGGGCGACTTCAAGGATTGCAGCCGCCAGCGTGTGCTCGACGAGAGTGGGCGGCGCTTGGCCGCGAAGGTGGGACAGTACATCCGTCAGGCCGGCATTCCGGTGGCGGAGGTGCTGCACAGCCCTTTGTGTCGAGCGCGTGACTCGGCGATGTTGGCGTTTCCCGATCAGCCTGGTGGCGTGCGACAGGTGGACGGGTTGCTTTACACGGCCAACCTGACAATGGCTGAAAAGCAGCCGATCTTGCAGACCACCCGCCGTTGGTTGTCCGAGCCGGTGGCGCGAGGCAGCAACCGAGTGATCGTGGCCCATGCGCCCAATATGGCAGACCTGATCGGTTATTTCGTGCGGCCAGAAGGCACGGTGGTGGTCATCCGTCCGCAGGGGCAGGGCCAGTTCAGCTATGTGGCCAGCGTGCCTCCAACGCTGTGGCCCACCTTGCTGGGGCCTTGAGACGAGGGCAGGTGTGAAGAACTGGCTTTCACCGCACTGGATGCGCCGCAGTCGCTTTGTGGTCATTTTGTTTGTGCCCATGGCGCTGGCGCTGATGCTGGGCGCCGGGCTCAGCTTCGTGGCGGCGGAGTATGCGCGCCAGGAGCAATCCCGAACGAGCCAGAGCGTGGCGCAGGACCTCAGGCTGGCCGCGGAGGCCATGGGGGTTCGCTACGAGTTGTGGCAGATCCAGCAAAGTCTGCTGGACGCGTTGGCGCGTGCGCGGCGTGGCGAAATCGATGAGGCCGCAGCCTATCGGATCCATGTGGAACTGGTGGAGCGCGTTGCGGGTCTGGAGCGCCGCGTGCAACAGGTGCTGGTGGACCACGGGCAGCGGTTGAGTCCGGAGGAGATTCAGACCGGCCGCGAGGCCTTTGTGGGCTTCAAGCGGTTTGTGCTGATGAGCACCGACCTGCTGAGCATCGACCTGAAGGTGGCTCAGGAGAAGCAGGTGGCAGCGGCGGAGCACTATGCGCGCTTCGCGGTGGTGTCCACCCGGATTGGTTTGGTGTGGACCCAGCATGCGATGGACAACAGTCAGAAGTCCGAGCAGAAGCTGCGTGAATTTCACGATCTCCAAAGCCGGGTGATGGTGGGTTTCACGCTGGTGCTGGTGCTGGGGTGGTTGGCCACCGCGATTTGGCTGGCGCGCAGGCTGCAACACGTGGCCGGTAGCTTGAACCATCTGGCGCAAGGGCAGCAGGGTGATGATGCCAGTTTGGCTGCTGTGGGCGAGATGGCCCGGGGGCGGCCTTCGGTCTTGAGTGAGATGGCGCAGGCGGTGTTGGCCTTTCGGGAAGCGCGGGCTGAAGCCGTGCGCAACCGGGAGGCACTCGAGGCTGAGCGCAGCCAGCTGGATGCGCTGGTCCAAGGCATGCCCGACATGGTGTGGCTCAAGGACGCCGAAGGCCTGTATCAGGTGGTCAACGCACGCTTCCTGGCTTTCTTGCAGCGCGATCGCGAGGCTGTGATCGGTCACCGTGACCATCACTTGCTGCCTGAGGACAGAGCCAAGCAGATCGTGCACGAAGATTATCTGGCCAAGACGCAAGGGCATCTGGTGGTGCCGCCCAGGTGGCATGTGGGCGCCGATGGGCGTCGATCGCTGATTCAAGTGACCAAGACGGCCATCCACGATGCCCGTGGACAGTTCATGGGGGTGTTGGGCGTCGGGCGCGATGTCACTGCTGAACACCAGGTCCAGGAGGCCTTGCGCGAGCGCGAGGAGCTGTTCTCCACCATCGTGAACCAGGCGCCCATCGGCATCCTGTTGGTGGACCATGCCACCCTCGGTTTCATCAGCTTCAACCAGGCCGCTTCGGATGCGCTGGGATACACGCAAGAAGACTTCGCGTCCCTGACGCTCTATGACATCCAGGCACGTTTGACGCGTCAGGAGGTGGATGACATCGTGGCCAGCATCCTGGCCGAGGGAGGGCGTGAGTTCGAGAATCAGCGCCTGACACGTCATGGTGAGGTCCGGGAGTTCTGGATCTCGATGAAGCCGCTGGTGGTGCAGGGCAAGCAGTGCCTGACCGCAGTGTGGGTGGACATCACAGAGCGCAAACGCACCGAGCGCGAGTTGTTGCGCTACCGCGATGAATTGGAGAATTTGGTCAGGCAGCGCACGCTGAAGCTGGAGGAGACCAGCCGAGAGCTGGCAACACAGTCGGTGACGCTCAAGCAGCTTTACGACGAGTTGACGACCGTTTTCAACGCGGCCACGGTGGGTATGGCCGTGATGAAGGATCGGCGTGTGGTGCGTTGCAACCACAAGCTCGAGGAGATCTTCGGGGCGCCCGAGGGCAGCATGGTGGGGACTTCGGCGCTGAGCTGGTATCCCGACGATTCGGCCAATGTGCATGGCGCCGAGTTGGTGCGAGAGTTGATGCAGACCGGGGTGTCACACCAGCGGGAGGAGCAACTCAAGCGTTGCGACGGCTCGCTGTTCTGGGCGCGCATGCGGGGTGCGAGGTTGGATCCGGACGATGGGACCTTGCTGGCCATCATCGAAGACATCACCGAGGAACACCGCGCGGCGGAGCTCCTGCAACAAGCCAAGGAGCAGGCCGAAAGCGCCAACCGGGCCAAGAGCTCCTTCCTGGCCAACATGAGCCATGAGATCCGCACGCCGATGAACGCCATCATCGGTTTGACGCACCTGATGCGCCGCGAACCTCTCAGCACGCGCCAGTTGCAGCAACTCGATAAGGTGTCGGGGGCGGCAATGCACCTGCTCTCGGTCATCAACGACATCCTGGATTTCTCCAAGATCGAGGCCGGAAAGATGACGCTGGACCCCACCGATTTCGAGGTGGAGCGCATGGTGAGCAACGTCACGTCGATGGTGACGGACAAGGTCGAGGCCAAGGGTTTGGAGTTGGTGGTGCGCCTCGGCGGCGTGCCCCCGGTGTTGCATGGCGATGGCGTGCGCCTCGGGCAGGTGCTGGTCAACTTCATGAGCAATGCGGTGAAGTTCACCGAGCATGGGACCGTGGTGCTCAGCGGCCGCGTGCTGCGGGAAGAGGGCGAGCAGGTGTGGGTGCGCTTCGAGGTGCGCGACACCGGCATCGGGCTGAGCGAGGCTCAACAGGCCAAGCTGTTCACGGCCTTCCAGCAAGCTGACGTGTCGACCACGCGCACCTATGGGGGCACGGGCCTGGGGCTGGCGATCACCCGACGTCTGGCCGACCTGATGGGGGGACACGTTGGGGTCGAGAGCACCGAAGGCCAGGGCAGTGTGTTCTGGATCGATGCGCCTTTCGGGGTGGGGGTGCAGTCGGTCATGCCTGCCGTCAATGTGCTGCCTCCCCGTACCCGCGTGCTGGTGGTGGACGACATGGAGGAGGCACGCGCCCTGCTGGTCGACATGCTGACCGACATGGGCGCCCGCGCCGATGCGGTGGACCGGGGAGCCTTGGCGTTGGAGCGTGTGGCCGCTGCGGACAGCATGGGTGATCCGTATCAGTTGGTCTTCACCGATTGGCAGATGCCGGGCATGAATGGCACAGAGACCTGTCATGCCTTGCGCAAGCTGGATTTGCGCCTGCAGCCCGCCTGCATCCTGGTGAGTGGCAGCAGTGGGTGTCCTGCAGAGGATCTGGAAGACGGCAGTTTCTCGGCCTTCATCCCCAAGCCCGTGATGTCAGCGACGCTCAACGATGCGATTGCCCGCAGTTGGGGGCATGCCTTGATGCACAGCGAAGCGCCGTCGGCCCCAGATGCCGTGGTCCGCTTCCAGCCGGGGCATCGCTTGTTGCTGGTCGAGGACAACGCCTTGAATCAGGAGGTGGCCGTCTCCTTGCTGGAAGACATGGGCTTTGTGGTGGATCTGGCTGGCGATGGTGCCGTGGCGGTGCAGCGTTGCACCGAGCAGAGCGGGTACGAACTGATCTTGATGGACATCCAGATGCCAGTGATGGATGGGCTGGAGGCGGCGCGGCGCATTCGCGCTTTGCCGGCGTACGCGCAAACGCCGATTCTGGCGATGACGGCAAACGCTTTCAGCGAAGACCGGGCCGAAGCCTTGGGGGTGGGCATGAACGACCACATTCCCAAGCCGGTGGATCCGGCGCAGTTGACGCGCGCTTTGGCCACCTGGCTTCCACAAGCGGTTCAGGCCGAGGAACGGAGCCCCTCGCAAGCCGACCTGACGCATGACGACGTGGCCGAGCTGGCGCCCTTGCGTGCCATCCCCGGCCTGGCGCTGGATGTGGGTTTGCGCAGTTGCCGCGGCAAGGTGGCGCAGTTGCGCAAGCTGTTGCTGCGGTTTGCCGACGATCATGCTGCCGACATGGACAAGGTTCGCGCCGACCTGGCGCAGCAGGACTGGGTGACAGCCGAGCGTCGTGTGCACACCCTCAAGGGTGTCGCCGGAGTGCTGGGTTGGGTGACGTTGCAGCGTGAGGCTCAGGCGGTGGAGCAGTTGCTCAGGCAGCATGACGCCAATGTGCAGCCGGTGTTGCAGGCCCTATCTCAGCTGGAGGTGCTTTTGCAGGATGCAGTCCGGGCCACGCAGGCCCTGGTGCCAGCGCCCTCGGTCGTGAACCGGGTGCCGCTGGATTGGGCCGTCTTGGAGGCTGGTTTGACCGAGTTGAGAGCCTTGCTGGCCACCGATGACCTGGATGCGGCCGATGCGTATGAGCGCGTCGCACCGATGCTGATCAGCTATTTGCCGGAGCATGCGCGGGACTTGGGCAGTGCCGTGGAGCACTATGATTTCGCCCGTGCCACCGAGGCCCTGAACGCCATGGTGGCGAGCCCGGCGTGGCAAGCCTTGCAAAAATCCTCCGCCGCCTGATGCCTGAGAAGTTATTTGAACCCATGGTCTTTGTGGACCTGGAGACCACCGGTGCCACCGGTACGGTGGACCGCATCACCGAGATCGGCATCGTCGAGGTGAACGAAGAGGGCGAGGTGCGGGAGTGGTCGAGCCTGGTCAATCCGCAGACGACGATCCCGCCGTTCATCCAGAACCTCACGGGGATCACCGATGAGATGGTGGCCGGGGCGCCCACGTTCGAGGAACTGGCCGAAGAAGTGCTGATGCGGCTGCACGGCCGCTTGTTCGTGGCGCACAACGCGCGCTTTGACTATGGCTTTTTGAAGAACGAGTTCAAGCGCGTGGGGGTGGACTTCAAGGCCACGGTGCTGTGCACGGTGAAGCTCTCGCGCAAGCTGTTCCCGCAGTTCAGCAAGCACAGCCTGGATGCACTGATCGAGCGTCACCAGTTGCACATGCCGGCTCGCCATCGGGCATTGGCGGATGCGGCAGTGCTATGGCAGTTCTGGCAGATTCTGATGCAGCAGGTGCCAGCCTCGCAGTTGCAAGAGGCGGTGGGCGTGTTGACCGGTCACAGTAGTTGGCCGACGCACCTGGACCGGGCCCTGCTCGATGAGCTGCCCGAGCGTCATGGCGTGTACCTGTTTTATGGTGAGGGTGCGGTTCCCATCTACATCGGCAAGGCCAACAAGCTGCGCCAGCGGGTTTTGTCGCACTTCAGTGCGGACCATCGGTTGGCCAAGGAGATGAGCCTGTCGCAGCAGATTCGCCGTCTGGAGTGGATCGAGACACCGGGCGAGATGGGCGCCTTGCTGCTGGAAGCGCAGCTGATCAAGCGCTGGCAGCCCATCCACAACCGGCGCTTGCGCCGCAGCGACGAGCTGTGCACCTGGCGCCTGTTGCCCACCGAACGCGACGGCGAAGGCGGCTACCTGCCCGAGCTGGCGTGGGCGCGCGATCTGGATTGGGGCCGTCAGGATGCCGTGTACGGGCTGTTTGGCAGCCAGCGTGATGCGCTGAAGACCCTGCGCGAGATCGCCGAGGAGGCGCAGCTGTGTCTGGCCACGCTGGGGCTGGAGAAGGTTTCGGCCGGGCGACCTTGCTTTGCCTACCAGTTGCGCCGCTGCAGTGGGGCGTGTGTGGGCGCGGAGTCGTGGGGGCGCCATTCGGCCCGCTTGCGCAGTGTGCTGGCGGACTGGCAGGTGCAGGTGTGGCCTTATGGGGGCCCGGTGCAGGTGCGTGAGGGCGATGCCTGGCACGTGCTGGATGCCTGGTGTTACCTGGGCACGGCGCGCACGCCCGACGAGGTGCAGGCGTTGTTGCAGCAAGGGCAGCCCGCCTTTGACAAGGACACCTACAAGATTTTGGTGGGGCGTTTACCTGGCATGACGGTGGAGCCGATACCGGTGTCGCAGCCTGCCCCAGTGTCCTGATCGTCAGCGATCAAGCCGACAGCAGAAACGACTTGACCAGGGCCGCGGTGTTGGCCGGTTGCTCCAGCATGAAGCAGTGCGTGCCACTGACCTGCTGCGTTTGTACCTGTCGGTTGATCCGTCGCAGGCGGGCAGCGCCTTCCAGCACGAAGGGGAAAGTGTGGTCGGCGTGGATCACCAGCGTGGGCGTTTCAATGCGGCCCATCAAGGTCCACAGGCGCTCAGGCGCCGAGGAGAAGACTTCGGCCTCGCGGGATGGCTGGCACTTCAGCTCGACGCCGCCCTCCGGGGCGTCCTTCATGGCGTGGCGCACGAAGGCATGCAGGGCCTCGGCCGTCCAGGTCTTGTAGACGCCGCGGTGGCGCAGTTGCTCGAAGGCTTCGTCGCGGCTGGCCCAATGGTGGCGGCGGGCACGGGCGCTGCGCGCCAGGGGCGATAGGCGGGCGGTGCCGGTGAGGGTGGCCACGGCCACGCCCAGCATCATGGCGGGCGAGAACAGCACCGGGTCGAGCAGCACGGCACGTTGGAACAGCTTGCGGTGCTCACCCATGGCCAAGCCCGTGAGCACGCCGCCCAGGCTGTGGCCCAGGCCGAAGTGCGGCACGTTGCCGAACAGGGGCTGTCCGTGGGTTTTGAAGGCCTCGATGGCGAGCTCGGCATTGCGGTTCCAGCCGACGAAGCGGCCGCCGTGGTCGCTGTCGCCATGGCCCTGGATGTCGCACAACCACAGGTCGAAGTCGTGCGCCAAGTGTTGCAGCATGGGCTCGTAGGTGCGCGTGCAAAAGCCGTTGCCATGCAGGAAGTGGATCACGGGCTTGCCGCTGGGGGCCGTGTGCCAGCCACGCAGGGTGAAGCCTTCACGGCCGGTGTGGGTCCAGGGGGTGAGCTGCATGGCGGTACTTCTGGGTCAATGCGTCAAGCTGACATTGTGCCAACACATTGCACCAAAACCGTGCCCGGCTTCACACGGTGGACGACAGCTTGCGGGTCAGCCAGCGCACCAGGGCTCCGATCACTGGCAATTTGGCGTACAGCTCCTCGGCGGTGTCCCAGTAGTCGCGGTGCACGCTGACGCGGCCATCGGGCGCGAAGGTCAGTTGCGTGGCGCCGTGCACGGTGAGCGTGCCGTCGGGCCGGTCGATCAGGAAGTCCCAGGTCAACCAGGCGTGTTCGCCCTGGGTCATCGTGTGGTGGACGACGAAGCGCGGGTTCTGCACCGTCTCGAACATGTGGGCGAACACGCGCTGGATGCCGGGCAGCCCGGTCACGTCGTTGAACGGGTCCTTGAAGCGCGCATGCTCGCTGTAGACGCTGCTCAGTGTGCCCAGGCTGGCCTGGCTGATGGACTCGAAGAAGGCGGCGACACGGGCGGTGCGCGGGTCGATGGCGACGGTTGCCTGCCCAGGTGTGAGCGTGGTGGCCGAGGTGGCGGCAGAGGTCATGTCCGGTGTGAGGGGAGCGAAGGGCATGGCAAGGGTGTCACAAACCGGTGGCGCGGCGCACCAGGGCAAAGTAGAGCGTGTCGGGCAGGTGGCGCATCAGCTTGAGCCACCAGGTGAAACGGCGTGGAAAGTGGATTTCGAACGCGCCGCGCGCCCAGCCTTTCAAGATGGCCTGCGCGGCCTGATCGGGCGTCAGCAGGGCGGGCATGGCGAACTGGTTTTGCGCCGTCAGCGGGGTGGCCACAAAGCCGGGGTTGACCACCGACACGCCAATGCCAGTGTCGTGCAGATCGATGTAGAGCGTGTCGGCCAGGTTTTGCAGCGCCGCCTTGGTGGGGCCATAGGCCAGCGACTGGGGCAGGCCCCGGTAACCGGCCACGCTGGCCACCAGACTGAGGTGACCGTGGCCCTGGCGCTGCAGCACGGGTAGCACGGCATCGAGCAGGTAGAGGGCCCCGGTCACGTTGACCTGCTGGTGGCGCAGGGCATCGTCCAGGTCGAAGGCGGTGGCGCGCATGGGGCGGTAATGCCCGGCGCAGTACATCACCAGGTCGATGCGGCCGGTCTGGTCGAGCACCGTCTGTGTGGCGCGCGCGACGTCGGCACGGTCGGTCACATCCAGCGGCAAGGCGATGCTGCCGGGGTGGGCGGCGGCAAAGCGCGTCAGGGGCTCCGCAGAGCGGGCCGAGACGACCACGCGAGCGCCTGCCGCATGCAGGGCGCGGGCTGTGGCCTCACCGATGCCGCTCGAAGCACCGACGAGCCACACGACGCGGTCTTGCCAGTGGGTGATCCGGGGGTTGAGGGGCATGAGGGGCTCAGGGCTTGGTGAACGACAGCGTGACCTCGCCCAGGCGGATGCCGAACTTGCTCATCACGGCCTTGTTGAGCATGGTGCGCTGGTCCATGAGGTACATCCAGTCGTCGAATTGCACGTGCCAGACACGGCCGTCCACGGGCAGGGCCAGGGTGTAGCCCCAGCGGAAGGCGTTGCCGGCGGTCTGGCCTTCGGCCTCGCCCACCACATCGTCGGCGCGGCCGGTGTAGCGGCCATTGCCATGGTCGGTGAGGTACCAGATGCGGGTCTGCTTGGTGCCGTCGCTATAGGTGAAGCGCTCGTCAAGCGTGCCTTGGTTGCCTTGCCAGCTGGCCTTCATGTCGACGACGAAGCGCTTGACGACACGGCCGCTGCGGTCGGTGAAGATGCCGTGGGCCTGCATGGGGCCGTTGAAGTACTGCTTGAGGTCGAGCGCGGGCTGCTCCTGGGCATAGTCCTGCACTTGCGGCCCGGCGCAGCCGCTCAGCAGCGGGCTGAGCAGCAGGGCGGCACCCAAGGTAGCCAGGAAGCGACGGAAGCGTGTGAAGGGGGTCATGCTTGTCCTCTCAGGATGGGGTGACGGCGCATGGCGTGCCACAGGGCGGCGGCGGCCAGCAGTTTGAAGACGCAGGGCAACAGGCCATAGGAGATGGCCATGGCGAACTGGTTGTCGGGCGTGTGCCGGCCGGTTTCGTAGCCGATGAAGGCGAGCAGCGGCAGGGCCAGGCCGGAGGCGAGCGCGAGGTTGAGCTTGGTTGCGGCCGTCCACCAGCCGAAGAAGCGGCCTTCGCTGTGCTGGCCCAGGCCCGCGTGGTGGATGACGCCGGTGAGCAGCGCGCCAGGAATGGCGAGGTCGGCCCCCAACGCCAGACCGGTGAGCACGCAGATGGCTTCGAACGCCAGGGTGTCGCCCGAACCCAGCCAGGGCACGGCGCAGAAGGCGAGCACGCTCAGGGCCATGCCCAGCAGCCAGACTGGGGCCAGGCCGATGCGCTGAACCAGCCTCACCCACAGCGGCAGCCCGATGGCGGCGGCCAGGAAGTAGCTGCCCAGAAAGAGTGGCTCCCAGGTGGGCGCTTGCAAGGTGTCGCGCACGAAAAAGGGCAGCAGCGTGGCCGGGATGGCGCTGGCAGTGCCGTTGAGGAGGAACACGATCAGCAGGGCGACGAAGGCTGGGGTGCGCCAGGGAGACGTGTCCACGGCCGAAGTGACGTGTGCGGTGTTCGCCTGACCAGCCGCAGCGGTCGCTTCGTCGGTCGGCGTGGTGCTGGTTGTCGCGTCTGAGGTGAGGGGCGTTTGTGCCAGCTGGGCAGACCTTGGGTTCGATGAGGGGGCTGCCTCTTGCTGGCTGTGCCCGTGCAGCGTTTGGTGCAGGGTCCACAGGCCCAGGCCCAGCGCCACGGCCAGCACCACACTGGTGGCTTGCAATCCCAACCAGGCGGGCAACAGGCTGGCGAGCAGCACCCCCGCCAGGGCCGTGCCTTCACGCCAGGCGACCAGGCGGGCGCGTTGCTCGGGCTGGCCACCCCAGCGGGCACCCCAGGCCTGGTGCACCATGGACGCGAGGCTGAAGGCCAGATAGGTCAGCACCAGCGCACCCGCCAGCCAGGCCAGCAGTTGGGTCTTTGAGTCGGCTACGCTGGGCGGTGGCATCCACAAGGCCGCAAAGCCCGCCGCCATCAACACTGAGGCAACCACGGCGGCTCGCCAGCTGAGGCGGGCATGGCGGGCAAAGAGCTGGTCCACCCAGTGGCCAATGCGGGGGTCGAGCACTGCGTCGAGCAGGCGGGTGAGCAGCAGCAAGACGCCCAGGGTGCCCAGGGGCACGGCGTATTGCTCGGCATAGTGGCGGGGCAGGGTCACGTACAGCGGCAGCGACACGAAGGCCAGGGGCAGGCCCAGGAGGCCATAGCGCCACCCTGTGCCGTGCGTGTGGATGCCGGAACTGCCCATGGTGCACCGCTCAGGCTTTGCCGATCAGGGCGTTGCGCAGCCCGGGGGCCGAGGTCTTGGGCGACAGCCAGATGCCGAAGAACAGGCGGGCGTAGGTCTTGTCCTGTGTGGCGGCGGTCTGCTTGCCATTGAAGTAGAAGCGCACGCCACCGGCACCGTCGTGCACGCCGGTCAGGCGGTCTTGCGCGCCCACGTTCGGGAACGCCTGGTTCATGAAGGCCAGCCAGGCCTTGGACTGGGCTTCTGTGAACTCGCCCACCCGGCGCATCTCGGCAATCGAACGCTCGGCGATGGCCGGGCCTTCGAGCTTGCGGGCATATTCCAGCTCCAGCGCGAAGGGCAGCTGATCGTAGCGTTCGGCCTCGAAAGCGGATGGGGTCCACAAGCGGGCCTCATACACCAGCAGGCCGAAAAAGCGCAGCGGCGCACGGCCGCGCAGCTGCGCCTGCTTCAGGTCGGAAGCGACCTCGGCAGGCACGGTGGTCTGGGCGGGGGCAGCGATGGCGTTCATGGTGGGGGTAACGGTGGTGCACAGTGCCGCCAAGGTGCACAGGGTCTGGCGACGGCTGAGATCAGGGTGGCGGTGTGACATGGTGTGGGCGTGGTTGAGGCGACGCGGGATGGGTGCGCAGGGCTCAGTCCGGGCGACGCAGGGTGAACTGCATCACGTCGGTGTTGCCATGATCGAAGGCGGCCTCGCAGTAGGCGAGGTAGAAGGTCCAGATGCGCACGAAGCGGGTGTCGAAACCCAGCTGGCCGACTTCGCTTTCGCGCTGCAGGAAAGCATGGCGCCAGCGGCGCAGGGTCTCGGCGTAGTCCGGGCCGAAAGCCAGGCGCTTTTCCACCACCAGGCCGGCCTTCTGTGCCATCGTCTCGAACCCCGAGGGGCTGGGTAACATGCCGCCAGGGAAGATGTACTGCTGGATGAAGTCGGTCGAGCGGCTGTAGCGCTCGAACAGGTCATCGCGGATGGTGATGGTCTGGATGCAGGCGCGGCCACCGGGCTTGAGGCAGCGCTTGACCGTGTCGAAGTAGCTGGGCCAGTATTCGCGGCCCACGGCCTCGAACATCTCGATGGAGACGACGGCGTCAAACGGCTCGCGCTCGTGCAACGGGGCCAGGTCGCGGTAGTCCTGATAGCGCAGGTCGGCCAACTCGCTCAGCCCGGCGTCGGCCATGCGGCGTTGCGCCCAGGCCAGTTGTTCGCTCGACAAGGTCACACCGGTGACGTGGGCGGCGCGCTCGCTGGCGGCCGTCTCGGCCACGGCACCCCAGCCGCAGCCGATCTCCAACACTTTGCTGCCACGGGTCACGCCGGCTTCGTCCAGCGCGCGGCGCATCTTGGCCATCTGCGCGGCTTTCAGGTCGGCCCCGGCCAGTTGGTCGGCACGCTGGCCCTCGAACCACGCGCTGGAGTAGTTCATCGACGGGTCCAGCCACATGCGGTAGAAATCGTTGCCCAGGTCGTAGTGGGCGTGGATGTTCTTGGCGCTGCCTTCGCGCGAGTTGCGGTTCAGCCAGTGCTTGACGCGGTACAGCAGCGAGCCCCACCACGAGCCATACACCACCTTCTCCAGGTGATCGCGGTTGATGATGAACAGCGAAAGCAGGGCGGTGAGATCGGGCGTGTGCCAATCGCCATCGATGTAGCTTTCGGCAAAGCCGATGTCACCGGACTTCATGGTGCGCTCGAACACGCGCCAGTTGTTCAGGCACAGCGTCGCGCGCACACCGGGCGTGTCGTCGTGGCCCACGGCCGAGGCCGGGAAGCGGCTGTGGCCGCCATCGGGCCATTCGATGTCAAGTCGGCCATGCTGCAGCTTGTTGAGCAAGCGGAACACCCGCTTGGCCGACGCCGGCGCATCGGCGGGCAGGGCTGGGGTGGCGTGGGTGGTTGATGCGGTGGTGTTCATCTTGAGACGAAGCGCTCAGGCGCAGCAGGCTTGTGGAAGAAAGGCACGCGCTTGAGGAACAAGCGCAGGGCGTGCCAGTGAATGCGGGCGACCACGCCCAGTGTCATCAGGGGCGTGCCCCAGAAGGCACGGCGGGCGCTGTGGCGGGTGAAAGGTTCGAGCTGGCCGCTGATGCTGGTTTGGATCAAGGGGCCTTGCTCGTCGTGCAGGTCCACCCGCGAGACCATGCGGTCGCCCGTGCGGGTGAAACGGAAGCGGTAGGTGCCTTCCACCGCGCAGAAGGGCGAGACGTGGAAGATCTTGTCGGCTTGCAGCTCTTGCCCCCACTGCACGTGTTCGCCGCGCAGCAGATAGCAGTGGCGCTCGCCAAAGGTGTTGTTGACCTCGGCCACAATGGCCGCCAGCGAACCGTCGGCACGGTGCGCAAACCAGAAGCTGACCGGCTTGAAGGCATGGCCCAGCACGCGGGGGTAGGTCTGCAACCACACCTCGCCATCGGCATCGGCTATGCCTTCGGACTGCAACAAGGCCTCAAACCAGGCCAGGGCATCGGGGCCGCCTTCGCCGTGGTCCTGGTCGGCGAAGGTAATCCATCCAAAGCGCTGACGCGGCACGGTCCAGCCGTGTTCGCGCCCCAGGTGCATGGGCAGCATCAGGAAGTAGCTGTCGTGCTCAAAGCGGTGCTGCGCGGGGCGCAGACGCTGATGCCATACCTTGCCACGGCCGATCATGGCCTGCGGGGCGGGCGTCAAGGCTGCGGTGGTGGGTGGGGTGGGCATGGCGGGTGCTTTCGGGTTCACGCAGCGGCCAGCTTGTTCGGCCAGGTGGTTTGCTGGATCAGCTTGGCCGCGCGCAAGCCGGCCTGGAAGCCGTCTTCGTGGAAGCCATAGCCGCACCAGGCGCCGGCATACCAGACCCCTTGGGTACCCTGGATGGCGGGCAGGCGGGCCTGTGCATCGATGGCAGCCTGGTCGAACACCGGGTGGTCGTAGGCGATTTCCTGGATGACGGTGGCCGGGTCGGGCTCGCGCACGGGGTTCAGCGACACCACCACCGGCTTTTGCCAGGGCAGCGGCTGCAGCACGTTGATCAGGTAGTGCAGGCAGACCTGCGCTTGCTCGGTGTCCTTCTGGGCTGCGCGCTCGTAGTTCCAGGCGGCCCAAGCCGAGCGCTTTTGCGGTAGCAGGGCCGTGTCGGTGTGCAGCACGGCGCGGTTGGACTGATAGCGGATGGCGCCCAGCAGGTCGCGCTCGTTGGCGGTGGCCTGTTGGCCCAGCAGGCGCAGCGCCTGGTCGCTGTGGCAGGCCATCACCACGCCGTCAAAGGTCTCGGCGCCTTGTGCCGTGTGCACCGTCACCCCCTGGTTGTGGCGCGTCACCGCCTGCACCGGGGTGTTCAGGCGGGCGTCCTTCAGACGCGTCAACACCTTGCGCACGTATTCGCGTGAGCCACCCGTCACCGTGAACCACTGCGGCCGGTTGGCCACCTGCAGCAGACCGTGGTTGTGGCAGAAGCGGATCATCGTCGCCATCGGGAAGCGCAGCATCTGTTCGGTCGGGCACGACCAGATACAGGCCACCATCGGCAGGAAGTAATCATCGCGGAAGGGTTGGCCGAAGTGGTGGTCGTCCAGGAAGGCGCCAATCGGTTGGGCCAGTTCGGCGTCTTTGCCCGCAACGGCTATGGCCGTGGTCAGCTGGTTGAAGCGCAGGATGTCGCGCAACATGGACCAGAAACGCGGACGCAGCAGGTTGCTGCGCTGGGCAAACACGGTGTTGAGTGAGTGGCCGCTCCACTCGATGTTGCGCTGGCCCGGTCCCTGGGGGGACTGCACCGAGAACGACATCTCCGACGGCGCACGCGCCACGCCCAGCTCGTCAAACAGTGCGATCAGGCCGGGGTAGGTGCGCTCGTTGTAGACCAGGAAGCCGGTGTCCACCCCGTGGGTGACGCCGTCGATCGTCACATCGACCGTGTTGGCGTGGCCGCCGAAGTAGGCGCCGGCCTCGAACACCGTGACCTCGTGGCCAGAGCCGGGAGCAGACAGGTGCCAGGCGGCGCTCAGGCCGCTGATGCCGGAACCGATGACGGCGATACGAGACATGCGATGCTCCGTGTAATGAACTTGCAAGTGCAGAATTAATACTTGCGAGTCTACATGATAACCAAAAGAGTGTCACGTGTGTCTTCTGCCGTTTTATGCCAAGGGGCATCGGTCTACAATGGCAGACATGGCACGGCTTTCATACAAGGAACAAATACAGCGCATTCGCGAGGACGCCATCGTGGAGGCCGTCAATCGGCTGCTGGCCACCAAGGGCTACGACGCGATGACGGTGGACGAGGTGGCGGCGGAAGCCGGCATGGCCAAGGCCAGTGTGTACAAACACTTCGCCTCGAAGGAAGACCTGGCCGCTGCGGCCATGATCCGCGCGCTCGACCGGGCCGTGACCTTCGTGGATGGCCTGCGTGAGAACCCCGACGCGCGCCCGATCGAGCAACTCAAGGCGGTGGCCCGCTGGGCGATCACCAGCCAGCTCGAAGGCGAAATGCCCTCGCTGCCCTCGCAGAATTCGGCGCTCTCCAACTCGCTGCAGGCCAACGAGGCTTACATGGACCGCCTGATCAGCCTGAGCAACAAGCTCAGCATCTGGATCACCGAGGCCCAGACCAGTGGCGAGCTCAACCCCGACCTCCCGGCCGAGATGACGCTCTACATGCTGTTTGCGCTTGCCTGTGACCCCGTGGTCGGCATGCTCAAGGCGTCGGGCATGTACACGAACGAACAGATCCTGGCCTGGGTCACCACCGCCACGTTCGACGGTGTCAGCCCCCTCAGGGCCGCGGCAAGCTGAACTCCCACGGGCGGTTCAGCGTCTGAGCCTGCTGGCAGTCAGGCATAAAAAAGGGGCTCCGAGGAGCCCCTTTGTCATGGTGCGATCACGCCAGATCAGACGCGCTCGATCACCATCGCAATGCCTTGGCCGCCGCCAATGCACATCGTGATCAGGGCATAGCGGCCGCCGGTGCGCTGCAGTTCGTAGATGGCCTTGGTCACCAGGATGGCGCCCGTGCCGCCCACGGGGTGACCCAGGGAGATGCCCGAACCGTTGGGGTTGACCTTCTCGTTGTCCAGGCCCAGTTCCTTGGCCACGGCGCAGGCTTGGGCGGCGAAGGCTTCGTTGGCTTCGATCACGTCCATGTCGGCGACGGTCAGGCCAGCCTTGGCCAGCGCGTTGCGCGAAGCAGGCACGGGGCCAATGCCCATGTACTCGGGCTCGACACCAGCATGGCCGTAGGACACCAGACGGGCCAGCGGCTTCAGGCCCAGTTCCTTGGCCTTCTCGCTTGATGCCATCACCACGGCGCCAGCGCCGTCGTTCAGGGTCGAGGCGTTGCCGGCGGTCACGGTGCCGTCTTCCTTCTTGAAGGCGGGCTTCATCTTGGCCAGGGCTTCGACATTGGTGTCGGCCTTCACGCCTTCGTCGGTGTCAAACAGCACCACGCCCTTGCGGGTCTTGATTTCGACCGGAACGATCTGTTCCTTGAAGTACCCAGCGGCAATCGCCTTGGCAGCGCGCTGTTGCGACTGCACGGCGTAAGCGTCTTGCTGTTCGCGGGTGATTTCGTAGCGGGCGGCCACGTTTTCAGCGGTGATGCCCATGTGAATGTGCATGCGCGGGTCGTGCAGGGCGCCCAGCATGAAGTCCAGCATCTTCACGTCGCCCATGCGCGCGCCCCAGCGGTTGCTGGTGACCAGATAAGCGCCACGGCTCATCGACTCGGCACCGGCGCCCACGGCGACTTCGCAGTCACCCAGTTGAATGGCTTGGGCGGCCGACACGATGGCCTGCAGGCCCGAACCGCACAGACGGTTCACGTTGAAAGCGGGAGCCTCTTGCGGCACGCCAGCGTTCAGGGCTGCCACGCGGCTGATGTACGCGTCTTGCGGCACGGAGGGGATGACGTGACCCACGACAACATGACCCACGTCCTTGGGGGCGACGCCAGCGCGCTCCAGGGCGGTCTTGATCACGAGTGCACCCAGGTCAGCGGGCGGCACGTCCTTGAGCGAGCCACCGAAGCTGCCGATGGCGGTACGGGCTGCGCCCACGAAGACGACTTCACGAGTCATGTTGTGTTCCTTTGGAAGGAGGGGGACAAATCGCCAGATCTGGCGGGATGGATTGTCAGATTATGAGGCCAACGCGCCGTCTTTGGTGCGTTGCACCATTGTCAGGCATGCGTCCCCTGTGTCGGGGGTGTCGGGGTGAATCCCTCATACGAGCAGAAAAACGTGCCGCCCACAATCGGTGTGAACTTTCTCACAGCTGTAGCCCGGAGGCACGATGTTCGACCGACCCCTGATCTTTGTGTGGCCCGATGCCATCGCCTTCTGGGCCGTTCTGATCTGGGCGTATGCCATGGAAGCGCGCCAGTTGCAGCGCAAGAAGCAGCATTCGGCCGGGCACGAGGGGGCCGACCGCTACTCCGGCTTGGTCATCTCGATTGGCACCTCGCTGTTGCAACTGGGCTCGGTGGCCCTGGCGTTTTACGCCCCCTCGGCCATGCCGGCCGAGGCGCGCCATCCCGCTTACTTCGGCGGCCTGGGCCTGATCGTGACCGGCATGCTGCTGCGCATGCACTGCTGGCGCGAACTGGGTGCCTTCTTCACCCACACCGTCACCATTGCCGATGACCACCGCGTGGTCGATGGCGGCGCTTACCGTCTGCTGCGTCACCCGTCCTACCTGGGCGCCTTGCTGACGCTGATGGGGCTGGGCCTGGTGCTGGGCAACTACGCCAGCCTGGTGCTGATGTGCATCGGCTCGTGGTCCATCTACATCTACCGCATCCAGGTGGAAGAGGCTGCGCTGGAGTCGGCCCTGGGCGAGTCCTACACGCGCTTCAAGCAAAGCCGCAAACGCCTGATCCCTTACGTGTACTGACGCGCGCCGAGGCCACCATGTCGTCCGCCGACCACACCCTGCTGGCCCGTGAACGCCTGCACTGCGGCGTGACCGCGCCGCGCCAGCCGCTCACCGGCCTGGACCTGTTCAGCGGCCACATCGGCATCCCGGTGACGCTGGTGTACCCGCAAGGCATGCAGGTGCGCCACATTCGCGAGGCCCTGGTGCAGACGCTGCGCCACTACCCGCTGATTGCCGGGCGCATGAAGAAAGATGTCGACGGCCAGGTCTATGTGGACTGCAACGACGCCGGCATCGACTTTCGGGTGCACGAGCATGACCAGCCCTTGCCCGCGCACGGGCCCGACTCCGACTTTGGCAGCCAGATCAAGCGTTACTTCAGCGCGGTCTACCCCTGGCAATGGGTGGGCAAGGACCAGCCCCTGCTGCAGGTGAACGTGCACCGCTTCCAGGGCGGTGGCGTCATCCTGTGCTGCTACGGGCCCCACTCGCTGTTCGATGGCTCGGCCTATTGGCAGTTTATGAGCGACTGGTCGCGCATAGCGCGTGGCCTGGAGGTGGTGACGCCGGCGTTTGACCACCAGGTCGTGATCGAGGCCGCACAAGCCAAGATGACGCCCGATGCGCCGCCCCCCGCACAGGGCCTGGTGCGCGACCCGGACATGCGCACGCGCCTGAGCGTGATGCTGCGCCTGGGCTGGCAAGCGCTGAAGCTGCGCAAAGGCGTGTTCCGCATCCCGGCCACCACCATGCAGCGCTGGAAAGACGAGGCCAAGCTGGCGTTGCCCGCCGATGCTGGTGTGAGCGCGGTGGAGCTCGCTGCAGCGCATTGCCTCAAGGCCATTGCGCCCTTGACGGCATCGACGCGCGAGCGCCGCGTGGGCATCGTGCTCGACCTGCGGCACCGCCGACGCCTCCGCATCCCGCGCGACTACTTTGGCAACGCGCTGTGCTACGGCGAGGCCCGCTACACCCCGCAAGAGGTTGCGCAAGACAGCGTGGCCGTGCTGGCCAGCAAGTGCCGTCCGTCCAACGAGCAGGTGAGCAACGAGACGCTGTTTCAGCACCTCGCCTTGATGGAGCATTACCGCCAGCGGCGGGCCATCTGGCGCCTGTTCTGGGACTCGGCCGCCGGTACGCTCGATGGGGGGCTGATCCTGAACAACTGCGCCCGCTTCCCGATGTACGACATCAACTTCGGGCAGGGTGGGCCGGCCTGGTACGACATCTGCGGCGTGGCCTTTCGCATGCTGATGGTCGTGCCCACGCCCGAGCAGGATGGCGGGGTGGATTTGCACTTCACCGCCACGCGAGCAGAGTTGAAGGCGGTGGCAGCGAGCTTGGCGGCGCAGATTCAGGCATCCACTGGCCTGTCTTCCTCCGAGCCGGCGCCCAGCGGCTCCGCGTCTGACGCGTCGTTGCCGATAGAGGCGTATTTCTGAGGCTTGGCTGACGGTGTTGGCGTCAGCGCCGATGGCGGGTGCAGGCTGATCCGATGTGCTGACGCAGCAGTTTGGCCACCTCTGGGGCGTGGGTGAGTGGCGCCATGTGCCCGGCACCGGGCACCTCGGCGCGGTGACCCAGCGGTGCATGCCCGGCGATCAGTTCGCACACCACCCGCTCAGGCTCTTGCGAGGTCTGACCATGGATCACCAGGGTGGGGCAGGCCAGTCGCCGGATGTGACTCAGGCGTGTGGGGTTGGATGCCTGTGCACCGTACACACGCATTTGCGCAGGCGTTTTCTTCTTGATCGCTTCTCGCGTTGGCTCAGGCAGGTCATGCCAGGGGCCGACGTGGCTGCAGTAGGCGTCAAAAAACTGCGCCCAGGCCGTGTCCAGTTGGTCTTCGGCGACCGCGTCGCTGAAGTTGTCCATCACCCGCTGGAACTCTGACCACAGGTGATCCTGCCCGGTCTCCTGCAGCAACTGGTAGGCCCCCGGTTCGATCAGCGTCAAGGTGCACACGCATTCTGGATGGGCTGCAGCCAGCCGCAGGGCGGTGCCACCGCCAAAGGAGTGGCCGACCAAGTGCAAGGGGCCGTTTTGCTTCAGCAACGGGGACAGCAGTTGCGCGACATCGTCGTAGCCCATGTCGCGGTCGTATGGCCAGGCAGATGTACCACCACAGTCGTACAGATCGGGAGCCAGCAGCCGGAAGCCGTCGCCGAGCGCGTCGCCCAGTGCGTTCCATTGCGCGCCGGTGTTGCCCGCACTGTGCAGCAGCAAGACGGTCTCTCCTTCGCCGCGCTCGCGGACGTTCAGTTGGATACCGTCAACATCAAAAACTGGCATGGACTCAGGGCTCCGCGGGCAATGCTGAGGCCCCACGATACCAAGGTTATGGCTCGCTTCGTCGTGGCTCGATGCCGTGCCGGCCGCAGCTTTTGACCGGAAGCAGGTCATGGGCGAGTGCGGGCGGTAGGTCAGCGATCGCTGTATGGTGGCCGCTGGCGAAGCGAGGTCTGCGCTAGGCTGTGAGCTGCCGGTCAATTTTGCGCGACCAAAGTCCGCTGATGCTGCAAGCGGACATGCATGCTCACGCGCGAAGAAAATTGATCAACGCCTGTAGTCCTGCGGATAGATGGCGGTGACTGGGGTAGTACAGGTGCAGGCCATCGTCTGGTGCACACCAATCTTCCAAACAACGAATCAGGGTTGCATCTTCCAAGTGTTTCAGGACGCGGTTATCCCACACGAAAGCTAAGCCACAGCCCTGCAAGGCGGCCTCGACCATCAACTCTTGCCCATCAAGCGTAAGGGGGCCATCCACTTCCACCTCCAACGACTCCCCCTTGCGGGAGAATTCCCAATTGAAGATGGCACCGCTTGGAAAGCGGTAGCGAATGCATTCATGCTGCTTTAAGTCCCCAGGCGTTTTCGGCAAAGGGAGCCCTGTTCGCTCAAAGTAAGCCGGCGCTCCCACTACTGCAAACCGTAAGCTTGGCTTGATACGCACAGCCACCATGTCCTGCGACAACCGTTCCCCGAAGCGAATTCCTGCATCGAAGCCCTCTTCGACAATGTCGATCAGGCGGTCAGTTGCAACCACATCCAAATGCAACCCTGGGTTCTGAGCCAATAGCGGGCCCATCACATCCTTCAAGACGAAAGGCGCAATTGCACTTGGAAGGTTGATGCGCACCGTGCCAAAAGGGGTGTCACGAAAAGCGTTCAACCCCTCGAGCGCGGCCCCGATTTGCCCAAACGCTGGTGCGAGATCTGCAAGGAAACGCTCACCGGCATCCGTCAAAGCCACGCTTCGGGTGGTGCGATGAAACAGGCGTACACCGACTCGCCGCTCCAACTTGCGAATTGCGTGGCTGATTGCTGATGGGGCTACGCCGCGCTCGACCGCGGCCTTGCTGAAGCTGCGCAAGTTGGCAACGGTCAGAAATATCGATAACTCAGCCAGTTCAGCACCTTGCATTTGTGAAATCAGTTCATAAGCGTTGTCCAAATTGTGATCTTTATTAGATTTGTTGAAAAGCCCAAAATTTGGTCATTCCTTATCGGGATGGCCCGATTTCCTTCAACTGCTTTCTAAGGATATGCATATGTCGAACGCTCAAATTCAGTCTCTTACCGGCAAAGTCGTCATCATCACCGGTGCCAGTAGTGGCCTCGGTGAGGCGACCGCCCGCCATTTGGCAGCTCGCGGCGCCAAGCTGGTCCTGGCGGCCCGCCGCACCGACAAGCTGCTGGCTTTGGCCGCCGAACTGTCGGCCGCAGGTGCAGACGTCCTGGTCCAGGCGACCGATGTGACGGATATGGCCCAGGTTCAAGCTCTGGCCGACGCCACGTTGAAGCGCTTTTCTCGGATTGACGTGCTGGTCAACAACGCCGGCATCATGCCTTTGGCGCCTTTGGCCAAGCTCAAGGTTGACGAGTGGAGCCGCATGATCGACGTGAACATCAAGGGCGTGCTGCATGGCGTTGCCGCCGTGCTGCCGACCATGACAGCGCAGGCGGATGGCCACATCATCAACATCGCCTCCGTCGCAGGCCACAAGCTGTTTACGCCGATTGGTACCGTCTACAGCGCGACCAAGTTCGCCGTGCGAGCCCTGTCCGAGGGACTGCGCGCAGAAGCGCCTGCTGGTGTGCGCACCACCATTGTTTCTCCCGGCGCTGTGGAGTCCGAACTGAAGCTGGGTAGCAGCGACGCCGACAGTTCGGCTGGAGTCCAGGCCTTCTACCAAGCCAACCAGATCCCCGCCGACTCGGTAGCTCGCGCAATCGCCTATGCAATTGAGCAACCGGCCAACGTGGACATCAACGAAATCGTGCTGCGCCCGACCGTGCAGGATTTCTGAGCCGTGAACAAGTCCACCCTGTTCAGTCCTATCGCATTGCGTGGCCTCCAGGCGCGCAACCGCCTCGTGGTCTCGCCGATGTGCCAGTATTCGGCCGTCAACGGCTTCGCCAATGACTGGCATTTCGCCCACTTGGCCAGGTTTGCATTGGGTGGATTCGGCATCGTGATGATCGAGGCCACGGCGGTCACAGAGACTGGACGCATTACCCATGGCGACCTCGGTCTTTGGAGCAATGCGCAAATTCCGCCATTGGCACGTATCGCAAAGTTCCTACGAGAGAACGGAGCGATTCCGGCCATTCAGCTCGCTCATGCTGGCGGACGCGCAGCCTCGCAACGTCCCTGGGAAGGTGATGGACAGCTCACAGTTGCCGACGCTCAGGCGCGCGACGAGGCACCATGGCAGGTGGTCGCCGCCAGTGCGTGTGCGCACCGACCGAACCATCAGGTGCCGTTAGCCTTAGACGAAACCGGCCTGGAAGCAATTCGACAGGACTGGCGCACCGCGGCCCAGCGTGCATTGCAGGCTGGATTTGATATCGTTGAGGTGCATGCAGCCCACGGCTTTTTGCTTAACGGCTTCCTCTCTCCACTCACCAACTTGCGGGATGATGGCTATGGCGGCGACTTCGAGGCGCGCGTTCGCTTCCCACTGGAGGTGATTGGCATCGTTCGCGAGGTCTGGCCGCAGGACAAGCCCGTCTTCGTGCGTGTTTCGGCTACTGACTGGGTGGAGGGCGGGTGGTCGGGCGACGACACGGTCGAGTTTGCCAAGCGACTGCGTGCGCTTGGCGTTGATGTTGTTGATTGCTCGTCGGGAGGCATTGGCTACCCAAGTCCACCTATCGCTTCCGACTACCAGACCAACTTCGCGGCACGCGTTCATCGCGAATCCGGCATCAAGTCCATGGCTGTTAGATTGATTTCTGAACCCACTGCGGCTCAGACCTTGATTACCGATGGTCATGCCGACTTGGTCGCGCTCGGCCGCGAAGCCCTTCACAACCCTCAATGGCCACTGCATGCGCAGCGCGCTCTCGGCGCAGACCCACTCAACTATGAACTCTGGCCGATCCAGGCCGGACACTGGCTTCGCAATCGCGAGAGGGGCCGGCAGGCCATGAAGCCAAACAAGGAATGAATTCAACTATGTCAACAACACCACGTAGCATGCGCGTGCTCATCCTCGACGACTATGAGGTAGCCCAATTCCGCAGCGCCCAGATCGACACCCCTGCGCCGAAGGCTGGCGAAGTGCTGGTTCGCATCAAGGCCAGCGGTGTGAACCCCATCGACTACAAAATCCGTACCGGAAACGCTCCGTATGCCATGCCGGCACTTCCCGCCGTCCTGGGTACGGACCTGGCGGGCGTGATTGAGGCCGTTGGCGAAGGAGTTGAGGCCTTCACAGTAGGTGAAGAGGTCTATGGCCTTACCGGCGGCGTGCGGGGCCTGCAAGGCTCGCTAGCCGAATTCGCCGCTGTGGATGCACGTCTGCTGGCGCCCAAACCGAAGAACCTGTCTATGCGCGAGGCCGCGGCACTGCCTCTGGTGGCACTTACTGCCTGGGAAGGTCTGATCGACCGCGCTGGCGTGCGTCCCGGACAAAAGGTGTTGGTCACAGGAGGGGCAGGAGGCGTGGGGCACCTGGCCGTCCAGCTGGCAGTTGCCCGTGGTGCCGAGGTGTATGCCACGGTCCGTAACAGCGGCTCCGACATCGTGAAGAGCCTGGGCGCGACGCCAATTGACGTGAGTACGACCACGGTGGCCGAGTACGTCGCCAAGTACACCGATGGAAAGGGTTTCGATGTGATTTACGACACCGTCGGCGGTCCGGTTCTGGATGCGGCCTTTGAAGCCATTGCTCACTATGGCCATGTCGTTAGCTGCGCGGCCTTCGGGAACCATGCGCTCGCGACGGGGTCGCTGCGCTGCGCCACGCTGTCCGGCGTTTTCGTTCTGCTGCCCATGCTAAGCGGTGAGTTACGCACCCATCATGGCGACATTCTTCGTCAGCTGACGGAGCTGGTTGAATCTGGCCGAGTAAAGCCCATCGTCGATGAGCGCCGCTTCAACTTGGACCGCGCGATGGCGGCTCATGCCTTGGTCGAACAAGGTGGCGCGGCAGTCAAGGTTGTCATCGACGTTGCGGCCTGAATACCATGGCGCGCGTTGTCCGCTTTCACGAGCTGGGAGGTCCGGAGGTTCTCCGAATCGAAGAAGAGTCCCGCAGCGAGCCCCTCGCAGCGGACGAAGTGCGCATCTCAGTCAAGGCTCTGGGGCTGAACCGTGCTGACGTCATGTTTCGACGCGGCACGTACATCGAGAAGGCCACGCTGCCCTCTCGACTTGGGTACGAGGCTTCAGGACTGATCGAGGCGGTCGGCGCAGAGGTCGCTGAATTTCAGCCGGGCCAGGCCGTCAGCGTCATCCCCCCGATAGGGCTGAGCCGCTATGGCACCTACGGCGAATCCATCGTCGTGCCTGCACGCTTCGTTGTGCCCAAACCGGATTCGCTCAGCTTTGAGCTGGCAGCTTCGGCCTGGATGCAGTATCTGACTGCCTATGGTGGCCTGGTTCAAGCGGGTAGTCTGCGCCAGGGGGAGCACGTGCTGATTACGGCGGCCTCGAGCAGCGTCGGATTGGCAGCCATCCAGATTGCCCTGAGTGTTGGGGCGATTCCTATCGCAACGACAACGACACAGGCCAAGAAGGAAGCGGTACGTTCCCTTGGCGCGCTCCACGTAATCGCGACTCAGGAAGAGGACCTCAGCACTGCGTTGTCGAACATCCTGGGTCCCGATGGCTTGCACCGGGTATTCGACGCCGTGGGTGGTCCCCAAGTCGAAACTATCGCGGCGACGATGGCGCCCGGCGGCGTGATCGTGTCCCACGGCATGCTTGACCCGGCTCCCACGCCTTTCCCGCTTCGCCTTGCGCTACGAAAGAGCCTCAGCATGCGGGGCTATGTTTTCACGGAGATTGTGGGGAGCCCCGCGAAGTTGGCCGCCGCCAAATGGTTCATTCTCGACGGGCTGTCGTCAGGCGCACTTCGCCCAGTGATCGACAAGACCTTCGAATTCAACGACATCGTGGAGGCGCATCGCTACTTGGAAAGCAACCAGCAGATTGGTAAGGTAGTCGTGACGGTCTGATGGGAGTGACGCCCTGGCGCCACACGGAAGGTGGTGCCGAGTGACTCATAACCAACCGACAGCGTGAGTTGGGCGCTAATAGTCGAAGGCCCGGACACGCTGCAAACCAGTCGATCGGCGGGCAAGTTCGGGGGGGAGGCGGACGCGACTAGGGTGTCGCTGGGAGCCCCTATACGCCACACGACGCCTCGTTTTAGCCTAGATAATGCGACAGTGCCAAGTCTCGGCGGCCTTCAGGAGCCTTACATGTCAAAGCAGCACAAGCGTGCCGACCCTCTCGCGCAGAAGCACGCTCTCAGCGACGCAGGTCGTGCAGAAAAGGACGCTGCTCGCCCTGGGCGCGACACACGTGGGTGGGTCGCCGCCAACAAGCGCTCAAGGAAGGAGTTCGAAGCCCGACGCAACCTTCCATACGGCCCGCTGGGCGGCTCAGGCCGCAAAACGAATATCTCACGATCCTCCTAGGCTGCCGCGAGACCGCCATCGGCCAGTCGGCGTGCCGTCATCGGTATTCTTGCGTGGGCGGGCCAGTTGCCTGTAATGACTGCTCAGACTTCAGGCATGGTGGCCCCTCCTGCAGTCCAGCATCCAGCTACGCGACCTTAGACTTGCACGACCGCCCCCAAATGCAGTTGAGCGTTTCCCGACAGGCCACACGCCATAGCCACCTGCGATGAAAACTGACTCGCATACCTACGAGCCCCGTAACGGGCACGGACTGCAGCATGATCCCTTCAACGCCATCGTCGGTCCGCGACCCATCGGGTGGATTTCGAGCAGGAGCGCGAGCGGTCAGGTGAATCTGGCGCCCTACAGCTTCTTCAACGCCTTCAACTACGTCCCGCCTATCATCGGCTTCTCCAGCATCGGTTGGAAAGACACGGTGCGCAATATTCAGGAGACTGGTGAGTTCGCGTGGAACCTGGCCACGCGTGAGCTGGCCGATGCGATGAACCAGACCTGTGCCGCTGTCCCGCCGGAGGTCAATGAGTTCGAGCTGGCAGGGTTGGAAGCCGTGGATTCGGAGTTGATCCGGGTGCCCAGAGTCGCCCAGAGCCCGGTGACTTTCGAATGTCGATTGACCGACATCCACCAGTTGCGTACCGCTGGTCATGAGTCGATTCCGACTTGGCTCGTGCTCGGGGAGGTGGTCAAGGTCTACATCGATCGTCGGCTGCTCAAGGACGGGGTGTTCGACACGGCCAATTCCGGGGTGATTCTGCGCGGGGGAGGCCCAGCAGACTATTTCTCGATTGGCGATGAGCAGCGGTTCCGCATGTATCGCCCCTCGTAGCAGATGGCATGCTTCACCCCTCGGAAATCAGCTTGAATCCAACATCGGTTGGGAGACCTTCGCACTCTGATTGACCCTGAACCTGTCGCATCGCAGCAGCCTTTCTTGTACGATGTTCGACATGCATCACATTTCCCTCCACATCGCCGCAGCCCGAGCCGCACGAGCCCGTTGCTCGTTGCCGTGTCCTGCGCGCGAGGTTGAAATGGTGAAGATGTAAACGACGCACCGATTTCCTCCCCCAAAGGCCACGGCTCACCCCGTGGCCTTTTTCTTTGTCCCTCCGCATGAAAGGCCCTTGACCATGAACACCGTTCAGCCACAACCTCCACAGCAGTCCCAGCATCTGATGTCTGTCACCGCACGCCCCGCCGAGGTCTTCGTGCGCGGCGAAGGCGCGTGGCTGTGGGACCAGGCTGGTCGACGCTACCTGGACTGGTTGCAAGGCTGGGCGGTCAATGCACTGGGGCATTGTCCAGCGGTCATCACCCAGGCGCTGCAGTCACAGTCCACCCAGCTGCTCACGCCCAGCCCAGCGCTGTACAACCTGCCGTCGCTGGCGTTGGCAGAGCGCCTGTGTGCGCTCAGTGGGTTCGATCAGGTCTTCTTTGGCAGCACGGGGGCGGAGGCCAACGAAGGGGCGATCAAGCTGGCCCGCAAGTGGGGGCGAACAGGGGGGCGTGCGGCGTTCGAGATCATCACCTTCGACAACGCGTTTCACGGACGGAACCTGGCGACCATGGCGGCCAGCGGCAAAGCGGGGTGGGACGCCTTGTTTCCGCCCAATATGCCGGGCTTTGCCAAGGCCACGCTGAACGACCTGGATTCCGTTCACCGGGTGTTGAGCGACCGCACGGTGGCCATCATGCTGGAGCCGGTGCAGGGCGAAGCCGGGGTGCGGCCAGCCTCGCAGGCGTTTTTGCAGGCGCTACGGCAGTTGTGCGACGAGCGTGGCCTGCTGCTGATTTTTGATGAGGTGCAGACCGGTTGCGGCCGCCTGGGGGAGCTGTTTGGCTTTCAGCATTACGGCGTGAAACCCGACATCCTGACCTTGGGCAAAGGTTTGGGAGGCGGCGTGCCCATGTCTGCGGTGTTGGCACAGCAGCATTGCAGCGTGTTCGAGCATGGCGACCAGGGCGGCACCTATGCCGGCAATCCGCTGATGTGCGCGGTCAGCTTGGCCGTATTGCAGGAGTTGAGTCAGCCGGACTTCTTGTCGCAGGTGCGTGAGCGAGGGCAGCAGTTGCAAGAAGGCTTGCTGGAGCTGGCGCAGCGGTACGGCCTGGGTGAGGTTCGCGGGGCGGGCTTGTTGTGGGCGCTGGAACTTGGCAGCGACAACGCGGCCCAGGTGGTGCAGTCTTGCCGCGAACAAGGCTTGCTGGTGAACGCCGCGCGGCCGCACTGCTTGCGCTTCATGCCAAGGCTCAACAGCACCGAGCAGGAGATTCAGACGGGGTTGAGCATATTGGCAGAGGTCATGAGTCAGCAACTGTGCGCGGCAATTGAGAGCCAATAAGGGAAATCAAGAGGGAGCATCTGGTGCGTTACATGCATCCACCTGTTTTCGGCGCCTGATTGGGTGCTCCCAAAGCATGCCTGGCTTGGTCCCGGGCATGCGCATTGACACGCCCCGGTCAGTGCGCAAAGGGGACGGAAATCTGCATTCATCCGTGTGATCACGGTTGGTATTTGTATCCCCCCATTGCGATGATTGCCTTAGAGCGATGTTGCAGATAGAGTCAATGTTGCCCAATTTTGGGTCGGATTTCAATATATTTCATATTCGCTGGGAGGCATTGTGAAAAAATTACTTTTCACCGTTTTGTTCATGATGGGTTTGGGGGCGTCGGCAGGTGCAAGCGAAAATATATTTTTTGAGTCGGCAACAGGCCCGTTCGACGACAGCAGTTGCTGTGGTTCCTTGATCAGCAAAGATCAGTTTATTGGCGTCTCTTTCAACATTCAGGAAGAAACGCGCGTGGACGCCTTGGGCGGGCACTTCAATGATTTTGGCGGGGCATTTGGTTTTGACGGCACCACAGGCGCTGCAGGATCAGTGTTCGGTGCAATCGTCAATCTTGATGGTAATGACCTGCCCGTTGGTGATCTGACGTATCTGGAAAACGTCATTGCGTATACGGTCTTTACGCCTACCTCTGGTGCAGACTATCTTGCATCGATCAATGTCAATCTTTTGCCAGGAAATTATGGTCTGATTTTTGGGTCAGGCTTGTTCGGCGCACAAGGCAAAAGTACATTGACGTTGCTTCAGCCTGACGAGGGTGAGACCTCCAGTGGTACTGTGTTTGCCATCAATGACTCCAGCTATCCGCAATGGGGCATTGAAGGCGATGAGCCCAACAGGTATCGGATGTTTTTGACTGGTTCTGTCATTTCAGCGGTGCCAGAACCGGCCAGCTACCTGCTCTTCAGCATGGGGTTGGCTTTCATTGGCGTACGCCAACAGCGACGTCAAATCAAAGCCAATTCGGTTGGCTCCGTCTGACGCAGCACGAGGCTACGCCGATTGCGTCGTCCTGCGGTGGCGCAGGCCCCAAAATGACGAGCACGTTCACAGATGCGCTTTGAATTTTGCGAGCGTCATCGCTCACTTCCGCCCGGTCATCGTGAAGCAGAGGTTATACATGGTGCCGCTGGCGGTGGATGTGCGTGTCTTCATATGGAGTGCTGATGGGCCGTTTACGAGTGTTTCTTCCTTGGGTAATGGTCGCCGCACTGAGCGTCGCCTTTTCCGTTTACTTCATGTCCAGCGAGAAGCATATCGCAATCATGAAAATTGAATTGGAGGCCGCTGCCAAGAAACTTCAGGAAACTGAGAAGAACCTCGCCGATGTGCGCATCAAGCTTCAGGCTAAAGATGAGGCGTACACGCAGAAGGAGCGAGAGTATCAAGATTTGAAGTTGCTTTACTTGAAATTTGCAGCGCCCATTCCTGCCCTGCACGTGATTGGTGTTTATGAGGGGGAGACGCCGCCCGGTGGAGATGATCGACCATGGTGGGCCAAGTGCGGGAAGGGCGATCCTGGGGTGATGTCCAGGGACGACAAGGAGCAGTGCTTTAAACGATATGCAGGGCAGAAACTGGAAAAGGAGGTTTACGTGGATGTGAGCGACACATCCCGGCCGATCGTTCTGGCTTTCACTGCCTACGACAAGACGCACTGGAAAGTCAGGTTGAGTCCAGGTGTCGATGTGAAAAGGGTCATCCTGGGCGGATATCATGCGCAGCGCATTTCGGGTGTTTCAAACAAGACGCCCATAGAAGTTTTTACATATGACTCAACCTCGTGCCCCCTTTGCGCACAAAGCGGTCGTTACTTCTATTCCTACGAGTCCCCACCATTGCAGTTGAGAGAGATCACGGGTCTGGAGGTGACCTCCTTTCAGGGGCGCTACAAGGGGTCGATTTTTTCCATCTTTCCGGGGATTAAGGGTTTCCCAATGGAAAAAGCAGTTGTCCAGGACTGATCATGGAGGCGTCCAGCGGAAGGGTAGGCATGGCAACCATTGATTGGAACGACTTCGCGAAGATCGAACTGCGTGTGGGGCGCATCATTGGTGCGGCGCCCTTTCATCAGGCGCGCAAACCTGCTTACATCCTGCACATCGACTTTGGACCAGAGATTGGCGTTCGCAAGTCCAGCGCCCAGATCACCGATCTCTATCTGCCTGAGAGCCTCTTGGGGCAGTTGGTGGTGGCCGTCCTCAACTTTCCACCCAAGCAGATCGGTCCCATCATGTCAGAGTGCTTGGTCACAGGCTTTCATCAAGCCAACGGGCACGTGTCATTGTGTGTTCCCCAGCATGAGGTCCCACTGGGGACCAGGCTGATGTAGCGTCCTCTGGGCTGCCGGTCGGGCTGTCACTCCCCAAACGAGAGTGTCCCAGCCAGGTGCGTCATCACTTCTTGCAGGCGTGCCGCGTGCTGAGGGTCATCACTGGGCGCGCCCTGCAACAACATCAGCTTGGCCAGGGCTGCACTGGTCTGATTGATCTTGCCCGCCGCTTGCCGTGCCTCCACCTTGGCCATCAGGGCGCTGGCATCGGCCCGACGTTGCTCCAGGGATGTCTCTTCACGGTGGTCGTACCAGCGTTGAAGCTCGGCACGCAGGGCCACGTTCTCGGGCTTCTGCCAGTCCTCCATGCCTGTTTCGAGGGCCGTGCTGCCGTCTTCGTTGCTGCCTTGGGCGTGCAGGGGGGCGGTGGTCGTGTCAGGCGAAGCCACGAAGGCCGCCCCCTGGCCGCCAGGGTTGGCCGGAAGCGGGGCGGCGCTGAACTGCTGCGCGGCCGTTCCGCCCACAGCGTCCTCGACAGGGGCAAGCCAGAACTGCCCCATGGCGGCGAGCCCGATGCCCGCCGCTGCCAGAGAAAGCCAACGCAGGGAGAAGCGGGTGGATTGGATCTTGATCATGAAACAGCAGGCGTGAGGTGACGTGATGAAGGAGTGGGGCAGCGAGGGATCACTTGGACGCGACGCCCCGAGGTGCCTGACTCAGTTGGCCCTCCGCGTTCTTGGGGCGGCGGTCGAAGCCCGGAAAGGGCGCCAAGCCGTCGGCCACGATCCAGCGCTGCTTCGCGGCCTGGGACAGGGCGTGGCGGCGATCCCGAGCCGATGCAGTCGAATCACCGGTGATCAAGAGCTTGTGCCCTCCCGACTCGATCAGGTAGCCCACGGAGCCCGGTGCGCCGCCCGCAAGGGGCAAAACGCTCAGACCCCGCACCAGCGATACGCCGCTGTCAGCCGCCTGCAGCTTGCCGGATTTGACATACGGCATCAGGCTGGTGATCGTGGCGGCAAAGGCCACCTTTTCTTGGTCTGGGGCCTGAACGTAGTGGTGGTCTGCGAGCCAGTGGACCATGGCCTCCGGAGAGGCATAGAGTTGCGCGTTCTTGAACTGCCGCTGCTCGTCGCGGCTCAGCAAGCCGCTGACCTGGTGCGCGTGCAGATTGGTCAGGAACACCGCCTGAACCTCATCGGGAGAGATGCCCGCAGACTTCAGGTTCTGTGCGACCTGTCCCAGATCCTCGCCCAGACGCACACCGCGACCCGCGTTGACCAGCACCACGGTGTTGCCTTGGCGAATCGCATACGCCGTCACGCTGTGCAGGCTTGGATCGGTCTGGAATGAGCGTGCCATGGCCTGGGGCCACTCGCTCTGCGGCAGCTTGGCGAACGGAGCCGCATCGATGACGAAGCGTTGGTCCGACAAGGCAAAGACCTCAGTGTCTCCCAGTTGGTAGCGCTCGACACCCGGCACCTGAATGACGCCAGGCGCCGCCAGGGGCGGTCTGACGCTCTCAGCATGAGCCGGGCTCAGGTGTGCACCCATGCACAGGGCCATGGCTGCGACCAATGGGGCCAACATGGTCTTCATGGGGGGCTCTCCTCTGGATTGCATGCCTGTGAGCTGGCGGCGTTGGCCCCCAGCTCCAGGTCAGTGCGATCAGTTTTTCAGGTTGTCGAGAATGGCCTGCGGCACGGTGGCCAGGCGACTGCGCTGAGGGTATTGGCCCACCTTCACACGCGCCACTTCGGTGGCCGATTCGAAGTCCACCACCGACAGGTCGTTGCTTTCGCTGTTGGACACGTAGCAGCGCTTGCCGTCCGAGCTGGTGCTGGCCCAGTAGGGCTTGGAGCCGGAGGGGAGGATGCGATCGGTCGTCATGGACGGCACGGATGCGACCACGATGTAGTTGTCGATCGTGCCGGCCATGCACAGCTTGGTCTCGGCGCCGTTAATGGCCATGCCGTGGAAGGCCGAGTTCAGCGGATAGTCGTCCTTGGTCTTGAAGTGTTCCTTGGCGTAGTCGCTCATCGGGATCTCGACCTTGTTGAGCACCTTGCCGGTGGCCATGTCGACCTTGGCGTAGCCGTTGAGGTAAGACATCTGCAGGTAGGTGATCTTGCCGTCACGGGTGATGACGTTCGGGCGAATGCCGTAGGGCAAGGTCCACTTGTTGACCACCTGGAAGGTTTTGGCATCCACCACGGTCATCTGCTTCTTGCCTTTGAGGGCGTTCATGGCATAGGGCAGGGGGATGATGCCCAGGCTGGAGTTGTAGATGTACTTGCCGTCCGGCGAGTAGTCGTTCTGGTGCGGGAAGGCGCCGGTCGGCACCTTGGCGACTTGCTTGCCGGTGGCGGTGTCGATCACGAAGAAGTTGCCGGCGCTGGTGGCCGAGACCGCAATGTGTTTGCCATCGGGGCTGATGCCCATGTGGTCGGCGTTGATGCCGGGGATCGGGAAGCGCCAGAGGATGCGGTGATCAGGCGAGCTCAGGTCGATGGCGATCACGTCCGACAGGTTCGAGCGCGAGATGAAGACGGTCTTGCCATCCAGCGAGACGGCGATGTCATCGACGAAGCGGTCGCCGCCTTTGGTGGCTTTGGCGACCTCGTAGGTCGCGCGCCGGATGATGTCCATCTCGGCCAGGCGTTCCTTGAGGTCGGGGATGGCGTTGACGTAACCCAGCCTGTTCAGCGATGTTTCGTCCACGAAACTCAGGGTGCCGCCGGCGGAGTCTCCCACGACCAGGATCTTCTTGGCGGATTGGGCGAAGGCCGGAGTCGATGCGGTGCCAGCGAGCAAAGCAACACAGGCGAGGGCCACACGGCCCGCTGCAGCAAGATGGTTTCTGTTGGTCATTCCATGTTTCCTCGGTTGTGGGGGCGAACCGCCAGCAGGCGCCGTGAATGCAGTCAGTCGGCGCGAGTGGCTGCCGCGATGGTGATCAGCCAAGGTTTGGAATAACGTGCGGTATTTAACAATCTCCGGGTTTTCGATGGAGCATGTTCTGCGCCACCCCCTCATTCGCAGGGGTGTCATCGCGCTGCCGGGAAGGAGGCGGGTACTCGGCATCGATCTTGGCCATCTCACACAGGCGTGGCCAGTCGGTTACCGTGACCCGACGGTAGCTCAGGCTCACGATGCCTTGGTCTTGCAGCACCTTCAGTCCGGCGGCCACGGTTTGACGCGTCACGCCCAGGGTTTCTGCGAGTGAGCCTTGATTCAGCGGGGAAATGCGGCCCACGAGGTCAGGTATGGCCGTGCCGCCTTGCGTGACCGTCATCGCAATGACGCGGGCGAGCCTGGCTTGCGTGTCCAACCTCGCGATGGCTTCCAGCGCGAAGAACAGCAACCGGGTTTTTTGTGCCATCAAGACCGCCAACCGGAAGCTCCACTGCGGGTCGGTGCGGACCAGTTCATGGAGTCGCGCAGGAGAGACCCTCAGAAGCACCGTGGGCCCCACGGCCAGTGCGTCGTGTGTGCGTGGCAAGCCGTCAAAGAAGGCGATTTCTCCAAACCAGGTGGGGGGCGAGATCACGCTGAACAGGTTCTCTTGTCCGTTGGGGGCGATTCCGGTGACACGCAGACCTCCCTCCAGGACGCAGTAGATGCCGTCGAAGCTGTCACCGCGCAGGAACAGCTGCTGCCCTGCACCCAGGTGCAGCACCGTGGCTTCGCTGAGCAGGTCTTGTGCGGCCGCAGCTGGCAACCCGTTGAACCACAGACTTTTTTGCAGCACCGGCAGGTAATGCTTGGGGTCGGATGTGGGCAAGGCAAGCTCCTCAAGCCTGGCGCAGACACTCGATGATGCTCAGGCGTGCCGCCCGCCAGGCCGGGATGAAGCCACCGACGACGCCCATGAACAGCGCAAAGGCCAGGGTCTGGAACGCCACGCTGGCGGTGAAGCGGAAGCGAAAGGCCATTTCCGAGAAGTTGGCGTAGTTCACCGTGGACACGTCCACGCTCTGCAGCAGCGAAGCCGCGCCCAACCCGATCAGCCCGCCCACCAGCGACAGGCCCAGCGACTCGCCCAGGAAGGCGATCAGCACCGCTTCCTTGCGAAAACCCAGCGCGCGCAGCGTGCCGATCTCGCCAATCCGTGAGGCCACGGCCGCGAACATGGTGATCATGGCGCCCACGATGGCCCCGATCGAAAAAATCACCGACAAGGACATGCCCAGCAGCTTGATGAAGCGCGACATCGATTCGGACTGTTCGGCGTAGAACTGCGTCTCGCGCTTCACGTCGAGTTGCAGGCGCGGGTCGGCGTCCACAGCTTGGCGGGCGGCTTCCAAGGCATCGGGGCGCGACAGGCGGAACAAGATGGTCGAGTAAGCCGGGCGGCGGAAAGCCTGCATGGCCTGGTGCGAGTCTGCCCACAGCTCCGAATCAAAGGCGCTGCGGTCGGCGTCCATGATGCCCACCACGGTCCAGTCGCGCCCCGCGAAGTGCAGGGTGTGCCCCACCTCGACGTCGGCAAAGCCCTTGGCGATGGCCTTGCCGGCCACGATCTCGGAGGTGCCAGGACGGAACATGCGCCCCTCCAGCAGCTTCACCTGAGGTCGCAGGCTGATGCCGAACTCCGACATGCCACGCATGATGACATTGGCCATGGTGCCGTCGCGCTTGGGCAGGTTGTTGAGCACCACCACCTCGCGCGACACCATCTTGCGGCCCAGATTGTCGGTGGCCACGCCGGGCAGGGTGTCGATGGCGTTGGCCTGGTCGCGTGTGATGTTGGAGTTGATCTCGGTGACGGCCGCCTTGCGCATCACCACCACGTTGTCGTCCTGGCCGGTGGCGACCATGGTCTCGCTGATGCCTTCGCTCATCATCAGCACGGTGGCGAACACGAACACCACCAGGGCCATGCCGCCGGCGGTGAGCACCGTGGTCACCCGGCGCACCCACAGGTTGCGCATCACGTAAGACAGGGGAATCGCTCGCATGGGGTACTGCCTCAGGCCACGTGGCGCAAGCCTTGCACGATGTCGATGCGCGACATCTTCCAGGCCGGCCAGGCGGCGGCCAGCAGGCCCACCACCAAGGCCGCCAGGGCCTGGTACACCAAGGTGGTTTGCGACACCTCGAAGACCTTGAACAAGGTGCCCGTTTGTTGCACGAAGGCCGCGGTGAGCGGGAAGGTGAGCGCGATGCCCGCGGCACCGCCAATCACGGCAATCATCAGGCTTTCGCCAAACAGCAGCTTGACCACGAAGGCGGGCGAAAAGCCCAGGGCCTTGAGCGTGGCGTACTCGGCCAGGCGCTCTCGGGCGGTCATGGTCATGGTGTTGGCCATCACGGCCATGATGATGAGGATCACGACAAAGCTCACGGCCCGGATTGCCATCAGCACGGTATGGCTCATGGCCACCATGCCGAGCTGAAACGACTTCTCGGTCTCAGTCTTGGTTTCGGCATTGGAGTTGCGAAACAGCGCGTCAATCTCTTGCGAGATGGCCGATGCGCGGCTGGGGTCGCTGATGCCGACCACATACAGGGCCACTTGCTCGGCCGCCAGATTGCCCAGGCGTTTGCGCAGGTTCTCGGACAGCAGTGACCAGTGCATCAGCATGATGCTCTCATCCGTGGCCGGGTCGGGCGAGGCGTAGATGCCGCGGACCGTGAAGCTCCAGTTGCCCGGGTAGATGGTGCCGCTCAGCGGGATGGTGTCGCCCACCTTCCAGCCAAAGCGTTGGGCCAGATCACGGCCGATGATGGCGCCTTGGCGATCGGCCATGAAGGCGGCGCGCTCGGCGTCGGTCACCTGGTATTCGGGGTAGATCGCGAAGTAGCTGGGGCCATCGACGGCAAAGCGGGCGAAGAAGTTGCGGCGATCCAGGTAGATGCCGCCAAACCAGTTGGCCCAGGTCACGCCGCTCACACCCTCGATCTTGCGGATGCGTTCGGCGTAGTAGCGGGGCAGGGGTTGGCCCACCGAGATGGCGCTGCGGGTGATCAGCCGCGTGCTGGAGGTGCCTTCGACACCGGCGTACCAGGCGTCGACGATGGTGCGCAGCAGCCCGAAGGCGCTGATGGCCACCACCAGCCCCACCATGGTCAGCAGGGTGCGCAGCTTGTGCCGGAAGGCGTTTTTCAGCAGGAGCTTGAAGAGGAACATCAGTGCGCGTCGCTCGGGTCGTCCACCAGCACGCCTTTTTCCAGGTGGATCATGCGGCTGGCGCGGGCGGCGGCCTTGGGGTCGTGCGTCACCATGACGATGGTCTTGCCCAGGTCGTGGTGCAGCTCGTCCATCAAGGCCAGTACCTCTTCGCCGGTGGCGCGGTCCAGGTCGCCCGTGGGTTCGTCGGCCACGATCAGCGTGGGGTCGGTCACCAGGGCGCGGGCAATGGCCACGCGCTGCTGCTGACCACCCGACAGTTCATTGGGGTAGTGGTCCATGCGGTCGGCCAGGCGCACCATCTCCAGCGTGGCCTCCACATGCGCCTTGCGTTGCTTGCGGGTGAGGTTGGTCAGCAGCAGGGGCAGTTCCACGTTCTCGAAGGCCGTGAGCACCGGCATCAGGTTGTAGAACTGAAAGATGAAGCCCACGTTGGCGGCGCGCCAGTCGGCCAGCGCGGTTTCGTCCAGCGTGGCAATGTCCACCCCGGCGATCTGGATGGTGCCCGACGTAGGTTGGTCAATCCCGGCGATCAGGTTGAGCAAGGTGCTCTTGCCCGAGCCGCTGGGGCCCATCAGCGAGACGAACTCGGCGCGACGCACGGCCAGGTTGATGTCTTTCAGCACCGGGATGGGTTGGCCACCGCGGCTGTAGGTCTTGCTGAGGTGGTCGATGCGGATCAGCGTGTCGTCGGTGCTGCTCTCAGGCGCTTCATGCGTGGCGTTCATACTGCGAAGCCCTCGCCTCAGGACGTGGCCAGGCGCACGCGAGCGCCGTCAGACAGTCGAGCGGGGGGCGTGCCCACCAGCTTGTCGCCTTGCTTGAGCTCGCCGCTGATTTCGCGCAGGTCACCCAACTGGCGACCCAGGGTCACGGGCACAGCCTGCGCCACCTCCTTGCCGTCCACCGAGGCGATGCGGTACACCACGCTCTTGCCCTGGTCCGTGACGATGGCGTGAGCGGGCACGGCCAGCACGGTCTTTTGATCGGCGGCACTGATGTCTTGCGACAGGAAACTGACCTTGGCGCTCATCTCGGGCAGGATGCGGGCGTCGAGCTGCTCGAAGCGGATCTTGGTCATGACCGTGGCCTTGGCCCGGTCCACAGTGGGCACGATGCCGGAGACGCGGCCCTTGAAGCGGACGCCGGGCAGGGCGTCCAACACGATCTCGACGGGCTGGCCCACCTGGGCCTTCGACAGGTTGCCCTCGGACACATCGGCCTCGACTTCGAGCGTGCTCATGTCGGCCATGGTGACCACGGCGCCTTGCGCACCCGCGGCGCTCGACATGGGGGTGATGATGTCGCCCACGTTGGCGTTCTTGACCAGCACCACGCCGTCAAACGGCGCGCGGATTTCGGTGTAATCCAGGGCCACCTTCTGGGCCTTGAGCTGGGCGCGGGCCTGTTCCAGCGCAGCCTGGCCGGCCGCCGCGGCGGCAAACGCTGCCTTGTTCTTGCTCACTGTGGTGTCCACCATTTGCGGCGAGATGAAGCCCTGGCCTTCCAGGCTGCGAGCCCGCGCAGTCTCGGCGCGGGCGTTGATCAGCTGCACCCACAACTGTTTGTGGTTGGCCTCGGCCTGGGCCACGACCGCTTCAGCTGCCAGGATGGCCGCGTGGATGTCGCTGGCGTCCAGGCGGGCCAGCAGGTCGCCGCGCTTGACCTGAGAGCCTTCACGGACGTTCAGCTCAAGCAGTCGGCCAGATGCCTTGGAGGCCACGGCGGCACGCCGCTGGGCCACCACATAGCCCGAGGCAGTCAGCTGTACGTATTGCTGCGAGGGGGTGCTCAAGACCACCGAGGTGGTGCTCACCTCGGTGGCGCGGGGCATCATCGCGTAGGCGCCGGCGGCCACGGCCACGGCGCCCACCACCAGCCAGGTATTCAGGCTGGACTTCTTGCGCACAGGCGCTTGCGCGCTGCGGTCGATCTTCAGTTTGGACAAGGCCGAGGCCTGGGGGACTTCATTGCTGCTCATGGCGGGCGGGGCAAGATTGGGCGATCAGGCGTGCGGCGGTCACCGTGCCACACACCGGGTTGATGTCCTGTCGCAACTGGCGTGCGCGTGCGTGCAGGGTGGGGTCATGGATCAGGCGATGCAGGGCCTGCTCAAAGGTTTTGCCGCGGGCCTTGCGTGGTGGCACGCTCAGGGCTGCACCCAGGCGCACCAGGCGCGCGGCGTTGTCGGGTTGGTCCATGCCGAAGGGCACCAGCAACTGCGGCACCCCGGCGTGCATCACCTGCGAGGAAATACCGCAGCCGGCCGTGTTCACCACCGCATGGCAGCGCGGGAACAGCGCGCCCACCGAGGCCCAGGGCACGGTGATCTGGCCTGCGGGCAGGGGGCCGGTCAGCGCGTTCTGGCCAGCCAGGAAAATGGCCCGTACGCCCAGGCGCGCGCACAGCTTCGACCAGCCGGGGTAAAAGCGCGCGGCCTGGAACCACAACGACGAGCCCAGGCTGAACAGCACGGGCGGCGGGCCGGCTTGCAGGAAGGCTTCCAGCTCGTCGGACAAGGGGGCCGTGTTGCCGTCGAAGAAGTTGAAGCCGGCAAAGTCCACCGGGCCGGGCAGGTCGGTGGGCATGGGCTGGCGCATCATCTCGGGTGCCATCATGGCCACGCTGCCCCAGGGCGAGATGCAACCTTCGAAGATCGGGTTGCGGGCCGGGTCGAACATGCCGTACTCGCGCGCCTTGTCGTCCAGCGGTTTGATGAAGTTGCGGCCCGAGTTGCGCAGGGTGCGGAACCACCGACGGTAGCGCTCCTCACCAAGCAGGCGCGGCCAGGGGCGCAGCGACAAGGCATTGGAGACCACCGGAGGGTCTTGGGCACTGTGCAGGCTCAGGGTCAGCGCCTGCAGGATGACGGACTTCCAGGGCAGGCCGCGCTTGTGCGCCACCATGTGGGCCCAGGGCGTGGTGGGAGGCGCCACCAGCAGGTCGGCGCCTTCGCAGGCCGCGTCCAGCTCGGCGCAGATCTGGTCCATGTAGGGATAGACCAGCTTCTCCATCACGAACTTGCCACCTAGCAGCGGGTGAAAGGCTTTTTGCAGACGTTCGGCCTGGGTCAGGCCCAGATCGCGTTCATGCTGGCTATGGTGCGGGGCGGCTGGTGCGTATTCCACGCCGTGCTCGGTCACCAGTCCGCGAAAGAAGTCGGACGTGGCCAGCACCGGACGGTGCCCCAAAGCCTGCAGCTCCTTGGCCAGACCAATGAAGGGCACGATGTCGCCATGCGTGCCGAAGGTGGTGAGCACGATGCGACGGGAAGCAGCGGTGTCTGGCGCGGAGCTTGGCATGTGCCCTCTGGGTGGATCGACAACAGCCCTGTGTTGGCAGGGGCGCCCAGACTGGTTGGGCTTGTTGTCAGACTACGCCAGCGTGAATTGCTTCACGGTTAGGGAATGCCAGATCACCCCCCCATAAAGAGGGTGCATCGGCGCGGCATCCGGTGGCCCGGATCAGGCGGTGAGCGTGCCGTCCAGCGTCTGTGTCTCGCGCGCCAGAGTGGTGATGCGCTCCCAGTCTCCCGCACGCACAGCCGAGGCAGGGGCCAGCCACGATCCACCCACGCAGGCCACGTTCGGCAAGGCCAGGAACTGGCCCGCCGTGTCGAAGGTGATGCCGCCAGTGGGGCAGAACACCGCATCGGCAAAGGGGCCTTGAAAGGCCTTGAGCATGCCCACCCCGCCAGCCTGCTGGGCTGGGAAGAATTTGAAGCGGTTCAGGCCAGCGTCCATCGCGCTCATCAATTCCGAGGCGGTGGCCACGCCGGGCAACAGCGGGGTGGGCGCACCACTGTGCAGGGCACTGAGCAGGCGCGGCGTCAGCCCGGGGGACACGGCCAGATGGGCGCCGGCATGGGCCACGGCTTCCCACTGCTCGGGCGTGGTCAATGTGCCAGCGGCCACCAGGGCCTCGGGCACCTCGCGCACCAGGGTGCGGATCACGTCCAGCGCCGCTGGGGTGCGCAGCGTCACCTCCAGCACCTGCACCCCACCGGCCAGCAGCGCACGCGCCAGCGGTACGGCGTCGTCCACCCGGTCGATCACCAGCACGGGGATCACCGGGCCGCGGGTCAATGCCTTCTCCAGTGTCAGTTCGTCACCCTTCATGCTTCGCTTTGCTCCGTCCCACCAAAGGTCATGGCACCTTGTTCGGCGCCGCTCACCATCTGCCGCAGGCCGCCAAACAACTCGCGGCCTACGCCCACATGGGCGTCACTCACGTCCAGCGCCAACTCGGTGCGATCAGCCCACTCGACCTCGGGCACCAGAGCCTGCAGCGTACCCGCTTCGGCGTCCAGCCGGACCAGGTCACCGGTGCGCAGCTTGCCCAGCGGTCCACCCGCCAGCACCTCGGGCGTCACGTGGATGGCTGCCGGCACCTTGCCCGATGCGCCCGACATGCGCCCATCGGTCACCAGCGCCACCTTGAAGCCCTGGTCTTGCAGATTCGTCAGCAGCGGGGTGAGCGCATGCAGCTCGGGCATGCCGTTGGCGCGTGGGCCCTGGCCGATGACTACAGTGACCACATCGCGGTTCAGCTCGCCTCGCTGGTAGGCCTCGTGCAAGGCCTGCTGGTTGTGCACGACCAGCGCAGGCGCCTCGACCACGCGGTGTGCGGGCTTGACGGCCGACACCTTGATCACAGCGCGGCCCAGATTGCCTTGCAGCAGCTTCAGACCGCCATCCGGGGAGAAGGGCGCCTGCACGGTGGCGATGATGCTGGGGTCGCCACTGTGCGCAGGGGCTTCCACCCATGTCAAGGTGCCGTTCTGCAGCACCGGTTGCCGGGTGTAGTGCCGTAGGCCCTCGGGTCCGGCTACGGTGCGCACATCCGGGTGCAGCAGACCGGCGTCCAGCAACTCGCGGATCACCAGGGCCATCCCGCCCGCGGCCTGAAACGCGTTCACATCGGCGCTGCCGTTGGGATAGACGCGGGCCAGCAGTGGCACGACGCTGGAGAGCGCATCGAAGTCATCCCAGTTGATGACGATGCCCGCTGCCCGTGCCATGGCCACCAGGTGCAGGGTGTGGTTGGTGGAGCCCCCGGTGGCCAGCAGGCCCACGATGCCGTTGACCACGGCGCGCTCGTCCACCACCTGGCCCACAGGCGTGTACTGCGGCCCCTGGCGGGTGAGCTGGGCCACACGTTGCGCCGACGCGCGGGTCAGCGCCTCCCGCAAGGCGGTGCCTGGGGACACAAAGGCCGTGCCCGGCATGTGCAGGCCCATGATCTCCATCAGCATCTGGTTGCTGTTGGCGGTGCCGTAAAACGTGCAGGTGCCCGGCCCGTGATACGACTTTTCTTCGGCGGCCAGCAAGGCAGCATCGTCGAGCTCGCCGGCAGCGTGGCGCTGGCGTACCTTGGCCTTGTCTTCGTTGCTCTGGCCTGTGCCCATCGGGCCGGCCGGCACAAAAATCGTAGGCAGGTGGCCAAAGCTCAGCGCGCCGATCAGCAGGCCCGGCACGATCTTGTCGCACACGCCCAGGCACAGCGTGGCATCGAACCTGTTGTGGGACAAGGCCACGGCGGTGGCCATCGCGATCACGTCGCGCGAAAACAGCGACAGCTCCATGCCGGGCTGGCCCTGGGTCACCCCGTCGCACATGGCAGGCACGCCGCCGGCAAACTGCGCCGTTGCCCCCACCTCGCGCGCGGCCTGCTTGATCCAGTCCGGGTAGGCCGCCAGCGGCTGGTGGGCTGACAACATGTCGTTGTAGCTGGAGACGATGGCGATGTTGGGCGCGCGCTGTTGACGCAGCCAGATCTTGTCGCCCGCCGGGGCCGCGGCGTAGCCGTGGGCCAGGTTGGTGCAGCCCAGTTGCGCCCGCTCGACCGCGTTGTCGCGCACCGCCGCGTCGATGCGCTGCAGGTAGGCCGTACGCGTGGCCGCGCTGCGAGCCCGGATGCGGTCGGTTACCGCCCGCACCGTGTCGTGAAGAGGGGGATGCTGGGGAGCAGTAGGCATGGCTCATTATGATGGGCTGATGCCTGAGCTGTCTTGTCCCCCCTCGCTGCACCACACTTTTCACCACGCCGCCGATCCGGCCCTGCTGGCGCTGGACCTGGCCGACCATGTCGCGGCCTTGTTACGCCAGGGGCTGGCCGAGCGCGGGCGGGCCTTGCTCGTGGTTTCAGGGGGCAGCACGCCCGTGCCGTTTTTCCAGGCGCTGGCCCGCTGCGCGCTCGACTGGCCTGCGGTCACGGTGACCTTGGCCGACGAACGCTGGCTGCCGCCCGACCATCCGGACAGCAACGCAGCCCTGGTGCGCACCCATTTGCTGAAAGCCCATGCGGCGGCCGCCCAATTCGTTCCCTTGTACAACGGTGCCACCACTCCCGCCGAGGGCGTGCCCGCGCTCGAAGCCACCCTGGCCGCGCTGTCCTGGCCGGCCGATGCGGTGGTGTTGGGCATGGGCGGCGATGGTCACACCGCCTCGCTCTTCCCCGACGCGCCCGAACTGCCCTATGCCCTGCTGGACGCGGCGCCCGCCCGCTGCCTGGCCGTGGAGGCACCCCTGCCGCCCAATGTCCCCGTGCCCCGCGTGAGTCTCACACGTCGGGCCTTGCTCGACACGCGCCAACTCATCGTCCACCTCACAGGGGAAGACAAGCTGGAGTTGCTGCACCAGGCCATGTTGCCGGGTGATGTGGCCGAGTACCCCATCCGCATCGCGCTGCAACAGCGCACCGTGCCTTGCCACATCTTCCACGCCTGATGACGCAGCTCTGAACAGGCAAGAAAAAACCGCATCAGGCCGGTAAGCACAGATGCGGTTGGCGGGGACGCCGCAAGGCGTGCGGCCCGTCGTCCTTTACTTGGCCATCTTCGGGCGCAGGGTGCGCGCCGGCGAGCTGGGGAAGGAGTGACGCAGGATGCGCCACAGCACCTGACCAAACTGCTTGACCATCGAGCCGGTGTTGTAGTGCTGGCCGTAACGCTGGCAGATGTCGCGCACCTGCACGGCCATCTCGGCGTAGCGGTTGGCGGGCACATCCGGGAACAGGTGGTGCTCAATCTGGTGGCTCAGGTTGCCCGTCATCACGTTCAGCAAGAAGCCGCCGCTCAGGTTCGACGAGCCAGCGATCTGGCGCACATACCAGTGGGCGCGGCTGTCGTTCTTCAGCACGCTCTTGGGGAAGGTCTGCACGTCGGTCGTGAAGTGGCCGCAGAAGATCACTGTGTAGGTCCACAGGCTGCGGATCACGTTGGCCACCGCGTTACCGGCCAGCACCACCAGGAAACCCGGCCCAGCCAGCAGCGGCCAGATCAGGTAGTCCTTGATCAGTTGACGACGCATCTTGACCAGAGCGGGCTGCGCAATCTGGAACATCTGCTTGTTGTTGACGCGGCCTGTCAGCCAGCGACCCAGGCGCAGGTCCTGAATGGCCACACCCCACTCGAACAGGATGGCAAAGATGATGGCGTAGATCGGTTGACCCAGGCGGGCCGGGTGCCACTTCTGCTCGGGGAACAGGCGCAGCACGCCATAGCCCAGATCCTCGTCCATGCCATGGATGTTGGTGTAGGTGTGGTGGCGGAAGTTGTGGGTCTTGCGCCAGTTGTCGCTGGTGCCCATGATGTCCCACTCGAAGCTCTTGCCGTTCAGCGTGGGGTCCCCCATCCAGTCGTACTGACCGTGGATGACGTTGTGGCCCAGCTCCATGTTGTCCAGGATCTTGGACAGACCCAGAATCACGGCGCCCAGGGCCGCGGTGCCGAACACCCAGCCTTCAGGCAGGAACCACGCCACCATCAACAGCGCGCGGCCCAGGATCTCGGAGTAGCGCACGGCCTTGTACACATTGCGGATGTAGCGTGCATCGCGCTCACCCAGGTCGGCCACGGTGCGGGCGCGCAGGTCGTCAATCTCGGCGCCGAAGCGCTCCAGTTCGTCGCCACTCAGAACGCGGCTGGTCGGTTTGCTCATGTCAGCAATCACTTTCACAGGTCAAGCGTGAGGTCGGTGCGGGCGCGTGTCATGCAAATGCGCACGTCAATGCCCGGCTGGGCGTCTTGTTCGCCCGACTGCATGTCGAGGGTGGTGCCTTCAGTGCGGGTACACACGCAGGTGCGGCACACGCCCATGCGGCAACCCACCTTGGGCTTGAGCCCCTGGGCTTCCAGTGCATCCAGAATCGACAGATTGGTGGGGATTTCGAGGTCGCGTCCGCTGGCCGCCAGGTGCACCTTCACCGTGGCGGTGGCCGCATCGGCCACCGTGATGGGTGCCACGGGCGTGAACCCCTCGGCCGTGAAGCTGCGCACCTGGCCTTCCGTCAGGCCGCGGGCCGCATCGACAAAACCACTGGGGCCGCAGGCGTACACCTGCTTCGCCGACAGGTCACCCACCACGCGGGCGAGCTGTTCTGCACTGATCAGGCCCGATTCTTCGCCTTGCAGCAGTTGCGGCTCTTTCTCCAGCACGAACTGCAGCTTGAAGCGGGGGAACTGGGTCGCCAGTTCGCGCAATTCGCGGACGAAACACAACTCGGCACGGGTCTTGGCCCAGTAGATCAGGGTCAGGTCTACCGGCATGTTTTGCGCGACCAGGCTGCGCGTCAGGCTCATCAAGGGCGTGATGCCGCTGCCAGCTGCCAGGAACAACCATTCACCCTCGGGCTTGGCGGGCAAGGTCATCTCGCCAAAGGCGGGGCCCAATTCCAGCACGTCGCCCACCTGCGTGTGTTGCACGAGGTGGGTGCTCAGCACGCCCTTGTCCACCCGCTTGATGGTGAGCGACAGGCGGCCGTCGCGGCGCGGAATACCCGTGAGGCTGTAGCTGCGCGTCGTGCGGCGGCCATTCACCTCGGCGGTGACGTTGATGTGCTGCCCCGGTACGAACGTGCCGCAGTGCGCGTTGGGCTTGAGCAGCAAGGTGACGGTGTCCAGCGCCTCGACCTTGCGTTCAACCACGCGGGCCAGCGGGCGGTCCCACGACCAGGCCGGGTTCAACTTGCTGACCCAGAAATCGAAGATGCCCGGGTTCACGAAGGGTGCCACCACCTTGCGCAAAGCGCTGGGTGCCACATTGGCCTGGCCACGAGAAGCGGAGTAGGAAACGGTCACAGAGGCGGTTCTTGAATCTTGATGGACGAAGTATACGCACAAGCGAACATTTGTCTATACACTTGTGCATTAATTGCTGGGCGATATGATGTTGCCTTGGCCACGCACACCATGAGCAGCATCCTGACCGCCCTATCTGACATCCCTGTGAACAAGCCCACCACGCCGGGTACGCCTGGGCGAAAAGCCGTCATTTCACGAGATGACATCATTGAGGCCGCGTTGAAGTTGGCTGGGCCCAATCGCAGCGTGTCGACCTTGAGTTTGCGCGAAGTGGCGCGAGAAGCAGGCATTGCCCCCAACAGCTTTTATCGACAATTTCGGGACATGGACGAGTTGGCCGTCGCCCTGATCGAGCGTGCCGGCGAATCACTGCGGCAGATCATTGGTGAGGCCCGAAAGCGTGCCAGCACCGACCGCAGCGTGGTACGCGGCTCCGTCGAGGCCTTCATGGAGCAACTGCGAAGCGACGACAAGTTGCTGCACATTCTCTTGCGCGAGGGCTCGGTGGGCTCTGACGCTTTCAAACAGGCGGTGGACCGTCAGCTCAACTACTTTGAGGAAGAGTTGCGACTGGACTTGATCCGTCTGGCCGAAGTGAACAAGACCGGTTTGTTTGAGCCGGCCTTGACGGCGAAGGCCATCACCCGTTTGGTGTTCGCCATTGGGGCCACGGTGATGGACGCGCCGCCTGACAAACTCCATGAGTTGACCGAGCAACTGGTGCTGATGGTGCGCATGATTGTGACCGGTACGCAAACCCTGGCGGTGACCGGGGTGACCGAGCGTTGAGCCCCAGGGTGTCAGGCCGTTGGGGCCTCGCTCTCAGCGGCCGCCGCAATCTCGCGCAGCGCACGCTCGTACACCTCCACGGGCTGGCCGCCTGAAATGAGATGCCGGTTGTTCACGATCACGGCCGGTACAGAGTGGATGCCGTGACTGGTGTAGAACGACTCTTGCTCACGGACCTCGTCGGCAAACTCGTCACTTTGCAAGATGGCGCGGGCGTGATCCACATCCAGCCCAGCCTCTGAGACGGCGGCCAGCAGCACCTCTGGTTGGTCCATGGCCTGGCGGTCTCGGTGACAGGCTTGCAGCAGGGCCAGCTTCAGTGCCACTTGTCGCTCCGGATATTCGACGGCGGCCCAGTGCAGCAGACGGTGGGCCTGGAAGGTGTTGTAGATGCGACCGCGGCCGTCAGGGCTGAATTCAAAGCCCGCCTCGGCACCGCGCAGCCGAATGGTCTCGCGTATCTGCGCTTGTTGCTCTGGGGTGCTGCCGTACTTTTCGGTCAGGTGCTCACCAATGTCCTGGCCGCCTGGGGCCATGCGGGGGTTCAGCTCAAACGGTTGGCATTGCAGCCGGGCTTGGACCTCGTCCTGGAGGCGCGCCAAGGCCTGCAGCAGCGACGACAATCCAATGGCACACCATGGGCAAGAGATATCAGAAACAAAGTCAATCTTGAGTGTGGCGGACATGGTGTGGCAGGTGTCAACAGGATGCTTCATCGTACCCAACTCGGTAAATCCTGCTGTTTGGCGCGGCCAAGGCCTCAGGGTTAGCCCGGTTTGCTCATGTGCTGTGTCCAACTGGACACACCAGAGCCAACTGTATGCGCTATGGTTCCAGCATACATAGCAATTCAAGTTGAGGAAGCCGATGTTCTGCACGCAATGTGGGGCGCAAAACCACCCAGATGCCAAGTTCTGCGGGGCGTGTGGTGCCCAGATCGTGGTGTCTGTCGCGCCGCCGGGGGGGCGTGCACAGCGGGGTGGCGGCATGTTGGAGTCAGGGACTCACGGAGTTGAACTGCCATCTTCAAGGAGTTCAGGCATGGACTGGTATCTCTCGGTATGGAAGAAGTACGCGGTGTTCAGCGGCCGTGCGCAACGGGCTGAGTACTGGTACTTTGTGCTGTTCAACTGCTTGGCCATCATTGGGCTGGTGATCGTCGACAGCATCACCGGCAGCTTCGATGACGATGCGGGTATCGGGTTGTTGAGCGGCTTGTACTATTTGGGCGTGCTGCTGCCCAGTCTGGCCGTCACGGTCCGCCGCTTGCATGACACCGGTCGCAGTGGCTGGTGGATGCTCATCGCCTTGCTGCCCCTCTTGGGGGGCTTGATCTTGTTGTTCTTCACGGTGCAAGACAGTCAGCCGGGCGGCAATCAGTATGGGCTCAACCCCAAAGGGGTGAGTTGACCGGATGGCGTAGGAGGTTTCATGGCGATTGGCTGGCTCACGGTTCTGTCTCAGGTCCCTTGGACGGAGGTCATCAACAACGCTCCCAAGGTGGCTGAGGGTGCCAAGAAGTTGTGGAAGTCCGTTTCAGGCAAGACGGGGAGCGCTACGCCGCAAAGCGGTCCGATGCCTGCGCCTGCGCCCGCTGAGGCGCTGAACCCCGCTGCCTTGGAGTTGCGCATCCGCGAGCTGGAAGGTGTGGTGGCCGAGTTGCACTCCCAGATGCTGGCCTCGTCAGAGTTGACCCAGCAGTTGGCCGAGCAGAACGCGCAACTGGTTCAGCGCATTGAGCGAAATCGGGTGCGCACGCTCTGGTTGGCTGTTGTGAGCGTCGGTGCGGTGGTGCTGGCGGTGGCGGCCTTGTCGGCGCAGGCCTAGTCTGGCAGAGTGGGCGAAGGCCACCGCGTCACGACCGCATGGGGTGGCGCTTTCCCAGTTTCAACATCAGGGGATCCGAGATGACGATGATGTTCGAGCTGAGCAAAAGCTCAGACGGCCAGTTCCGCTTTGTGCTCAAGGCGGACAACGGTGAAACCGTACTGACCAGCGAGTTGTACCAGTCCAAAGCCTCGGCCGAGAACGGCATCGCATCGGTCAAGTCCAACGCCCCCAACGATGCCCGTTATGAGCGACAGGTGTCAGCCAATGGCAAGCCTTATTTCAACCTCAAGGCAGCCAACGGGCAGGTCATCGGCAGCAGCCGTCTCTACGAGGTCGAGACCTCGCGCGAGGCCGTGATCGCCTCCACACAGCGGCACGCCGCCCAGGCCGAGGTCAAGGACCTGACTTGACCTGGCCTGCTGGCGAGGCAAAACACAGCTGGTTGCGACCGCTGTGCTTGGCTCGGTACATGGCCTGATCGGCGGTGGCGATCAGTTCCGTGATGTCGGTGGCATCGTCCGGGAAGCAGCTGATGCCGATGCTGGCCCCGCACTGCAGCAGCTTGCCTTCGTAGAGCACCGGTTGGCGCAACACGTCCACCATGCGCTGAGCGATCTGGGTGATTTCATCGCGGTTGTCGGCGCCGTCGAGCAAGATGATGAACTCGTCCCCACCCAGCCGCGCCACGGTATCGACTTCCCGCACCAGCGCCCCCATGCGCTGGCTCATCAGTTTGAGCACATCATCACCGGCGGCATGGCCCTCGTTGTCGTTGATGTCCTTGAAGTTGTCCAGGTCGATGAAGAGCAGTGCCAGTTGGCTTTGGTGACGCCGGGCACGGGCCATGGCCTGCGTCAGACGGTCCATGAAGAGGCGGCGATTGGGCAGTCCCGTCAGGGTGTCATGGCTGGCGAGTCGGTCCAGCTCTTGTTGCTTCACTTCCAGTGAGCCGAACTGGGCGCGAATTTGCCCCTGCATCTCATCAATGGCGCGTGCCAGGGTGCCAAACTCGTCGTGACGCCGCACTGGCAAGGGCAGGGGGGCATCATGTGCACCATGTCCGAACTCGCGAATGCCCCGCAGCAGTTGCTGCAAAGGTTTGGACAGTCGATGCGCCAGCAGCGCTGCCAACACGATCGCCAGGGCGCTGAAAGCCAGCACAATGCGCAAGCTGGTTCGCCCCAGTTGATCGGCATCGGCGAGCACGGCACGCAAGGGCTGGCCCAGACCGATCACATAGCCCTCGTCGTTGTGCATGCCACTCAAGCGGTGGCGGACAAAAGCGGCCACGAGCGCCTGATTCGATGCGTTGGCAGCCTGTGTGGTGACGACCTGTTGGGTGTCATCCGAAGGGTCTCCGATCAGCTTGCGGGTCTCGGGAAACGCATCCTGCACCAGGGAGCGCTGACCGCGATCGAAGGCAAAGGCCTGCTTCGGGTCGGGGTGGATCAGGAAATCGCCTTCGCTGTTGCTCAGATACAGACTCAGGGCGTCGGGCAGGTCGGCAGCGAGTTGCTTGAACAGGCGGTCCAGGTCGATGTCGATGACGATCAGGCCCATGGCTTGTGGATGTGCCCCGTAGACCGGTGTGGCGATTTGCAAAGACGGGCGTGCTCGGACGTCGTGAACATGGGTCTCGTGGTTGAGGCTGGCACGAGAGACATACACCGCCCCATTGGGCAGCGCCAAGGTCTCCACCACGAACGGGTAGTGACCTTTCTCCCGAAGGGCATCTTCGGGCGCGCGCGCAAGGCCGTCTTCGCTGCGCTCGACCCTCACGCGCTCGGCACCATGGTCGGCGACGGCGATGAGCCGCATCTGGAAATACTCCGGACGGGTTTGCAAAATGGTCTTGAACAAGGCTGCCATGGTGCTGCCCCGGGCGTCGGGCTCTTGACTGTGCCAGGTATCGAGCAAGACGATGGTGCCAGGGTGCTGCGCCACCATCAGCGCATCTCGGCTGGCGGTGTCCAGTCCCACACTGAGTTGTCGGGCTAGCACCCGTGTGGCGGTCAACAGTCTTTGCTCGGCCGCGGTTTGCAGCAGCGAACGGCTTTCTGTATAGCCGTAGTAGCCGGTCAGTCCTGCGGCCAGCACACCAATCAGGGCCATGGCAATACCCGTACGCCAAACGATGCCCAGCCTCATGGTGCCAGGACCTTGCTCAGGCGATTGCCGGTGTGGATCCGCCCCCACAGTCGTTCACGTTGGGCCGCATCTTCGACCGGCTGGAGCCAGACAAGGTTGCTGCCGCCCATGCGCTGATCGACGGGGTCAACGGTATTGGCGAGGCCTTGCCGCGTGACGAGCAGCTGGCTGGCCGTGCGGTCCAGAAGGTGGTTGATCCATGCATGGGCCAGAGCAGCGTGGTGTGCATCACGGGGAATGGCCCAGCAGTCCAGCCAGGCCAAAGCCCCTTCTCGCGGGATGACGTAGCCCACGTCAACGCCGGCTGCCCGCAGCAGATGCACCTGCTGCATGCCGTAGTTGGCAAACATGAGGGCGGCCTTGTGGCGCACGAACAGGTGCGCCGACTCCTCGGGCTGGGTGTAGAAGCCCAGCGCATTGCGGCGCAACTCGATCAGCTTGGTCACGCTGGGTTCCAGCTGATCTGGCGGGATGTGGAAGGGCGTTGTCAAGCCCAAGGTCTGGGCAGCCAGAGAGAAATTGTGGGATCCACCGTTGTAGGCAATCACCTTGCCACGCCACTGCGAGTCCCACAGTGCATGGATGGATGAGGGCGGCACCTGCATCTGGCGCTTGTCGTAGATCAGGCCCATGGCCGAGTAGGTGAACGGGATGGCGTACACCCTTTCACCGTGCGGGCTGGGCCGTACCAGACCGGGGATGGCTGCGGTTTGACGGAAGCGAGGCTGTTGCCGTTCGATGTTCGGAATGCGCGTCGTGTCGATCGGTTGCACGTGATTGCTCGCCACATAACGCTGCAATTCGGCCGTGTTGACCGCGAACACGTCAAAAGCAGGCCCTTGCGTGGCGGTGACTTTTTGCCAGAGCGCCTCGTCGGTGTCGATGACAGTCAGTTCGACACGGACCTGATGGCGCGCTTCGAATTCCCTGACGACCTCGGATTCCACATAACCCGGCCAAGCCAGCACACGGAGCACAGGCGTGTCTGCACGCGCCGTGTGGGGCAGAGATGTCAGCAGAGGGAGGCACAGAGCCATCCCGAGGCGCAACAGCAAACGGCGCAATTTGACGAATCTCCGTGGTGGGGTCGTGAGGGAGGCCATGCTTCACATGTCCGATTTTGAGAATATACCGGGAGCGGCACATCTGCATGCAAAAAAGCAGCGAATTCGACTTGAACGTGCACGCCATGTCCCGACGACCGAGGTTGAGTCGGACAGGCGTAGACTCGAAGGGTTCTGCTGCTTTGCCTCCTGCGCCCATGAAACACATACAGCTCACCCTGGTCGGGTTGATTCTTTTGTTGTCCGGTTTGTGGCTGGCGGCGGACCCGGTCTGGTCGGAGGCGTTTGCCATCTTCAGTTTCCGCACAGCCATGCTCAACTACACCGGCATCCTTGCGATCGGGGCCATGAGTGTGGCGATGTTGCTCGCGCTGCGTCCGAGGGGGCGGATCGAGTCCTTCTTCGGTGGGCTGGACAAGTCGTATCGGCTCCACAAATGGCTGGGCATCACCGCGCTGGTGATGGCCATCGCGCACTGGCTCTGGGTGGAGGCCGTGAAGTGGGCTGTGGGGTGGGGGTGGTTGGAAAGACCTGCACGCAAGGGCGCACGCCCTGTGTATGAAGGTCTGCAAGCTTGGTTGTCAAGCCAGCGCGGTTTGGCCGAAGACGTGGGCGAGTGGGCGTTTTACGCCGCGGTGGTCATGATCGGGTTGGCCTTGATCAAGCGCTTCCCGTACCGTTACTTCTTCAAGACACACCGCTGGCTGGCAGTCGTTTACCTGGTGCTGGTCTACCACTCGGTTGTGCTGATGAAGTTCAGCTACTGGACTCAGGGCATCGGACCCGTCATGGCGGTGTTGCTTGCGGGGGGCTCTTTGGCCGCGCTGGTGAGCCTGACCCGTCGCGTGGGCCAGACCCGACGTGCCGTGGCGGTCGTGGATGAGGTGGAGTACCACGCCGACAACCAGGTGTTGCGTGTGGCCATGACGCTGCAGAGCCGCTGGCCTGGACATCAGGCGGGGCAGTTTGCCTTCGTCACCTTGGACCCTCGGGAGGGGCCGCATCCGTTCACCATGTCGTCAGCCTGGAAGGATGACGGCAAGATGTTTTTTCTGATCAAAGCCTTGGGAGACTACACCCAGACGTTGCCATCCAAGGTGAAGGTGGGAGATGTGGCGCAGGTGGAGGGGCCCTATGGTCGCTTTTCCTTCCAGGGGCGACACCCACGTCAGATCTGGGTGGCCGGTGGCATTGGCATCACCCCCTTCATCGCGCGCATGCAGGCTTTGTGCGAGAAGCCTGACGGCAAGGCCATTGATCTGTTCTACAGCACCAGTGCGCCTGATGCCGAGTTCATCCGACGCGTACGTCAGCGGGCCGAGCAGGCGGGTGTGACGCTGCATGTGGTGATTGCTGCAGAGCAGGGGCGACTGACGCCGCAGCGAGTTCGCGAGTTGGTGCCCGAGTGGGCGCAGGCCAGCGTCTGGTTCTGTGGGCCGGCCAGCTTTGGACAGGCGCTGCGTGATGATTGGGCGGCTCAAGGCAGATCGCCCGATGACTTCCATCAGGAATTGTTCGAGATGCGTTGAGCGGGGTGTGAAGAAATGATCCAGGGCATGGCACTGCTGGTGGCCGGGCAGTTGATGGGCGAGGCGGTAGTGGCCGTGACAGGCTTGCCTGTGCCGGGTTCGGTGGTCGGCATGGTGCTGGTGCTGCTGGCCTTGTTGGCCAGGAAAGGCCATTTGCCGGAGCTGCGGCGAGCAGGCTCCACCATGTTGTTGCTGGTGCCGCTGCTGCTGGTGCCCGTCAGCGTGGGCATCATGGAGCAGGCAGACTTGCTGCGAGCCAATTGGTGGCCTCTGACCGTGGCCTTGCTGGTGAGCATTGTGGCGGGCATGCTGGCCACGGGTCTGACCATTCGCTGGTTGCGCAAACTTGACGGAAAGCAGTCTCACGATGTCTGAGTTGATGGCGCTGTGGCATCAGGCATCGTCGGCGGTGCTGACGCATCAGCTGTTTCCGCTGTTCCTGACCTTGTCGGCTTATGCAGTGGCCACCTGGCTGTACCGCAAGGCAGGGCAGTCTCCCTTCGTTCATCCGCTGGTGCTGTCTGTGGTCATGGTCATCGTGGCACTGAAAGGGCTGGGCATGTCATACGCCCACTATTTCGAGGCGACGAAGTTCCTGCATTGGATGCTGGGTCTGTCCATCGTCTCTCTGGCGATCCCGCTGTACACCGAGCTGCAGCATGTGGGGGCGCGCTGGCGCAGCACCCTGGCTGCGATCCTGGTGGGAGGCGTGGTCAGCGTGGTCACGGCCATGTTGGTCGCACACTGGTTGGGTGGCAACCGCGAGCTGGTTCTCGCCTTGAGCACCAAATCGGTGACCACTGCCTTGGCGACGGTGCTCGCGCACGAGGTCGGGGCGAATGTGGCGTTGGCGGCGACCATCGTGCTGGTGACAGGGTTGCTGGGGGCCGTGGTGGGCCCTTGGATTTTTCACCGACTGCTGCCCGGCGACGACGCAGGTCTGGGTACCGCGCTGGGCACCTGCGCGCATGCCATTGGCACCTCGCGGGCCTTGCAGATTGGCGAGACCTGCGGCGCATTTTCAGCTTTGGCCATGGGCCTCAACGGCCTGCTCACTGCACTGCTCTTGCCCGTTTTGCTGGCGTGGTGGGGCGGCTAGGTGCGACTTGGGCCCTGCATGCACCAGCTTGGTGGCCCGTAACTTGCTGATGTCACACACAGGCTGCACGCTTGCGGCAGCACCGTTTCACGGAGAACTGTGTGTCCATCCACGTTGCCCTCAATCACGTCACGCACTATCGCTACGACCGGCCGGTGAGCCTGTCGCCTCAGGTCATCCGCTTGCGACCGGCACCGCATTGCCGCACGCGCATCCTGTCGTACTCGCTACGGGTGGAGCCCGCCAGCCATTTCATCAACTGGCAGCAGGACCCATTCTCCAATCACCTGGCGCGCCTGGTGTTCCCGGAGAAGACCACCGAGTTCAAGATCACGGTGGACCTGGTGGCCGAGATGGCGGTGTACAACCCGTTCGACTTCTTCCTGGAGCCGTACGCGGAAACCTTCCCGTTCCAGTATGACGCGGCCTCGCTCCAAGACCTTCAGCCCTATCTGGTCAAATCGGCCCCCACGCCCGCTTTTCAGGCCTTTCTGGACACGATTGACCGCCGCGAGACGCGCACAATTGATTTTCTGGTCGGCCTGAATCAGCGCCTGCAAAGTGAGGTTGCCTACACCATCCGCATGGAGCCAGGGGTGCAGACACCGGAGCAGACCTTGACGCTCAAGTCTGGCTCATGTCGTGACACCGGTTGGTTGCTGGTGCAGACCTTGCGCCACCTGGGCTTGGCCGCTCGATTTGTATCGGGCTACCTCATTCAGCTCAAGGCCGACGTGGCGGCCCTGGATGGCCCATCGGGCACCGAGGTGGACTTCACAGACCTGCACGCCTGGTGCGAGGTCTTCCTGCCTGGTGCCGGCTGGATTGGCCTGGATCCGACCTCGGGCTTGCTGGCGGGGGAGGGGCATATTCCGGTGGCGTGCACCCCCGAGCCGACCGGGGCTGCGCCGGTGTCTGGCGCTGTGGACGAGTGCGAATGCGAGTTCGACCACCACATGGCCATCACCCGTATTTTCGAGTCGCCACGTGTGACCAAGCCCTACACCGAGGCGCAATGGCGGGCCATCGATGCTTTGGGCCACGAGGTGGACAGCCTTTTGACGGCAGGCGATGTGCGCCTGACCATGGGTGGGGAGCCAACCTTTGTGTCGGTCGATGACCGTGATGGCGCGGAGTGGAACACCGATGCGCTCGGGCCCACCAAACGCGGGCTGGCCACCGAATTGGTGCACAAACTGCGCGCGCGCTATGGTGAGGGCGGCTTCTTGCACTTTGGTCAGGGCAAGTGGTATCCCGGCGAGCAATTGCCCCGGTGGGCCTTGTCCATCTTCTGGCGCACCGATGGTCAGCCTTGCTGGCACAACCCCCTGTTGTTTGCCGACGAGCACAGCGCGGTGCGCTACAGCACCGACGATGCCCGACTGTTCATCCACACTCTGGCCGACAAGCTGGGCGTGGGCGGAGCGCATGTTCAGCCGGGTTATGAAGACACGTTCTACTACCTGTGGCGTGAACGCCGTCTGCCGGTGAACGTGGACCCCTTTGACGCCCGTCTGGACGACGAAATGGAGCGCGTGCGCTTGCGTCGGGTGTTCGACCAGGGACTGGACCACGAGGTGGGCTTCGTGCTGCCGATTCGGCGTGGTGAGGGCGTCCCGGGTGGTGCCCCGTGGCTCAGCGGTCCCTGGCATTTCCGCGATGAGCGCATGTACCTGATCCCAGGCGACTCGCCCATGGGCTACCGCCTGCCTCTGGATGCCTTGCCGTGGGTGTCGAAGGCCGACTACCCCTATGTGCACGCCCACGACCCCTTCGCACCGCGCGATGCCTTGCCGGATGCCAGCCAGTTGCGCACGCAGTACGCGCCGCACAGCGTGGGTGGCGGTTTTGCAGAAGGTGGCGCCGTGTCTGTGCAGGGGCAAGGGGTCGGGGGGCTGGGCGGGGCTGCACGCAACGGTGAGTGGGGCGACTTGCCCGCGAATGCCAATGCGGTGCCTGCCGCCTTTGAGTCCGCCGCCTGGATCACCCGTACCGCTTTGTGCGTGGAAGTGCGCAACCCCGATCGTGCAAGTGGCCCCAAGGTTGAAAGGGAGGGGCGCGGTGGGGGTGTCATGTATGTGTTCATGCCGCCCCTGCCTGTGCTGGATGACTACCTCGACCTGCTCGCCGCCGTGGAAGCGACGGCGGAGGAGTTGGGCATGCCCATCGTGCTGGAGGGGTATCCACCTCCGCGCGACGCCCGTCTCAAGCTGCTGCAGGTCACCCCGGATCCGGGCGTCATCGAAGTCAACATCCATCCGGCGTCCAGCTGGGCGCAACTGGTGGACCACACCGAGTTCCTGTACCAGGCCGCGCACGAAACCCGACTGTCGACCGAGAAATTCATGGTGGATGGACGGCACACCGGCACGGGGGGCGGCAATCACTTCGTGCTGGGAGGCGCGACGCCCGCAGACAGCCCCTTCTTGCGTCGGCCGGATCTGTTGCCCAGCCTGCTGACCTTCTGGCACAACCACCCGTCGCTGTCCTACTTGTTCTCCGGCCTGTTCATCGGGCCGACCAGTCAGGCGCCGCGCGTGGACGAGGCCCGCACCGACCAGGTCTACGAGGTCGAGTTGGGGCTGGCCGAGATCGAGCGGCAGATGGCGATGTACGGGGAGTGTCCGCCCTGGATCATTGACCGCACCCTGCGCAATCTCTTGATCGATGCCACCGGGAACACGCACCGCAGCGAGTTCTGCATCGACAAGCTGTACTCGCCCGATGGGCCGACGGGGCGCCTCGGACTGCTGGAGCTGCGTGCGTTCGAGATGCCGCCGCATGCCCAGATGAGCCTGGTTCAGCAGCTCTTGTTGCGCGCCTTGGTGGCGTGGTTCTGGCGTGAGCCTTACCGCGGTCACGGGGCGCAGCGCCTGACCCGTTGGGGCACCGCCTTGCACGATCGCTTCTTGCTGCCCAGCTTTGTCGAGCAAGACTTTGCCGACGTGCTGACGGAACTGAATCAGGCGGGCTTTGCTTTCGAGCCGGCCTGGTTTGCGCCGCATTTCTCCTTCCGCTTCCCGCACATCGGCGACATGGCCGCTTCGGGCGTGCACATCGAGCTGCGCGCAGCCCTGGAGCCCTGGCATGTGATGGGTGAGGAGGGTTCGGCCGGGGGCACGGTGCGCTATGTGGACTCGTCTCTGGAGCGCATCGAGGTGAAGGCCACAGGCTTGAACCCCAATCGCCATGTGATCACCGTCAATGGCGAGGTCTTGCCGCTGCATCCGACCGGTCGCGTGGGCGAGTACGTTGCCGGGGTGCGCTATCGGGCCTGGCAGCCGCCCTCGTGTCTGCACCCCACCATCGAAGCCGATGCGCCGCTGACGCTGGATGTGGTGGACAGTTGGCTGCAGCGCTCGGTGGGCGGGTGTCAGTATCACGTGGCCCACCCTGGTGGCCGCAATTACGACAGCTTCCCGATCAATGCCTATGAGGCGGAAAGCCGGCGCCTGGCGCGCTTCTTCCGCATGGGGCACACGCCGGGCAAGATGTCCATCAAGCCGCTGCAACCCGGCATCGAACACCCGTTGACGCTGGACTTGCGGCGTGCCCGGGTGCGGTCCTGACGCGGCTTGTTACGTGGCCCGCCGTCCATTCTGAGGTTTAATCAAGGGCCCACTGTTGTCATGACTCGGCCTCATTCGTGTTTGCGCCCCTTTCGCCGTACCAGACCGCCTTTGATCTCTCGCCCGCCGCCCAGGTGATCATGGATCACCGGGGGTGCATCGACGATGTCAATCAGCTGGCTTGTACGGCCCTGGGTTATGAAAAGGGTCGCTTGCTCGGGCAGCGTCTGGCAGATCTGGTGCACCCGCAAGAACAGCCTGTGCTGTTCAACACCATCGAAAACAGTGCGCGCACCCTGGATCCCTTTGAGATGGACTGCCGGGTGATCTCACCCGTCCACGGTCTTCGATGGTTCGCTGTGCAGGCACGCGCTCATCAGGTGGAGGATGGGCGACTGCGCTGGTATTGCGTTTTCAACGACATCACCGATCGCAAGCGACACGCCGCCTGGCTGAACGAGCGCAATGCGCTGCTCACAGCCTTGTCCCACAACCTGCCAGGCATGATCTATGTGTTCCGGGCTGGTGCGGACGTGGGTGGACACCTTGATTTCGTCAGTGAAGGCGTGCGCGAAATGTTTGGCGCCACACCAGAGCAGGCCATGACCTCACCTTGGGTCTTGTACGACCGTGTGATGCCGGAAGATCTGGCTCTGTTCTTCCAGCAACGGGACGCCGCCATGGCCGGTTCGGTGCGCTTGCACAGCGAGTTTCGCGTGCGCAACGCGCGTGGTGAGTGGCGTTGGTGTGCGGCTGATTCGATCTCGGGCCTGGATGCCGATGGGCATGAGGTTCGCTGTGGCTACATCGCTGACATCACCGAACACAAGCTGTATCAAGAAGCCTGTGTGGCGGCGGAAACCGCGCAGCGCGCCAGCCAGGCCAAGTCCGAGTTCCTGTCTCGCATGAGCCACGAGTTGCGCACCCCGTTGAACGCCGTGCTGGGTTTTGCACAGCTGCTGCGGATGGACCCCCAGCAGCCGCTGCTGGACGACCAGTTGCGCAAGGTGCGTTTGATCGAGCGCGCAGGGGCACACCTGCTGGCGATGATCAGCGACGTGCTCGATCTGTCGCGCATCGAGGCTGGCTCCCTGCCCATGTCGGTGGAGTCCTTGCACCTGGAGACCGTGTTGCACGATGCCGTGAGCATGGTGGCCGATGCGGCGGAGCAGGCGCGTGTCCGCCTGGACATTGCCCCTCAAGATGCCGAGCTCACAGTTCGCGCCGATCGGGTGCGTCTGCGTCAGGTGTTGGTGAACCTGCTGAGCAATGCCATCAAGTACAACCACGCTGGTGGGATGGTGCGCGTGCAGGTGTGGTCCGAGGGCGATCTGGTTCGGTGTGCGGTGTCTGACACCGGACGGGGACTGACGCCTGAACAGCTTGACCACCTGTTTGAGCCTTTCAACCGATTGGGGGCAGAGCAGAGCGGAATCGAAGGCACGGGCATCGGGCTGGTGATCGTGCAACGCCTGCTGGCTTTGATGGATGGAACCCTGTCCGTTGAGAGCCAGCATGGCGTGGGCAGTGCGTTCACCGTCACGTTGCCAGTCGGAGAAGTCGCGGAGCCATCAAGCTTTGCTGCACTGGGTGACGAGATCGCTCCATTGCCTCACGCAGCGACCATCGTCTATGCGGAGGACAACGAGGTCAATGTGCAACTGGTGCGACAGATCATGACCCTGCGGCCTGCCTGGGCGCTGAAGGTCGCGACCAGCGGGCGAGACGCCCTGAGCCTGATCACGGCGGCGCCGCCTGATCTGCTCTTGCTGGACATGCACCTGGGCGACATGACGGGTTTCGAGCTGGATGACGCCCTGCAGGCTGATCCGCGCCTGCGTCATGTGCCCCGTGTGGCCCTGTCGGCCGACGCGATGCCGGATCGCGTGCATGCGGCCAAGGATCGCGGGTTCGCGGCCTACCTGACCAAGCCTTTGGACGTGGTGGCCTTGTTGCGCTGCCTTGACGAGTTGCTGGGCGGGGCGAGCGGCGAACGTGTTGCCCACCCCTTGGTTTGATCAGACCTTGAACACGGAGACCACGTCGCTCAGGGCTTGAGCCTGATGTTTGAGGCTCTCCGATGCAGCGGCAGATTCCTCTACCAGCGCGGCGTTCTGCTGAGTGACTTGATCCAGTTGTGATACCGCGTCGCTGACCTGACCGATGCCGGACGACTGCTGCTGCGTGGCTGCGGCGATCTCGGCAATGAGGTCGGTCACGCGTTGCACTTGGGTGACGATGCCGTGCATTTGTTCGCCGGCCTCGTTGACCAGCGTGGCACCCGCTTCAACTTTTTCCACGCTTTCGTTGATGAGTGTCTTGATTTCCTTGGCTGCGTTGGCACTGCGCTGCGCCAGCGTGCGAACTTCTCCAGCCACCACCGCGAAGCCGCGACCTTGCTCACCCGCACGTGCCGCTTCGACGGCCGCATTCAGCGCGAGGATGTTGGTCTGGAAAGCGATGCCGTCAATGACCGAGATGATGTCGGAGATCTTGCGGCTTGACTGTGAGATGTCGCCCATGGTGACAACCACCTTCTGCACGACCTCGCCACCTTGGCTGGCGGCAGCAGAGGCGCCCGAGGCGATTTGTACCGCTTGACGCGCTGTGTCGGCGTTCTGCAGCACGGTGGAGCTGATTTGCTCCATTGAAGCAGCGGTTTGTTGAAGGTTGGACGCCTGTTCCTCTGTGCGCTGCGACAAGTCGGCGTTGCCGGTGGCGATCTGGGCCGAACCTGTGGCGATGTTGTCGCTGCTGAGGCGCACTTGGCTGACAAGCTGCGAAAGTTGTTCGTTCATGACCTTGAGGGCAGACATCAACTGTCCTGTCTCGTCTTTGCTCTTGACCACAATGCGCGAGCGCAGGTCACCGGAGGCGACAGCCTCAGCCACATGCACAGCTTCCTGGAGCGGCACGGTGATGGCGCGTGTGGTGAACAGGGCAATCAGCAAAGAGCTCACCAGTACCACCACGACAGCCGCGCTGATCATCACGATCACCTGCGTATTGGTTTGCTTGCTGGCATCAGAGAGCTGGGCGGACAGCGTCTCGTTGTACGCCCACCATTGCTCAACGGCCTTGTTCAGTTCGTCGAAGCTGGCCCGGCCTTCTTTGGCAACCAGATGGTGATAGACCTCGAGTTGGGCTGGATCTGCATCCACTTGGGCGGCCAATTGGGCCGACTTGACGCTCAGCTCGCCATAGGTCTCTGCTTTGGATTTGACCGCATTGAGACGTTGTTCATCCTCGGCATCGGCCACCAGTTGGTCGTACTCGCTGAGCAATAGTTTGGCTTTGGCCTGCGCACTCTGTGCTTCCTGGAGCGCGCTGAGGCGCTCAGACTCCGTCGTCGTGGACAAGGCGCGCAATTGCAATCGACGGCTCAGGTCCAGCTGATCTTTGACCTTGTAGATGACGGTCAAGGAGGGCACGATGTTCTCGCTGAATGCAAGCGTGTTTCGGTTGAGCTTGTTGGCCTGAAAAGCGCCAAAAACCTGAACGGCAATGAACAGGGCCACCAGGAAACCAAAGCCCAGAGCCAGGCGCTGGCCAATCTTGAGTTGAGACAGGAGTGACATGGTTTCAAATCGTTGCAGTTTGAGGTCGATCAAGGTCTGGTGCTGCAGTTTGATATAGGGTTTTCCATTTGTATGGCGCAGGCCAGACAAAGTCGGCCATGTCGTGCAATAAGACTGAACGTTGGCCAATTAATTGCTTGCGTGGTTGAGAATCCGAGACAGGCCGAAGTCGCTTCTCTTCTCAACATGCCGCTACCTATTTCCTCGCTTTCTTCGTCACCGACCTCCGACTGGGCCGAAGCGTGGCTCAGCCAGGCTCGCCCCGTCGAGCCGGGGCATCACGACGAGTTGCGCCTGCCCAATGGCCAGTTGCGGCCGGTCTGGCGGGCCCTGGCCGAGCAACTGGGCACACCCTTGGCCGAGCTCAGCCGCTGTCAGGAGGCACTGGCGCGTCAGATTCGCGAAGACGGCATCACCTACAACGTTTACAACGCCGCGGGCGGCAGCAGCCGACCCTGGTCGCTGGAGCCTTTGCCGCACTTGATCTCGCCTGAGGAGTGGCCCTGGCTGGAGCGCGGCATCGCCCAGCGTGCCGATTTGCTCAACCGCATCCTGGTGGACACCTACGGGGCGCAAACCCTGTTGCGCGAGGCCTTGTTGCCTTCCGCGCTGGTGTTGGGCCACCCCGGTTACCTGCGTGGCCTGCAAGGCACGCAACCTTTGGGGGGCGTGTACCTGCATGTGGTGGCGTTTGACCTGGCGCGCGGCCCGGATGGTGCCTGGTGGGTGGTGGGGCAACGCACCCAGGCTCCGTCGGGACTGGGCTACGTCATGCAAAACCGCCTGATCGTGTCCCGTCTTTTCCCCGAGGCCTACCGGGCGCTCAATGTGCAGCATCTCGCCAGCACCTACCGCCAGTTGCTGGACACGATCAGCACGCTGGCGCAACCCTGCGCCCAGGGCGACACGCCCAGCCTGGCGCTGCTCACCCCCGGCCCTTACAACGAGACTTACTTTGAGCACGCCTACCTGGCGCGTTACCTGGGCCTGCCCCTGGTGGAGGGCTGCGACCTCATCGTGCGCGACGACCGCCTGTTCCTCAAGACCGTGCAGGGCTTGACGCCCATCCACGGCCTGCTGCGCCGCCTGGACGATGACTTCTGCGACCCGCTGGAGCTGCGCACCGATTCGACCTTGGGCATCCCGGGCCTGACCCAGGTGGTTCGGGCTGGCAATGTGGTGCTGGCCAACGCACTGGGCACCGGTTTCCTGGAGTCACCTGCAGTGCATGGCTTCCTGCCGGCCTTGTCCTCGCACCTGCTGGGCGAAGACCTGATCTTGCCGTCCTTGCCGAGCTGGTGGTGTGGCGAGGCCTCGGCGTGGGAGGCCGTGCGGCCGCAGCTGGCCCGTCAGGTCATCCGCCCCACTTATCCCTTGTTGAACACACCGGGTGGGGTGTCGGCGCGTCGCAAAGGACTGAAGGAGACGGTGCTCGGTGCCAGCCTCACGCCCCAGGAGGTCCGCGCCTGGGAAGAGGCGGTGGACGAAGACCCAGCGGCCTACACCGTGCAGACCTTCATGCCCTATGGTCAGACCCCCGTCTGGTCGGAGGGCGGTCTGAGCTTGCGCAGTGCCTCGGTGCGGGTCTACGCCTTGTCGGACGGGCGAGGCGGCTGGCGTGTCCTGCCTGGCGGCATGACCCGCATTGCAACCCGCGACGACGGGCCGGTGTCCCTGCAACTGGGGGGCAGTTCGCTGGACACCTGGGTGATCAGCCAGGAGCCCATCGACGCGTTTTCGATGTTGCCCAAGTCCATCAAGCTGGAGGAGCTGGAGCAACGCCAGCGACCGGTGGCCAGCCGCACCGGCGAAAACCTGTTCTGGATGGGGCGCTACACCGAGCGTTGCGAGCAGCAGTTGCGTCTGGCCGAGCGCCTCATCAGCCTGCGGGCAGAGGACGACGATCCCGAGCCGGCCTTGCTGAAAGCGCTGTCAGAGTTGGGCGTGCAGTTCGGCATGGTGCCTGCCGACACCCCCGCACTCGACAGGTCCAACCGTGTGTTCGAGCGCGTGGCCCTGGAGGCCTTGGGCGATGCCCAGGCAGGGCAGGGCGCTTACAGCCTGGCCTTCAACCTGTCCGAGCTCACCCGCACCGCGCAGGCCTTGCGCGAGCGCCTGTCGCCCGCGCACGCACGCCTGCTGCGTGCCATGGCCGCCGATTTCCAACAGGCCTTGCGCTCCAGCGGTCCGCTGGATCCTGCGAACCTGGCTGCACGCGTCAACACCGTGCAGGACGCCTTGGCCCACCTGAGCGTGCAACTGGGCGCCGTCACCGGAGCCCAGTCGGACAGCATGACGCGTGATCCTGGTTGGCGCCTGCTCACGGTGGGTCGCCTGATTGAGCGACTGCATGGCCACGCGCACATCCTCAAGTCCTTCTGGACTCACCAAGCATTGCAGCAACCACAGGGCTTCGACCAGATCCTGGAGATGTTCGACAGCACCATCACCTTCCGCGCCCGCTTCCAGCGCCGCCTGGAGGTGCCCGCCTTGGTGGCGCTGCTGGTCATGGACGATGCCAACCAGCGCTCGCTGGCCTGCGTCGTGCGCCGCCTGCGCACCGAGCTGGGCAAGCTGCCCGCGCGCGCGGGTTCTCCGGCCGACCTGCTGGCACTCTTGCCGCATGAGGGCGTGGGCGCCACCTTAGCGGCCTTGTGTGACCCGGTGAGAGGCCATGCTGCGGTGTTGGGCTTGCTCGATCGCTTGCTGGAGGCCAGCTGGCGTCTGTCCGACGAGGTCGGGCGCCTGTACTTCGCCCATGCCGAACCCACTGATTCCATGGTGAGTGCATGACGCATCCCACGCTTCAACCGCACCTCGCTCCTCAAGCCGATTGGGCCCGCTTGCGGGTTGAGCACGAAACCCTCTACACCTACAGCGTGCCGGTGGAGCAGGCGCTGCACGTGGCCTGCCTGCGCCCACTGTCTGACGCCGGGCAAGCGCTGCGGCAGTTCGACATGGCGGTGCACCCGCATCCGGCCCAGCACCACACCCGCACCGACAGCCACGGCAACAGCCGCGCGCACTTCGCCTTGCATGCGGCGCATGGCGAGTTGCGTGTCAAGGCGGTGAGCGAGGTGCTGGTGCGCGAGCGCTATGCCGGCCTGCAGCCAAGCCAGGGGCCAACCTGCGCCGAGGTGCGCGAGCGCCTGCGCTACCGTTCGCACGCGCCTTTCGAGCCTGCCAGCGAGTACCTGCACGCGTCGCCCTATGTGCCCATGCTGCCCGAGTTGCGCGCCTACGCGGCCGAATCCCTGCAAGACGAGCGTCCTTTGGCCGAGGCGGCCATCGACCTGATGCAGCGCATCCACCGCGACTTCACCTACGCCCCGGCGTCCACCGACATCTCCACCCCGGTGCTGACCGTGTTCGCGCAACGGCGAGGCGTGTGTCAGGACTTTGCCCACCTCATGCTGGCCTGCCTGCGCGCCTGTGGTCTCGCCGGCCGCTACGTCAGTGGCTACCTCCTGACCTTGCCGCCGCCGGGCCAGGCGCCTCTGGTGGGGGCGGACGCTTCCCATGCCTGGCTCAGCGTCTGGGTGCCGGGCCTGGGCCTGGACGCGGCCGACGATTGGCTGGACCTGGACCCCACCAACGCCTGCGTGCCGGGCCTGCACCACGTGCGTGTGGCCCACGGTCGCGACTTTGGGGACGTCACACCCCTGCGCGGTGTCATCCGCGGCGGGGGCGAGCACACCCTTTTGGTGCGCGTCACCACCCGCTTGTTGGCCGAGGGAAGCGGCTTGTCGAACCCAGCCCCAAGATGGGGCACGCCCTGAAACCGTGCCCATGCCCCTGCGTGTGACAAGGTGTTGGCACAGTCCATGCATTGACTCCTGCACACGGTCAACGTGTGAGCCCGATGAGAGACCAAGCGATGCGATTCTTTGACGAAATGCACAGCGCCGAAACGGCGGTGCGAGATCACTACAAGGTATACGAGCGCTGGTTGGCACGTCAGGCGGGGGAGCTGATGCGCTCCCGTCGTGACGAAGCCGAGATGATCTTCCGCCGCGTGGGCATCACCTTCGCGGTGTACGGCGACAAGGACGAGGATGGTTCGGGCACCGAACGCCTCATTCCTTTCGACCTGATCCCACGCATCATCCCGGCGGCCGAATGGCGCGAAATGGAGAAGGGTCTCAAGCAGCGGGTCACCGCCTTGAACCGCTTCCTGGACGACATCTACCACGACCAGGAGATCCTCAAGGCTGGCGTCATCCCGGCCGAGCCGGTGCTGAACAACGCCCAGTTCCGCAAGGAGATGATGGGCCTGAATGTGCCGGGGGGCATCTACTCCATCATTTCAGGCATCGACATCGTGCGGGCTTGCAATCCGGACGGCTCGGGCACCTACTATGTGCTCGAAGACAACCTGCGCGTGCCCAGCGGGGTGAGCTACATGCTCGAAAACCGCAAGATGATGATGCGCCTCTTCCCAGAGCTGTTCGCCGAGCACCGCGTGGCCCCGGTGGCGCATTACCCGGACTTGCTGCTCGACACCCTGCGGGCCATGGCACCGGCCTCCGTCAACGAGCCCACTGCGGTGGTGTTGACCCCGGGCATGCACAACTCGGCTTACTTCGAGCACGCCTTCCTGGCGCAGCAAATGGGCATCGAACTGGTCGAAGGGCAGGACCTCTTCGTCAAGGACGACTTCGTCTACATGCGCACCACCCGGGGTCCTCAGCGCGTGGACGTGATCTACCGCCGGGTAGACGACGACTTCATGGACCCTGAGGTCTTCCGCAAGGACTCGACCCTGGGGGTGGCGGGCCTGCTGCGTGCCTACCGCGCCGGCAACGTCACGCTCGCCAATGCCTTCGGTACGGGCATCGCCGATGACAAGTCCATCTACCCCTACGTGCCCAAGATGATCGAGTTCTACCTGGGCGAAAAGCCGATCCTGCAGAACGTGCCCACGCACATCTGCCGCGAGCCGGATGCCCTGAAGTACACGCTCGACAACCTGGCCGATCTGGTCGTCAAGGAGGTTCATGGCGCGGGTGGTTATGGGATGCTGGTCGGCCCAGCCGCCACCAAGGCCGAGATCGAAGACTTCCGCAAGGTGCTGTTGGCCAACCCCAGCAACTACATCGCCCAGCCCACGCTCTCGCTGTCCACCTGTCCCACCTATGTCGAGTCCGGCATCGCGCCGCGCCACATCGACCTGCGGCCCTTTGTGCTGTCAGGCAAGGAGGTGCAGATGGTGCCCGGTGGCCTGACCCGCGTGGCCTTGAAAGAGGGCTCGCTGGTGGTCAACAGCTCACAAGGCGGCGGCACCAAGGACACCTGGGTGCTGGAAGAGTAAGACACCGACAAAGAAGGGAAGCATCATGCTCAACGAACGCATTGAAGACCATCTGCCCGCCCATCTGATCGAGACTGCCACGGGGGCCTTGCGAGCCAGCAACGCCTCACACCTGGAGATCAAGCCCATGCTGTCGCGCACCGCCGACCACCTGTTCTGGATGGCCCGTTACATGGAGCGGGCCGAAAACACCGCCCGCCTGCTGGACGTCAACTACCAGACCTCGCTGCTGCCGCAGTCCAGCGAGGCGGCCTTGCAAGGCTGGAAGGGCTTGCTGAGCATCAGCGAGTTGATGCCCGAGTACCTGAAGCGTTACGACACGGTCAACGCCCGTGACGTGATGGCCTTCATGGTGACCGACGCCAACAACCCGTCGAGCATCCTGAACTGTTTGCGTGCCGCGCGCGAGAACGCGCGGGCCGTGCGTGGCGCCCTCACCACCGAGGTGTGGGAGACCATGAACCAGACCTGGCTGGAGTACAACCGCCTCGTCAAGGAAGGTGCGCTGGCGAAAGACCCGGGTGAGCTGTTCGAGTGGGTGAAGTTCCGCTCACACCTGTCTCGTGGCGTGACCTTGGGCACCATGCTGCAGGACGAGTCCTTTCACTTTCAGCGCATCGGCACCTTCCTGGAGCGGGCCGACAACACCGCGCGTCTGTTGGACGTGAAGTTCCACGCCCGCAACACCGAGTTCTTTGGCTCAGGCATTGGCAACGAGGGCAAGGAGGTCGACTTTTACCACTGGTCGGCGGTGCTGCGCAGCGTGTCGGCGTTCGAGGTGTACCGCAAGGTCTATCGCAACGTCATTCGCCCTGAGAAGGTGGCCGAGTTGCTGATCTTGCGTGCCGAGATGCCGCGCTCTCTGGTGTATTGCATGGATGAGGTGGTGAGCAACCTGCGCGCTGTGGCCAATGACCAGAGCCATGAAACCATCCGTCGCGCTGGTCGTCTGCGTGCTGATCTGCAGTTCAGCCGCATTGACGAGATCCTGGCGACTGGTCTGCACGCCTACCTGACCCAGTTCCTCGACCGGGTCAGTGACTTGGGTTATGGCATCAGCCGGGATTTCTTGATGCCCGCATGAAACATGACGTCAGATGGTTGTTAATGAGAATCATTGACACAATCTTGTCATAATTGCGCGTTTTTGGGCCCCAAGACCCAAGACGCGATATGAATCTGCATTTGAAGTGGGGGCTGCGCTTCCTGACCGTGGCTGTGCTGGCCTTGTGTCTGGCGCCGCTCATCTTGGCGCGCGAGACCGTGTTCCATTTGGGGTCTGAGGTGGGCCCCATCGAGCAGGGCTCGGTGTGGATCTGGCTGGCTGCCGCGGTGTGGACCCTGGGCCGTGCGCTGGGCGCTCGGCGGTGGCTGCCTCTGGCCTTTGCGCTGGTGATGTTGCTGATGGGCGTGCGGGAGGCGGGTTTGCCGCCGGAGCTTGTTCCCAGCGGCAAGGCCTTGCTCAGCTGGCGTTACTACGTTGATGTCAGCATCGATCCGGCGCGTCGCCTGATCACCGGTGTGATCGTCCTGACCTTGCTGGCGTCTTTGCTGGTCAGCGTGACGTCTACTGTGCGTTACCTGTGGCGCGACCGCGGCTGGCGCAGGCCGGATGGTCAGTTTTTGGCCATTGCATTCGCTCTGTTGGTGTGCGCGCAACTGGCAGAAGGGTGGGCGGGGCATCGAGACACGCCCGATACCGATTTGCGTGTGCTGTCGGCTTTGATGCTGGAAGAGGGGCTGGAAGCTCTGGGGGCCCTGTTCACCCTGGCTACCAGCACCTTGCGCACTTGGTGGATTTTCCGCCCGTCGAGGCATCGTGTGGTGGAGGGCAAGGCCCGTTGAGCCCCTGAATCAGCGATGAAAAAAGCCGACCCAGGGTCGGCTTTGTCTTTTCAGGCGTTTCGGCCGTACGCCAGTCAGTCTGCCTCAGGCCGACGGCGGCACGTAGCCCTGCACCTGCTCGGCACCTTCGCCAAAGAAGAACTGCTCCATCTGCCGGGCCAGGTACTGGCGTGCACGGGCGTCAGCCAGGTTCAGGCGGTTTTCATTGACCAGCATGGTCTGGTGCTTGAGCCACATCTGCCAGGCTTCCTTGCTGATCTCGTTGTAGATGCGCTTGCCCAGCTCGCCGGGGTAGGGGGCGAAATCCAGTCCCTCGGCTTCCTTGTTGAGGTGCTTGCATTGGATGGTGCGTGCCATGGTGTCGTCTTGTCAGTTCTGAAGAAAAATCACTTGAGGTGCTTGACCAGCACTTGAGAGCGCCGGTCCCACTTGTAGCTGCGCTTGCGGGCCTCGGGCAACCAGTTCGGATCGACCGGCGCGAAGCCGCGTTTGATAAACCAGTGCATGGTACGCGTTGTCAATACAAACAATGTGGATAGGCCCATTGCGCGTGCGCGTTGCTCGATGCGTTTGAGGATGCGTTCGCCGTCTCCCTGGCCCTGCACGCTGGGCGAAATCGTCAGCGCAGCCATCTCGGCCGTGCCGGCTTCAGGGAAGGGGTACAACGCGGCGCATCCGAAAATCACACCGTCGTGTTCGATCACGGTGTACTGGGCCACATCGCGTTCGATCTCGGTCCGGCTGCGCTTGACCAGGGTGCCGTCCTGTTCGAAGGGCTCGATCAACTGCAGGATGCCGCCCACGTCATCGGGCGTGGCCTCACGCAGGCTTTCCAGCTTCTCGTCGACGATCATGGTGCCCACGCCATCGTGGGTGAACACCTCCATCAACAAGGCACCATCCACCCGGTAGGGGATGATGTGCACCCGCTCCACGCCACCTTCGGCCGCCTTCACGGCGTGTTGCAGGTAGAACGCCGTATCCGTAGGCTGGGTAGGGTTGGGCAGCGCGGCCAGCAGGCGCTTGGCATCGGCCAAGGCGAGTTCCTGGTCCACCTCTTCATCGGGATCGTACTGGCGCGCCTCCAGGGCCACCGCACGGGCCGGGTCGGCGACGATGCTCTGCAAGATGCCGCGCACTTCGGTCACGAAGACCAGCTTGTCGGCCTGCAAGGCGATGGCTGCGCTGGTGGCCACGTCTTCCATGCTCAGGTTGAACGCTTCACCGGTGTGCGAAAACCCGAAAGGCGAGAGCATCACCAGGGCACCGGTGTCGATGGCGCGGCGCACGGCCACAGCATCGATTTTGCGAACCAGACCGGTGTGCATGAAGTCCACGCCGTCCACGATGCCGACGGGGCGGGCCGTGATGAAGTTGCCGGAGATCAGGCTGATGGCCGCGCCAGCCATGGGCGTGTTCGGCAAGCCCAGCGAGAAGGCGGCCTCGATTTCGTAGCGCAGTTGGCCGGCGGCCTCCTGGGCACAGTCGAGCGCCACCGGGTCGGTGATGCGCATGCCATGGCTGAAGTGCGAGGTCTGCCCCTTGGCGCGCAGCTGCTCTTCCAGCTGGGGGCGGAAGCCGTGCGCCAGCACGATCTTGATGCCCATGGCGTGCATCAGCGCAAGGTCTTGTACGAAGCTCTCGAGCTTGCCGGCCGCAATCAACTCCCCCGACAAGGCGACCACGAAGGTCTTGCCTCGATGGGCGTGGATGTGGGGTGCCACCGAACGAAACCAGGGCACGAAGGTGTGGGGGAAGACCAGATCCATGGGGTAGGTGAAAAGCGTCAGCCAGCCATATTATGGGCTTTGCATGAAGCGATCACGCCCCGCCTCTTTCGCTTGGTACAGCGCCTGGTCAGCGCGATCAATGGCGCTCTCCATGCTCTCGCTCGGGCGAACCGCAGCCAAACCGGCCGAAAAGGTGATGGTCACGCTGGGATGCTGCCCCAGGAAGGGCTGGAAGCGCACTTGCTCGCGCAGGCGATTCAGGGCGACCAGAGCCTGCTCAGGGGTGGTGTCTGGGCAAAACACCAGAAACTCTTCTCCGCCCCAGCGCGCTACCACGTCGGCGTCACGAAGGCAGGTGTCGGCCAGCAGCGCAAACTGCCGCAAGACGGCATCGCCTACCTGGTGACCGTGGCTGTCATTGACGCGCTTGAAGTGATCCAGATCCATCATGATCAGGGTGGTGGGATGATGCTGGCGCTGCAGTCGATGCCATTCCTTGTCCAGGATCTCGTGCATGCGGTGCCGGTTGATCAAGCCGGTGAGTTGATCGTGAGAGGCCATGTGCTCCACCTTGTGCAGTGCCTTGGCCAAGGCTTCGCTTTTGAGCTTCATGTCGTGTCGGGCGCGGCTGACGCGCAGGGCCACCTCACACACTGCCAGCAAGATGGCACTGACATATGCACACCGCAGGATGTCGCCGTAGATGTGAGTTTCTCCCTCGTTGACGTACCAGTTGACCGCAGTCGTGCCGATCAACAGCAGGAACATGGCCAGGGTCAGCTGACGAATGCGCCGTGGCGACAGGGCAAACTGTGTGGGCAACAGGATCGCCGGCATGAAGGCCAGCACGACGCCTCGAAAGTGCATGTGTACCGTCAGATAACCCACGGCCACGGTGAGTGCACAGTAAAGGGCTTGCGCCATGACCAGGTTCGGGTCAGGCAAGCGCCGACTCAGCCCTGAGCGGAGCAGGGCATAAAACACCACTGCGCCTGTCAGCATGCAGGCGAGCAGATAGGGCGCCAATTTGGCCGATGCATACCCCAGCGGCACGGCCGCGAGGACCAGCCCGGCGTTGAACAGGTAGAGCCCACTGGTTGACAGGGTCAGACCGATCGCCGCATGGCGTTCAGGATCCGAGCCCAGCAACAGGCGCAACAGTGGAGGGGGCAGGACCATGAGACTCCGGCAGTGACGAACCAGTCTGTCTTGATCTTACCGGTTGTCTTCTATGTTTCCGAAAATCCGGGTCTTGATCCGTGTATTCGACACAGCCCATCCGTTTTCTCCACCTCTCTTTCAGGCTGCAGTGGCGCTGAGGGGGTGACGCCATGGGCGTGCTGCTTCCAACTGCGATGCCAGTTGTAACAACTGCGCTTCACCGTTGAGCGGCGCCACGAACTGCACGCCCAGCGGCAGGCCGTCAGGCGTGCGGTACAGCGGCACCGACATCGCGGGGCGCCCAGTGAGGTTGGCGAGTTGGGTGTAGGGCGTCCAGCCCAGGTTGCTCAGTACCGTTTGCTTGAACTGCGGGGTGTCGCTGAGCCAGCCGGCCAGGCCCAGGCGGGCGGCGACATCGCTGACCATGGCCAGGGCCGGCGGGGTGGCCAGGCTGCCGATCCGGGGCGGTGGCGCGGCCAGCGTGGGGGACAGCCACAGATCGTATTGCGCGTGGAAGGTGGACAGCGCCAGGTTGTGCTCATGCCAGCGTGCTTCGCACTGCAGCAACTGCAAGGCCGAGGTGCGGCGACCGATGGCGGCCATCAGGCGCGTGTCGGCTTCAAAGTCGTTCCGGCTGGCCCCGTGGGTGCGCTCGATGTGGTCGATGATGAAGGCCTGGGCGCAGAACCAGGCCAGCAGAAAGTCTTCCGCCAGTTGCACGCCGTTGAAGGGCGTGTCGCAAGGCTCGACGTGGTGGCCCAGGTCGGTGAGCAAGGCGGCCGCATCGGCCACGGCGGCGATGGCTTGCGGGTCCACCGGGGTGCCGATGGGGGAGTGGGTGCTGTAGCCAATGCGCAGTCGCCCTGGCGGGCGTTCCAGGCATTTCCGGTAGGGCACCTCGGGCGCAGACATGTGATAGGGCGCGTGCGCCTCGGGGCCTTGCAGCACGTCGAGCATGGCGGCGGTGTCGCGCACGCTGTGCGAGACCACACCTTGGACGGCGGCGCCGTTGAGGGCCTCGCCCATCAGTGGGCCCATGGAGATGCGCCCGCGTCCCGCCTTGAGCCCGAACAGCCCGCAGGCCGCTGCCGGGATGCGGATGGAGCCGCCACCGTCGTTGGCGCCCGCCACGGGCACGATGCCCGCCGCCACGGCGGCCGCCGAGCCCCCGGAAGATCCACCTGGGGTGCGGGTGGGGTCCCAGGGATTGCGAGCCGGACCCCAGGCCAGAGGCTCGGTCACGTTCTTGGCACCGAACTCGGGCGTGTTGGTCTTGCCGAAAATGACCAGGCCGGCCTCACGCCAGCGACGCACCACGTCGGCATCCTCGGGCGCGGGCACGCTCTTCAGGGCGCGACAGCCACCTGAGGAGGGCAGTCCCTTCAGGTCTTGGAATAGGTCCTTGACCAGGAAGGGCACGCCGGCAAACGGGGCCGAGGGATCAAATGGTGCCTGCGTCCGTGCGCGTGCGGTGTCGTCCAGCCGCATCACGATGGCGTTCAGTGATGCCGTGGCGTCGGCGCGCGCCAGGGCCGCGTCCAGCAACTCGCCGGGGTGAACCTCACCCCGGCGGACCAGATCGGCCAGCCCGAGGGCGTCGTAGCGTTGGTAGTCGTCGAAGTGCATGGCGGGATAATGCGCACTTTTCCCCTGCGGCTTTCTCCAGTCTTACCCGTGTCCCTCCCCGCCATCACCTTTCCCGAATCGCTGCCCGTCAGCGGCAAACGCGACGAGATCGAAGCCGCCCTGCGCGAGCATCAGGTCATCATCGTCTGCGGCGAGACGGGCTCGGGCAAGACCACGCAGCTGCCTAAGATCGCCTTGACCATGGGGCGCGGGGGCTGGGGCCAGCCGCGCGACCCGAAGGCGCCGCGCCACCTGCGGCCCAAGCTGATCGGCCACACCCAGCCGCGGCGGATTGCGGCCTCCAGTGTGGCCAAGCGCATTGCCGAGGAGTTGAACACGCCCCTGGGCGAGGTGGTGGGCTACAAGGTGCGTTTCCAGGACCGGCTGCAGCCCGGTGCCAGCGTCAAGCTGATGACCGACGGCATCTTGCTGGCCGAGACCCAGGGCGACCCGGACCTGCGCGCCTACGACACCCTCATCATCGACGAGGCGCACGAACGCAGCCTCAACATCGACTTCCTGCTGGGCTACCTGCGCCAGTTGCTGCCGCGCCGCCCGGACCTGAAGATCATCGTGACCTCGGCCACGATCGATGCCGACCGCTTTGCCAAGCATTTCGAGTCTGCCAAGGGGCCGGCGCCGGTCATCATGGTGTCCGGGCGCCTGTTCCCGGTCGAGCAGCGCTACCGCCCGTTTGAAGAAAGCCGCGAGTACGGCCTGAACGAGGCCATCACCGACGCCGCCGACGAGTTGTGGCGTGAGGGCAGTGGCGACATCCTGGTTTTCCTGCCCGGCGAGCGTGAGATCCGCGAAGCGGCCGACCACCTGCGCAAGCACTTTGCCCATCACCGAGTCACGGCCAACATCCTTCCGCTGTTTGCTCGCCTGAGCCAGCTGGAGCAAGACGAGGTCTTCAAGACCGGGGGTGGACGCCGCATCGTGCTGGCCACCAACGTGGCCGAGACCTCGCTGACGGTGCCAGGTATCCGTTACGTGATCGACTCGGGTCTGGCGCGTGTCAAGCGCTACAGCTTCCGCAACAAGGTTGAGCAGTTGCAGATCGAGCCGATCAGCCAGGCGGCCGCCAACCAGCGGGCAGGGCGCTGCGGCCGGGTGGCCAACGGCATTTGCATCCGTCTGTACGACGAGAAGGACTTCAACGCCCGCCCGCGTTTCACCGACCCGGAAATCCTGCGCTCTTCGCTGGCCGGGGTGATCCTGCGGATGAAGTCGCTGCACCTGGGCCTGGTGGACGACTTCCCCTTCATTGAGCCGCCGCTGCGCAAGGCCATTGCCGACGGCTACCAGCTGCTCAACGAGCTGGGCGCGGTTGACGACAACAACGAGATCACCAAGCTGGGCATGGACCTGGCCCGCTTGCCGCTCGACCCGCGCGTAGGCCGCATGATCCTGGAAGCCAAGGACCGGCAGGCGCTGGCCGAGGTGCTGGTGATCGCTGCCTCCTTGAGCGTGCAGGACGTGCGCGACCGGCCCATTGACCAGCAACAGCAGGCCGACACCAAGCACAAGCAGTTCGACGACGAGAAGTCGGAGTTCATGGGTACGCTCAAGCTGTGGAAGTGGCTGGACGAGTCGCGCGGTGGGCATGGGCACCACGAACCGGGCCAGCCAGAAAAGCACAAGCTCAGCCACCGCAAGTACGAACAGCTGCTGCGCGACAACTACATCAACCCGCGCCGCGTGCGCGAGTGGAAGGATGTCTACACCCAGCTGCACACCGTCGTGGCCGAGCACAGCTGGCGCCTCAACGGTGCCCCGGCCACCTACGAGCAGGTGCACCTGTCGCTGCTGTCGGGCTTGTTGGGCAACATCGGCTGCAAGAGCGACGAGGAAGACTGGTACCTGGGCGCGCGTGGCATCAAGTTCTACAAGCACCCCGGCGCCAACCTGAGCAAGAAGCCGGGGCGCTGGATTCTGGCGGCCGAACTGGTCGAGACCACGCGCCTGTTTGGTCGTGGCATTGCCAACATCGAACAGCCCTGGTTGGTGCAGATGGGTGGCCACTTGCTCAAAAAGCAGCTGCTCGACCCGCATTGGGAAAAGAAGGCCAGCGAGGTGGTGGCGCTGGAACGGGCGACGCTGTATGGCCTGGTGGTCTACAACAACAAGCGCGTCAACTTCGGTCTGGTCGATGCGCTCAAGGCCCGCGAGATCTTCATCCGCGAAGCGCTGGTGGGGCAGGAGTGGGAGACGCGTCTGCCCTTCCTGGCGGCCAACCGCAAGCTGATCAGCCAGGTTGAGCAGCTCGAACACAAGTCGCGCCGCCAAGACGTGCTGGTGGACGACGAGCTGATCTACGCCTTTTACGACGCGCAGATCCCGCCCGAGGTGATGAGCGGCCATAGCTTCGAGCGTTGGTACAAGGTGGCCAGCCGCGAGAACCCGAAGCTGCTCTACCTGAGCCGCGAGGAGCTGATGCGCCACGAGGCCGCCGGCATCACCAGCGCGGCCTTCCCCAAGGTGATCCGCATGGGCGGCGTGGACTGCGCTGCCACCTATTTGCATGAACCTGGCGACGCCCGCGATGGCGTGACCGTGACCATCCCCATCTTCGCGCTGAATCAGGTGCAGGAAGAGCCCGGCGAATGGCTGGTACCTGGCATGCTCAAGGACAAAGTGCTGGCGCTGCTCAAGAGCCTGCACCAGAAACCCCGTGCGCGCCTCGTGCCGCTGCCCGATTACGCCGAGTCCTTCGTGCAGTCTGTGCCGTTCGGGCAGGGCGGCCTGATGGACGTGCTGCTCAAGGCCGTGCGCGACAAGACCCAGCTCGATGTGAAGCGCAATGACTTCAAGCTGGACATGCTCTCGCCGCACCTGTTCATGAACTACCGCGTGGTGGACGAGCATGGGCGTCAGTTGGGCATGGGTCGCAACCTCGCGGTGCTGAAGGCCGAGTTGGGTTCACTGGCGCGAGGCGCCTTCCAGGCCTTGGCGGCTTTGAAGGCGCAGGCTGTGGCCCAGGGCGGTGCGAGCGGTGGCGCTACGGGTGCCGCGGCAGGTGAGGGCACCTCTGCCGCTCAGCCTGGAGCGCGCTCACAGACAGCGTCGGACAAGGCCGACGGTCGAGGTGCGACCCCGGGGGGCGGGGCGCAGCGCGTGCCTGCAGGCGCCCAGGGGGGCGCAGGCAAGGGTGGCTCAGGTGGGGCGTCCGGCGGTGCCGCCGCCAAGCCTCAGGCTGCGCAAGCCTTCACCGACTGGACCTTTGGCGAACTGCCCGAGCTGATGGAGATCCAGCGGGGCGGCCACACGCTGGTGGGCTTCCCAGCGCTGATCGACAAGGGCGCTCACGTTGAGATCGACATCTTTGACGAGCCCGACGTGGCCGCGGCCAAACACCGCGCCGGTCTACGCCGTCTGGTGGCCTTGCAGATCAAGGAGCCACTCAAGTACCTGGAAAAGAACATCCCCGATCTGCAGAAGATGGCCATGGCCTACATGAGCCTGGGCACTGCCGATGAACTGCGTGACCAGATCATCGCCGTGGCGCTGGACCGCGCCTACCTCGCCGACCCGCTGCCCACCGATGCCGCCAGCTTCAAGGCGCGCGTGGAAGAAGGGCGCACCCGCCTGAACCTGATCGCGCAGGAAGTGGCGCGCCTGGTGGGTACCGTGCTGATTGAATATGCTGCGGCGACGCGCAAGCTGAAAGACGCCAAACCGCCCAAGGACGTGGCCGACGACATCGCGGGTCAGTTGCAGCGCCTGATGCCCAAGCGCTTCATTGCGCAGACACCGTACACGCAGTTGCAGCACTTCCCGCGCTACCTCAAGGCCATCACGCTGCGCCTGGACAAGCTCAAAGGTGACCCGGCCCGCGACGCACAACGCCTGACCGAATTGCGCCCGCTGGACCAGCGCTACACCCGCCGTCTGGCCGAGCTCAAAGGCGTGCTGGACGCGCGCACCGACGAGTTCCGCTGGCTGCTGGAGGAGTTGCGTGTGAGCCTGTTCGCGCAGGAGTTGCGCACGCCCCAACCCGTCAGCATCAAGCGACTGGAAAAGGCCTGGGGGCAGATCACGGCTTGATCACCCGAGGCGGAAGCGCCAGGGTGTGCGCCGCCTGATCCGTGCAAGGCCTGATCTGCGGGGCGACAGGGTTTACAGACGCAGTTGCTGCGCCAGCTCTCGCGCGATGGCGGCATTGGCGCGTGCCATGGCAGCAGCCTGCCCCGTTGGGCTGTCTTCCTGCACAGGTTCCGTCCAACGCACTTGCCCTTGGCGTGGGGTGGCCGCACTGCCCGGTGTTGGGGTCAACGCCCAGTTCACCTGGGCATGCAGGCGCGCCTGGGGCCGGTCGTGGTCCAGCGCGACATAGCTCACTTGCAGGTTGCCGACATTGGGCGTGGCATGGCAGGCGTCGTCGCACACCGTGCCTGTGCCCACCAAGCCATTCAATTGCTCAGCCAGGTGGCGGGTGAGGCCGATCTCGACACGCTCCGCCCATCGCACGCCCGGCCACTCCGCCAGGGTGGCGGCGCTGTCGCGGTAGCGGACTCGGTTGCTCTGCAGGTATTCGGGGATCTGCACGCGCAGCAGGCGCAACTGTGGGGTGCCGCGGGACACGATGCCGGTTGCGACTGGCGTCGAGGCACTCCCGGTGGCCGGCGCAGGCGCCTGCGGCGTTGCGGGACTGGCGTCCAAAGGCAGCGACAACCAGGTTCGCTCCGGCGGAGAGCTGGCACAGCCTGCCAGGGTCATGCCCAGCACCACACACAGCGGCAGGCAACAGGCTTTGAACGCATGCCCAGGCCGAGCCTGACGGTGGGATGGTGAAACAGCTTGCATCGTCACGGCTGGCTTCCTCCAAAAATCAGGCTGTTGGGTTCACGCTCGACCTGGTCGGCAAACGAACGCAGGCTGCGGGCCGCTTGCGAGAGGTCGCTCACCGCCGCATTCACATCGGTGCGCAAAGGCGACCCTGGGGCGGCCACAGCCGCCAGATCCTGCATGGCTCGGCGTGCGCCTTCGGCGGCCAGCCGGGTTTCCTGCAAAGTCTGTTGCAGAGCCGGCTGCATCTGCGTGACGGTGCCACGCGTCGTGTCGCTCAGCTGTTGCAGGGACTGCAAGGTGAGCGTGGTTTGCGCCTTCACATTCTTCAAGGCCGCATCGGCGGTGGCCAGGGTCTGGCGGGCTTGAACACCGGTGGCGTTCAGCTGTTGGCTGGTCTTTTCAATCGCAGTCTGACTCGTCTTGAGCGTGTCGTTGAGTGTGCGCATGGTCTGACGCAATTCGGCCACCATCTCGCCCAGCGGCAGCTCTTGGACCTGGGTGATCAGGGCGTCCAGCTTGTCCTGCATGGTCGGGATCTCCGGGATGGGCCCTTTGCCATCAGCGAGCAAACGACCAGGCAGGTCCGGTCGGAAGTCCAGCTCAATGGCGGTCTGCCCCGTGACCACACTTTGCAGGATCAGACGAGCGCGCAGACCACGTTTGACCAGCTCTGGCAGATCCAGCTCCTGGGCTTGCCCACTGCCCGAATCCATCTGCAGCGATTCGGTGCCCAGAGTCAGGGTGACGGGGATGCGCGCCACCAGGGTCTGCTGGTTCACTTCCACACCAATGCGTGTGACCTCGCCCATTTTCACGCCGCGGAAGGTGACTGGCGCGCCAATGTAGAGGCCCTTGACGCTGTCATCGAAGTACACCACCGCCTGGTGTCGAGTGTGGAACCAGCCGGATTTGTTGAGGGTGAGCACGCCGGCCACCACCAGCACCAGGGCCAGCAGCACGAAGGCGCCCACCAGAAAAGCATGGCGTTTCATAGGGTGTCGATCTCCTCTCGGCGCATGAAGGCTTGCACCGTGGGGTGCATGACCGTGTCGCGCATCAGCGTGGGTTTGCCATGGGCAATGGGGCGTTTGTGCTCGGCGTCCAGGAAGATGCCGTCATCGGCCAGGGCGTAGATGCTGGGCAGCTCGTGCGTGACGATGACAATGGCCGCTCCGGTGCGTTCACGGATGTCCAGAATCAAACGGTCGAGCTTGACCGAGCTGATCGGGTCCAGCCCGGCCGAGGGCTCGTCGAGGAACAGCAGGTGAGGGCGGGCCACGATGGCGCGTGCCAGGCCCACGCGCTTTTTCATGCCGCCACTCAGATCGGCGGGCAGGCGGTCGCGCGCGTCCGCCATGCCCACCCATTCCAGTGCTTCGAGGGCGCGGGCTTCATGCTGTGCCTTGGGCAAGGTGCCCTGCACCTCCAGCGGGAGCAGGACGTTTTCCAGCACCGTCATCGAGGACCACAGCGCCGCACTCTGAAACAGCACGCCAATGTCGGCGCGCAGTTCGTTGCGGGTGCGCTCCGGGCTGGCCCAGTAGTTCTGCTCGCGGTATAGCACCTGCCCGGCGGCCGGCTGCAGCAGCCCGATCAGGCATTTGAGCAGCGTGCTCTTGCCGCAGCCGCTGCCGCCCATCACAGCAAAGATGGTGCCGGGTTCAATGTCGAAGCTGATGTGCTCCTGAATCAGGTTGGCACCGTACTGCAGCTTCAGGTCACGCACGCCGAGCAAGCTCATGTCAGATCCCCAGCGCGTCGGCACACACGGCGAACACGGCATCCAGCGCGATCACGCCGACGATGCCCGCCACCACCGCATGCGTGGTGGCTGACCCGACCCCGGCGGCATTGCGCGGCGCATACAGACCATGGAAGCAGGCTGCCAGCGACACCAGCAGGCCAAAGGCCATGCTCTTGAAAAAGCCCAGGCCGAGGTGGGTGTAGGTGAGGGCGGCCACGCTGCGGTCAAAGTAGGCCACCGGAGCCAGATCGAGCAACGATGAACTCACCGCGAAGCCGCCCACCAGTCCGCCCACGCAGGCAAACAGATACAGCAGCGGCATCATGAGCAGCAGGGTCAGCACACGCGGTAACACCAGGTAGTCGACCGCATTGAGCCCCAGCACGGCCAGTGCGTCGATCTCTTCATTGGCCTGCATGGTGGCCAACTCGGCCGCAAAGGCAGCGCCGGTGCGCCCACACATCACCACGGCAGTGATGACGGCAGCCATCTCTCGGGAGATGGCAATCGCCACCAGATCGGCCACGAAGATGCCGGCCCCGAACTTGAGCAACTGCACCGCGCCGACGAAAGCGATGATGGCGCCCACCAGCACATTGACCACCAGCACGATGAGTAAGGCCCGCGCACTGGCATCGGCCAGGATGCGCGCGAAATCCTGCGGGCGGAATTGCCAGCCGCGCCGCGTGCCACGCCACACCGCCAGCAGCGTGTCACCCAGCAGCGTGATGGCCTGTTGAACGGGGGTGAGCATGGCTTCTTTATAGCGCGTCAAAAAGGCATTGCCGCCCCGTTGCATTTTTCTGTGCACGGGCTACGAGGTGAGTGGTTTCACAGGCTATACTAGCGGTCTAGTCGGGGCGTAGCGCAGCCTGGTAGCGCATCTGCTTTGGGAGCAGAGGGTCGTGAGTTCGAATCCCACCGCCCCGACCATTGAATTCAACGGGTCAGCATCGTGAGGTGCTGACCCGTTTTGTTTTGGTTCAATGGCGTAGCCTTGCGATGGGCTCACGTATGTGACCTGCTGCTGTGGAAATCGCGGGGACGCAAGGTCTGCTGTCGGGGTAACCCCGATAGAGACTTTTTGCAACGACATGTTTTCTTCAGGTTCTTGCGGTAGTGTCTCAAATGGCGATAAGCATGTGGCATGCGACATGTTTCGTTACTTGTGCCTGGCTCTCAGCGACCTACCTCATGACAAAGTCCGCATTTTTTTACGTTCAACCCACTTTGCTCGATCGCGAGCTGCACCGCAACCTGAAAGTCCGTCCTCTGACGGATGTGCGTTTTGCCGCAGAGGCGACTGCTGTGCCCGTCTTGTCCGTCGAATGGGCGGAGAGCTGCCTCGAGTACCCCATCGTGTTTTCAATAGGGAAAGACGGGCAATGGCTGTCCCTGGCCGTCACCGGCTTGCGAGATGGGCAGAACCTGTTTGTCGACGAAGATGGCCGATGGACAGGGCGGTATGTGCCTGCGTGCCTGCGTCGCTATCCCTTCGTTTTGGTGCAAGACGCAGCGGCTGACAAGTTGGGCGTAGCGATTGACACGGGCTCTGAAGCCGTAGGCGAAGACATCGAAGGTGGTGTGCCGCTCTTTGAGCCTTCGGGTGAGCCTGCCCCAGCTCTTCAATCTGTCTTGCAGCTGCTGGGTGAGTTCCAGGCTCAGGCAGGCGCAACACACCAGTTTGTGCAGCGTTTGATGGATGCGGGGCTGTTGGTCGAAACCAATATGGAAGTCAAAGGACGCCACGGGCAAGTGGCCAACCTTTTGGGATCCTGGGTCGTCAACGAAGCGAAGCTGAGAGAGCTGGACTCAAATCAGGTGTTTGAGTTATTCCAATCTGGCGAGTTGGCCATGGTGTATGCGCACCTGCTGTCATTGCGCAACCTGATTGGCATGCTCGAGCGTCAAGTCAAGCGTTCGGCGCACTGACAGTTGCCCGGCTGCGCCTTTGAGGTGTGCTTAACGAATGGGTTGGTACGGATTTTGCGGAATTTGTCAACTATTCACACACCTGAATGGCGGCGCATCACCTGTTTTTCCTCTTTTTTCTGTGGGATGCGGGTGCTGTGCTATCTAAAATGCAACGTTAATTATTGCAAACACCGTTACACATCTGTAACGATCTTGATGATCAACCGATTGACCTTGTCAACCCAACAATGGCTGCAGAGACGAAATCAATTCAGCGGAGAGCGCTGCCTGGCCTGAAGAAACTGGTGGCCGTCATGGCGCTGGCAGGATTAAGTACCTCCGTGTTTGCAGGCGTGCTGCAGGGCGTGGCAATCAGGGCAGACGGCAACGTGCTTCGTTTGCAGGTGGAGAGCGAGCAGGGCACCTTGCGAGAGTCGGGCGTGACACCAGAGGGTCGCCAGTTGGTGGTGAGCCTCAAAGGGGTGACCGCTGAGCAGGCGCGAAAGTTGGTTTCGGACACGCTCGGCAAGTCGGTGAAGTCCGTCAAGCAAGTCAAGGTCGTGGCGGACGGACGGGAAGATTCGCGTCTGTTGATTGACCTGACCGAGTCCTTTGATCTGCTTGACGAAACGATCGCGGCCGTGGGCGGCAAGGTGAGTCAGTGGGAGTTGGTGCTCGCGCGTCGTGCGGTCAAGGATGAGTTGGCCAGTGTCGACCTGAACATCAAGGACGGCGAGGTCGCCGTGTTGCTACGCGGCGGCAAGGATTTGCAGGCGCAGCCGCAGTTGTTGAGCAAGCCGCAGCGCTTGGTGATCGACTTCCCAAAGCTGGGCAAAGCGCACTTGCAAGAGGTCTTCAAGGGCGTCACAGTGGATCCCCAGGTGTTCAGTTCTCTGGACTTCCTACCGCTGTCCAAGTCCGGTGGCACGCGCGTGAGTCTGGCTTTCAGGGAGAAGCGTAACCTTGCGCTGGCCGAGCCAGGGGTGAACCGGTCCGAGACGGGGACGGCGGTTTTGCTGGCCGTTGCACCTCCACCTGTGCCTGAGGCGGCGCCTGTGCCAGTGGTTGTACCTGAGCCCGTTCCCGAGCGCGTGGCCCAGCTGGAGCGCGCCAAGACTGAGTCTCCCGCTGACCAGGCTGCAGGGGGCGTCGACAAGGGGCGTGAGCCCATGGGTGCGCTGCGCGAAGTCAGTCCGATTGCTTTGGCGGGAGTGGCCTCCACCACCAAGCGACCCAGCACGACGTCGCAGACCATCGGCATGATGGAGTTGTTCATCAAGGGGCTGGAGAGCGATCCGAAGTACCGTGCTGCGAAAGCCGACTATCTGGTGAACGCGGAAGCCAAAGCGCAGGCATTGGCAGGTTATCTGCCCACGGCTGCTTACGACTTCCAGCGCACCCAGCAGGGTCAAAAGATCAACAGCTCCAACATCGCTGCATACCAGTCTCTGCAAGGTCAGACGCAGCGCTACCCGGTGACCAGCCACACGCTGACCATCAACCAGCCCATCATCAAGGCAGCAGCGTGGGTGCAGATGGAGCAGGCCAAGGTTTCCGTCGAGCAGTCCCGCCTGTTGCTGGTCGCGGCCGAACAGGACCTGATCTTGCGCTCAGCAACGTCCTACCTGAACATGATGGCCGCTCAGGACAGCGTGGAGTTGGCCCGTTCAGAGCGGGAGGCCAGCGAAAAGCAAGCCCAGCAAGCCAAGGTGAGATATGACTCTGGTTTGGGGACGGTCACGCAGTACCACGAAACCCAAGGGCGTCTGGCCGTGAACCAGGCGCGCGAGTTGGAGGCGCTGAACAAGCTGGAAGATGCCCGTGGCGCGTTGCGCGAAATCGTGGGCTTCGAGGTCAGCAGCATCCAGCCTTTTGTCGGCGACATCGAGCCGTCGGTGCCGCAGCCCATGCAGGTGGACCCCTGGGTGTCCGCTGCGCTGGAGCAAAACCTGGCGTTGCAGGCACGCATGATGGCCAAGAACATCGCTGAGATGGAAGTGCGTCGCCAGCAAGCCGGCTATTTGCCGACGGTGAACTTCACCGCCAGCTACTCTCGTGAAAATTCGGGCGGCTCTCTGTTCCGTGACACGACCGGCAATGACATGGGCAAGAGCAACATCAGCAACCTGCAGTTCGGCGTGCGTGTGAATGTGCCGCTGTTCGAAGGTGGGATGACCAACTCGCTGGTGCGCGAAGCCGCTGCCAAGATGAGCAAGTCCGAGGAAGAGTACGAACAGGAGTTGCGCAAGACCGAGCGCCAGGCTGGTGCGGCGGTGCGAGGCTTGCTGACCAGTGCCCAGACCATGACAGCTTTGCGCAAGTCGCTGACGGCACAGGAAAGCGCCTTGGAAGCCAAGGAAGAGGGTATGCGCACCGGCCTGTACTCGATTGTCCAGGTGGTGGATGCGCAGCGCCTGTACTACACGGCCAAGCGCGACTACCTGCAAGCTCGCTATGACTACCTCCTGAACCGCCTCAAGCTCAAGCAGGCCGTCGGCTCGTTGAGTCGCGCGGATCTGGAGGATTTGGCTTCGTTGCTCAAGTAAGTCCCTTGCATTGTGTGCACACAACGCTGACACCGTGATGGCAACTTCCCCCAAGGTGCATCACTCAGGTCGGTAAGGAAGAAGTTTATGGACAAGACCACTGACAAAGCATCCCTGACAGCCGTCAACACGGCTCAGCGGCTCCGGAAGTTCCTGGGGGTGCCCGATGTCAAGCGTCGGCGCAAGGCGCCGAAGCTGGTGCGAGAGCAAATGGTTTTCGAAGCCATGGAGCCTCGTGTGCTCTTGTCCGGCGAGGGTTTGGTCATCCCACCCTCTCCGCCACAGCAGCAGGTCTTGTCCATCAATCTGAATGATCAGCTCGCATTGGGTGCGCTCGGCGGAGTGGGGGGGGCGTCCATCGATCTGACCGCGCAGGCCGTGGCGAATCTGGGGCCGTCGGCACGTTCGCAGGCGAACGAAGTTGTGTTCGTTGATTCGCGTGTCGCTGATTACCAGGCGCTGTTGGACCAGGCCTTGGCGGCGCGTGGCTTGGGCGACCCGGCGCGGGTGGATGTGGTGGTGTTGGATGCGGAGACCGATGGCGTCGCCCAAATCGCCAACTGGTTGGCTCAGTATCAAGACCAGCCTTTGCGTGCTGTGCATTTGTTGACACACGGTGCAGATGGCGAAATTCAACTGGGTGCCACACGTTTGAGCGATGGCACCCTGGACAGTCATGCCGAGGCCTTGGCGCGTTGGGCTGCTGGCTTGACGGACTCGGCTGACGTTCTGATTTATGGTTGTGACGTGGCAGCGGGCCCCGTCGGTGAGTCTTTCGTCGCGCGCCTGTCCGAGTTGACGGGTGCAGACGTCGCGGCGTCAGACGATCGCACCGGTGCGACAGATCTGGGGGGGGATTGGCTGCTGGAACGCAGCGTGGGGGTGATCGATGCCGTGGCCTTGCAAAGCGCTACGTGGCAAGCCGTGCTCTCTCTGGATGCCACCACGCTGAATCTCAATGCCACGCTGAGATCGCAACTTCTGTCGGTGCTGGAAAAGGTGGATGCGGTAGGGGCTGCCGCATTGAACCAGAACATCCTCAATGCGGATCTACCCGGTTTGGGCGTCAGCGTGAACGAGTTGATTGGCCTCGACAGCAATGCCGGCGCGTCGAAGACCATCAACCTTTTTGGTTCGAGCAGCCTCAAAGGCATTGCCGAGTCGTATTTTGCGGCCCAGGGCAACAATTCCACGCTGAGTGGCTTGTCATCGGCCCTGACGTCTGCACTGCAGGCAGCGATGCCGACGGGCAATGGTCAATCCTGGGTGGTGTTGCTGACGCCGAGTTTCGATCCGTCTGCCGGTGAGGTGGTGGCAGGTCTGAAGATCGAACTGGATTTGACGAACTGGACGCGCACCGGGCAGACCTTCCAGGACATCGCCAATTTCACGGAAAGTGGCACGCTCACCAGCGTGGCGAATGTTCACATTGAAATGGATGCGGGACTGACGGTGGCGGGCGTGAGTGCCTCTACCGATGCAGCGACGGCTTTGACCAACGCCACGGCCACGAGTCTCACCAGTTGGTTCAGTGTCAGCCAGTTTGATGTGGAGGTCAGAGTCACTGGCAGCGCCGGGTTTGTCGAACAGGCCGGCGTTTCGGTGAGCGTGTTGGACACGAACAATACGGATCGTCAGGGTCGCATCACTCTGGCCGATTTCGCTGATTTGGCCGGTGCGTCCACCGCAGACAAAGCCGCCAGTGCGCTCAACGTCGACACCATTGCCACGTTGCGTGGCAACGATGGTACGCGCGTGCTCACGGGCTCTGTTGTGTCTGGCGTTCTGACGGCGAGTACCTTTGCCGATGTGTCGCTGACCGCCACCGATTTGACCAATCTGCGCAACGTTTTCTCGGTTGCGACAGGAGTCTTGAGCAAGGTCGACGCACTGGATGAATTCGGTGTGGCTTTGCCCATGGCCGATGTCTCTTTGGGTAGCTTGTTGTCGACCCGCGATGGCCGCTCGTTCAGCGACGTGTTGTCGTTCCGTACACCCCAAAACACCACTGTGCTGGACGATTACCTGGCCAGCACGTCCACGCCCAAGGTGTCCGGGCTAATCGAGTACATGACGCAGTACCTCACCGGTACCGGGGTTTACGACGGGCTGGAGGCCATGATGTCGGCTTCGGCCGTCGCTGCGTTCATGAATGTCGGTTTGACAGGGACGTCAGGCAATTTCTCCCTCGATTTGAAGTTGCGTTTCGCGCGACAGTTCATCAGCCGCTTCACGTTTGATGACAAGTTGGCCGGTTTGGGGCTGGACTGGTTGCCTGGCGAGGGCGTGAAACTGCAGGCGGATGTGGGTTATGAGTCCATCTGGAAGGCAGCCTCAAGTGCGAGCGTCGAAGTCAATACCCTGACGACGCAAGTCCACACCACCAGCAATGAATTGGACGCCGGCTTGGTCTTGGGCGTGTTGGAGGCCCGTGCCGTTGGTACGCTGACGTTTGCCACCGATGTGCTCACACTGAACGTGGCCGGTGGCAACGCGGTGACGGCTGGCGGTGTGGCTGGCGCAACGGTCGCTGTGGGGGCAAGTCCCACGATTTCGGCCGCTGCCGACTTTGATGTCACAGGCTCGATTGGCAGCACCAGTTTCACGTCCCTGGTCAATCGGATCGCCACAGACGTAACGACCAACGAGCTGGTCATCACGACCTACCCGACGGTCGATGCCCTGACGACAACGGATACCACGCCAACGCTGACAGGTACTGCGACGTTGAGTGCGGGGCAGACGCTGATCGTCAATGTGAACGGCGCCGACTACGCTGTGGTGAGCTTTGACGGGACCACCTACACGACGGGCGCCGGGGCTACTTATGACCTGACCAAGCGGGCTTGGACGCTGACCATCGCGTCCCCCATGGCCAAGCAAAGTTACACCGTCACAGCCACCCTGATGGTGCCTTATTCAGAGGTCACCAATGGGGTGGCCATTGACGTGTCGGCGGGTACGCAGACCTTGACGGGAACGGTCGCCGATGCGATGGGCTTGACCGTCAGTTTGTCCGGGCCGTCCAACAAGACTTACACCGAGGCTGATACCGAGCTGACGTACGACGGCAGCACTTGGACCCTGGTCATTCCTCAGGATGACTTGACCACAGGCTCCTATACCCAGACCGTGACTGGCGAGACGCCGACCGGGACGTCGGGGACGGCCACGCTGAAGGTGGTCAACAAGCTGTCAGCCAAGACGTATGACACGAACCTGCCGACGGTCAATTCCCTGACCACCAACTTTGCGACGCCCGTTCTGACGGGCAAGGCGACGTTGTCGCAGGGGCAGACATTGACGGTGCAGGTGATGTCTGGTTCCACACAAGTGGGACAGACCTATCAACTGGGCGATGGCTATCTGAACTACAACAGCGTCACGCACGAGTGGACGCTGTCTCTGCCCACGACGCTTGCGGCTGGGACGTACTCGGTGGTGGTCAGCCAGGCGATGGTGCCGCACGTGGCCATGTCTTTCGGCGCAGACAACTCGTCCGTCGAGGTGGTGACCCCTGTTTCGTTCGATGACGTGGCATCAAGCGCCTTGTCCGTCTCGCTGTCGAATGATTTCGACGTGCTGCGCAAGTTCGCCAACCTGGACTCGGCCAGCCTGTCGAACATGCTGACCGACTTGGGCACTTACTTGCAGATGCTGCGCGATT
>JAJUGJ010000008.1 GCA_029268225.1 Burkholderiales bacterium | reverse complement strand
GCCTGCGTGGCATCGTGCCCCTCCGGCTCGATCTACAAGCGTGAGGAAGACGGCATCGTCCTGATCGACCAGGACAAGTGCCGCGGCTGGCGCATGTGCGTCTCGGGCTGCCCGTACAAGAAGATCTATTACAACTGGAAGTCGGGCAAGGCCGAGAAGTGCATCTTCTGCTACCCCCGTATCGAAGCCGGCCAACCCACGGTCTGCTCCGAAACCTGCGTGGGCCGCATCCGCTACCTGGGCGTGCTGCTGTATGACGCAGACGGCATCCAGGCTGCGGCCAGCGTCGAGCACGACCGTGACCTGTACCAGGCCCAGCTGGACCTGTTCCTGGACCCGAACGATCCGAAGGTGATCGAGCAGGCCCGCAAGGACGGCATCCCCGAAGCCTGGCTGGTCGCTGCCCGCCACAGCCCTGTCTACAAGATGGCCGTGGACTGGAAGGTGGCCTTGCCGCTGCACCCCGAGTACCGCACGCTGCCGATGGTCTGGTACGTGCCGCCTCTGTCTCCCATCCAGGCTGCGGCCAACGTGGGCGACCTGGGCGTCAACGGTCAGATCCCCGACGTCAAGCAGTTGCGCATCCCGGTCAAGTACCTGGCCAACCTGCTGACTGCGGGCGACACCTTCCCGGTGACCCGCGCGCTGGAACGCATGCTCGCCATGCGCGCCTACATGCGCAGCCGCCATGTGGACGGCGTCGAGAACAAGCAGGTGCTGGACCAGTTCGGTCTGGACAAGCACACCGTCGAGGACATGTACCACGTGATGGCCATTGCCAACTACGAAGACCGCTTCGTGATCCCGTCGGCTCACCGCGAGTACGCCGAGAACGCGTTCGACCTGCGCGGTGGCTGCGGCTTCTCGTTCGGTAACGGTTGCTCGGATGGCGCCAGCGAGGCCAGCCTGTTCGGTGGCACCAAGAAGCGCACCATCCCCATCAAGTCGGAGGTGTGAGCATGACGTCATTCTTCCAACGTCAACCCGACGTCACGCCCAGCTACACGCTGCGGGCCTTGGCCCATCTGCTCAGCTACCCCGGCGCCGAACTGCGCGCCGTGGTGCCCGAGCTGCAACAGGTGCTGGCCAACGAAGGCGCGGTGAGCGACCAGCGTCTGCTGGGCCTCAACAAGCTGCTGGGTACCCTGACCAACCAGGATCCGTTTGCCGTGGAGGAGGCCTACGTCGAGCTGTTCGACCGTGGGCGCGCCACCTCGCTGCACCTGTTCGAGCATGTGCACGGTGACTCGCGTGACCGTGGCCCCGCCATGATCGACCTGATCAAGACCTATGAGCAGGCCGGCCTGATGCTGGACCCCAACAAGGTCGGCGGCGAGTTGCCTGACTACCTGCCCGTGGTGTTGGAGTTCGTTTCCACCCTGACGGCCGCGCAGATGCGCGATTTCATCGGTGAGATCGCCCACATCCTGAACGCGGTGCACACAGCCCTGGTCAAGCGCCAGAGCCTGTATGCCCACGTGCTGGCCGCGGTGCTGGAGATTGGCAAGCAGGACATCGAAACCGTGGCCGTGGTGGCCGAGGAAGACCTGGATGAAAGCTGGGCCGAGCCTGAAGCCTTTGCGGGCTGCAGCAGCAAGGGCCAGCAAAGCCCGGATCAGCCTCAACCCATCCAGATCGTGCGGCGCACCGCATCGACCCAACAACGAGGAGCATCAGCATGAGCCTCTCTCATCAATTCGTTTTCGGCATCTATCCCTACATCTGCGGCGCCTTGTTCATCCTCGGCAGCTTGATGCGCTTTGACCGCGAGCAGTACTCGTGGCGCAGCGAATCGAGCCAGATGCTGTCCACCGGCAGCCTGCGTGTCGGCTCCAACCTGTTCCACCTGGGGATCATTGGCCTGTTCTTTGGTCACTTCGTGGGCATGTTGACGCCGCATTCGATCATCCACGCGCTGGGTGTGACGCCGGCTCAAAAGCAGATGCTGGCCGTCGTGGCTGGTGGCATCTTGGGCACGATCGCCCTGATCGGTCTGATCCTGCTGATCCACCGTCGCCTGACCAACGCCCGTGTCCGTGCCACCTCGCGTGGTCGTGACTTCCTGGTGTTGTTCTGGATCCTGGCCACGCTGCTGCTGGGTCTGTCCACTGTGCCGCTGTCCGTGCAGCACAGCGACGGTGCCACCATGCTCAAGCTGATGTCCTGGGCACAACACCTGGTCACCTTCCAGGGCGATGCCCCCAGCTTCATCACGGACGTGTCGATCGTCTTCAAGATCCACATGTTCATGGGCATGAGCTTGTTCGCCATCTTCCCGTTCACCCGTCTGGTGCACGTGTGGAGCGGCTTCGCTTCGGTGGGCTACATCGCCCGTCCGTGGCAGGTCGTGCGCAGCCGCAAGATCGGTCTGAACAAGTAAGGGGTGTTGGCATGATGAGCGTGAACCTTTCCACCGCAGGGGCACGCCCCCTGCGCGTCGGTGACGTGCTGTTGGCCGATGACATCGCCAGCCTGACAGAAACCGAGTGCCGCCAGCGCGCCAGCCTGGAGTTGTTGCGCCAGGCGGCCATCGACTCTGGTCTGCTCTCTGCCGACGATCCACAGCCGGTGGATGGCGTGATGTCCGAGGCAGCCGCCGAGGCCATCGACCTGTGGTTGGCGCAAAACCTGCGCGTGCCCGATCCCGACGAGGCGTCTTGCCGCCGGCATTACGCCGCCCATCCGTCCAAGTACGCGCTGGGTGAGCGCGTGCAGGCGCGCCATATCCTGTTCGCGGTCACGCCCGGCGTGGACGTGCAGGCGCTGCGTCAGCGAGCGGAGCAGGCCTTGCTGGACGTGCGTGCCGAGCCGCGTCGCTTTGCCGAGGTGGCCCGTGACCTGTCCAACTGCCCCAGCTCGACGCAGGGCGGTGATCTGGGATGGTTGCGTGCCGAGGACTGCGCGCCTGAGTTTGCCCGTGAACTTTTCGGGCAAGATGAGGGTTCGGCCAATGTGGGGGTGCTGCCGCGTCTGGTGCACAGCCGCTTTGGTTTGCATGTCGTGGAGGTGCTGCAGCGCGACCCCGGTCAGATGCAGCCTTTCGAAGCCGTGCAAGAGGCGGTCGCCCAGTCTCTGCGTCAGCAGGTGTGGGTGACGGCCTTGCGCCAGGCCATGCAACTGTTGGCCGGCCGGTGGGAGGTCCACGGCGTGGACCTGGACGCTGCTGACTCACCCCTGCTGCAATAAGCCCATGGATGACGAACTGCTCAAGCGGATCCGCCGCTTCAGAACGGACTACTTTCCCCAGTATCAGGGGCAGTTCAAGGAGTTGGTTGAGCAGGGCCAGCACCCCACGATCCTGTTCGTGGGGTGTTCCGACTCCCGCCTTTTGCCTTACATGTTGACGGGGGCAGGGCCGGGTGAGTTGTTCATCGTGCGCAACGTGGGCGCATTGGTGCCGCCCTACAACGGCCTGCACGGTCTGCATGGCACTGCAGCGGCCATTGAATATGCGGTGCTCAACCTGCATGTGAGCCACATCGTGGTGTGCGGGCACTCGCACTGCGGCGCCATGAAGGCGCTCTACGAAGAAATCTCTCCCGAAGCGCAGAACCTCAACGCCTGGCTGGACCTGGCCCGTGAGGCAGCTTTGCCTGTGCAGGTGACGCAGGAGGCCTTGCGCCGCACGGAGCAGCGCTCTGTGGTGCTGCAACTCGAGCGTCTGATGGCGTACCCGATGGTTCGCCAGCGGGTGGAAAAACGCCAGATCGCCCTGCATGGCTGGCATTACGTCATCGAAGAGGGCGAGATCCACGTCTTTGATGTCAAATCGGGCAAATTCGTCCCGGCCTCGGACGCGGAGCACAGCGGCACCGGCCCCTATCACGACATGGACGTCGACAGCAGCTCGATCTTCAACGAGGTCGATTCGTCCTGGTATCCGCCCTGTTGAGGGCCTAAGCCTTTAGAACGAGGGGATAACGAGCGTATCCTCCTTAAGGTGGGCTTTGCGCCGCATCAAATCCACGTCCGTGACTTATACCCAGAATCCACTGCAGCGAATTGGATTTGGAGGAAACAATCATGGTTTCACGTCGGCTGGATGTGGTGTCTTATCTGGGCAGTCAGGTTTTGTTTCAGAACATGCCTGAGGCGGAGTTGCAACGCATCGCCGCTGCATCCATCGTTCGTCGCTTGCCAAGAGGTACCGAGATCTTTGCAGCCGGCGATACCTGCGAAGGCCTCTACCTGGTGGTCGATGGCATGGTCAAGCTTTATGCCAAGGGTCCCCAAGGACATGAGAAGGTGATCGAGGTGGTGGGCGAGGGCGGGTGCGTGACCGAGGCACTCTTGTTCAGTGACTGCCCCCACAGTGTCAACGCCAGTGCGCTGAGCGACTTGCAGTTGGTCGAGGTGCCCAGGGCGGTGTTGATGTCGGAACTGAACCGCAGCCCGGAGTTGGCTTTGCGTTTCATCACGGACCTTTCTCGCAGGTTTACCGGTTTGGTGCGAGACATCGAAGCCCTGACCCTGCATTCCGGCATCAAACGCGTGGTGGACTATCTCGTGCATTCCCCCGACGTGGGGCAGGTGCCCGCCTCTCAGCGCGACGCAACGGTGTCACTGCCAGCCAGCAAGGGCACCATCGCCTCGCTGCTCTCCGTCACGCCCGAGCATTTCTCTCGCATCCTGCACGAGTTGCAGGCCAACGGTCTGATTGCCGTGAACCGTCGGCAGATCCACATTCCGGATGTGCAGCGCTTGGCGTGTTACGGTTGATGCGTTGTTTCGCCCATGGCCTGAAGTTGTCGGAAACTTTAACAGTCAACTTGTCTTGAACACATTGATTGGGTGAAAACCCTTAAAAATCAATGAGTTGAGGTGATGGCTTGATGTTTGCTTTGTCTTGTCCCGGGGTGCCGATTGGATGCGCCCTCATTCAATGGATTAGGGATCAAGATGAACATGAAACAAGCGATTTTCGGCGGCAAGCTGTTCCAGGCTGCGACGCTGGCCCTGTTGATGACGGGTGGCGCAGCGCACGCCGCTCTGGTCACCATTCCTTCTTCGTCACTGCAAAGCTCGCCCGGCAAGTACACCGCTGGCGGCTATTACACCGACACGCTCGGTCCCAACATCGTCACCACCGGTGGTGGCAATGCTGCCAACGTGGGTAATGCCACGGGCCGCAATGATGATGGCTACATGGCGCTGAGCCTCGGCTTTGACGTGACCTTTTTCGGCACCACCTACAACAGCCTGTTCATCAACAACAACGGCAATGTCAGCTTTGGCGCTGGTATTTCGGCGTTCGAGCCTACCGGCCCGATCGGTGTCAGCGCACCGATGATTTCGCCATTCTTCAGTGATGTGGACACCCGCAACAGTGCTTCTGGCGTGGTTCACTACAATTTGACGGCGAACCAGTTGGTCGTGACCTGGGACAACGTCGGCCGCTACAACACCCTGGGTGCTCCGACCGACAGTTTCCAGCTCGTTCTGCGCGGTGATGATTACGTGGCGCCAACAGGAGAGGGCCTGATCGGCTTCTTCTACCAGACGATGGGGTGGTCGGCATCCCAAACCAATACCGTTGCAGCGGCTGGTTTTGGCGACGGGGCTGGAGAGGGTCAGGTCCTCGAAGGTTCGCTGGCCACTGACTTGCATCTGGTGCTCCAGAACAAGTACATCTGGTTTGACGCCAACCTGGATGTGGTCGATCCTGGGCAAGTGCCTGAACCCGCCTTGTTGTCTCTGATGGGCTTGGGTGTGTTGGGCGCTGGCTTGGCCTCGCGCCGCAAGCGTGCTGCCTGAGATTGGCGCTGACTGCTTATGAAAGCCCCGACCATGTCGGGGCTTTTTTTTGCCGGACCCGCAGGATCTGCGTAGCCGTTCGGGCTGAAACTTCGCCGCACTAGAATGGGGCGCAATGGTCCATTGCATCTTACGGAGACCCCATGCTGTCCGAAGACAAAAAGCAGGAGTTCATCGCCGCGCTCACGGAGAAGATCCGCGCGAATGGTCGGTCTGAGGCGTGTCCGATGTGCGGCAATGAAAAGTTTCTGATGGTCGATGCTTGCCTGGTCAACGTGCTACAGCCCGACGTCAGGAGTGTCACCCTGACCGGCGCCTCCATCCCCACGCTGGCCATCATCTGTGACAACTGTGGCTATTTGAGCCAGCACGCCGTGGGCGCGCTGGGTGTGTCGCCGACTTGAGTGGATGGGCTCAGGCCAGGGCCAGGGAAGCGTGTTCTGGCCGCAGTTTGAAGACGTCCACTGTTTGCACGAGGGTGTTGGACTGGCTTTGCAGTGACTGTGCTGCAGCAGCTGCCTGCTCCACCAGAGCGGCATTGCCCTGCGTCACCTGATCCATTTGGCCCATGGCCTGGTTGATTTGTTGAATGCCGGCGGACTGCTCTTCACTGGCTTGTGCGAGGGCGTCCATGATGTGCGCCACTTCGCTCACGCTGGTGACCACATCCTGCATGGTGCGGCCGGCCTGCTCCACGAGGCGGCAGCCTTGCTGTACGTCACCGACCGAGGATTCGATCAGCTTCTTGATCTCTTTGGCCGCGTCCGCAGAGCGCCCAGCCAGGCTGCGCACCTCGTTGGCGACCACGGCGAATCCACGTCCCTGTTCACCGGCCCGAGCGGCCTCCACGGCTGCATTGAGGGCCAACAGATTGGTTTGGAATGCGATGCCATCGATCACGCTGATGATGTCGGCGATCTGGTTGGAAGAGGCGCTGATGGCTTCCATGGTGTGCACCACATCGTTGACGACCTTGCCGCCGCGATCTGCCACTTCGGCCGCGCTGGAGGCCACCACATTGGCGTGGCGTCCGTTGTCCAGGTTTTGCTGAACCGTGGCGGTCAGTTGCTCCAGTGAGGCCGCGACCTGTTGCAGCGAGCTGGCTTGTTCCTCGGTGCGTTGCGAGAGGTCCAGATTGCCCATCGCTATTTGGCTGGTGGCGGTGGAGATGGTTTCCGAGCCGCGGCGCACGTTGTCGACGATGCCGACCAAGCTGTTGTTCATGGTTTGCAAGGCGGTGAGCAGTTGCCCCATCTCATCGTGCGACTGGATATCAACGTGTCCCGTGAGGTCGCCCTGGGCTACTTTCTGGGCCAGATTCACAGCCTGTGCAATCGGGCGCTGGATGGAGCGGGTGATGCGGTAGGCCGTGAGCGTGCCAATGGCCAAGGCGGCGCCTGTCAGGCTCAGGATCAGAATCAAAGCCGTGTCGATGGCTGACTGTGCGGCTTGACTGCGCTCGTTCATCAGCCGGCTTTGCAGAGCCGTAAGCGCGCTGATGGGGGCTTGCAACGCGTCGATGGCAGGCAGGGTGTCGTCGTTCATCACACGAACGGCTTCGTCATGCTGACCTTGGGCACGCAGTTCGCGTACGCGGTTGAATGAGGCGACAAACGCCGTCCGTCGGGTTTTGATCTCTTGCATCAGGGCTTTGGCCTCAGGTCGGTACACCAACTCGTCCAGCGTCTGCATGGCGGCATCAATGCGCGCCTTGTTGTCGTTGATGGACTGATTGAGCTGGGCACGACGCTGTGGGTCGTCCGTGAGCAGGAGGGCCATTGTGTGGCGCGCGTTGGTGCGGGTGGTCGCGTCCACGAAGGCGGCGGCTTCCGATTTGCGCCATTCCACTTCCATGATTTGTTGGTTGTTCTCGCTGATGCGCTGAAACTGCAGGCCCGCGATGATGGCCGCCATGCCAAGCATGAGCAGCAACATGCCGAAGCCGAGGGCCAGTCTCTGGCCAATGCTGAGGTGGAGGGATTTCATGGTGGCTTCCTTTCAGTGCCGGTCTGCATCGGTGGGCGAGGCGGGAGCGGCCGGTGGGCGCGCGTGGCGCGCTGCGTACTGCATGTTCAGGGTGAGCACTTGATCCCTCAACTCGGACAGCAGGGCATGGGCCTGCGCCTCATCGAAGTCAGTGCGGTAGACCTTCTTGACCCCCCGATGAGCCAGCTGGATGTGCTCGGTAGGTGCCAGTCCGTGCTGGGCCAGCGATGCCTGCACACAGCTGAGCGCACATCCATCGATCGCGATGATGGGGCGACCTGTCTGCGCGGCTTCCTGGGCTGTCCGGACGAGTTTGGGCACATGTCCGCCGACGCCGGCAATGCAAGACATCTCTGCGTTGCCCTCTCGGTCCAGCCGTACGGCGAGGTGATTGGCAAGTTGCGCGGCACTGGAGCAGCCTGAGCAGGCATACACCAGGGAGAGTTGTTCGTGTTCGCGAGCCATGGCGGGGACCGAATGGTTATCGGGTTCGGGTTAACGATGGGTGCACGGATGATGAGCTTGCGCGACGGATTTGTGGAGGGGTTTCGCTTGCAAAGCGGGTCTTTCTTGTCGTGCATCAAGACTGGCTGATCGGACGATGTGCTAGTGCGCCATCGTTCTTTGGAACGATGGGGTGCGCGGGTGAGGTCGTCCGGTCGGCTTGCTTTGCGGCATCTCAAAGTGGGGTGTGTGGGCTGTGCTCAGAATCCGGCCGGTGAATCGGATCAGGGTTTGCCCGTGGGGCGTACGCGTCCGGTTGGAGATGAAAGGCTGGAGATGAATGCCACTCGAAGCCCGGAACTGGTGTGTCCGGCGGGGTCGCTGCGTTCGCTGCAACTGGCGGTGGATGCCGGTGCCGATGCGGTCTACATGGGCTTGAAGGACGTGACCAATGCGCGCAACTTTGCGGGATTGAATTTCGATCTGAAGCAGGCGCGGCAGGGCGTGCAGTACGCCACCGACCGCGGTCGCAAGGTGCTGATGGCCCTGAACACCTATGCCCAGGCCGAGCAGCCGCAGCGCTGGTTCGATGCGGTGGACGTGGCGGCCGACATTGGCGTTCATGCCCTGATCCTCGCTGACCCCGGCGTGATGGCCTATGCGCGGCGCGTACACCCCGAGTTGCGCCTACATCTGTCGGTACAGGCCTCGGCCACCAACTACGAGGCCATCGAGTTCTACCGCGAGCGCTATGGCATTCAGCGCGCCGTCTTGCCGCGTGTGCTGACGCTGTCGCAGGTGGCGCACCTGATTCGCAACACGAAGGTTGAGATCGAGGTGTTCGGCTTTGGCAGCCTGTGCGTGATGGTGGAAGGGCGCTGCGCGTTGTCGTCCTACGCCACGGGCCAGTCGCCTAACAACGCCGGCGTGTGCTCTCCGCCATCGGCGGTGCGCTGGGACCAGTGCGGCGACCGGGTGGACGCGCGCCTGGGCGGCATCCTCATCGACCGCTTCGAGCCCGATGAGCCGCGCGGCTACCCGACGCTGTGCAAGGGCCGCTTCGATGTGGACGGCACCGTGGACTACGCCATCGAGGAGCCGACCAGTTTGAACACGCTGGCCATCTTGCCGGAGCTGATGCAAGCAGGCGTGTCGGCCATCAAGATCGAAGGTCGCCAGCGCAGTGCGGCCTATGTGGAGCAGGTGACGCGCACCTGGCGGCAGGCCATTGATGCGTACAAGGCGCAGCCCGAGCGTTACTCGGTGCAGCCCGCCTGGACGACCGCCTTGGGCCGACTGGCCGAGGGGCAGCAGCACACCTTGGGCGCCTTCTCGCGCCCGTGGCAATGAGGCAAGAGAACGATGAGCATGTTCCAACTGAGTGTGGGTCCGGTGCAGTATTACTGGTCCCGAGATACCTTGACGGCGTTCTACGCCGAGGTGGCCGATTCGTCGGCGCACACGGTGTGCCTGGGCGAGGTGGTGTGTTCACGCCGGCATGAGATGAAGCCGGAAGACTGGCTGGCCTTGGCGCGTGAGCTGAAAGCCGCGGGCAAGGAAGTGGTGATCGGCACCCAGGCCTTGCTGGAAACCGAAGCCGAGCTGCGCAGCCTTCGCCGCTGGGTGGAGCAGGGCGACTTCATGCTGGAGGCCAATGACACCGCGGCCGTGCGCCTGCTGGCCGGCCACACGCCCTGGGTGATCGGCCTGCATGTGAACGTGTACAGCGCGCCGTCTTTGGCCGAGTACGCGGCCCTGGGCGCCACGCGCTGGGTGGCGCCGGTGGAGATGTCCTTGCCTGACGTGGGCAAGGTCTGCCCGCCCGACTCGGCGGTGCAAAGCGAGGTGTTTGCCTTCGGGCGCATGCCGCTGGCCCTGTCGGCGCGGTGCTTCACGGCGCGCCACCATCATCTGCAAAAGGACCACTGCGAGTTCCGCTGCATGGACGACCCCGATGGCCTGGCCTTGCGCACACGCGAAGGGCAGGACTTCCTCACGCTCAACGGCATCCAGACCCAGTCGGGCACGGTGCAGTGCCTGTTGGGCGAGCGCGAGGCCTTGCAGGCTGCCGGTGTGCAGCGCTTGCGCCTGTCGCCCACCTCGCAGGACTTTGCCGAGGTGCTGCGCCAGTTCGATGCCGTGATGAACCACGGCGCTTCCAGCACTGAGGCGATCGAGGTGATTCGCTCGCTGCGCATGCCGGGTCCTTTGTCCAATGGGTACGCCCGGCCCCAGCGCCCGGGCATGGTGTGGATCAACTCATGAAACAGCTTTTGCGTGAAGTCGTGCGGCGCCTGCCGGTATGGCCGCCTTCCATGGTGATGGCGCAGGCGCTCAACCGCCTGTGGTGGCCGCTGGTGGACGAGACCACCCAGGCCGAACTTTCCGGTCGTGTGGTGGAGCTGGTGGTGGACGATCTGGGCATCACCTGCCGTTTGCAGGCGGGCCCGCGCGGCCTGTCACCGGCATCTGCCGGCCAGCCTGTGGCGCTGCGTCTGAAGGCCACCGCTCAGGTCTATTGGCGACTGCTGCAAGGGCAGGATGATCCGGATACGCTGTTCTTCGATCGGAGGATGGTCATGGAGGGGGACACGGAGTATGGTCTCCTCCTCAAGAACACGTTGGACGCCGTGGGCCCACCTCGTTGGCCGTTTGCAGGGCGCCCGAACACGCACCATGCCCGCTGACAAGCCGAATCGCCCGGTCATTCCTCTCAAAGCCCAGGCGGCTGCACCTTCAACCTCGACACCTGCGGAAGCCCGTGCGCAGGCGAAACTGCATCCTGCGCCGTGGCGCTGGGCCTTGCTGCTGCATGCGCCGCACCGTCTGGCGTTTGCCAGCGCAGTGGCCGTGATGACCCTGGCCAGCTTGTGGTGGTGGCTGGTGATGGCCGGGCGGGGTACCGGGGCCTTTCACATGGCCATGGTGGTGCCCGAGACCTTTGTGCACGCGCTTTTGATGAGCTTTGGCTTCATGCCCTTGTTCTTCACGGGTTTTCTGTTCACGGCCGGTCCCAAGTGGTTGCGGATGCCGGAGGTGAGTGCGCGGCAGGTGCTGCTGGGCGTGCTGACCATAGTCATAGGCTGGGCGGGGCTGTTGGTGGGCGCTTATGTGCACCACCGTCTGGCCGCGTTGGGTGTGGGGGTGGCCACCTTGGGCTGGGCGATGCTGTCGGGCCGCTTTGTGGGCATGGTGCAGCGCAGTCCGGCACCGGATCGTCTGCATGCCAGCTTGATTGCCGCCGCCAGCGTGGTCGGCCTGTTGTGCCTGATGGCCGCTGCCGTGGGCCTGTCTACTCAGGCTTATCTGATGGTGCGCGTGGCCGCGCTGCTGGGCTTGTGGCTCTTCATCGTGCCGGTGTATGTGGTGGTGGCTCACCGCATGATTCCGTTCTTCTCGGCCTCGGCCGTGCCCAGCCTGGACGCCTGGCGTCCCAACTGGCTGCTGTGGACCATGTTGGGCATGGTCGTGCTGCAAGGCGGCTGGGTGTGGGCGGAGGCACGCAGCCTGGCGATGCCTTCCAGGCTGTGGATGCTGCGCTTTGGCACGGCCCTGGTCTCGGGCGTGCTGATTCTGGCGCTGGCGGTGCGCTGGGGGCTGTGGCGTAGCCTGCGCAACCGCTTGTTGGCCATGCTGCATCTGGGCTTCGTCTGGCTGGGTGTGGCGTTTTGCCTCGACGCCTTCACCGTGTGGATGCGCGCCCAGGGCGTGGACATCCCGACCTTGCTGCCCCTTCACGCTTTGACCATGGGCTTCCTGGGCAGTGTGCTGCTGGCCATGGTTACCCGCGTGAGTTGCGGACACAGTGGGCGTGTGCTGGCGGCCGACAGCATGGCGTGGGGCCTGTTCTGGAGTCTGCAACTGGCAACGCTGACCCGGCTGGCAGCCACGCTCTGGCCCGCGCACGCCAGCACCCTGTTGCTGGCTGCCGCCTCGTTGTGGCTGCTCACCCTGGGCGCTTGGAGCGCCCGCCATTGGCGCTGGTATGGGCAACCGCGGGTGGATGGCCGACCCGGTTGATTCAAGGTTCAAGGCGCCCACCCGGGCGCCTTTTGCTTTGGATCGGGCAAACCCTGAGGGTCGTGGGGTGCCTGTCTGACAGCGGGTATGCCTGTGCGACAAGCCCCATGAATGCGCAGGCTGGCATCTGATCTACTTCAATGTCCGAGCATTTTGCTGGGTCGATCATGACCTGAACGAACCAGCAAAGTGACGACCATGAAGTTCTCTCTCCATCCTTATCGCGGTTTCATTCTGGGCGCTGTGGTGTCCGCGGTGACGGTGTCTGGCGCCTGGGCCACCTGGGGCGCTTTGCGCTCCGAGGAGGCGACCCCGAAGATCGTTTCCGGTAACGGGCGACTGGATGTGCAGCGCATCGAGATCGCCACCAAGTTCCCGGGTCAGGTGCAAAGCATCGCCGTGCACGAGGGGGACATGGTCAAGGTGGGCGACATGATCGCGCAAATGGACACCACCGACCTGCAACGCCAGCTCGACGGCGTGGTGGCCATGCGCCAGCGTGCGACCCAGGCCATGGCCCGTGCACAAGGCGAGGTGCGAGTGCAAAGCCTCAAGGCCAAGGTGGCGCAGATGGACTATGACAACGCCGTGCGGATGCGCGATGACACGCTCATCTCCGACTCTGAGCTCAAGAAGCGGCAGGCCCAGCGTGACGGCGAGTCCAGCGGGGTCAGCATTGCCACCGCTGCCGTGGGCGAGGCCAAAGCCGCCCAGGCCGAAGCCGAAGCCGGCATCGAGCGCCTGAAAAACGCCATCGCCGACCATACCCTCAAGGCCCCGGTGGGGGGCCGCATCGAATATCGCGTGGTCGAGCCGGGTTCCGTCATCCCAGCCGGGGGGCGCGTGGCGACGCTGGTGGACACCTCGCAGGTTCACATGACCATCTTCCTACCCACCAAGGTGGCCGGCCAGGTCCGCGTGGGAGACGAGGCCCGCATCGTGCTGGATGCCGCGCCCGATCTGCGCCTGCCGGCCAAGGTCAGCTTCGTGTCGGCCGATGCCCAGTTCACGCCCAAGCACGTCGAGACCGCCAGCGAGCGCGAAAAGCTGAGCTTCCGCGTGAAGCTGTCGCTGTCGCCCGAGGTGGCCTTGGCCCACGCGGGCCTGCTCAAAGGGGGACTGACCGGCAACGGCTTCGTGCGCCTGAGCGAGCCGCCTGCCAGCATCGACAGCAAGACCGCCGACGCCCGCACCGCCAGCGCCTGGTGAGCCGCTCATGCAGTCCGCGATCATCGTCGAGTCGGTGAGCCATGCCTACGACGGCAAATCGGCTCTGGAGCAGGTCAGCCTGACGCTGCCCATGGGCAAGACCGTTGGCCTCGTGGGGCCGGACGGGGTGGGCAAGTCCACCTTGCTGGGGCTCATGGCAGGCGTCAAGAAGCTGCAGTCCGGTCGGCTGACTGTGCTGGGTGGGGATGTGGCCGATGCCGCCTTCCGCCGTGAACTGGCGCCCCGCGTGGCCTACATGCCGCAGGGCCTGGGCCGCAACCTGTACCGCTCGCTCTCCGTCTACGACAACATCGATTTCTCGGCCCGCCTCTTCGGGGTGCCGTCAGCCGAGCGTGACGCACGCATCCAGCGTCTGATGCGCGCCACCGCGCTCGACCCTTTCCATGCCCGGCCGGCCGGCAAGCTCTCGGGCGGCATGAAGCAGAAGGTCTCGCTGTGCGCGGCCCTGGTGCACAACCCCGACCTGCTCATCCTTGACGAACCCACCACGGGTGTGGACCCCTTGTCGCGCCGGCAGTTCTGGGCACTGGTCGAGAGCCTGCGCACAGAGCGCCCGCACATGACCGTGCTGGTGGCCACCGCCTACATGGAAGAAGCCGAGCGCTTTGACCATCTGGTGGCCATGGACGAAGGCTGCGTGCTGGTGTGCGCGCCCACCATCGGCGTGCTGGAGCAGACCCGCTCGGCCAGCCTGGAAGAGGCCTATATCAAGCTCTCCCGCAAGGGCGACACCGCGCCGCTGCTGATCCCGCCTTTGCCCGCACACGACGGCCCGCCCGCCATGGAGGCCGAAGGCCTGACCCGTCGCTTTGGCGACTTCGTGGCCGCCCGCGACGTGACCTTCTGCATCCCCCGCGGCGAGATCTTCGGCTTCCTGGGCTCCAACGGCTGCGGCAAGACCACGACCATGAAGATGCTCACCGGCCTGCTCGACATCACCGAGGGCTCGGCGCGGCTGCTTGGCAAGCCAGTGGATGCGTCCGATCTGCGCACCCGCCTGCACATCGGCTACATGTCGCAGCTCTTCTCGCTGTACGAAGAGCTGTCCGTGCGCCAGAACCTGCAACTGCACGCCCGCCTGTACCGGATGGACCCGGCCACCGCCGACCAGGCCATCGAGGACTCGCTCGACACCTTCGAGCTGCGCCCCTACGCCGAGACCATGCCGGCCAGCCTGTCGCTGGGCATCCGCCAGCGCCTGCAACTGGCCGCAGCCTGCCTGCACAAGCCCGAGGTGCTGATCCTCGACGAGCCCACCTCCGGCGTGGACCCTGCCGCCCGCGACATGTTCTGGCGTCACATGATCCGCCTGTCGCGGGAAGAGGGTGTCACGCTCTTCGTCTCCACCCACTTCATGAACGAGGCCCAGCGCTGCGACCGCATCTCGCTGATGCACCGCGGCCGTGTGCTGGCCGTGGGCAAGCCCGACGACCTCTGCGTGGAGCGGGGCTGCGAAACGCTGGAGCAGGCCTTCATCGACTACCTGGAAGCCGATCAGGAGGCCGAGCACCTGCCACACACGTCCATGGAGCGCGACCCACTGGATGCGCCCCTGACCCCGCCTGCATTGGCCAGCAAACCGCCATCCGCCGCCACCCTGTGGTTCAGCCGCATGTGGGCCTTTGCTCAGCGCGAGGCCATGGAGTTGCGACACGACAGCATCCGCCTGGCCTTCGCCATCATCGGCCCCATCATCGTCTTGTGCGCTGCCACCTGGGGCCTGAGCTTCGACGTGGAAGACATCCGGTTTTCGGTGCTCGACCGCGACCAGAGCACCGACAGCCGCCGCTTCGTCGAGCACTTCGCCGGCTCGCCTCACTTTGTCGAACAAGCCCCGCTGAGCGACGCCCAGGAGATCGACGCCCAACTGCGCTCCTCGCAATCCTGGCTTGTGATCGACGTGCCGCCTGGTTTCGGCCGTGACCTGATCGGCCAGCGACAGCCCGAAGTCGGCTTCTATGTCGACGGCGGCAGCCTCGTGCGCGCGGCCCACACCGTCAACTCGATCAAGGCCGTGGCCATTGAGCACGCCGTGCAACTGGCCCGGTCCACCCCCGGCGCCGAGACCCCCACGGTGCCGATCACCGTCGCCCCACGCATGGCCTACAACCCCTCGTACCAGAGCATCTTTGTGTTCGGCCCCAGCAACCTGATGCTGGCCCTGACGCTGATCCCGGCCATGCTCACCGCCCTGGGCGTGGTGCGCGAAAAGGAAATGGGCACCATGGTCAACCTCTACGCCTCACCCGGTGCCATCAGCGAGTTCCTGGTCGGCAAGCAGCTGCCCTATGTGGCCCTGACGCTGCTGAGTTACCTCACCCTGGTGGCCGTGCTCATCTGGGGCCTGGGCGTGCCGCTCAAGGGCAGCTTCCTGGCGCTCACACTGGGTGCCACGGCCTACGCCTTCGCCATCACCGCGATGGGCCTGCTGATTTCGGCCTTCGTGCAAACGCAGGTGGCCGCGCAGTTCCTCACCGCCATCCTGTGCGTGATCATCACCACCAACTTCGCCGGCGTGCTCAGCCCCGTCTCCACGCTCGACGGCGTCAACTTCTACATCGCCCAGGGCTTCCCCGCCTCGTGGTTCCAGAAGGTGAGCCTGGGCGTGTTCACCAAGAACTGGCAGCTGCAGTGGCAGACCCTGGGCGTGGCCTGCGTGGTGATGATGGGTTTTGCGGTGGCCTACCTGAGCGCGGCGCGCCTGTTCGTGCGCAAGCAGGAGCGTTGACATGATCTGGTTCCTCAACGTCTTCCACCTCAGCCTCAAAGAGCTGCGCTGCGTGCTGCGCGACCGCACCATGATGGGCGCCATCCTCATCTCCTTCACGGTCGCCGTCTATGTGGTCGCCGTGGGCGCCAAGGCCGACGTCACCCACGTCACCATCGGCATCATTGATCACGACCAGTCGGGCCTGTCGCAGCGCATCCGCGCGGCCTTGCAGCCGCCCATGTTCCAGACGCCGGTGGACCTCACGCCCACCACCGCGCAAGCCGCCATGGACGAGGGCCGCTACCTCTTCATCCTCGACATCCCCCGTCAGTTCGAGGCCGACATCCACGGCCAACGCCCCACCACCGTGCAGCTCACCGTGGACGCCACCGCCATGGCCCAGGCCCAGCTCGGCATCGCCTACATCACCGAAATCGTGCTGCGTGAAACCCTCAGCGAGTTCAAGGTCGACAGCTTGGACAAGCGCCTGCCCACCCGGCAGGTCGTGCATGTGCTCTACAACCCCAACACCACCACCAGCTGGTTCACCTCGGTCATGCAGCTCATCAACAACGTGACCGTGCTGTCGGTGGTGCTGGTGGGCGCGGCTGTCATCCGCGAACGCGAGCGCGGCACCATTGAACACCTGCTGGTCATGCCGGTGCGCCCCAGCGAAATCGCCGTGGCCAAGATCGCCGCCAACGGCCTGGTCATCTTGATGGCCGTGGCCGTCTCGGTGCTGGCCATCATCGAAGGCGTGCTCGGTGTGCCCATCGAAGGCTCGGTGGGCCTGTTCCTGCTGGGCACCGGGCTCTACCTGTTCTCGCTGACCGCGCTCGGCATCCTGCTGGCCACGGTGGCGGCTTCCATGCCGCAGTTTGGCCTGCTGGCCGTGCCCGTCTTCGTGATCATGTACATGCTCTCGGGCTCGGCCACGCCCTTCGAGAACATGCCGATGTGGCTGCAGCACCTGATGCAGCTCTCGCCCTCCACCCACTACGTCCAACTCACCCAGGGCATCTTGTACCGGGCCGCCGGGGTGGACATCGTCTGGCCCCAGATGCTGGCCGTGGGTGGCATCGGCATCGCTTTCCTGGCGCTGGCGCTGATGCGCTTTCGCTCCATGCTCGCCCGTCAGGGCTGACCCCTCTCTCTTGCTTTATCGGAGTGACACATGCGCGCCCATCGCCGTCTGGTGAATCGACCCACCTTCCGTCCCACAGCCTTGCGCCTGTTGGTGGCCGCCACCGCGACCTTGCTGGCCTCGGCCTGCACCACCGTGAAGGTGGACATGCCTCCGTTGGCGGTGCAGATGCCGGGGCAATTCGACTCGGTCGACCCGGCCACGGCCCAGGCCACTGCCGACGTCGCCCAGTGGTGGAAGCAGCTCGATGACCCGGTCTTGAGCGGCTACATTGAAGAAGGCCTGCGCCAGAACGTGGATGTGCGCATCGCGCTGGCCCGCATCAAGGAAGCGCGGGCCTTCCACGGCATGGCCGAGTCGGCCTACTATCCCACGTTGGAACTGGCAGCCGGGGCAGGGCGCTCGCGCGAGAGCGGGGCCATGCCCACCCAGTTCGGCAACACCAGCATCCCGGGCTGGCCGGGCAACATCCCCATCCCGCTGCCGGGCAATGTGACCCCATCCTTGCCGCAGAACGTCAGCATGCCCCAGGGCAACACCCATGCGGTCGGGCTGGCTGCTACCTGGGAGGTGGACATCTTCGGCGCCCGCCACGCTGATGCCGAAATGGTCTACCAGCTCATCCTGGGCGCGCACGAGCAGCAGCACGGCGCCCAGCTCATGGTGGCCGCCGACATCGCCACCCGCTACTTCGAGGCCCGCGGCGTGGAAAAGCGCCTGCGCCTGGTCGAACGCGCCATCTACGTCGCCGAGCGTGGCGTCAAGTACGCCCGCGGGCGCTTCCAGTCCGGGCAGACTGAGGCCGCCGACGTCGCCCGCGCCGAGATGCACCTGCGCGACGCCCAATCCAAGGTCGAGCCGCTGAAGGCCCTGCTGGCCAGCCACCTGCGCCGCATCGCCGTGCTCATGGGCCAGCCGCCGCAAAGCCTGACCGAACTGCCGCCGCTGCCACCCGGTGCCCAACGCCCGCCCAGCTTGCCCAAGGTGTTGCCCGGTGATGTGCTGGCGCGCCGCCCCGATGTGCGCGGCGTCGAGCGCAAGGTGCGCTCGCAGGCGGCCAAGGTGGGCTCGGCCCGTGCCGAGCTTTTCCCCAAGTTCTATATCGGCTTGGGCGCCTCGGCGGGCCGTGCCCATCCGGACGACATCGAGGGCTACAACTTCGGTACTCAGTCGCTCGGCGTGGGCCTGCGCCTGCCCATCTTCACTGCGGGGCGCATCCGCGCCAACATCGCGGCCAACGAGGCCCAGCTCGAAGGCGTTGCCCTCGAATATGAAAAGACCGTGCTGGGCGCGCTGGAAGACGTCGAAAACGCCTACACCGCCCACCGTGCCTTCACCTCACGCGTGGCCTACCTGACGCAGACCGCAGACCTGGCGCACCAGTTCGCCCGCGAGCGCATGGCGCACTTCGGTGCCGGACAGGCCTTGCTGCAGGCCGCGCTGGAGGCCCAGGCCGACGCGCTCAAACGCGAAGACGAAGCCCTGCTGGCCGAGATCGAGCTCAACACCCACACGGTGCTGCTTTACAAGGCGCTGGGCGGTGGATGGTCGCCCGACCCGGCGCCGAAGTCCGAGCCGATCCCGGTCGCGCAATGGCTGCCGACCGAGTGACGCGTCGCCTCAGTTCAATCTGATGGCATCGCCATCCAGGTTGAACGGGATGAAGTTGTCGATCTGACCCACTTTGATCGCATCGACCATGCCTTGCAGGTGCTGCTGGGCATCTTCGCTCGACGGCGCACGCGGACCGATGCCCGACATGCCAGCCACGAACACCACGGCCCAGTCATGGCCGAACTGTTCGGCCTCGCTCACGAGTTTGTCGAAGCTGCCGATCTCGTCCGGCGTCTTGTCCACGCACATCAAGGGCGTCAGCTCACCGCCGTGCCCGGCTTCAAAGGCAGCCTGTTGTTCAGGCGTGGCGTCATCGGGCAGACCGGCGCCGGCAAACACCAGCAGCAGGCGCTGGGCATCGGGTTGCTGACGGGCGGCTTCCAGCAGGTCGTTGAAATGCGAAATGTTCATGGTGTCCAGGAGAAATGCGGTTCTGTCCGCAGTCTAGCGAGACACCGTCCTTTGGCCTATCGGTCAGATGGACGAGGGCGGCGGGCGATCACAGCGGCTCGGTGCGTCGTTGCAGCCAGGCCAGCGCGTCACCGCTCACCAGCGGACTCAGACGGCGGCGTACCTCGGCGTGGTAAGTGTTGAGCCATTGCACCTCATCGTCGCGCAGCAGGCTGCGGTCGATGCAGCGCGTGTCGATCGGGCATAGGCTCAGCGTCTCAAACGCCAGATAGCGGCCATACTCCGGTGTGCCTGGTTCAGCGTCCGGCACCGCAGGCGTCACCGGCACATTCAGCACCAGGTTTTCGATGCGGATGCCCCATTGCCCCGGTCGATACAGCCCCGGCTCGATCGAGGTGATCATGCCCGGCAACATCGCCATGTCCGGCACCGGCACCGCCTTGGAGATCGACTGCGGTCCTTCGTGCACGTTCAGGAAATAGCCCACACCGTGGCCGGTGCCGTGGCCAAAGTCCAGCCCTTCGGCCCACAGGGGCGCGCGCGCCACGGCATCGAGCATCGGCGCCAGGGTGCCCTGCGGAAAACGCATCCGCGACAGGCCCAGCGTGCCCTTGAGCACCAGCGTGTAGTCGCGCTTTTGCGCCGCCGTCGGCGTGCCAATGGCCCACACCCGGGTGATGTCCGTCGTGCCGCCCAGGTACTGGGCCCCGGAGTCGATCAACAACAGCCCCTCGGCCGTCAACCCGGCCGGGGTGCTCAGCACCGCATAGGCCTCGGGCGTGGCCCGGTAATGGGGCAGGGCGCCGTTCGCATTGAAGCCCGCAATCGTTGGGAAGCTCAGCGACACATAGCCTGGCTGCTTGGCCCGCTCGGCGGTCATGCGCTCGTCAATCGTCAACTCGCTCACATGCTCGCGACCCAGCGCCTGCTCCAGCCAGGCGTAAAACGCGCACATGGCAGCGCCATCGCGCTCCATCGCTTCGCGAATGAACACGGCTTCCGCATCCGTCTTGCGCGACTTGGCCAAGGTGCTCGGATTGGTCGCCTCCACCACCTTCACGCCCGTGGGCACGGCCTCACGCAGCCCCCAGGTCACGCGCTTGGGGTCCATCCACATCACGCTGTCGGCAGGCAGGGCTGCCAAGGTCGGCAGGGCATCGCCATAGGGGCGTACGGTCACGCCGTCTTGCGCGAGCTTGGCTGCCAGCGCCGCGTCCACCTTGCCTTCGCCCACGAACAGGCTCAACCCGTCCAGCGTCACCAGGGCATGGCCCAGGAACACCGGGTTGTACTCCACATCGGCGCCCCGCAGGTTCAGCAACCAGGCCAGGTCGTCCAGCGTGGCAATCCAGTGGTGGGTGGCGCCCTGGGCGCGCATCTGCTCGCGCACACCGGCCAGCTTGTCAGCGCGCGCCGTGGCGGCGTAGGGCATGGCGTGTTCGTACACCGGCGCCGTGGGCAAACCGGGGCGGTCAGGCCAGATACCATCCAGCACGTCCACCTGGGTGAAGAGCTGCCAGCCGGCCGCACCCAGCGCGTCACGCAGTTGCTGGGTTTGCGCCAGGCCCATCACCGCGCCGTCCACGGCCAGGGTGGGTTGCGCGGAACCGTTCGTGCCGGCGGCCTCGCCCAAAGCCTTCAACCAGCTCACATAGGCGGGCGTGGCCGCACCTTCCAGCTTCACCAGGGCCACGCCGCTGCCGGCCAGTTCGGCCTCGGCCTGTTCCCAGTAGCGGCTGTCGGTGAACACCGCCGCCTGCGTGGCCGACACCAGCAGCGTGCCCGACGAGCCGGTGAAGCCGCTCAACCACACCCGGCCTTGCCACCGCTCCGGCAGGTACTCCGACAGATGCGGGTCGCTGCTGGGCACCAGCACCGCCTGCCAGTTCTGCTGTGCCATGCGTGCGCGCAAGGCTTGCAGACGAGGGGCGATGGAGGCTGGGGAGGCGGCAGAGGAGTCAGTCACGGCGAACAGGCCAACCGGTCAGGCGGCATCAAGGCATAAAACCCGATGTTGCCACGACCCGCACAGCGATCTCGCAGGCCACGCCAGCAACCCCACCTCGCACGCAGCCAAAGCCGCTCACCCGTGGGGGCTGCGCGGCATGCATCCGTTGTTAGTCGGGCTTGTCAACCCGGACGATGCGGGTGTTGGGCTCCAGCGCATGCGGGTCGGGGAACACGCGGGCATGGCGCTGCGAGGTGAAGTAGGCCCAGGCCCAGTCCATCATCACCACGGTGCGGTTGCGGAACCCGATCAGGAAGTACACGTGCACGAACAGCCAGAACAGCCAGGCCGCAAAACCGCTGAAACGGATGCGCTTCTTCGTGAACGGGATGTCGAGCATCGCCACCGCCGCGCGCTTGCCAATCGTTGCCATCGAGCCGTAGTCGAAGTAGCGAAACGCTTGGGCATCCAGCCCCTTGAGCTTGCGCATGATGTTGAACGCGGCCTTGCGCCCCATCTGCTTGGCGCCAGGACTCACACCGGGCACGGGCGTCGGGTTCTCCGGATCCAGATAGCTCTTGGCCGAGGCCAGGTCACCCACCACATAGATGTTCGGGTGGCCGGGAATCGTCAGGTCGGGCTGGACCACGACGCGCCCCGCGCGGTCCAGCTCGCACCCTGTGCTCTTGGCCAGGGCCTTGCCCAGCGGTGAAGCGGCGACGCCCGCCGCCCAGATCACCGTCCGGGTGGGCAGGAAGTGCGACACCGCGCGGCTGCTGCCGTCGGCCTGTTTTTCCATCACGTCGTAATGGATGCCGAAGGCGGTGATGTTGGTCACCTTGGCGCCAGGCAACACCTCGGCGCCCAGCATCTCCAGCTGTTCCTTGGCACGCTGTGACAGGTCTTCCGTGAAGGTGCCCAGCACCCGTGGCGCCCCCTCCAGCAAGATCACGCGTGCCATGCGCGAGTCAATGCGGCGGAACTCGGCACTCAGGGTCTGCTGGGCGATCTCGGCCAGCGTGCCGGCCATTTCCACACCCGTGGGGCCCGCGCCCACCACGGCAAAAGTCAGCCAGGGCTCGCGCTTGACCGGATCGGTCTCGCGCTCGGCCTGCTCGAAAGCCGTCAGCACCCGGCGGCGGATGCTGAACGCATCGCCCAGGGTCTTGAGGCCGGGCGCGTACTTGGCCCAGTCATCACGCCCAAAGTAGCTGTGGGTGGCGCCAGCCGCCAGAATCAGGTGATCAAAGTGGATGTGCTCCCCGCCATCCAGCACCACGCAGCTTGATGCCGTGTCGATCGAGGTCACTTCGCCCATCAGCACCGTCAGGTTGCCCTTGGCAATCTGCTTGCGCAGGATGTGGCGAATCGGGCCGGCAATCGCGGGCGCCGGCAGGCCGGCCGTGGCCACCTGGTACAGCAGGGGCTGGAACAGATGGTGGTTGGTCCGGTCGATGACCACGATTTCCACGTCGGCGTCCGACAACGCCTTGGCGGCCTCCAGTCCACCAAAGCCGCAACCAATGATGACGACACGCGGTTTGCCAGCCTGGGTGACAAAGGTGCCTGACGCGGTGACGGTGGAGGGGGAAGCGGTAGAGGCCATGCGAGCGGGGAGGAGGCGGAGAAAAGTCAGCGTTTATACCAGGGGCGAGCGACTCATGACGCTGCGGCACGGAATTGGTGCACCCCTGTAACACGGGGGTAACTGCTGTCATCACCCCGTCTCGTGCATTCAGCTGTTGTTTTGTGAGCCGAACTTGTCAAAGCCTTGTCAATCTCGAACGGACGCCTCGCTCCCCACGCGTCTGTTCATGGCAGTTCCTGCTCTTCTCCTGCGCGCGGTTCGAATTTGAAGGGCGCACGGGCGTCCAGGTGCTCCCGGTACTGGTCCACCCCTTGTGCCTCACGGGTCAGAAAGCGCGCCACGGCGTCGCGCAAACCGGTGTGGGCCAGCCAATGCACCGAATGGGTCGCCACGGGCAACAGCCCCCGCGCCAGCTTGTGCTCGCCCTGGGCGCCACCCTCAAAGCGCTGATATCCCTCGGTAATGCACCATGCCAGCGGCTGGTAGTAGCACGCCTCGAAATGCAGACACGGCACCTGCGCCACGGCGCCCCAGTAGCGCCCATAGGCCACGCGACGCGCCGGGTCCACCGCCAGCAGGGCGCTCGCAATCGGCACACCCTCACGCAGGGCCGTGAACAACACCCAGTTGCCCGGCAAGGCCTCGGCCACCCGCGCCCAGAAATCCCGGCTCAGATACGGCTGTTGCCCCCGCTCCAGATACGTTTGCGCGTAGCAGCGGTAGAAGAAGTCCCAGTCTGACGCGCGGATCTCGCTACCTTGGCGCACCTCGAAGCTCACCCCCGCCTCGCGCACCTTGCGCCGCTCCTGCTGGATCTTCTTGCGCTTCTCGCGCTGCAGGCTCGCCAGGAAGTCCTCGAAATCGACATAAGGGTTGCCCGACCGGTTCTCCCAGTGGAACTGCACGCCGTGCCGTCGCAGCCAGCCCGCCTGCTCAGCCACCTGCGCCTCGCACTCCGACACGAACAAGGCGTGGGCCGATGACCACCCCTGCGCCACGCAGCGCGCCTCCATAGCGTCCAGCACCTGCCGGCGCAGCTCATCCTGGGTTTGGGCAGGCAAACCTGTCTGCACCAGCAAGCGTTGCCCTGGAATCGGCGAAAACGGCACCGCACTCAGCAGCTTGGGGAAATAGTGCGCCCCTTGCGAGGCCAGCGCCCGGTCATGCGCATCGGCCCACGCCCAGTCAAACACATACTCCCCGTAGGAGTGCTCCTTCACAAACAAGGGGCAGGCCGCCAGCAAGTGGCCATAGTCATCTTGTACCGTCAGAAACAAGGGGTGCCAGCCCGTGTCCGGGCAGGCGCTGCCGCTGTCCACCATCGCCCGCAAAAAGCCCAGGCGTAAAAACGGGCTGCCGCCATCCACGCCGGCCGCCATCGCATCCCATTGCGCCGGGTCGATCTCTGACAGGTCGGTGTGCCAATGCACGTTCAGGCCCGCTACCATGCTCACCTGCGCATCTGCGCTGTCCGTTTGAATGCTGCTCATGAATCCTGTGTCGTCTCCGGCCGCCCCAGCCTCTGCGCTGTCCGTGGCCCTGCTGCAATTCAACCCTGTCGTCGGTGACCTCCAGGGCAACGCCCGCGCCATCATCGACGCGGCCCGCCAAGCGTACGCCGAAGGCGCGCGCCTCGTCGTCACGCCCGAAATGGCCCTGTGCGGCTATCCCCCGGAAGACCTGCTGCTGCGCCCGGCCTTCATGCAGGCCTGCGACGACACCACCGCCCACATTGCGAACAGCCTGGCCGACCTGCCCGACCTGCATCTGGTGCTGGGTCACCCCCTGCAAGCCCTGGGTGACGACGTCCGTACCCGCTCCTGGTCGGTGCCCCGTCGCCTCAACGCCGCCAGCCTGATCCGCGGCGGCCAGATCGTCGCCAGCTACGCCAAGCGAGAACTGCCCAACTACCAGGTGTTCGACGAGCGCCGCTATTTCATCAGCGGCCGCGAAGCGGGCCTGGGCCCCGTCGTGGTCGACGAGCTCGGCTGGCGCGTGGCCTTGCTGGTCTGTGAAGACGCCTGGTTCGACGAGCCTGCAGAATCGGCGCTGGCCCAAGGCGCACAAGCGCTGGTGGTTCTCAACGCCTCGCCTTTCCACGTCGCCAAGCGTGCCGAGCGCGAAGCCCGCATGGGCGCGTTTGCCCGCAAGCTGGGCCTGCCCCTGGTCTACGCCCACATGGTCGGTGGCCAAGATGAGGTCGTGTTCGACGGTGCGTCCTTTGCCGTCAACGCCCAAGGTGAGGTCGGTGCCCGCGCGCCCAGCTTCGAAGTGGCCACGCTACCCGTCACGCTGCAGCCGGGTGGCGCCGTCAGCGGCCCCGTCGCCGCGCCCCTGTCCGAAGAAGCCGAAATCTGGGCCGCCCTGGTCTGCGGCGTGCGCGATTACATTGGCAAGAATGGTTTTCCGGGCGCCATCATCGGCCTGTCCGGTGGCATCGACTCCGCGCTGGTGCTCGCCATCGCCGTGGACGCGCTGGGCGCCGACAGGGTGCGCACCGTCATGATGCCGTCGCCTTACACGGCCGACATTTCCTGGATCGACGCACGCGACATGGCCGACCGCCTGGGCGTGCGCCACGACGAAATCGCCATCGCCCCAGAGTTCGAGGCCTTCAAAACCTCCCTGGCGCCGCTGTTTGTGGGCCGCGCCGAGGACACCACCGAAGAGAACATCCAGGCCCGCATCCGCGGCACCCTGCTGATGGCCCTGTCTAACAAGACCGGCGCCCTGGTGCTGACCACCGGCAACAAGAGCGAGATGGCCACCGGCTACTGCACGCTCTATGGCGACATGGCCGGCGGTTTCGCCGTCATCAAGGACGTGGTCAAGACCCTGGTGTACCGCCTGTCGTGGTGGCGCAATGCCCAGGCAGCCGCTGCCGGCCAGGTCGAGCCCATCCCCGAGCGCATCATCACCCGCCCGCCCTCGGCCGAGCTGCGCCCCGACCAGACCGATCAGGACAGCCTGCCCGAGTACGACGTGCTCGACGCCATCCTCGAGCGCTACATGGAGCAAGACCAGTCCATCGACGAGATCGTGGCCGCCGGTTTCGCGCGCGCCGACGTCGACAAAGTCACTCGCCTGCTCAAGATCAACGAATACAAGCGCCGCCAGGCGGCCGTCGGCATCCGCATCACCCACCGCGCCTTCGGTCGTGACTGGCGCTATCCCATCACGTCCCGATTCCGTGCCTGATGCGTGCGGAAGCTGTGGTTTTGCGTGCGCAGTTCGTGACGATATGGCGACAGCCGTGATTAAATATCCACATTGCGCTGCAACATGGCGTCGGCCATCGCCCCTTTTTTGCTGACCTACCCGGAGTATCCCCACCATGTCCATGAAACAGATTACCGCCGTCATCAAGCCCTTCAAGCTCGAAGAGGTGCGCGAAGGCCTGGCTGAAGTCGGGGTCACCGGTCTGACCGTCACCGAAGTCAAGGGTTTTGGCCGTCAGAAGGGCCACACCGAGCTCTACCGTGGCGCTGAGTACGTCGTGGACTTCCTGCCCAAGGTCAAGATCGAAGTCGTGGTCAAGGGCGACGACGTCGAGCGCTGCATCGAGGCGATCATCAAGGCCGCCAAGACCGGCAAGATCGGTGACGGCAAGATTTTCGTCACCCCGGTGGAGCAGGTTGTGCGCATCCGCACTGGCGAAACCGACGAGTCCGCCGTCTGATGCGGTGACCATCACTGCGCTGGCAAGCGCAGGCCGATGTGACAAGGGGTGCCTCGGCACCCCTTCGTGTTTTCAGATCTCTGGAGAAATGCCGCCGGGTCCCGCTTCGGCCTGACCCGGCAGTGTCTGCACTTTCAAGCGCTGGTGCTCATCGGCAAGCCGGTCGAGCAGGGCGTCGATGTCGTCGTCCACCAGCAGCAATTCCTGCACATCAGGCCACAGGAACCCGCCTTGCTGGCTCACTTCCAGAAAGCGCAGCAGGTGATCGTAATAGCCTGCCACGTTCAGCAGGCCCAGGGCCTTACGGTGGTACCCGAGCTGACGCCAGGTCCAGGCCTCGAAAATCTCTTCCATCGTGCCGATGCCACCGGGCAGGGCGATGAAGGCGTTGGCGTGCATGGCCATGCGGTGCTTGCGCTCATGCATGCTGTCCACGACTTCCAGGCTGGTCAGCCCCGGATGCCCCAACTCCTTCTTCACCAGGCGCTCGGGAATGATCCCGATGGCTTCCGCACCATGCGCCAGTGCCGCATCGGCCACGGCACCCATCAGGCCCGTGCTGCCACCGCCATACACCAGGCGCCAGCCGCGCTCGCCAATCTGTCGGCCTACTTCACGCGCCGCAGCCAGGTGGGCAGGGTCATCTCCGTCACGCGAGCCGCAGTACACACACAAGGTCAAACTCATCAGGCCACCTGCTTGCGGTTGTCGATCACGCGAGTGCCGCTGATCACATCATGGAGGAACTGGCGCGAGGGCAGCGCCCAGGTCAAGGACACGTAAAACGCCATCCAACCCAGCACCGCAGCGGAGATCGTGCCCTTGTCATGCCAGCCTCCCAGCCATGTCAGCAGCATGGGCGGGATGAACCACAGCCAACTGGTGAGGTATCGCACCAATGCCAGCATCGGTGTCAGCGGCCCCCCTTCCGGCGTGACCAAGCGCAACTGCCAGGTTCTCAGCGCCAGTGTCTGTCCACCACGACTCCATTGCCAGACAAAGTACACCGCCAGCGCCAGAAACAACACGACCATCATGCCTTGGCGGCCATGCAGACCATGCCGCTGGTTGACCGCGATGCTGTAAACCAGCGCCACCACCATCACCAACCCAAACAGCAGCACGCCTTCGTACAAGAAAGCCGCCAGGCGACGGCGCAAGGTGGGGGCAGTGCCGCGAGCGCGCTCGGCACACGCTTGCGCACTCAGGCCGCCCTGTTCGGGGATGGTGAGTAAAGACATCGGACAAAAAAGACAGAAATCGGCTCGGGCACAACGCCCTCAGACCGAACCATACACCAGCAGTGGGTGGGCTATCAGGGGGACTCGTGAGCGAGTCCGCTCGCCCGGCTTACCTTCAGCGCTTGGGCGGCTCACTGCGAGGGGGCGGTGGCGTGATCGCTGCACCCTGGGCGCCCTTGCGAGGCAACAGGGTCACGGGATCGACAAAAGGCCCAGCGCTGTTGATCTTGGGCAGTCCTGCCTGCTGATGGGCGGGAGGGGAGGGGGGCTGCGTCAACAAGCGTGTCGTCGCACCTGGCCCCGCCTTGATCACGGCAGGTGCAACCACCATCGGGCCGGGTCGACCTGCATCTGGGGTGCGCGGCACCACGTTCGATTTTTGATTCGAATGAGCCGGATCGCGGCCTTGCTGCGTGGAATATACCTGACGAGCCTCCCTGGGCCCCGCCATGTCACGAGACAGCTCTACTGGTTTCGCCTGGCGTTGGGCGCGGCGGCTGAGCGCTTCGCGTGTCTCGGGTGGCAGCGACTGGTAAGCCTCCCACTTGCGCTGACGCTCCTCGGCGGGCAACTGCCGCGACTGCTGGAAGCGCAGCCGAGCCTCACCACGAGCTTGGGGAGGGAGGTTGGACCACTGGGCCATGCGTTCGCGTACCCGGCTTTGCTCAGCAGGCGACAAGCGCTTGTAACGATCTGCCACGTTCAGCCATTTTTCACGCGCCGTATCGTCCATCTGCCCCCATTGCCGAGCCAAGGGTGCCAGTACCTCGCGCTGGGTGGGCGTCAATTCACGCCACTGCGCAGGCGCATCTTCGGTTGTCGTGGCAGCGCGGGCACCGCCGCGCGCGTGGCCGCGCTCGGCCAGTGCCGAGTGCGAGAGCAGCAGCATCGCCAGGCAGCATCCGAGTGCCAGCACTGGTGCACCCCCCAGGCGCACGACAGGCCCCCGATCAGCGACCTCACCGAGCAAACGCAATCGATGCCAGATGCTCACTGCGGAGCCCCTTCCAAGTCACTGATCGTCGGCGCAGCCTCGGTGGTGCTCAAGTCTCCGTCCGCCTCAGGCGGGGCATCCACCAAGCGTTCCAGATCCGGGTCTGTGTCCTGATTCAGGTAGGCTTCGAACCCAGGGTCCGCGTAAGCGTCTGGCGGCAAGTCGTCGGTCAGCAGTTGCATGTCCACTGCGGTGGTTGCCTCCACATGTTCCAGGCGCTGGTAACGCTGAATGCCCCACAGGCCCAGCAACAGGGCCAGCACTGGCAGCAACAATGCCAGACGCCAACCCCATCCCATTGGTGGCTCCGGCGTCTGGCTTGCATGCCGGGCTGTTCGGGCGGCCTCGGCTTCGTGCCACAAGTGGGTGGGCAAGGGGAGGTCTGTCGTGCTGCCATGACCGCCGGCCAAGCTCATGCCGGCCTGCGTCAAGGTGACCGTGGCAGGCGCCGCATCGGTGACCAGTGCCGCAGCACGTGCGCTGCGGGCCGCCCGCATGGCCTGCTCACGGGCTACCCGAAGGCGCTCACTGATGTCATGGGGCAGGTCTTGCGCACCTTCATCCAGGCGCGCGCGCACACGCATCGCAAAGCGCGCCTCAAGGGCTTCGCGTTGCGCTGCGGACAGCGAGGAGTTGGATGACTTGTTCACAATGAAATACCGCGTGTTTGAAGAGCCTGTGCCAGCGCATGGACGGCGCGGGAGCAATGCGTCTTGACGCTGCCTTCCGAGCAGCCCATCGCAGCCGCCGTCTCTGCAACATCCAGTTCCTCCCAGTAACGCAACAGAAACGCTTCACGTTGACGCGCTGGCAATTTGTTGATCTCCTCTTCGATCTGGGCCAGAACTTCTGCCCGACTCGCGCTGGCATCAGCACTTTCCGTGCCCACATCGTCCAGGTTGAACACCGCCAGCAGATCGAAGTGCCCATCTTCGTCGCTGTGACTGGCTTCCAGATCCCCCAGATTGGTGAACACCGCGTTGCGGGTCTTTTGACGGCGGAACCAGTCCAGGATGGCGTTGGACAAGATGCGCTGAAACAGCATCGGCCACTCGCTCTGGGGACGCTCTGCGTAACTCTGGCTCAGTCGGATCATCGCGTCCTGCACGATGTCCAGGGCCGCATCGTCGTCGCGCACCGCATAAGCGGCGCGTTTGAATGCGCGGCGCTCGACGCTTATCAAAAAGTCGTTGAGCGCGTCTTCCGTCGAAGAGGGGGGCAAATCGGACACGGTTGGGACGCGTGAGGGGGCAGCGGATCGGCGGGCGATTATGGCATCCGGTTCAGGCGCCTCATTCCGGCGTCGAATTGGATGCATCCAGCCGTCCAAGGCTGGTGCGCAAGGATTTCGCAAGGGCAGCCTGATCGGCCGTGATCGGAATTGGCACGAAGGGTGCGATAATGCCCGTTTTGCGTCATCTCGATCTGGCCTGAGTCTGGTGTGTTCAACCCGTACCAGTGGCAGGCCGCGCAGGCTCCAAATCCGCCTCATGAGGGCGAGCACGCTGGCAATCCGTTGCCGCAGTGCTGCGGCCACGGTCCTCGGACTGTGGTGGTGTAGAGGGGCACCGATCGTTTTTCGTTAGAGAAATTCGGAAAGGTTTCATTCACCATGGATACGACTCACGCCCAAAGCGGCGACATCCTCAACGGTTCCGACATCCTGGTCCGCTGTCTGCAGGCCGAGAACGTCAAGTACATCTGGGGCTACCCAGGCGGCGCAGTGCTGTACATCTACGACGCGCTGTACAAACAAGATTCCATCGAGCACGTGCTGGTGCGCCACGAACAGGCCGCCGTCCACGCTGCTGACGGCTACGCCCGTGCCACTGGCGAAGTGGGCGTGGCCCTTGTGACCTCGGGTCCGGGCGTCACCAACGCGATCACCGGCATCGCCACGGCCTACATGGACTCGATCCCCATGGTCGTCATCACTGGTCAGGTGCCCACGGCCGCCATTGGCCTGGATGCCTTCCAGGAGTGCGACACCGTCGGCATCACCCGCCCCATCGTCAAGCACAACTTCCTGGTCAAGGACGTGGCCGATCTGGCCGAGACCATGAAGAAGGCTTTCCACATCGCACGCAGCGGCCGTCCCGGCCCCGTGGTTGTGGACATCCCGAAGGACGTGTCCCTCAAGACCACCGCTTTCCACTACCCTGAGTCGGTGGAAATGCGCTCGTACAACCCGGTGCGCAAGGGCCACGGCGGCCAAATCCGCAAGGCCGTGCAGCTGCTGCTCACCGCCAAGCGTCCCTACATCTACACCGGCGGCGGCGTGATCCTGGGTGAGGCCTCCAACGAGCTGCGCGAGTTGGTGAACCTGCTGGGCTACCCCAGCACCAGCACCCTGATGGGTCTGGGTGCCATTCCTGCTTCCGACAAGACCTTCCTCGGCATGCTGGGGATGCACGGCACGTACGAAGCCAACATGACCATGCAGCACGCTGACGTGGTCATCGCCGTCGGCGCCCGCTTCGACGACCGCGTGATCGGTAACCCCAAGCACTTCGCCCAAGTCGAGCGCAAGATCATCCACATCGACATCGACCCCTCGTCGATCTCCAAGCGCGTCAAGGTCGACATCCCCATCGTGGGCGACGTCAAGGACGTGCTGATCGAAATGATCGCCCAGATCAAGGAGTCCACACAGCGCGCCGAGCCCAAGGCTCTGGAAGCCTGGTGGAGCCAGATCAACGAGTGGAAGAAGCGCGAGTGCCTGAAGTTCAAGACCTCCACCGAGGTCATCAAGCCGCAGGCCGTGGTCGAAAAGCTGGCCGAACTCACCAAGGGAACCGACTACTACATCACGTCGGACGTCGGTCAGCACCAGATGTTCGCTGCGCAGTACAGCAAGTTCGAAGAGCCGCGTCGCTGGATCAATTCCGGCGGCCTGGGCACCATGGGTGTGGGCCTGCCTTACGCCATGGGCATCAAGCTGGCCAAGCCCGACGCCGATGTGTTCTGCATCACCGGCGAAGGCTCGATCCAGATGTGCATTCAAGAGCTCTCGACCTGCAAGCAGTACAACACGCCGGTCAAGATCATTGCGCTGAACAATCGCTACCTGGGCATGGTGCGTCAGTGGCAGCAGCTGGAGTACTCCGGCCGCTACTCGCACAGCTACATGGATGCGCTGCCTGACTTCGTCAAGCTGGCCGAGGCCTATGGTCACGTCGGTCTGCTGATCGAGCGTCCGGAAGACGTCGAAGGCGCGCTGAAGGAAGCCATCAAGCTCAAGGACCGCACCGTGTTCCTCGACATCCGCACCGACCCCACCGAAAACGTGTGGCCGATGGTCAAGGCGGGCAAGGGCATCACCGAGATGCTGCTGGGCTCCGAGGAACTCTGATCCACAGACATTGAGCGAGACCCGGCGAGGGTGATGCGCACAGCAGGCCGACACTTGCCGGTGTCTGCCGAACTGTGTGGCCCACCCCGCTGGACACACCTGACAACGCATTCATCGCACTACGAGGCCACGGCGCTGCGGTTACCGCCACAGTGACTCAAGAGCCCGCAAGGACGATCACCATGAAACACATCATTGCCCTTTTGGTTGAGAACGAAGCCGGCGCCCTGTCGCGCGTGGTTGGCCTGTTCTCTGCCCGTGGCTACAACATCGAAAGCCTCACGGTCGCCACGACCGAAGACCCGACCCTGTCGCGCATGACCATCGTCACGCGTGGTTCGGACGACGTCATCGAGCAGATCACCAAGCACCTCAACCGCCTGATCGAAGTGGTCAAGGTGGTGGACCTGTCCGAAGGCCCGTACACCGAGCGTGAGCTGATGCTCATCAAGGTCCGCGCTGTGGGCAAGGAGCGTGACGAGATGAAGCGCATGGCCGACATCTTCCGTGGCCGCATCATCGACGTGACCGACAAGACCTACACCATTGAACTGACCGGCGACGCCTCGAAACTCGATGCCTTCATCGAAGCCATCGACCGCGCTGCCATCCTCGAAACCGTGCGCACCGGGACCAGCGGGATCGGGCGCGGCGAGCGCATCCTGCGCGTCTGACTGCCCTCAGTCTGACATTCCCGCTTTTCCTTTGAACAACCTGCCCGGGGATCCCGGGCATCTACAGCTACCGACGGAGCAAAAAACATGAAGGTTTACTACGACAAGGACGCCGACCTGAGCCTGATCAAGGGTAAGAACGTCGCCATCATCGGCTACGGCTCGCAAGGCCACGCCCACGCCCAAAACCTGCGCGACTCTGGCGTGAACGTCACGGTCGGTCTGCGCAAGGGGGGCGCTTCGTGGTCCAAGGTCGAAGCCGCTGGCATCAAGGTTGCCGAAGTCAACGACGCCGTGAAGGGCGCTGACGTCGTCATGATCCTGCTGCCGGACGAGAACATCCCCGAGGTGTACAAGAACAACGTCGAGCCGAACATCAAGCAAGGCGCTGTCCTGGCTTTCGCTCACGGCTTCAACGTGCACTACAACCAGGTCGTGCCCCGCGCTGACTTGGACGTGATCATGGTCGCGCCCAAGGGCCCTGGCCACACCGTGCGTTCCGAGTACCTGAAGGGCGGCGGCGTGCCTTCCCTGATCGCTGTGTACCAGGACAAGTCCGGCAAGGCCAAGGACATCGCTCTGTCCTACGCTGCTGCCAACGGCGGCACCAAGGGTGGCGTGATCGAAACCAACTTCCGTGAAGAAACCGAAACCGACCTGTTCGGCGAACAAGCCGTTCTGTGCGGTGGCGCGGTCGAACTGGTGAAGATGGGCTTCGAAACCCTGACCGAAGCTGGTTATGCTCCGGAAATGGCCTACTTCGAGTGCCTGCACGAGCTGAAGCTGATCGTCGACCTGATGTACGAAGGCGGCATCGCCAACATGAACTACTCCATCTCGAACAACGCCGAGTATGGTGAGTACGTGACCGGTACCGAAGTGATCAACGAGAAGTCGCGCGAAGCCATGCGCAACGCTCTGAAGCGCATCCAGACCGGCGAATACGCCAAGATGTTCATCCAGGAAGGCAAGACGAACTACCCGAGCATGACCGCTCGCCGTCGCCTGAACGCTGTTCACCCGATCGAGACCGTGGGCGCCGAACTGCGCGCCATGATGCCTTTGATCGCCAAGAACAAGCTGGTTGACCAGTCCAAGAACTGATGACGTGGCCGGCTCTGTGCCGGCTCGATTCAGACAAAAAAGCCGCCGTGGTGCAAACCGCGGCGGCTTTTTTCATGGACGTCCGCCAGGCCCAGCGGCCGGGCAGGGCGTCGGAGTGGCTTAACTCTTCTTGTTGCAGGAGCGGATCATCAAACGCCCCAGTGCCGCGGACGCCAGGCGGGTGCGCGGCGTGTCGATCGGGTTGGTGAGGATGACGGGTACCTTGGCACCCAGCACGATGCCGGCGATGTCGGCGTGCGCGAAGTGTGCCAGTTGCTTGACCAGCATGTTGGCGGCTTCCAGGTTGGGCACCATCAAGATGTTGGCCTGACCTGCCACCGGGGAGTTGGGATACTTTGCGCGGGCTACCTCAGGGTGCACGGCCGCATCAAAGGTCATCGGGCCATCAAGCAGCGCGCCGGTGATGTGGCCTCGCTCATGCATCTTGCACAGCACGGCGGCCGTGGTCGACGACTCGAGGTTGCTGTTGAAGTCTTCAGCAGCTGACACCACGGCCACGCGAGGTTCGTTCAGCTTGAGTCGATGCGCCAGATCGATCGCGTTCTGGACGATGTCGCGGCTCTCGTCCACATTGGGTCGCACGTTCACTTCGGCATCGGTGATGATCAGCGGCTGTGGATAGCTGGGGACATCGGCCACATAAGCGTGCGACACCCGACGCGAAGTGCGCAGTCCACCGGCATGGCGCAACACACGTTTCATCAGCACGTGGATGGGGATGCTGCCCTGCATGATGGCTGCGACTTCGCCATCGCGGGCCATCTCCACAGCGATGGAGGCAGCCTGTACGGCACACTCAGCCTCGCGCCACAGGCAGTCGATCAGGTCAAGTTCCAGTTGCTGACCCAAGGCGCTGATGCGCTCACGTGAGCCAATCAGCACGGGCATGATCAGCCCTTGTTGTGAGGCATGGAGTGCCGCCTTGAGCGTCGCCGCATCTTCCGGAAACACCACAGCGCATCGCACGGCGGGCTTGTCTTTCACGAGGCTCATCAGCTGCTCGTAGCGCTCCAGACGGTGCAGGTGCATGCGTGGCAGCGGGGCCTGTGGGCGACGTACCTTGGCGGTAGGGGCCATGATCTCGGCCTCGCCGACGATGACCGGCTTGCCAAGCTGGTTGGTGCAACTGCACTCCAGCACGACCATGTTCTTGGGCTTTTTCTCTTTCACCGTCAGCGTCACGGTGATGGTGTCACCCAGGCTGACGGGGCGCATGAAGCGCATGTTCTGGCCGACATAGATGGTGCCGGGGCCGGGCAGCTGGGTGCCCAGCACGGTCGAGATCAGGGTGCCGCCCCACATGCCGTGGGCGATCACCTTCTGGAAAGGGGTGTCTTTGGCGTACGCGTCGTCCAGGTGAGCCGGGTTCACGTCGCCGCTGAGAATGGCGAAGGCGTCGATGTCGTCCTTGGTGAGGGTGCGAGTGAGGCTGGCACTGTCTCCGACCTGCAGTTCATCGTAGGTCCGGTTTTCCAGCATCACGGGTGTGTACTCCTGGTTCATTCAGTCTCGGCAAACAAGTCATCAAGGGACTTTCAATGTGCCACGAGGTTTTGGCAGGGCCTGGCCGAAAATGCCAGGGTATTCCCTGGGCATTCGTCCAGCACAGTGTCGATCCGCATGAACGAGGGGTCAGGCTCCCCCGAGATTGTGTGCAAGTGTGTGTGACATGAGCATGGCATCCGATCCGAAAGAGGCCAGCTTGTCAGCGACCTGCGGCGAGGTCGGCTGGCGGGCATGGAAGCCCTGGCGCATCCAGAAGCTTGCAGAGTTCTGCACGGCAATCAGGCTGAGGCGTTGCAGGCCCATGCTGTGTGCCTGCTCGATCGCCATTTGCAAGAGCCGACGGCTGGCGCCGCTGCCTCGCAGGGTGGGCGAGATGGCCATGTCATGCAGGTAGAGCTCGTCCGGCAGTGTGCTGGCATCGCACTGGCTGGCATGCAGGACAGGATAGGCCTCATCGGCGACGGGCAGGCTGACCAGATAGGCCTGTACGCTGGCATGCCCGGCCGAGATCACCCAGCAGGTGTCCGGGGCGGCGCGTAGCTTGCTCTCGAAAGCATCCAGCGGCTCGTGAAAGTCGGGTTGGTAGCAGATGTGCTGCAAGGCCAGGACATGAGGCAAGTCCGCGTGCGTCATGGCTCGGCATTGCAGTTCAGCGGTGAGGGGCATGATGGGAAGAATCAGGGGCAGAGCGACCGACCCCCCATGATAGGGCAGGGGTAAAACCCGCACTCGGGGTGATCAGGGGGCGTGGTCAGGGGGCATTCCTGCCAGAATGGATTGCACTGTCCTTGAACCGTCGCTGTCTGTCCATGTCCAAGATCCTCTATCAGCCATCCTCCTCCAAACTGGTGCTGGCAGCTGCCGTCGCAGTGGCCGTCATCGGGGCTGGGGCGTATTGGGTGACATCCGGTTCTGCCACCTCAGGAGAGGGAGGCGTGGTGTTGTCATCCGACTCTGGCCTGCCAGGTTGGCCTCAGGCCTCGACGGGGCAACCTCAGCAGACCGAACCACTTCAACCCGCGGTATTGTCCGACGGGCGACCCAGTGACGTTTCCACCGGTGACTGGGCCGCATTGCAGGCCGCGCTGGGCAAGGTGGGGATGACGGCAGCCGATGCTGAGCGCATCGTCAACTACAACCGCTACCAGCGCAGCTTTGAGTCCTGGCAGAACTTGGATCAGGCGGACGATGCGGCCCGTCGTCGGCGCATGGCACAGTCACTGATGAACGAGTTGCCCAAGCACGTCAGCAAGGGGGATTTCACCCTGCTGGAGGCGATGTTGATCGGATCGGCATTGATTGCAGAGATCGAGCCTGACAATGCTCGCCGCACTGCGCGCCTTGATGCCTGGCAGGCTGAGGTGCTCACGGTGATGCCCGTACAGAGTGAGGATGAGGGGCAGTCCAAGGCGTCGACGCGAGAAACCGAACTCAAACGGCGGCAGGCGCTGGCCTTTGCTGAATGGCAGGCGCTGACCGACCCAGCTCAGCGCACGCCCGCTCGCCTGGAGCAGGCTTTCGAAGAAGTGCGCCGCGCTTACAACGCCATGAGCTTTTGAGCTTCTAGCCTGAGTGACCGGTGTCCGACCGACGCCGGGACAAGGAATACCGTGCATTGATACCATCGGGGCCCGTAACAGACGGACGTCGGCGGGGTGTACACGGAGCTTCCATGAGTCAGCGCAGAAATGTTTGGTCGTTTATCCCCTTCCGCGGGCCAGTGTCGAGAGGATGGCGTTGCGCTGCCTTGCGTGCCTGTTTCGCGGGTGTGGTGGGCGTGACGGCCTGCGGCATGTCGTGGGCTGCCACGCTGGAAGGCCAGCACTTTGACGACACCGTGGTGCTGGGACAGCAGAAGCTGCAACTCAATGGCTTGGGGGTGCGTGGCGTGGCCTGGGTGAAGGCCTTCGTGGCGGGCTTGTACGTCACCACGCCCAGTCAGGATGCGGCGACCTTGCTGGCCGAGTCCGGCCCGCGCCGCTTGCGCCTGAAGATCATGCTGCAGGCACCCAGCAGCGAGCTGACCAAGTCCCTCTTGCGCCGGGTGAAGCGCCATGAAACGCCCGAGTCGCAGGCACGCCTGGCCGAGCGTCTGGCTCAGTTCGCGGCCCAACTCGACGGGTTGGGCGAGTTGATGCCTGGGGATGCGGTGGACATGGATTACCTGCCGGCCAAGGGCCTGGTTTTGTCGCGCAACGGCAAGGCGGCGGGCAAGCCGGTGGCCGGCGAAGACCTCTACCGGGCCGTGTTGCAGATTTTCGTGGGCGAGCACGCCATCGACCCGCGCATGAAACAGGGCTTGCTCGGTGCCCCGGTCTGAACCTCAGACGGCGCGCGCAGCGCCGTCATCAGTCACAGTCCAGGCCGATCCGCATCTGGATCGCTTCATTGACGCGCTGTGGCTGGAAGACGGCCTGAGCGCCAACACGCTGTCGGCCTATCGCCGTGATCTGCAGGCGCTGGCGGGCTGGTTGCGTCAGCAGCCCGAGGAGCGCACCCTGGTGGCCGCGTCGGAGTTGGATCTGGCCAGTTATGCGGCGGCGCGCCATGCGGGCTCCCAGCCTTCGTCGGCCGGGCGCCGTCTGAGCGTGTTCCGGCGGTTTTTTCGTTGGGCCGTGCGCGAGGGCCTGTCCCAGGTCGATCCGACGGTGCGCATGGATGCGCCGCGTCAACGCATGCGCCTGCCCGGCACCCTGACCGAGGCGCAGGTGGAGGCCCTGTTGGCCGCGCCCGATACCGATGAGCCACTCGGCCTGCGCGACCGCGCCATGCTGGAGCTGCTCTACGCCAGCGGCCTGCGGGTGAGTGAGCTGGTGACCTTGAAGTCAGTGCACGTGGGGCTGAGCGAGAACGTGCTGCGCATCACCGGCAAAGGCAGCAAGGAACGTCTGGTGCCCTTTGGGGTGGAGGCCTCGGACTGGCTGCAGCGCTACCTGCGCGAGGCCCGGGCGCAGATCCTGGGCGGGCAGGTGAGCGACGCACTGTTTGTCACCGTACGGGGCGATGCCATGACCCGCCAGATGTTCTGGAAGCTGATCAAGAAGTACGCCGTGCAGGCGGGCATCACCCAGCACCTGTCACCGCACACCTTGCGTCACGCCTTTGCGACGCACTTGCTCAACCATGGCGCCGACCTGCGCGTGGTGCAGATGCTGCTGGGGCATGCGGACATTTCAACCACACAGGTCTACACCCATGTGGCGCGTGAGCGCTTGCGTCAGTTGCACGCCAAGCATCACCCGCGCGGGTGAGGTGGCGGCCCGCCCCGATGTGGGGGATGCGGCTCAGTCCTCGCCGAGCAGGAAGGCGATCTCGGCGTCGGTGAAGCCGGCGGCCTTGCGGGCGGCCTCGTTGAACGGGGGGCGCAGGCGCGGGGCTTCGTAGCGCTTGACCAGTTCGGGGTAGAGCGTGGTGGCGTCGAGCTGGCGGGCCTGACACAGGTGGTGAAACCAGTGGTTGCCGATGCGCACATGGCCCACCTCGTCGCGCAAGATGATGTCGAGGATCTCGACGGCACGCAGGTCGCCGGCGCGGGTGAGCTTGTCCTGAATCAGTGGGGTAGCGTCCAGGCCACGCGCTTCCAGCGTCCTGGGAACCAGCGCCATGCGGGCCAGGATGTCTTCGCGCGTCTTGTGGCACATGGTCCACAGACCGTCATGCGCGTCGAAATCGCCGTAATGCCAGCCCATCTCTTCCAGGTGGGTGCGCAGCAGGGTGAAGTGGTAAGCCTCTTCGCCAGCCACCTGCAGCCAGTCGCGGTAGAAGTCGGCGGGCATGCCGTCGAATCGCCACACGGCATCGAGCGCCAGATTGATGGCGTTGAACTCGATGTGGCAGATGGCGTGGAGGAGGGCAGCGCGGCCTTCCAGGGTGAAGGGCGAGCGAGATGGCACCTGCTTGGCGGGCACCAGGTGAGGGCGCTCAGGCCGGCCGGGCATGGCGGCTTCTTGTGCGGCCGTCAGTTGCGGCACCTCGGCACGCTGGGCTGCGTCGGGCAAGAGGGTGGGATCAGATTGAATTGCCTCCCACAGGGCGGCCGCCTGGGAGGCTTTGACGACGGGATCGGCCTCCAGCAGCACGACCAAGGCTTGATGACGGCAGTTCATGCCGCCATTGTGCCAAGCCCTGGTTGCCTGCTGGCGGTGCCCGAGCCGATCACTCGGCCCAGGTGATCCAGCCCATGTGGGCGGTGACCAGGATCAGCACCCCGAAGGCGATGCGATACCAGGCGAAGGGCATGAAGTTGTGGCTGGACACGTAGCGGATCAGCCAGCGCACGCACACCCAGGCCGACAGGAAGGCGAAGACCAGGCCGGTGAGGAACAGCGGCAGGTCAGCCAGGGAGAGCAGGGCGCGCTCCTTGTACAGGCTGTAGGCCCCAGCACCCACCAGCGTGGGAATACCGAGGAAGAAGCTGTAATCGGTCGCGGTCTTGCGCGACAGGCCCATCAGCATGCCGCCAATGATGGTCGCGCCCGAGCGGCTGGTGCCGGGCACCAAGGCCAGGCACTGTACGAGGCCGACCTTCAGTGCGTCCAGCGGCGTCATGTCGTCCATCGACTCAACGCGAGAGGTCTGATATCGGGCGGTGAGCTTTTCGGCCAGCATGATGAAGAAGCCACCGATGATGAAGGTGGTGGCCACCACGGTGGGGGAGAACAGGTGCTCCTTCACCATCTTGCCCAGCAGCAGCCCCATGACCACCGCCGGCAGGAAACCGATGACGACATTGAGTGCAAAGCGCTGCGCCTTGGGGTCAGTGCCCAGGCCGGTGACCGTGTCCTTGATACGCTGCATGTAGACCAGAATGACAGCGAAGATGGCGCCGGTCTGGATGGCGATCTCGAAGACCTTGGCCTTCTCGGCGCCGGCCGAGCCACCAAAGTCCATCAAGGCGTTGGCCAGAATCAGGTGGCCGGTGCTGGAGATCGGCAGAAACTCGGTCAAGCCCTCCACGATGCCCATCACGGCGGCTTTCAGAAACAACACAATGTCCACGGTCAACGTCCTTGCAGAGCCCAATCAAGGCCGATCCTCGCGGTATCGGCGTGCGCGCATCTTAGGACATGGTCATGACCGCATTAGCCCGACACCCTTCAGGGGCAGGGTGGCTTGTCTACACTGAGCCACATGTCTGACACCCTTCTTCCTGATCTGGGCGCTGGCGCCGCGGCGCTGGCTTGGCCGCCGCAACCCGAGCGCTGGCTCAACCGCCTGGCGAGGCGCAGCCTGACCCTGCAAGAGCGTTTGCAGGTGCCCTTGGGCACGCCCTGGGAGGGAGACCCGATGCCCCAATTGCGCTGGGTCGCGGTCAATGACCACTTGGCACAGGCCTTGGGCTTGCCTGCGAATTGGCATGAGGCTTCCGACGTCAACGGCGCGACTACCCTGCACGTGCTGAGTGGCAATGCCCTGTGGCCCGGCATGGCCCCGATGGCGACCGTGTACGGCGGCCACCAGTTCGGGCAATGGGCGGGGCAGTTGGGTGATGGTCGTGCGCTTTTGCTGGGTGAGGTGGACACCCCCTTGGGGCCGCAAGAGATTCAGCTCAAGGGTGCCGGAGCGACCCCGTACTCCCGCCGCGCCGATGGCCGTGCCGTGCTGCGCTCGTCCATCCGCGAATACCTGTGCAGCGAGGCCATGCACGGCCTAGGCATCCCCACCACCCGGGCGCTGGCGCTGAGTGCTTCGCCCCTGGCCGTGCGCCGTGAAACCTTCGAAACCGCTGCCGTGGTCACCCGTGTGGCGCCCAGCTTCCTGCGCTTCGGCCATTTCGAGCATTTCGCGCATCATCCCCATCCGCGCCACCACGAGGTGCTGGCCGATCTGGTCCATTTCGTCATCACCCACCACTACCCCGAGTTGCAAGACGCACCCAACCGCGCGCTGGCGCTGCTGGAGGCCGTGTTGCAACGCACCGCCCGCCTGATGGCCGACTGGCAGAGCGTGGGCTTCTGCCACGGGGTCATGAACACCGACAACATGTCCATCCTGGGGCTGACGATCGACTACGGCCCCTTCGGTTTCCTGGATGCCTTCGACCCTGAGCACATCTGCAACCACTCCGATGACCACGGCCGTTACTCGTGGAGCAACCAGCCCCAGATCGGCTACTGGAACCTGCGCGCCCTGGCCCAGGCCTTGGTGCCGCTGATTCCGGAGGCGCAAGACGACCCGCAGGTGGTGGTCGAAGTGCTGCAAACCTACGAGACGCACTTTCCGCAGGCCATGAGCGAGCGCTGGTGCGCCAAGATCGGGTTGAGGCCCCTGTCCACCGAGCCGGATGCGGACCGCACCGACGACACACGCCTGGCGCTGGATTGGCTGACCCTGCTGGCGCGGGGCCGCGTCGATTTCACGATCGCCTTCCGGCGCCTGGCTGGGTTCCGCTCGGACCTGTCGCCCGATGCCCCTGAGAATGCCCCCATCCGCGACCTGTTCCTGGATCGCGAAGCGTTCGACGCCTGGGCCCTGCGTTATGCCCAGCGCCTGCGCACCGAGCAGAGCGTGGATGCCGAGCGCGCTGCCCGCATGAACCGCGTCAACCCCTTGTACGTGCTGCGTAACCACATGGCAGAGACGGCCATCCGCCTGGCGCAGCGTGGGGACGACAGCGAGGTGCAGCGCCTGCACCGTCTGCTGCAGCGCCCCTTTGACGAACAAGCCGGCTGCGAGGCATATGCAGACTTCCCGCCCGACTGGGCGCAATCCATCGAGGTGTCCTGTTCATCATGAGTGACTACAAAGTTCAGAAATCCGACGCCGAGTGGCGCGAGCAACTCGCCCCCATGGACTACCAGGTGACCCGTCAGGCGGCCACAGAGCGCCCCTTCAGCGGTCGCTATTGGGATCACTTCGAGAAGGGCGACTACCGCTGCGTGTGCTGCGGCGTCAAGCTGTTCCAGTCGGAGACCAAGTTCGACGCCGGCTGCGGTTGGCCCAGCTATTGGCAGCCGGCCGATGACAGCCTGATCGAGCGCGTGCGTGACACCAGTCACGGCATGATCCGCGTGGAGGTGCGCTGCCAGAACTGCGGCGCCCACCTGGGCCATGTCTTTGAAGATGGCCCCTTGCCCACGGGGGAGCGCTACTGCATCAACTCCGCCGCGCTAGACTTCGAACCGCGCCAGCCCTGAGCGCGCCAACCTGCGGCCGCTGAACCCGTGCCCGACTCTCCATGAAGATCTTTTTTGACCTGCTGCCCATCATCCTGTTCTTTGCCAGCTACAAATGGGCTGGCAGCAACGCGGAACAGGCCATGCAGTGGCTGAACCATTACCTGGGTTTTGCTGTATCGGGCGGCAGCGTGGGCCTCACCGAGGCGCCGGTGCTGCTGGCCACCGTCGTGGTCGTGGCCGCCACCCTCTTGCAGATCGTGGTGCTGAAAGCCTTGCGCAAGCCCGTCGACAAGATGCTGTGGGCGGGCCTCGTGGTGGTGGTCGTCCTGGGCGGCTTGACCCTGTGGTTCCACGATGAAACCTTCATCAAGTGGAAGCCCACCGTCATTTACTGGCTGATGGCCGCCGGCTTCCTGATCACCGAAATCGTGCTGGGCAAAAAGATGCTGCGCCAGATGATGGGTGGCCAGGTGCATGTGCCCGATACCGTCTGGCGCAAGCTGGGCTGGGCGTGGGTGCTGTTCTTTGCCAGCATGGGTGTGCTCAACATCTGGGTGGCCTACACTTTCCCGACCGACACCTGGGTCAGCTTCAAGATGTGGGGCAGCCTGGGTCTGACCCTGGTTTTCACGCTGACACAGGGTGTGTACCTGAGCCGTCACATGGCGCCAGAAGAAGGGGCTGCCGAGGCCTCCAATCAAGGCTGATCGACGTACAGGAGCCCGCGCACCATGACCACCGGATCCGTTTCCGCCAGCCAGATGCAAGCCGTGCTGCAGCAGGCTCTGCAGCCAGAGTCCGTCATCGTCACCGATGACACGGCCGACCACATCGGTCACGCTGGACACAGCGGCGCCCCCACGGGCACGCATTTCACCATTCAGATACGGGGCCGCTGCTTTAACGGTTTGTCGCATGTGCAGCGTCATCGCCTTGTGTATGATGCTTTGCGCGATTTGATTCCGCAGGGCGTTCATGCCCTGGCCATCAAAGCCGAGCCCGTCTGAACTATCTACAGAAAGCTTTTCGCTCATCATGAAGATCTCTCGTATCGCCAAGGCTGCTGTGCTGGCCGCTACCGTCACGCTGGCCGCACCTTCGGTGTTCGCGCAAAACATCGCCATCGTCAACGGCAAGGCCGTGCCCAAGGCGCGCGCCGACGCCATGATCGAACAGATCCTGAAGAACCAGCAGCCTGGTCAGCCGCCGCAAACCCGTACGCCTGACTTGGAGCAAAAGGTCAAGGACGAGATCGTCATGCGCGAAATCTTCATCCAGGAAGCCGAGCGCCGCGGTCTGAACACCTCGCCCGACTACAAGGTGCAGATGGAGTTCGCCCGTCAGTCCATCCTGATCCGCGCGCTGTTCCAGGACTTCGAAGCCAAGAACCAGATGACCGAGGCCGAAGCCCGCGCCGAGTACGACAAGATCAAGGCCGCCAATGGCGCCAAGGAACTGCGCGCTCGCCACATCCTGGTCGAGAACGAAGCCGAAGCCAAGGACCTGCTGGCCAAGATCAAGGGCGGCGCCAAGTTCGAAGAGCTGGCCAAGAAGAACTCCAAGGACCCTGGCTCGGCCGAGAACGGTGGTGACCTGGATTGGGCCAACCCCAGCAACTACGTCCCCGAGTTCTCCCAAGCACTGCTGAAGCTGAAGAAGGGCGAAATCACCAGCGCACCGGTGAAGTCGCAGTTCGGCTGGCACATCATCAAGCTGGAAGACGAGCGTGCTGCTCAGTTCCCCGAGTTTGACGAAGTCAAGGCTCAGATCATCCAGCGCGGTACGCAAGCCAAGATGGCCAAGTTCCGCGACGACCTGAAGGCCAAGGCCAAGACCGACTACAAGTTCAGCAACTGAACTTGGTGAGGACGGCGGCGTTCACGTCGCCGGCCTTGCAAAGCACAAAGCGCCCAGAATGACTCTTGGGCGCTTTGTTGTTTCGGGGGTGCAGCGGGGGCGTCAGTCGCGCTTGCGGAACACCAGGTCCCAGACGCCATGGCCCAGGCGCAGTCCACGGTTTTCGAACTTGGTGAGCGGCCGGTAGGCGGGCTTCTCGGCATAGCCTTCAGCCGTGTTCACCAGGCCGGGCTCGGCCGAGAGCACTTCCAGCATCTGCTGAGCGTAAGGTTCCCAGTCGGTGGCGCAGTGCAGGTAGCCGCCCGGGGCCAGACGCGAGGTCAGGTGGGCCACCAACGGCGCCTGGATCAGGCGGCGCTTGTTGTGGCGCTTCTTGTGCCACGGATCAGGGAAGAACACGTGCACGCCGGCCAGGGAGGCAGGCGGGATCATGTGTTCCAGCACCTCGACCGCGTCGTGGCGCAGGATCCGAAGGTTGCTCAGTCCCATGTCGCCGATGTGCTTGAGGAGCGCGCCCACGCCGGGCTCATGCACTTCGCAGCCGATGAAATCGGTGCCGGGCAGGGTTTGCGCAATCTTCGCGGTGGCATCACCCATGCCGAAGCCGATCTCCAGCACGACCGGAGCGGTGCGCCCAAAGGTGGCGGTGTAGTCCAGCGGGGCCTTCGCAAAGGGCAGTACAAAGCGCGGGCCCAGTTCGGCCAGTGCGCGGGCCTGGCCCTCGGTGGTGCGCCCGGCGCGCATCACGAAGGTCTTGATGGTGCGGTGATGCGGTGCGCCGCCTTCGGCGTCGGTCGCAGACGATTCAGGATCTTGAGGGGCGAGGTCGGGTTGAGACATGCGAAACAGCTTCTGGCCGGGATGGATCAAGGGCGAGAGTGTGCCTCACTCTGAGGTGCGTCGCAAACATCCGACGGTCTGCTCCTTGGGGTGCGCAGCTTGCCGCTACAATGCGACCGAGCGCGGGTGTCGTTCAATGGTAGGACTCTTGCTTCCCAAGCAAATAACGTGGGTTCGATTCCCATCACCCGCTCCACATTCAAAAAGGCCGCTGGGTATTCACCTTGCGGCCTTTTCCTTTGGTGCTTCAGCTTTCCTGGACGTAGGTGCCCGGCGCTGGCGCCAACTCCGGGAAAGCGGCCGTGGCGGAAGGCCGAGCGTTCACCAGCTTGCCCGCCCGTGGCTTGAGCCATGCCATCCAATCTTCCCACCAAGAGCCTTCATGCTGCTCGGCTCGCTTCAGCCAAGCCTCTGGCTTGTCGGACCGGTGAGCTTCCGCCGCGCGGTAGCTGCGCTTGGGCGGCTTCACGATCGGGTTGACGATGCCCAGGATGTGGCCCGAGGTGGACAGCACATAACGTTTCGGGCCGGTGAAGTGGTTGTTGACGTGGAAGGTCTGTTTCCACGGCGCCACGTGGTCGTCCTCGGCGGACACTGCATACAAAGGCTGATTGATCCGGGCGAGGTCCAAAGGCTCGCCCGCCACGGTGAGTGCATCGGGCTGAATCAGGCGGTTCTTCAGGTAAAGCTCTTTCAGATACCAGCTGTGCATGGCTTGGGGCATGCGGGTGGCATCCATGTTCCAGTACAGCACGTCAAACGGTGGCGGCGGCTCGCCATTGAGCCACCCTTGTTCCACGTAGTGCCAGATCAGGCTGTTGGAACGCAGCAGGCGGAAAGAGGCCGCCATGTCTTTACCGTCCAGATAGCCGGTGCGCGCCATCTTGCGGGTCAGGTAGTTCACGCTCGACTCGTCGATGAAGACGTTGATGTCGCCGGGCGCGTGGAAGTCGACCAAGGTAGTGAAGAGCGTGACGTCGGCCACCGGCACGTCCTCTGGGGCGAAGTGCTTGTTCGCCCAAGCCATGTACATGCTCAGACCTGTGCCGCCAATGCAATAGCCCACGGCGTGCACCTTATCGGCCCCGCTCATCGCCCGCGCGGTTTCGACGGTGGCGTGAATGCCCTCCATCAGGTAGTCGTCAAAGCGGATGTCGCGCATGGACGCATCCGGGTTCTTCCAGCTGGTGATGAACACGTCGAAGCCCTGGTCCAGCAGGAAGCGCACCATGCTCTTCTTGGGCGTCAGGTCCAGCACGTAGAACTTGTTGATCCACGGCGTGACGATGACGATGGGTTGCGCGTGCACCTTGGCCTGTGTGGGCGCGTAATGGATCACCTCGATGAGGTGGTTGCGCATCACCACCGAGCCTGGCGTGTTGGCCAGGTTCTCGCCCACCTTGAAATCGTCCGGGCTGGTCATGCGGATGTTGCCCGCCTTCATGTCCTCCAGGAAGATCTGGAATCCCTTGCGCAGGCTTTCGCCCTTGGTCTCGATGGCATGCTTCATCGCGACGGGGTTGGTCAGCAGGTAGTTCGACGGCGCCATGGCGTTGAGCCAGTTGCGCCACCAGAAGGCCGCCTTGCGCCGCTCGCGGGTGGACATGCCGGGTGTGTCGTACAGCATGTCCTGCGTGTGGTGGGTGAAGGCGAGGTACCACTCTTTGAGCAGGTCCCAACTCGGTGCTTCGGTCCAGATGGGGTCGGCAAAGCGGACGTCTTCGTCGTTGACCTTGATCGGATCCTCGCTGGGCAGCCCCAACATTCGGTTGAAGGTGTGCCATTGAAGACGCCACAAGTCGGTGGACAGCCGCAGCATGCGGTCCGTCAGTTCCTGAGGATGAGCCAGCCAGGCGAGTTGGGCGTGGGCAATCGGCGCGCTCATGCCCAGCGGGTCGACGGTGTCCTCAACCACGTGATGGAGTTGCTCCAGGGTGTCTGCCACCACCTCGCCAGGTGCTTTGAAAGCGGGTTGCAGGCCAACTTTGGGGCTGGCCGCTTCGGTGGCGTTTGGCTGGGTGGGCTTGGTGCGCGCTGCGCGGGTCGTCTTCGCCATGAGCACGGACTCCTGTCGGTTTCACGTCGGTCACACTGTCTGACCAACAGTATGACCGACGATCCGCGCCAGCAGCGTCAGCTGTTCAGGCCGCCCAGGCAGAGGTACTTGATCTCCAGGTAGTCGTCCATGCCCTGGCGGGCGCCCTCGCGACCCAGGCCGGATTGCTTGACCCCGCCAAACGGCGCCTCGCAGTGCGAAATCATCCCGGTGTTGACGCCCACCATGCCGTACTCGAGCGCTTCGCCCACACGGAAGATGCGGCCGATGTCGCGGCTGAAGAAGTAGCTGGCCAGGCCAAACTCGGTGGCATTGGCGGCCGCGATCGCCTCGGCTTCGGTCTCGAACTTGAACACCGGTGCCACGGGCCCGAAGATTTCCTCGCGGGCCACGCGCATGTCCCGGCTCACATTCGCCAGCACGGTGGGTTGGTAGAACGCGCCACCTGCGACCTGGGCCGGGGCGCCACCGGTCAGAACCTTCGCTCCCTTGGCCACGGCGTCGGCCACCAGGGTCTCCACCTTGTTCAGGGCTTCGGCATCGATCAGCGGGCCTTGCACCACGCCTTGCTCGAAGCCGTTGCCCACCTTGATCTCGGCCACGCGTTCGCCCAGTTTGGTCACAAAGGCGTCGTAAATGCCAGCTTGCACATACATGCGGTTCGCACACACGCAGGTCTGACCCGAGTTGCGGTACTTGCTGGCCAGTGCGCCTTCGACCGCCAGGTCCAGGTCGGCATCGTCAAACACGATGAGGGGCGCGTTGCCGCCCAACTCCAGCGACAGCTTCTTGACTGTGGGGGCGCACTGTTGCATCAGGATGCGACCCACCTCGGTGGAGCCGGTGAAGGACAGGTGTCGCACCGTGTCGCTGGCACACAAGACCTTGCCAACTTCGATGGAACGCTGCGCGTCGGCCGTGATGACGTTGAGCACGCCAGGCGGCATCCCGGCACGTTGGGCCAGTTCGGCCACAGCCAGGGCCGACAGGGGGGTGGCCTCGGCCGGCTTGATCACGACCGGGCAGCCGGCGGCCAGGGCGGGTGCCACCTTGCGCGTGATCATGGCCACCGGGAAGTTCCAGGGCGTGATGGCCGCGCACACGCCCACCGGCTGGCGCAGCACCAGCAGGCGCTTGCTCGCATCTGGGCTGGGAATGGTCTCGCCATACACGCGGCGGGCCTCTTCGGCGAACCACTCCACGAAGCTGGCGCCGTACAGCACCTCACCCTTGGCCTCGGCCAAGGGCTTGCCTTGCTCGGCGGTCATGATGCGCGCGAGGTCGGCCGCATGCTGGTTCAGCAGATGGAACCACTTCATCAGGATGTTGGCACGTGCTTTGGCCGACATCGCCCGCCAGGCAGGCCAGGCCGCATCCGCGGCGGCGATGGCGGACTCGGTGTGTTCGGCACCCAGGTTGGGCACCTCGGCCAGCAGGGCGCCGGTGGCAGGGTCGGTCACGGCAAAACGCTGCGGGCCGTCCACCCATTGCCCGTTGATCAGGGCTTGCGTCTTGAGCAAGGTCGGGTCTTGCAGGGCGGCCAGCGGGGAAGGGGTGTTGCTCATCTTGGACTCACTTGGCTTATGGGGCTGAGAGGCAGGTGTCAAGCCCTCAATCATAGGGTCCGGGTGAAATCTATAATCTAAGGTTATGCCCGGCGTGTCCACGCTGCGGACACTGCGCCTGAGCGCACCAGATCAAGAGAGAGTCACTCCCCATGAAAGCCGCAGACATCCGCAAGACCTTCCTGGAGTACTTCCAGTCCAAGGGCCACACCATCGTGGCATCCAGCCCCGTCGTGCCGGGCGATGACCCGACCCTGCTGTTCACCAACGCCGGTATGAACCAGTTCAAGGACGTGTTCCTGGGCTTCGACAAGCGTCCGTACAGCCGCGCCACCACCTCGCAAAAGTGCATCCGCGCTGGCGGCAAGCACAACGACTTGGACAACGTCGGCTACACCGCCCGTCACCACACTTTCTTCGAGATGCTGGGCAACTTCTCGTTCGGTGATTATTTCAAGCACGACGCCATCAGCTACGCCTGGGAACTGCTGACCGAACAGTTCAAGCTGCCCAAGGAAAAGCTGTGGGTCACCGTCTATCACGAAGACGACGAAGCCTACGAGATCTGGAACAAGGTGGTGGGCGTGCCCGCCGAGCGCATCGTGCGCATCGGTGACAACAAGGGCGGCCGCTACATGTCCGACAACTTCTGGATGATGGGCGACACCGGCCCCTGTGGCCCCTGCACCGAGATCTTCTACGACCACGGCCCGGACATCGCTGGTGGCCCTCCTGGCAGCCCCGATGAAGACGGCGACCGCTACATCGAGATCTGGAACAACGTCTTCATGCAGTTCAACCGCACAGAAGACGGCGTGATGCACCCGCTGCCCAAGCCCTCGGTGGACACCGGCATGGGCCTGGAGCGCATTGCCACCGTGCTGCAAGGCAAGCACAGCAACTACGAAATCGACCTGTTCCAGGCGCTGCTGGCTGCGGCCAAGACCGCCGTGGACGCCGCCGGTGGTGAGAACTGCGACGCTGCCAGCCCCAGCCTGAAGGTGATTGCTGACCACATCCGCGCCTGCTCGTTCACGGTCGCCGACGGCGTAATCCCCAGCAACGAAGGCCGTGGCTACGTGCTGCGCCGCATCACCCGTCGCGCCATCCGCCACGGCTACAAGCTGGGCGCTCGCACCCCCTTCTTCCACAAGCTGGTGTCGGCCCTGGTCGAACAGATGGGCGAGGCCTACCCCGAACTGCGCCAGAACGAAAAGCGCATCACCGACGTGCTCAAGACCGAAGAGGAGCGCTTCTTCCAGACCATCGCCCACGGCATGGAAATCCTGGAAGGCGCCCTGGCAGCGGGCGAGAAGCAGATCGACGGCGAAACCGCCTTCAAGCTGCATGACACCTACGGCTTCCCGGTCGACCTGACCGCCGACGTGTGCCGTGAGCGCGACGTCACCGTGGACCAGGCCGGCTTTGACGCCGCCATGGCCCGCCAGCGCGAGCAGGCCCGCGCCGCCGGCAAGTTCAAAATGGCCGCTGGCCTGGAATATTCGGGCGTGCCCACCGGCTTCCACGGCTACGAGTACCTGACGGTGGACGCGGCCAACGTCACCGCCATCTATGTGGACGGCGCCCAGGTGCAGGAAGCCCAGGCCGGTGACGACGCCGTCATCGTGCTGGACCACACGCCGTTCTACGCCGAGTCCGGCGGCCAGTGTGGCGACAGCGGCGACCTGCGTAACGCCACCAGTCGCTTCATCGTCGAAGACACGCAAAAGATCCAGGCCGACGTGTTCGGTCACCACGGCCGCGTGGTCGAAGGCAGCATCAAGGTGGGCGACAAGCTCAACGCCAAGGTGGATGCCGAAGTGCGCGCCAAGACCGTGCGCAACCACAGCGCCACCCACCTGATGCACAAGGCCCTGCGTGAAGTGCTGGGCGACCACGTGCAGCAGAAGGGTTCGCAGGTCACCGCCGACCGCACCCGCTTCGACTTTGCCCACAGCGCGCCGATGACCGCCGAGCAGATCCGCGAAGTGGAAGAGCTGGTGAACGCCGAAATCCTGCTCAACGCCGAAGCCCAGGCCCAGGTGATGGCATTGGACGACGCGCAAAAGTCCGGTGCCATGATGCTGTTCGGTGAGAAGTACGGTGATACCGTGCGCGTCCTGAGCATCGGCTCTTCGAAGGAGTTGTGCGGCGGCACCCACGTGCAGCGCACCGGTGACATCGGCCTGTTCAAGATCGTGGCCGAAGGCGGTGTGGCCGCTGGCGTGCGCCGCGTGGAAGCCATCACCGGCGCCAACGCCTTGGCCTACACCCAGAACCTGGAAAGCACGCTGGAAGGCGTGGCCGCCTTGCTGAAGGCCACCCCGCACGAGGTGCCGGCCCGCGTGGCCGCGGCCCAAGAGCAGATCCGCGCGCTGGAAAAGGAAATCGCCGCCCTCAAGGGCAAGCTGGCGTCCAGCCAGGGCGACGAGCTGATGGCCAAGGCCGTCGATGTGAACGGCATCAAGGTGCTGGCCGCGACGCTGGAAGGTGCCGACGCCAAGACCCTGCGCGAGACCATGGACAAGCTCAAGGACAAGCTCAAGACCGCCGCCATCGTGCTGGCGGCGGTGGAGGGCGGCAAGGTCCAGATCGCGGCCGGCGTGACTGCCGACACCACTGGCAAGGTCAAGGCTGGCGAGTTGGTCAACTTCGTTGCCCAGCAAGTGGGTGGCAAGGGCGGTGGCAAGCCCGACATGGCCATGGCCGGTGGCACCGAGCCGGCCGCCTTGCCGGCCGCACTGGCCAGCGTCCAGGCCTGGGTGACCGAGCGCGTCTGACGCTTTCATCGTTCACCGACATGACCTTCAGGGCTCCTTCGGGAGCCCTTTTTCATGGCATCAGGGGTAAGCACCAACGTGAAGATGTCGCGTACGAAACCCTGCTGTCACCTTTCATCCTGTGGCTGAGGCTGCTGTCTTCGTACCATGAGTCCATTGCGGAATACCTGCGAGGACGACAGATGAGCCAACAATTCGACAAGCAACACCCGATCGTGCCCCGTGAAAAGCTGGACTTTGGCTTCGACGAGAGCATCCCGAAGCACTGGTTCGGCGGCGATCCGTTCCGTACGCGTTTCTTCGACGCCATGTCGCTGATCTTCCCGCCTGGCGAGAAATTCTTCATGGTCACCGTGCGTGACTACCGCGATCAGGTCACCGACCCCAAGCTGCTGCAGGACATCAAGGACTTCAACCGCCAGGAAGCCCAGCACAGCATGGTGCACAACCAGTACAACGAATTGCTGCGCAAGCAAGGCATGCCGGTCGACGAGTTGATCGGCTGGCTCGACAACCTGCTGTTCACGAAGTACCGCAACCGTTTCAGCCGCAAGTACACCCTGGCCATCACCGGTGCTCTGGAGCACCTGACTGCCCTGGGCGCCCACGCCATGTTCGACGAGCGCGACATTCTGGGCGACGCCCACCCCAAGGTGCGCGCCATGTACGCCTGGCACGCCATCGAAGAGGTCGAGCACAAGGGTGTCGCCTACGACGTCATGATCGACTACGCCAAGGTGGACTACGTTCGCCGTGTCACGGCGCTGGTGCACGCCACCGTCATGTTCCCCCGCGTCATCCTGAAGTTTGCCAACCGCATGCTCAAGGAAGACGGCTACAGCTTCTGGGAGCGCGTCAAGCTCAACATCAAGGGCATCCATTGGCTGCTCAAGCCTGGCGGCTTCCTGTGGCCCACGCACAAGCATTACATCCAGTACTACAAGCCGGGCTACCACCCCTGGCAGGAAGCCGATCAACCGGGTTACGAGGAGTGGTTGGCCGGCTTCAACCGCCACCGTGATCCCATCGAGGCGAGCGAAATGGCCCGTGCGGCCATGATGCGGTGAACCCTCGCAGGCACGTCCTGCCATTGTGGTTAGACTTCGGCACACCCTGACTGTGGGTGTGCCGATTTCGTCCATGCGTATCCCTCTGCCACCTCCTGCCGTTCTGGAAGCCATGGGCATCAAGCCCATCCCCTTGTTCATGCTCTCTGCGTGGATCAAGGCGGCCACCAAATGTGGCTTCAACGTTCAGCCCTTGTTCAAAGAAGCCGGTATCAAAATCGACCTGATTCGGCTGGAAGACGCGCGGGTGTCTCCCTTGCAGCTGATCTCGCTGCTGGAGCAGTGCGTGGCGCTCTCGCCGGACCAGTACTTTCCGCTGGTGCTGGGCGACACCTTCGCCTTCGAGTCCCTGCCCGAGTTCGAGACCCTGCTGACCACCAGTCCCAGCCTGCGTGATGCCCTGCGGGCGGCTGATCTGGCTCGCATGATGGTGCTGCCCTGGTTGACGCTGGAAGTGCAAGAGCAGGGCGACGAAGCCAGGGTCTGCGTGGCGTTCGACCTGCCCTTGCAAAAGCTTGTCGCGCACGCCTTGCCCTTGCACCTCGTCATCCACGCCACCTTGGCGTGCATTCGCAAGTTCGGGCGTACCTTGCAGGGCTCTGAAACGGGCTTCATCGGCATCGACCTCAAGGGGCCTCCCGTGCCACACGCGGCCCAGATCGAGGCGTTCTTTGGCGTCCCCGTGAACTTCAACGCGTCCGCCGACGCCCTGCGGTTCGAGCGTCACCTCTTGGACCTGCCCTTGGAAGGTGCCTTTCCGGCCTTGCACGAGCAGGCCCAGTTTCTCGCCGAGCAACGCCTGGGCCGTGAAGCGCGGCGTCAGGGTGTGGCGGCCGAGATCGAGGCCCTGTTGCAGCGAGAGCCCGAGTTGCTGGCCTTGGGTGTGGAGGACATGGCCGAGCGCCTGAACCTGCATCCCCGCACCCTTCAGCGTCGCCTGAAGGACGAGAACGACAGCTATCTGGCTGTCCAGGCGCGGATGCGACACCGTCTCGCCTGCCAGTGGCTCAAGCAGGGCCAGCCCTCCATCGACGAGATCAGCTTGCGTCTGGGGTTTTCAGACCGCCGCGCGTTCACCGCCGCTTTCAAACGGTGGGAAGGATTGACGCCCAGCGCATGGCGAGAGCAGCAACATTGACGCGGTAAGCCCCCTAAATGCAGGGGTATCGTGCGGGTTTTCACGACAACCACATGGGTGCCTGTGGCGTGAAATGATCCTTATCGAGGGTGGCCCTTCCTTGTGCACCCCTGGGCGACGGCATAGATTTGAGCTGTCCAGACGCGACTCAGCAGTCTTGAAATGCGCCTGTTTTGATGCCCACTATGCAACGCTCCTTGTCCACATCGTCCGTGCCCGTTCCGTCTCTGGGAAGCTGGCGCCAAGCCGCCTCCGTGTGCGGCTTCACGATCGACCCGGTTTTGCGCGAACTGGGGATCAGTCAGCATGACCCACACGCCCAGTTGCGGGTGTCTCCAATCAACCTCTTCAAAGCTTTCACGCTGTGCGTCGAGCGCGCCCGTGGACATCACTTTCCGTTCGCGTTGGGCGAGAACTTCATGTTTGAGCACTACGCCGAGTTCGATGCGTTCGTGAGCTCCAGCTCCAGCATCCGCGAGTTGCTGGAACTTGCTGGCTGGGCCCGTGAACTGCTGGTGCCCTGGATGTCGTTGCGACTGGATGAGTTCGGCGCCGAGGCCCACCTGCGTGTCGTGATGGACGTCCCGGACATTGATCCGCGGGAGATGTGCCATGTGCGCGAGGTCGTGCTGGCCGCCGTCAATCAGTTGATCAAGCGTGCCACGCGTGGCTCGCACTGGTTGCTGTCCGTGCGCATGGCCATGCCCGCGCCGGCTCATCAGCAGCGCTTTGCCGACCATTTCGGCGTGCCGGTCTTCTTCAACGAAGGGGCTGATGCCCTGGTGATGGACCGCCGCTGGCTGGACATGCCCTTGAATGCCCCTGTGCCCGAAGCACTGAGCCAGGCGCGTCAACGCATTGAGCGTCGCTTGAGCCAGGAAGGGGGCGAGCGCCGCATTGTCGATGAGGTCCGCTGGGCGCTGGAGCGTCGCCCGGAGTTGCTGCGTGAGGGGCTGGAGGCCACAGCCAATGCCCTGGGCCTGCACCCTCGCACGCTGCAGCGCCGCTTGCAAACCGAAGGCGTCAAATACGTGGACATCCAGTCTGAGGCCAAGTGCAATCGCGCTCAAGTGATGCTGCGCCGCCGTGCCATCAGCATGGAGTCCATCAGTGATGAGCTGGGCTTTTCCGATCGCCGGGCATTCACCTTCGCGTTCAAGCGCTGGACCGGTATGTCGCCCAGTGCCTACCGAAGCCAACTGGGGGCTGTGAGCCCTCGCTGACGTCCGTGTCACTGGCCTAACGGCCCACCCGGGCTCCGTCGGGCGTTACCAGCCACTTACTTTGGCGGAGCAAACCCAGTCTTTGCCGGATTGAACCGAGCCGACCGAGCGGACCGTGAATCGACCGCTTGCGTCCGTTCGGTTGTAGCTGGCACTGGCTTGTTGTTGACTGGTGTGGCCATGGCTCTCGCAGCTTTGTCGACCGTCTTTCATCTCCATGCAAATCTTGGTGTAGAGCCGGTGCGGGCAGTTGTTGGTGACACGGACCGTGTAAGTGCTAGCCGTTTCGAGCAGTTGCCCGGAACCGGCGCACCAACCCACACTTGTGAGGCATCCATCGTCTTCCGCGGACGCCGTGGTCGGTGGCCGTGTAGCAGCGGGCAGCGGTGTTGCAGTTGAGCGAGGAGCAGCCGTGGCAGTGCTCGCAGGGGAGGTCGTGCGGGCAGACGCTTGGCGGCTCGTATTGACTTGGCCTGGTGGCTGTGAATTTCGATCTCGTGTGGTCTTCCGGGCTTCGGATTGTTGTTGCTGGGTGCGTGCCCGTTCAATGTCAGCCATGCCTTGCCGGCGGATCTGTTCCATGCGCTCGTTGAAATGCAGCGTCGACTCCAGGCCGCTCTCACTGCTGCGATTCCCCAAGGCGGTGCTCATGGCGCGCTGTTGCCGACGCTCATCACTGGCCTCCTGAGCAGCCCTGTCCCGGGCTCGGCGGGCATCTTCAGCGGCGATGCGGCGCCCGCGCTCTTGCGCTTCCTCTTGCTCGCGCCTGTCGCGCTCTGCCTGTTCGCGCTGGCGAGCCTGCTCATCGCGCTGCTGCTGCAAGGCATCGACGCGCTTCCACTGGACCATGCGGCATTCTTCTGGCTGACCTTGGCTCCAGCAGATGCCCACGCCCTCGGCCTTTCCGTTGAGGAAGGGGCCCTCGTAGAGCGGTTTGCCTTCTCTGCTATAGCGGCCCTCGACAAAAGTCCCTGCTCGGAAGGTGCCATTGAACACAGCTTTGCCATTGCGCGACTGAGCTTGGCCTTTCCCGTCCGCGAGGCGGTTACGGCAGGCTGAACTCAGGTAGACCCAGTCGGTCTCGACCAAGCTGCAGGCTTGGCGGGCCAGCCTCTTTGACCAAAGGTCTTGCTCCGCCTCTAGCGAGGCCAGCTGCTTGCTTGCATCGCGTCCCTTTTTCGAGAGAGGGTCGGTGATCGCCACAAGTTGTTGGCAGGAGGCCAAGTCATCGGCATAGAGGCAGTTGTTGTGGAGTTGATGAACACGATCTCCCTGGCTCAGCAGTCGTGCGAACTCTGGTTCTGACCGGTAATACTGCTGCACAGAGACCTTGTAGCCGCTTGCGGCAGCCGACTCGGTGGTGTGGGCGCCGCTTTCCATCAAGATCCGCAGAATCCGATCCATGCGCTTCAGCATGTTTGGATCCAGGCGAACATACTCACCCATCGGGTTGAAGCCTGCCGCAGGCCAAAGTCCCGCCCGTGATTGGCCGCCTCGCTGCATTAGAAAGTGCCTGATCTCCAGTGCATGCTCCAAAGGTCGGCGCGCTGTCGTGCGGTAACGCGGGAGGCCTTCGATGTCAACGCGGTCGGCCAGGTGGGCCGCAACGGCCTCTACATTCGCATTCGAGATGGCATCGTGCAGAGACGTGGTGATCCACCAAGGGGCCCCATCGTGGTCCCATTGCTTCCCCCCATAGGCTGCATTGGTTGCGCCCATACGCTTATAGTGCTGGTAATCAGCCTCGCTGGAAACACAGGCCAGCAAAGGTACCTTTTGAACGATGTTATCTCTACCCGCGTGGTGGTTCTGATCCAGCCACGCGGCCACGACGTCCCGCCTGCCCTGATGAACCCAGTCGCATACCATTGATCGGTGTGGCGCGCCGTCAGTCTCGGAATATGCCGGAAACAGGGGTATCTCTCCACGCTGGATTCGAGCGATCAGGACGTCGTCCGGTCCGCTAGACATGTCGGCGGGTAGGGGAGTGGTAGCGGCGCAACCTCCCAGGAAAATGGCGATCCCTGCGGACCAGATGGACAACAATCGCATGACTTTGACGCTCCTGATGTTGGCGTAGCTGCTGAGGTCAGCGTCCTCGTGCCCCACGTCCAAGTATTTCGACGCCCCTGGATGTTAGCTTGAGGAAGGACAGGCGTCCGGTAGTGGATGTCGCTCGGATCGATTCAAGCCTGATAGAGTCCGGCCCATGTCAAAATGCGCAGATCTTCAAGGCAAGCACATCGTGCTGGGCCTGACAGGCGGCATCGCCTGCTACAAATCGGCCGAATTCGTGCGCCTGCTCACCAAGGCAGGGGCCACCGTACAGGTGGTCATGACCGAAGCGGCTGCATCCTTCATCACGCCGGTGACCATGCAGGCCTTGTCGGGCCGTCCGGTCGTGACCAGCCAGTGGGATGCGCGCGAGCCCAACAACATGGCGCATATCAACCTGGGGCGAGAGGCCGACGCCATCGTGCTGGCCCCGGCCAGTGCCGATTTCATCGCCCGCCTCGTTCAAGGCCGTGCCGACGAACTCCTCAGCCTGACCTGCCTCGCCCGCCCTCGCGAGCGTTGCCCCCTGTTGGTGGCGCCCGCCATGAACCGCGAGATGTGGTCCCACCCGGCCACGCAACGCAATGTCGCGCAACTGCAGGTCGATGGCGCCGTCATCCTGGGCCCCGGCTGTGGTGACCAGGCCTGTGGCGAAGTGGGTGACGGCCGCATGCTCGAGCCCGCCGAGTTGCTGGAAGATCTGATCGCCTTCTTTCAGCCCAAGGTGCTGGCGGGTAAGCGCCTGCTGATCACGGCCGGCCCGACCTTCGAGCCCATCGACCCGGTGCGCGGCATCACCAACCACTCCAGCGGCAAGATGGGCTTTGCCATCGCGCGGGCTGCGCGAGAAGCCGGCGCCGAGGTCACCCTGGTGGCCGGCCCGGTGCACCAGCCTACCCCGCGTGGCGTGCGTCGCCAGAATGTGATGACGGCGCAGCAGATGTTCGATGCCGTGGTGCCCCAGGCGCCGCAGCATGACGTTTTCATCGCCACCGCCGCGGTGGCCGACTGGCGTCCGGCCAATTCAGCCGAGCACAAGATCAAGAAGGAGGGCGGCAAGGACGTGCCGACCTTCGAGCTCACCGAGAACCCCGACATCCTCGCCGCCGTGGCAGGCCTGAGCGACGCACCTTACTGCGTGGGCTTTGCCGCCGAAAGCGAGCGTCTGCTGGAGCATGCCCGCGCCAAGATGCTGCGCAAGCGCATCCCGCTGATCGTGGGCAACCTCGGACCGGCCACCTTCGGCCGGGACGACAACGCGCTGCTGCTGATCGACGCGACCTCCGATCGCGCTTTACCCCCGGACGGCGGCCGCGCCGACAAACTCACCCTGGCCCGGGCCTTGATGCAAGACATCGCCCAACGACTTCAAGCTGTGAACCCATGACCACCGTTGACATCCGCATCCTTGACGCCCGCGTGGCGGACGCCTTGCCCGCCTACGCCACCCCCGGCAGCGCCGGCCTGGATCTGCGCGCCTGTGTGGACGCGCCAGTGGTGCTGGAGCCCGGCCAGGCGCAGCTGATTCCCACCGGTCTGGCCATGCACCTGGGCGACCCCGGTCTGGCGGCGATGATCCTGCCGCGCTCAGGCCTGGGCCACAAGCATGGCATCGTGCTGGGCAACCTGGTCGGCTTGATCGACTCGGACTACCAGGGGCCGCTGATGGTGAGTTGCTGGAACCGAGGCAGTGAGGCCTTCACCATCCAGCCTTTGGAGCGCATTGCTCAGCTCGTCATCGTGCCCGTCGTTCAAGCCCAGTTCCGCCAGGTGGAGAGCTTCGATGCCAGCGAGCGAGGGGAGGGTGGTTTCGGCTCAACCGGCCGAGGCTGACCGGCTGGCATCTGCCCGCGCGCGTGCCCAGCACAGCGCGCAAGAAAATGGCCGCACGAGGCGGCCAGACAAGCAGGGGAATGAGGGTCAGTGCAGTGTTTCGCCCGGCGGGGCAGAGGGTGTGAAACCCAGCAGGGCCTCTGACACCGAGCCCTGCTCGATTTCCTCTTCGGTTGCGGGGCGCACGTCCAGAACTTTCAGGCTGATGCGCACGGCCAAGCCGGCCAAGGGGTGGTTGCCGTCGAGCACCACGTGGCTGTCGTACACCTCGGTGACGGTGTAGATGGCGTCGGGGTTCAGGTCCGGCGTTTTCGAGCCTTCGGGCGGGCCTTCGAACTGCATGCCTTCGGCGACTTCGGGCGGGAAAATATCGCGCTCTTCGAAGAACACCAGGTCGGCGTCATAGTCGCCGAACGCGTGCTCAGGCTCCAGATGCAGGTGGGCCTCAAAGCCCACGCTCTGGCCCAACAGCGTCTCTTCAACCTTGGGGAGCAGGTCTTCGCCGCCCAACAGGAATTCCATCGGCTCGTTGAGCTCGTCTACCAAGTTGCCTTGGGCATCTTCCAGACGCCACACCAGGCTCACGACACAGGGTGAGGTAATGATCATGCCGCGATCATCTCACGAGGTAGCGGGGGGCGTGCAATCGGCTTGTGCGTCAGCCCTGTGGGGGCGCCTGCCAAGCAGGGTTGTTTTCGTTGAGCGGAATCATCCTCAATAGGTACAGATGGCGCCACAATGCGGGCATGAAATCGACCAAAACCTCTGCATCTGTGGCGGCCCCGTCGGCCGCACCGGCCGGCCCACTGCCCATCGACCAAATCACGCCTTTGCTGGGCGGCATGTCGCCCGAGACCTTCATGCGGAAGTACTGGCAGAAGAAGCCTTTGCTGATCCGCCAGGCGATACCCGGTGTGCGCAGTCCCATCGAGCGCGCCAAGCTGTTTGCCTTGGCGGGGCAGGACGACGTCGAATCGCGCCTGATCGTACGTGAACACGCCACAGGTTCTGCGGTGCAAAAGAAGGCTCGCAGCAAGACAAGCGCTGTGCCGGGGCAATGGCAGTTGACCCACGGCCCCCTGAGCCGACGCAGCCTGCCTCCGGTGGAGCAGCCCGGTTGGACCTTGTTGGTGCAAGGGCTGGACCTGCACGTGCCCGCTGCCTACGAATTGCTGCAGCAGTTCCGTTTTGTGCCCGATGCGCGTCTGGATGACCTGATGATCTCCTATGCCACCGATGGCGGCGGCGTGGGCCCGCATTACGACTCTTACGACGTGTTCCTGCTGCAGGTGCACGGACAGCGCCGTTGGCGCATCGGGCCACTGAAGGATGCTCGCCTGCAGGACGACGTGCCGCTCAAGATCCTGACCCATTTTGTACCCGAGGAAGAGCACGTGCTGGAGCCCGGCGACATGCTGTACCTGCCGCCTCGCTGGGCGCACGATGGCATTGCCCAAGGTGAGTGCATGACCTGTTCGATCGGTTTCCGCGTGCCGGAGTCCACCGATCTGGGGCGCGAGGTGCTGATTCGCTGGATGGAGGCCATGGACACGGTCGACAAGGCGCGCCTGTACCAAGACCCGAAGCAAACGGCGACGAAGAACCCGGGCCTGATCCCTGAGGCCTTGCAGAAGTTCACCGCCGATGCCGTGGCACGCCTGATCAAGGATGAAGCCGGCCTGCAGTCGGCGTTGGGTGAGATCCTGACGGAGCCCAAACCGCGGGTGTGGTTCCAGCCCGGAGAGCCCCTGCCTGACGGGGTGGGCGTGAAGTTGGACCCGCGTACCCGCATGATGTACGACGGGCAGCGCGTGTTTGCCAACGGTGAATCATGGCGCGCGGGCGGCAAGGATGCGCGGCATTTGCGCGAACTGGCCGATCAGCGCTTCCTGCCGGCTGCATCGGTGGCGAAGGTCAGCGAGGCGGTGCGCGAGTTGTTGAACCAGTGGGCGGAAGATGGGTGGTTGCACCCCTTGGCTTGACGTCTTGAGCGTGCAAAGATCCGAGGCATGAGCGGAAATATCCCGAAGCCGACCGAGGGGCGTGCGGCCAGTGCCGAGCTCCACCCCGCATCAGAGCTGTCTGGCCGAATTGGCAGTTGGCGTGATTTTGCCGATCGCGTCAGTGCGGCCATGGCGATGGCAGCTGCCGAGCCAGGATGCATCACCCTCAGCGACCGTGATTTCACACACTGGCCTCTCGGCCATCGGGAGGTGGTCGAGGCGTTCCAGCAATGGGTTCTAGGGTCGGCCCGGGAGATTCATTGTCAGGTTTTGGCTGCCAACTTCGATGGCTTCGCGCACAGTCATCCGCGATGGGTCCAGTGGCGCAAAGTCTGGTCGCATCGGGTGTTGTGTCGCCAGGCTCCTGAGGATCTGGCGTCATCGGTACCCACCCTGCTGGTGTTGCATGAGAAATTGGCTTTGCGCGTCATGGAACCCCTGGTAGGCAGGGGCCTGTGGACGCGAGACCCGGCTGTCATCGGCGATTGGTTGTCGGAAGTTGATGTAATTTCGCAACGATCACACGATGCTTTGCCACCAACCACGCTGGGGCTATAAGGGTTAGCCTGATCCGCCGTATAATTCACAGCTGAATACTGAGCGAAGCCAATGTGTGGCGTCGCACATATTTCCAATATCACCGGTTTTATTGACACTCCATTGAGGATAAAAGCATGAAAAAGTCGCTCCTGCTGGCTTCGCTGATCGCTGCCGTTGCCCTGGCCGCTTGTGGTAAGAAGGAAGAAGCCGCTGTTGAAGCCGCTTCCGCTGCTTCCGAAGTCGCTTCCGAAGTTGCTCCCGCTGTTGAAGCCGCTTCCGAAGTCGCTTCCGCTGCTTCCGAAGGCGCTTCGGCTGCTGTTGAAGCTGCTTCCGAAGTTGCTTCCGCTGCTTCGAACTAATCTTAGTTCAGCCGCAGAAAAACCGCTCTTCGGAGCGGTTTTTTTTCGTCAGTACTTCTCGAAATGGCGTGCTGTTCATGCCCGCCATGAAAAAAACCCGGAGGCCAACTGCCGTCCGGGTTTGCTTTTTTGAGGGTCGCCGTGAGCGACCCGGTGAGCATGATTCAGTTGAGCTCGGTCTGCAGCTGCTTGGCAATACGTTTGGCCGTTGCGCTGGTGGCAGGTTTGCCTTGCTCATCCAGAACGCTCACGATGCTGCTGTTGCCCTGACCTTGCACCATCACCTGATAGCGGCTCAGGCTGCCTTCGCTCGTGTCCCCAGCCCCAAACAGGCGTGAGAAGAAACCCGGCTTGGCAGCAGAAGGGTCGTTGGCCGACAGGCGTACCTCAAAGCTGCCTTGACGACGATCACGGTTCTCGACCGTAAAGCCGCTGCGATCAAGGGCAAGCCCCACGCGACGCCAGGTGGTGTCTGCGTCGGCGGCCACCGTCAGGCCGTTGCCCTGTGCATTGAGTTGGGCAAGGTTGGCTGCTGCCACCGTGGGCGCAGGCGCTTGTGTCGATTCACGTTTGAGTGCATCAGCTTCCTCTTGCGTGCTGCCCAGGACGAGCATCAGGCGAGACAGCATTTCCGCTTCAAGACCGGGATCGCTTGGCCGAGCGCGCCAGGTGGTGCGCTCCTTCTTGCTGTCTTCATACTCTTCGCTCATGCCGCGATGACTGATGTAGACCTCTGTGCCATTGGCGGTGCGTTCGATGCGGGTGCGGTACATGTCACGCTCACCGGTGTCGTAGAGCATGTCGAAGACACGGCCCAGGGTCTCGCGAATCAGGCCATCTTTGGGAACCTTGGCGCGGTTCTCGGCCCAGGTGGTTTCCATCACGCCGACTTCGGGCTGGTTGACGGACAGGCTGAAACCGTTGTCTTCCCAGAATTTGCTGACCTGATTCCACACCTTGTCAGCTGGCTGATCGACCACCAGCCAGCGGCTTTGCCCCTGTCGCTCCAGCTTCACGCCGCCCTTGTTGGCGACGGCCACGCTGGCTTGCGAGCTGGCGGCGGCTTCTGCGCGGTTCAGGCTGCTGGCACTGATGGACGAAGAGGAAAGCTGGCTGTAGCGAACCTGACCCGGCAGCTGGCTGAGATCGGGGGGGACATCAAGGCGCACGGTTTTCGCACCGCTGGTGCGGTAGTCCACCTTGTCGCCACCCAGGGCGTCGTTGATGGTCGAGCAGCCGGAAACCAGCAGCAGGGACGCCAAGGTGGCGCCCAGAACGAGGGGAGTCGATTGACGAGGTGTATTGGGCATGTGCTTGGAAGTCAGATCCCGACGCCTGCGTGTCGGGAGAGGGTCAGGATCGGAGGGGTTACAGCACCCCGGATTCGTGCAAAGCAGCCTTGACCAGCTCTTGCGATGCCGGAGACAGGGGCGTCAGAGGCAGGCGCAGGGCACCGCCAGCTTTGCCCATGTGAGCCAGGGCCCACTTGACTGGAATCGGGTTGGGTTCAACGAAGAGTTGCTTGTGCAGCGGCAGGAGTTTCATGTGCAACTCGATGGCACGCTTGGCGTCCTGCGCCATGGCGGCCTTGCACAGCTCGGCCATGTCGCGCGGGGCGACGTTGGCGGTGACACTGATGTTGCCGTGGCCGCCCATGGTCATCAGGTGCACGGCTGTGGGGTCGTCTCCTGAGAAGATGGAGAAGCCCTTCGGGGCCTGCTTGATCAGCCAGGCAGCGCGATCGAGGTTACCGGTCGCTTCCTTGATGCCGATGACGCCGGGCAACTGGGCCAGGCGCAAGGCAGTCTCGGGCAGCATGTCGGCGACCGTGCGGCCGGGCACGTTGTAGAGCACCACCGGGATGTCCACAGCTTCGACGATGGCCTTGAAGTGCTGGTAGATGCCTTCCTGGGTCGGCTTGTTGTAGTAAGGCACGACCTGCAAAGTGCAGTCTGCGCCAACCTTCTTGGCGAATTGGCTCAGTTCGATGGCTTCGCGGGTGGAGTTGGCGCCGGCGCCAGCCATGATGGGCACGCGGCCTGCAGCTTGCTCGACCGCAATGCGGATGATCTCGCAGTGCTCCTCCACCGACACGGTCGGGGACTCGCCTGTGGTGCCGACCACGCCGATGCAGTTGGTACCTTCAGCGATGTGCCAGTCGATCAGTTTGCGCAGGGTGTCGTAATCGACGCTGCCGTCTTCAAACAGGGGGGTGATCAGGGCGACGATGCTGCCAAAAATGGGTTTCATGGTGTTTCCTTCTATTTGTTCATTCTAATAGGCTGAAAGCATGGATATCGGCAGCTGGCGAGCTCAGAAGCAACTCCATAGGCGTCCAGCCAGATCGATGACCAGGTCCGGCGAAAAGTAGAGCGAGAACACCAGGCCGAGCGCCAGTGCGGCGGCGAGGTAGCTCAGCGCGACAAGGGCGCGGCGGGGCGCAGGCATGAGGCTCAGGGTGCAACCGTGCGGGGCACGGGGGCACGGTGTTCGCGGATGGGCAGGTTCAGGGCGCCGGCAATCACGCCGAGGGCAATGGCGAGCCACCAGACCACGTCATAGCTGCCGCTGGCGTCGTAGAGCCGCCCGGCCAGCCACACGCCCATGAAAGAGCCAATCTGATGGGAGAAGAACACGATGCCGCCGAGCATGGAGAGGTGGCGTACACCATGCATTTGTGCGACCACGGCGTTGGTGGGCGGGACCGTGGAGAGCCACAAAGTGCCCATCACGGCCGCAAAAATGCCCACGCTCAGGGGGCTCAGTGGCAGGCTGATGAAAACGATCATCACCAGGGCGCGCGACAGGTAGATGCCTGAGAGGATCCAGTTCTTGCGCAGACGCTGGCCAAGTGCGCCTGCAGCATAGGTGCCAATGACGTTGAAAAGCCCAATGAGCGCCAGGGCGGTTGTGGCCACTTCTGGGCCAAGTTGCTGGTCTTTGAGGTAACTTGGTAGGTGAATGCCGATGAAGGCAACCTGAAAGCCGCAAACAAAGTAACCCGCAGTCAGGAGCAGGAAGTCACGGTGCCCCAAGGCATCGCGCAGGGCCGCCGAGGCCGACTGAGGTGCGGGGCTGCCTGTCGGGGGGGCATCCTGAGGGGACTCTCGCAAGCCGAACGCGATGGGTCCGATCAGCAAGGCCGACAGGGCCAATGCCAGCAGCGCGGCAGACCAGTCCATTCGGTGCAGGAGGGTGCTGGCCAGTGGCACCATGAGGAACTGGCCGAAAGAGCCTGCTGCTGCCGTGATGCCCATGGCCCAGGATCGTTGCTGGGCGCTGATGTTGCGACCAATGATGCCGTAGATGACAGAGTAGGTGCAGCAGGCCTGTGCCAGACCGATGGTCACGCCCGTGGTCAACAAGAAGGGGAGGTGCTCGGTGGTGGTGGCCATGCCGAACAGGCCCAACGCATACAGGATGCCGCCTGCCCACAGTACTTTGAATGCACCGCTTCGGTCGGCCCACCAGCCCACAAACGGGCCAGCCGCACCCCAGACCAAGTTCTGGAGCGCGAGAGCGAGAGAGAAATGCTCGCGGCTCCAGCCATGCGCCTGCGTGATGGGTTGCAACCACAGGCCAAACGCGTGGCGAATGCCCATGGAAAGGGTGACAACGAGGGCTCCGCAGAGCAGGAGTTGCACCAGCGGCAGGGGGCGGGAGGAGGTGGTCATGACAGGCAGGGGAGCGTGGGGCTCAAACCTGCATGTTCATGATATCGGTATACGCCTGAACGAGCTTGTTGCGCACCTGAACGGCGGACTGGAAACCCAGTTGTGCCTTTTGCATCGCGATCATGGTTTCTTCCAGGCTGACGGTGGGGTTGTCAAACTGAACTTCGCGCTGCATGGTGGAGGCAGTTGCTTGCGCCCGGCTGATGGAGTTCAGCGCGCCGGTGAAGGCATTCTGAAAGCTGGGTTTCTCGACTGCGGCAGTGTCTGCCGTGCTCCCGAGGCGTGTGTTGGCCTCGACCCGGCGTGCGACGTCGGCCATGCCGGCTTTGGCGGCGGCCTGAGCGAAGTCGAAGGGTTTGAGTTTGAGGTCCATGATGTGGGGGATGCCAACTGAGGCGTGGTGTCGACCACCACACTTCGCACTGTAATCATGCGTTCGGAGGCTGATGCGCTGAAGAAGTTGACAAATCGGGCGCTGTTTCGGGTAAGGGGGGTCTCGGAAGTCTCAATAATCAGCATCAGTCAAGGTGGGTTGAGGTGCCGAGTCGGTTCGGTGCGCAATCCCATGCATCATGTCGCCCCATGGAAGTCTCTGTTGCCAACCCTCAGTCCGTTGCGCCACTGTCACCGAGTCAGGTGATTGAGGCCAGCGCGTCCCAGCCGCCCGGCTTTGCCCAGCGGGTGATGGCTTTGCCTGTGCAGCGCAAGCTGATGCTGGGCGGTGGGATTGCCGCCATCGTTGCGATTTTTGTGGCGATGATGTTGTGGGGGCGCGAGGGCGATTACCGCGTGCTGTACACAAACCTGTCCGACAAGGACGGGGGGGCCATCTTGGCCCAGTTGCAGCAGATGCAGGTGCCTTACAAGCATGCAGATGGGGGCGCTGCGATCCTGGTGCCGGCCGACAAGGTGCACGACGTGCGCTTGAAGCTTGCGTCAGCGGGCCTGCCCAAGGGCTCGGTGGTTGGGTTCGAGTTGATGGAGAACCAGAAGTTCGGCACCACTCAGTTTCAGGAGCGGCTGAACTTTCAGCGAGGTCTGGAGGGCGAGTTGGTGCGCTCGATCCAGGCTTTGTCGAGTGTGCAGAGTGCCCGGGTGCACCTGGCATTGCCGAACCAGAATGGCTTTTTCCGTGAGCAGCAAAAGCCCTCGGCGTCGGTGGTGCTGACGCTTTTCAGTGGCCGCACCTTGGACCGCGGGCAGATCGCCGGCATCGTGCACCTGGTGTCTTCGAGTGTCCCCGAGATGTCACCCAAGGCCGTGAGCATCGTGGACCAGACGGGTGCGTTGCTGTCGGGGCCGCAGGAGGGGGTAGACCACGCCGGTCTGGATGCGCAGCAACTGCAGTACGTTCGCCAGATTGAGGCCAACTTTGCCCAGCGCATCCGCGACATTCTGGAGCCGGTGGTGGGCAAGGAGAACTTGCGCGCGCAGGTGACAGCTGAGTTGGACTTTTCGCAAACAGAGTCCACGGCGGAGGAGTACAAGCCCAATCAGGGCGCAGACGCGCAGGTCACCGTCCGCAGTCAGCAGACCAGTGAGCAGTCTGGCAGTGCCGGTGCCACGCCGGCGGGCGTGCCGGGCGCAACGACCAATCAGCCACCCGTGCCGGCGACTGCTCCCATCAACGGCGCAGCAGCCCCTCTGCAGGCGGCACAGCCCAACGGCAGTGCCCTGACCAATGGCCGGCGTGAGGCGGTGACGAACTACGAAGTGGACAAGACGGTGCGGGTGACGCGCAGCGCCACGGGCAACATCAAGCGTTTGAATGCCGCGGTGGTGTTGAACCATCGCACGATCACGGATGCCAAAGGCAAGACGACCACGCAACCCATCCCCGACGAGGAATTGGAGAAGCTCACAGCGCTGGTGCGCGAAGCCATTGGTGTGGATGAGCGGCGCGGTGACTCGATCAAGGTGGTGAACACGCCCTTCCAGGTGGTGAAGGAGGAGCCGGTGGACACGCCCCTGTGGCAGCAGCCGGAGACTGTTGACCTGATTCGCACACTGGCCGTGCCCGCAGCACTGACCTTGGCGGCTTTGATTGTGGTGTTCGGGGCGATTCGCCCCGCCATCAAGGCAGCGCAGCCTGTGCCACCCGAGGGCGCAGAACAGGGTAAGCTCAGCGCTGTCGTCGACGACGTTCAGGAATTGCCGGCCTTGCCCGGAAGTGGCGTGGCGCTGGGGCCTGATGGTCAGGCACTGGCCGCGCTGGAGCCGCCCGGGGTGGATCGTCGACTGGAATCGGCGCGTGCCCTGGCTCGTGGCAATCCGCAGGCAATGGCACAGGTGGTGCGCGGCTGGATGAACAATTGAGCGAGGACGCGCGCGATGGATGAAAAAGGTGTGGAAGATGCAGCCATCCTGCTGATGTCGATGGGGGAGGAGGAGGCCGCCGAGGTCTTCAAGCATCTGGAACCCAAAGAGGTTCAGCACCTGGGTGAGGCGATTGCTCGCATGCGTTCGGTGACGAAGGAGCGCATCGGCAATGTCCTGGACCGGTTCGCCCAGGAGTCCACCGACATGGGTGTGCTGGTGGCCGACAACGATGAGTACATAAAGGCGGTGTTGCGCAAGGCCTTGGGGGACGACAAGGCAAACCTGCTGATCGATCGCATCATCCAAGGCAGTGACATCACGGGCATCGAAAGCCTGAAGTGGATGGACCCTGGCTCGGTGGCGGAGTTGTTGCGCAATGAGCACCCGCAGATCGTCGCGGCGATCTTGGTGCATTTGGACCCGGATCAGTCATCGTCCGTTCTGAAATGCTTCCCTGAACGGCAGCGCAACGAAGTGATGGTGCGCATTGCCACGCTCGACGGCATTCAGCCTTCCGCGTTGAAGGACCTCAATGAGGTGCTGTCGAAGGTGCTGGCCGGTGGTCAACAGGTTCGCAAGTCGTCGCTGGGTGGGGTCAAGCCCGCTGCGGAGATCATCAACATGATGGGCTCGAGCATCGAGACTTCCGTGCTGGACTACATCCGTGAAGCCGATGGGGATCTGGCGCAGCGGATCATGGACAACATGTTCACCTTCGATGACCTGATCAAACTGGACGACAAGGGCTTCCAGTCTCTGCTCAAGGAAGTGCAGACTGAGTCGCTCATCATCGCCCTCAAGGGGGCATCGCCCGAGATCCGGGACAAGGTTTTCAAGAACATGTCCAGCCGTGCGGCCGAAACGTTGCGTGAGGATTTGGAGTCGCGTGGCCCGGTGAAGCTGTCCGAGGTTGAGGCCGAGCAGAAGGAATTGCTGAAGATCGTGCGTCGTCTGTCCGACGAAGGCCAGATCGTCCTGGGTGGCGGAGGCGACGATGAGTACGTCTAAGCCGGGACAGCCGGGCGGAGGTGGGTCATCCAACCCCTACGCTCGGTTCATTCCTCGCGAGGAACTGGGCTCTTTTGCCGCGTGGCATCCTGAAACATTCGAGCAACCGGCACCAGCCGCAGCAACCGACGAGGGTGGGGTGCGCAAGCCTACCTTGGCAGAGCGCGCGGCAGCCGAGATCCGCCCTGCCATGAAGTCGGGGCAAGGGGCGCAGGGGGCAGGCAAGCCCAAACAGCCCCCACCGATGGGCCAAGCTGGTCAGTCGAGTGGCCAAGCGCCGCGTCCGCCCAATTGGCGTCCCATCGTGGGAGGTGTGCCAGGGCAGGCTGAAGCCGAAGCCCAGGCGCAGGCTGAAGCTGCAGCCCGCGCGGCTGCGCAGGCGGCGCAGTCAGCTCCGGATGTGGAGGCCATGGTGGAGGCGGCGCGGCAGAGCGGTTATCAGGATGGTTACCGCAACGGTTTGGCCGCGCTGGAGAGCTACAAGCAGGCTCAAGCCGAGCAGATGGCTCACTACATGAACGAGCAGGTCGGTGCATTGGTCGAGTCCATGCAACAGCGCCTGGATGCCCTGGAGCAGCAACTGGCCGGCCGCGTGGCAGGGGTCTCCTTGGAGCTGGCGCGCCAGGTGGTCCGCAGTGAGTTGATTGATCGCCCGGAATTGGTGGTGGACGTGGCCGAGCAAGCGTTGTCGGCGCTGTTGAGTTCGGCTCGCCAGATTGTGCTGCGCTTGCATCCGGAGGACCATGCGCTGGTGCACGGTCAGCTGGCTGAGCTCTTGCAATCGCGTGGTGCACGCTTGGTGGCAGACACCTCGATCACACGGGGGGGGTGTCTGGTCGACTCCGACATTGCCTTGGTGGATGCCACGGTCGAGTCACGCTGGGAGCGTGCTGCGGGCGCCATGGGGCATCAGGCGCCTTGGCAAGGTGGACATGAGAGTCGCGTGCCGACAGCGCGTCAGCCGAGTCGGCTTGATGAAGGGGTGCGAGGCGAGTGGGATTCACACGCGTCACCCCAGGATGATGCAGGCTCGGTATGAACGCTCGGGCCAAGAGTTCGCTGCTCGATAGCTGGAACCGGTATCTGGATGATCTGGACCGGTGTGCGGCGACGCCCATGCCTTTGGAGAGTCAGGGAAAACTGGTTCGGGTGGCTGGATTGGTTCTGGAGGCCGCAGGTTTGCGTTTGCCGGTGGGGGCCGTCTGTGAGATCCATTCGGAAAGCCGCCTGGAGAAGACGCCCGTGCTGGCCGAGGTGGTGGGCTTTGCCGGTGACCGCGCTTATCTGATGCCCACCGCCGAGGTGCATGGTCTGGCGAGTGGGGCAAGGGTGGTGCCGGTGAGTACCCCTGTGAATCCGCCGGTTTTGGGACGGGTGAACCACCCTTGGCGGCGCAGTGAAGACCGCACGCGCCACATGCCGATTGGTACTGGCCTGCTGGGGCGCGTGGTCAATGCCCAAGGGGAGCCGATGGACCGCAAAGGTCCCCTGCAGGATGTGCGCAGTGAGCCGCTCGTGCGGCGCGCCATCAATGCCATGGACCGGGATCCCGTGCGTCAGTCTCTCGATACTGGGGTGCGTGCGATCAATGCGATGCTCACGGTCGGACGTGGGCAGCGTTTGGGCCTGTTCGCGGGCTCGGGGGTGGGCAAGAGCGTGTTGCTGGGGATGATGGCCCGTTACACCCAGGCCGATGTCATCGTGGTGGGTTTGATTGGTGAGCGTGGCCGCGAAGTCAAGGAGTTCATTGAGGACATCCTGGGGGAGGAGGGGTTGGCCCGCTCCGTGGTGGTGGCAGCACCCGCGGACGCCCCCCCTTTGACGCGGATGCAGGGCGCCAACTATGCGACGGCCATCGCGGAACATTTCCGTGATCAGGGATTGCATGTGCTGTTGCTGATGGATTCACTCACGCGGTATGCGATGGCACAGCGTGAAATTGCCCTGGCAATCGGCGAGCCTCCCGCCACGAAGGGCTACCCGCCTTCGTGCTTTGCCAAGCTGCCTCAATTGGTGGAGCGCAGCGGCAACGGTTTGAATGGCCACGGTTCGATCACGGCTTTCTATACCGTGCTGTCCGAGGGAGACGACCAGCAAGATCCGATTGCCGATGCTGCCCGCGCCATCCTGGATGGGCACATTGTTTTGTCCCGAGAACTTGCGGAATCCGGACATTTTCCGGCAATTGACATAGAAAGGTCCGCTTCTCGGGTGATGACCAATGTCGCAGAGCCTCAACATATCGACGATGCGCGGCGATTCCGCCAGTTGTGGTCCAAGTACAGCAAAGCCCGTGATCTGATTCAGTTGGGCGCCTATGTGCCTGGTCACGACCACGATCTGGATCTGGCTGTGCGAGCTCACCCTGCAATGGTGAGGATGCTTCAGCAGGGCATGCACACACCGGCATACATGCCTGACAGTGTGGATGCCCTTCACCAGATCGTCGCGCAGTGATAGGCTGAGAAAAGCCCCCGATGGGGGCAGGAGACAGGTTCATGAGTGCCACGCAATCGCTGCTGATCGTGCTGGAGGCCGCAGAGAAGGCCCGCGACGAGGCTGTCGCGGCGCACGAGGCGCGACGCAAGGCCTACGAGGCGGCGCGCCAGCAGGCGCAGTCGCTCGCCGACTGGCGTCGTGATTATCAAAATCGCTGGCAGGCGCAATTTCGTCAGTCTGGCGGCATGGAAATCGTGCGTTGTTACCAGGATTTCATGCAGCGTCTCGGGGATGCCGTGGGGGCACAAGACCAGCAGGTGGCGCAGGCGCAGGCCTTGATGGAGCGCAGCCGATTGGAGTTGGTGGAGCGCGAACGTCGCGTGGCAGCGGTATCCAAGTTGATTGACAAGCGTTTGTTGGAACAACGCGTCCGACAGGATCGGCAAGAGCAGAAGGCAACGGACGAGATGGCCTCGCGTGCCGCGCGCCTTTCCGCCTCGATGCCCGGCGGCGGCAACCCCATGGCCAGCACCACCCTGTGAGGATCCTGACATGAGCACACCGATCAAGTCATCCACATCCACTGTGTCGTCTCAAGGGGCTGTTTCTGGCGCCGGCGAGATGCTGGCCCGTTTGCAGGCTCAGGTGCGTGGCGCAGAGGGGCCGGCAGCCCCCCAGAGTTTCGCCAGTCTGATGAACCAGCAGGGGCAAGCATGGCAGTCGCCGCCAACGCCATCTCAGGCGACAACCCCGAAGGCCGCTCCGCGTCAGCCTGCCTCACAAGATCCAGCGGCCCGAGCCCAGGCCGCAGCACGTGCCAATGAGCAAGCGCTGGCGCGTGTGCGTCAGCAGGCTTTGGCCACTCAGAAGACTCCTGTGCAGCCTGAATCGGTGCCGAGCGAGCCCGCCAGGACGTCGTCGCCCGTCAAGTCCGAGCGTGGTGTGGAGCGCGGCGCTCGCGCTGGTTCTGTGTCCGACGGGGGGGAGGCACGCGCTGCCACTGAGTCTGGACGTGTGGAGGGGGAAGTCAAAGAAGGGCCCGCGGAGGACGTGAAGCCAGTTGCCGATTCGGTGAGCATGATGGCCTGGCTGGCCGGTTTGCCCGCGGAGGCCAAGCCCGACACGGTGACCGGCGCCGAGGCGCTTGCCGCCGGAGCGGAGGATTTGCCTCAGGACGAGGGGCATGTGACCGAACTGCTGGCCACGGATGCAGACACGCTGGCTCAGGAGGCGGCAGGGGTGGAGGCGGACCCGGGGGCTGTGGCCCTGGACCTGACACAGTGGCAGCAAACCACCACTTTGGCGGGGTTGCAGTTGGAGGGCTTGTTGGGGCGCGCAGGTTCGGGCGATTTGGGTGCCGAACTTTCTCGCAGCGAAGCGACACCCCTGGCAGGTTTGAGTGCCGGGGTGAACGTCCGCCCAGGTGGTTTGCCCTCGGCAGCGCCGGTTCGTCATGAGTCTGCCACCTTGCCCACGCCTTTGGGGCATGCTGATTTCGGCCAAGCCTTGGCCGAGAAGGTCAGCCTGTGGGTGAACACTGCCCGCACCGATGGCCCGATGACCGCCGAGTTGCATCTCAACCCAGCGGACATGGGACCCATTCAGGTGAAGATCGCACTTGAGGGACAATCGGCACAGGTCGATTTCGCTGCTGCGGCAGTTGAAACGAGAAAAGCCATCGAAGCCAGCATGTCTGCGCTGTCGTCGGCCTTGAGCGATGTGGGTCTGAATCTGACGGGCGGTGGGGTCTCATCCCAGACCGCGCAGCAGTCATTTGGGCAACAGTCCGCCCCGTCTGATGGGGCACGTGGCGTGTCTGCCGGATCGTCTGCCTCTGCTGGGGCGGGCGAAGAGGGGGATGGGTCTGGTATGCGTGAGGTGAGAGCCCCGCGTGCCGGGCGACCGGGTGGACTGGACCTCTACGCTTGAGGCGGTGACGCCTCGGTGAAGAATCAGGCGTGTTTCACGTCGCTTATTGATTCTTCACTGGCGCGCTGACTTCGAATAATCCACCTATGGGTGCGTGCCTTTCCTGGGTACGTGTCCTCTCACCCAGGAGATACGCGAATGTCAGCTGCCCCCGCAGCCAATCAGGCCGAAGGCAATGCCCCGAAGAAGGGCTCCAAGAAACTCCTCATCATCGTGGCGGTGGTTGTGGTGGTGTTGCTGCTCGCCGGCGTGGGGGCTTTTCTGCTGATGAAGAAGAACATGGCCCACGAGGAGGGCGATGAGGGTGATGCTGCGGCGCAGGTTGAAGAGGCCAAAGCACCCACCAAGAAGAAGCCCGCATCCGATGCGCCGCCGATCTTCGTGCCACTGGATCCGTTCATCGTGAACCTGGCCGATCGCGAAACCGAGCGTTTCGCTCAGATCGGGATCAACCTGCAGGTGGATGATGCCAAAGTGGGCGAGGACATGAAGCTCTACATGCCTGCCATCCGCAATGCCATCTTGCTGATCCTGTCGCACAAGACGGCCGAGGAATTGTTGACCGCCGAGGGCAAGGTCAAGCTGGCAGGCGAAATTCAGCGGGGCGCAGCACGTGCCATGGGGTACGAGATCGACGAGCCCGAACCTGAGGGCGATGCAGCGTCGGCGGAGGATGGTGAGGCTGAAGCACCCGCGCCCAAGAAGCGCAAGAAAAAGAAGGTGGAAGAATACAACCCCATCCTCCAAGTGCACTACGCGAACTTCATCATCCAGTGAGCGGCGGTCGAATTCCTTGATCACCGTTCAAAGCAGTCACCGGCCATGAATCAGCAAATCCTCTCTCAAGACGAAGTTGATGCCCTGCTGCAGGGCATCACGGGCGAAAGCCAGAAGCTGGAGCAGGAAGAGGCGCCCACCGAGGGCGTGCGCGATTACAACCTGGCGCAGCAGGAACGGATCGTGCGTGGGCGCATGCCCACGATGGAAATCGTCAATGAACGGTTCGCGCGCAACATCCGCATTGGCCTGTTCAACTTCATCCGCAAGTCGCCCGAGGTGTCGGTGGGGGCCATCAAGGTGCAGAAGTACAGCGCCTTCTTGCGTGAAATCGTGGTGCCCACCAACTTCAACATCATGGCAGTGCGTCCCCTGCGGGGCTCTGGCCTGATTGTGTGCGAGCCCACCTTGGTGTTCTCGGTGATTGACGCCTTGTTTGGCGGCGCCGGCAAGTTCCACACCCGCATTGAGGGGCGTGACTTCTCGGCGACCGAGCAGCGCATCATTCGCCGCCTGGTCGACGTGATCACCGAGGAATACAAGAAGTCGTGGCAAGGCATCTACCCGATCGAGTTGGACTACCAGCGTTCGGAGATGCAACCTCAATTCGCCACGGTGGCCACGCCGGGTGAGATCGTGGTGTGTTGTTCATTCACGCTGGAAATTGGTGATTCAACGGGCACCATCCATTTCTGCATTCCGTACGCGACCTTCGAGCCCATTCGTGACATCCTGTTCTCGTCGATTCAAGGCGATTCGGTGGAGCCCGACCGCCGTTGGGTGAAGTTGTTGACACAGCAGATCCAGTCCGCCGAGGTGGAGTTGGTGGCCGAGTTGGGGCATGCACCTGCCACCGTCGAGCAGTTGCTGGCGCTGAAGCCGGGGGATTTCATCGAGCTGGACTTGGAAAAGGTCATCCAGGCCAAGGTGGACGGGGTGCCGGTGTTTGACAGCTACTACGGTACGTCGAACGGCAAATACGCGTTGCGTGTGAACAATTTACTGACCTCCGGCCACACGGGCTGGATTGGAGACAACAATGTCTGACCCTGCAGAATTCCCGCCTTCGGGTGCCGACGCCGAGCAGGACGCCATGGCGGCCGAATGGGAGGCCGCACTCGCTCAGCAAGCCAGTACCTCCTCTGGCTCGATGGCTTCTGATCCCTTTGCGGAAGCCGCGAGCGAGGTGAGCAATCCTGTGCAGCAGGCCACGCCTGCCGCGTTCGCGAACTTCGGATCGTCTGCGCCAGCCATGCCGGCGGGCAACGACATCAACATGATCCTCGACATCCCTGTCCAGCTGACGGTGGAGTTGGGGCGCACGCGCATTCCCATCAAGAACATCCTGCAACTGGCGCAGGGTTCGGTGGTGGAGTTGGACGCGCTGGCGGGTGAGCCCATGGACGTGCTGGTCAACGGGTTCCTGATCGCCCAGGGCGAAGTGGTGGTGGTGAACGACAAGTTTGGTATCCGTCTGACCGACATCGTGACGCCGTCTGAGCGCATGCGTCGCTTGAGCCGTGGTAACTGAGAACGCGGTGAGCGCGCGCGCGCCGCAGGGGTACAGAACGTGAACATGGCGTCAACAGGGCTGCTGATTGTCTGGTTTGTGGTGATCGTGGCTTTGATCCCGGTGAGCCTGTGGTTGTTGAAGCGCTCGGGCCTGGCCAATGGGGCGCTGGGGGGAGGGCAGGCGCCTGTCAAGCCCGTGGGGAACCTGAACCTGGGGCCGGGGCAGCGCATCGTGACCGTAGAGGTGGGTGAGGGCGAGTCTCGGACCTGGCTGGTGCTGGGCGTGACCTCCCAGCAGATCAACACCTTGCACACGATGGCCCCGTTGGCCCCACCTGCGGACAGTGGGGCCAGCCAGCCTGCCGTGCCAGCTTTTGCGCAGCTCCTGCGCGGCAAGATGGCCAAGCCTCAGGAGCCCCAATGATGCGGGTGCATGTTCAATACCGTTTGCCGCGCCTGGCATGGCCGGTCTGGCTGAAGGGCGCTCTGGCACTGATTTTGGCCGGGGCGGGGGCCGCGGCTTGGGCTCAGGCGGCGGCACCCACGGGAGCCGGGTTGCCTTTGATGGTCGGGCAGGGCGGGGGCAACAGCTACTCCGTGCCGATTCAGACGCTGCTGTTCTTCACGGCACTGAGCTTTTTGCCGGCGCTGTTGCTGATGATGACCGGCTTCACCCGCATCGTGATCGTCTTGAGTCTGATGCGCCAGGCGTTGGGCACGGCTTCATCGCCGCCCAATCAGGTCATCATCGGGCTGTCCCTGTTCTTGACGATGTTCGTGATGGGGCCGACGCTCGACAAGGTCTACAAGGAGGCATACGAGCCTTTTGCGGCCAATCAGATCTCCTTCAATGAGGCGCTGGAGCGTGGCCAGGGACCGATGCGGGCCTTCATGCTCAAGCAGACCCGCCAGTCGGATCTGGGCCTGTTCACGCGTCTGGCGAAGCTGGAGGGGCAGGTCACGCCCGAGACGGTGCCGTTGCGTGTGCTGGTGCCAGCGTTTGTGACGAGCGAATTGAAGTCCGCTTTCCAGATTGGCTTCCTGATTTTCATTCCCTTCCTGGTGATCGACATGATCGTGGCCAGTGTGCTGATGAGCCTGGGGATGATGATGCTGTCGCCGGTGATGGTGGCCCTGCCGTTCAAGCTGATGCTGTTCGTGCTGGCCGACGGGTGGAACCTGCTGCTGGGCTCTCTGGCGGCGAGTTTCGTGCAGTAGCGGCCACGGAGTTTCACGATGGAATCGCAACAGGTATTGACGATTGCCCGCGACGGCTTGCTGACCCTTTTGATCGTGTGTGGACCGATCACTCTGGTGGTGCTGGCGGTGGGCCTGGTGGTGTCGATCTTTCAGGCCGCCACACAGATTCATGAAGCGACCTTGTCGTTCGTGCCCAAGCTGTTGGCCGCGTTTGCCACGCTGGGGTTGGCCGGTCCGTGGATGATGTCTACGTTGGTGGACTACATCCGCAGCGTGCTGGAATCGATCCCGACTGTGGTGGGCTGAGTGGTCAGTTTCACCGAAGCGCAGGTGCTGGCCTGGATCACGCCCTGGTTGTGGGCGTTTTTCCGGGTGGCAGGTATTTTCACGACGGCGCCCGTGTTGTCGCAGCGCTCGGTGCCACGGCGGGTGCGCCTGTCCCTGGCCATTTTGATCGTGATTTGCGCGCAGCCCAGCTTGCCCCCCATGCCGGACATTGCGATCAATTCACCGCAGGCGGTGATGGTGATCGTGCAGCAGGTGTTGATCGGGTTGACCATGGGGTTTGCTGCGCGGGTGGTGTTTGCCGCCATCGAGTTTGCCGGTGAGCTGATCGGTTTGCAGATGGGCTTGAGCTTTGCGAGCTTTTTTGACCCGATGATGGGCGGCCAGGTCAACGGGGTGAGCCGGTTTTTCGGCACCACGGCTTTGTGGTTGTTCGTTGTGATGAACGGGCATCTGTTGCTCACGGGAGCCGTTTTGCAGAGCTTTCATGCGTTTCCCGTCTCGCCTGAGCCTTTGGCTTTTCTTCAGCAGGTCAAGCCTCAGGTATGGGGCGCAGAGATTTTCAAGCTGGGCCTGTGGGTGGCGTTGCCGGTGGTCTCGATGTTGCTGCTGGTCAACATGGTTCTGGGACTGATTGCCCGGGTCGCACCACAGATGAACGTCTTTTCGATCGGTTTCCCGGTGACCTTGTCGGTCGGGTTCACAGGTTTGTGGTTGACCTTGCCGATGATGGAGGTTCCGTTGAGCATGGCGCTGGAGCGCATGATGGCCTATTTCATGTGAGCGCCGCAGGGAAGGTGGGGCGCATGGAAGCGTCCTGCCGAAAGCAGGTGCGGTTCGTTCGTAGAATTGCGCCATGTCTTCGAAGCCTGCCGCCAAATCTTCCAGCCAGCCCAATGCCGAGTACGGCGAGGGCTCCATCCGCGTTCTCAAGGGCCTGGAGCCCGTCAAACAGCGTCCGGGCATGTACACCCGGACCGACAACCCCCTCCACATCATCCAGGAGGTGATTGACAACGCGGCCGACGAGGCGCTGGCGGGGTTTGGCAAGCGCATTGCCGTGACGCAGCACACCGATGGTTCGATCAGCGTGGAAGACGATGGGCGGGGCATTCCATTTGGCCTGCATCCCGAAGAGGGCGTCAGCGTGGTCGAGATCGTGTTCACGCGCCTGCACGCGGGGGGGAAGTTCGACAAGGGCTCCGGCGGGGCGTACAGCTTCTCGGGTGGCTTGCACGGCGTGGGCGTGAGCGTGACCAATGCGCTGTCCACCCGCTTGCAGGTGACGGTGTGCCGTGACAAGCAGGTGGCCACACTGGCTTTCAGCGGCGGCGACGTGATAGAACCGGTAACGGTGCGCCCGGCCGCTTCGGGTGACCGCAAGAACGGCACGACCGTGCGCGCCTGGCCGGACGCCAAGTATTTCGAGAGTGCCGAGTTGCCCAAGGGCGAACTGGTGCACATGCTGCGCAGCAAGGCCGTGCTGATGCCGGGGGTGACCATCACCCTGACGAACGAGAAAACCGGCGAGGTACAGACCTGGCTGTACAAAGGCGGCTTGCGTGACTATTTGACGCAGACGTTGTCGACGGACCCGCTGATTCCGCTGTTCGAGGGTGAGCAGTACGCCAGCGGCAGCGAGACCGAGAACTTTGCCGAGGGCGAAGGCGCGGCCTGGTGTGTGGCCTTCACCGAGGAAGGCTCGCCAATGCGCGAGAGCTACGTCAACCTGATTCCGACGGTGGCAGGTGGAACGCACGAGTCCGGGTTGAAGGACGGGCTGTTCCAGGCGGTCAAGGGCTTCATCGAGATGCATTCGCTGATGCCCAAGGGCGTGAAGCTGATGCCCGATGACGTGTTTTCGCGCGCCAGCTTTGTGCTGAGCGCCAAGGTGCTGGACCCGCAATTCCAAGGGCAGACCAAGGAGCGCTTGAACAGCCGTGATGCCTTGCGCCTGGTGAGCACCTATGTGAAGCCCAGCCTGGAGCTGTGGCTGAACCAGCATGTGGAGTACGGCAAGAAGCTGGCCGAATTGGTGATCAAGCAGGCGCAGGCGCGCCAGCGGGCGGGCCAGAAGGTCGAGAAGAAGAAGGGCTCTGGCGTGGCCGTGCTGCCGGGCAAGCTGACAGACTGCGAGAGCCGTGACATCAGCCTCAACGAGGTCTTTCTGGTTGAAGGGGACTCGGCCGGGGGCAGTGCCAAGATGGGGCGCGACAAGGAAACGCAGGCGGTGCTGCCGCTGCGCGGCAAGGTGCTCAACGCCTGGGAGGTGGAGCGTGACCTGCTGTTCAAGAACAACGAAATCCACGACATCTCGGTGGCGATCGGAGTGGATCCGCACGGGCCGAACGATGAGCCTGACCTGAGTGGACTGCGTTATGGCAAGGTCTGCATCCTGTCGGACGCGGACGTGGACGGTTCACACATCCAGGTGTTGCTGCTGACGCTGTTTTTCCGCCACTTCCCGAAGCTGATCGAGGCGGGGCACATCTACATTGCGCGCCCGCCGCTGTTCCGCGTGGATGCGCCGGCGCGGGGCAAGAAGCCTGCAGCCAAGTTGTACGCGCTGGACGAGGGCGAGCTGACGGCCATTTTGGACAAGCTGCGCAAGGAAGGATGCCGGGAAGGCAGTTGGACCATCAGCCGCTTCAAGGGCCTGGGTGAGATGAACGCCGAGCAGCTGTGGGACACCACGCTGAACCCTGAAACGCGCCGATTGCTGCCGGTGGCCTATGGTGAGCCGGGCTTTGACGCCACGGAAGACTCGTTCACCAAGCTGATGGGCAAGGGCGAAGCCGCCTCACGCCGTGAACTGATGGAGTTGCACGGCAACGAGGTGGAAGTCGACGTCTGAGGTCGATTGGTCTTTTCACTGCTGGTTGGTGGAGGTGTCCATCGCCAGCCAGTGTTGCGAGAGCCGCTGAGCCCAGCCGGGCTGGTCGGTGCTGGCGTGCAGGGTGTAGGGCGCCTCTTCGATGTGGAGCGCCGTGTCGCGTTGCAGCTGCTGGGCCAGCACATTGACGTCCGCGTCTGACGCATCTTTGCCCGCGTGTTGCCGTGCGGTGAGGCGGGCTTCCAGGGTCGTACGGGGCGCTTCGCAGTGCAGGATGGCGAAGGGGGCCGATTGCGTTGCCGCCAGATGCCGGAAGCGTTCGCGTTCGTCGTGATCCAGGAAGGTCGCGTCGACGATGGTGGGCCAGCCGGCTTGCAGGCTCCGCTGAGCCAGGTCATGCAGGTGGGTGTAGGTGGCCTGGGTGCGATCGAGGCTGTAGAGCTGGGGCGACGAGCCAAACAACCTCTTGCGCTCCACGTCGGAGCGCAGACGGACGGCGCCCGCTTGCTCCAGCAGAGCCTGCGTGACGTATGTCTTGCCGGAGCCTGACACGCCATGGGTGATGAGCAGCCGGGGGGAGGCCGGGGCAATCAGGGGGTGGGCCAGCGCCAGGTAGTCGGGGCCGGCTGGCGCCTGTCCTTTGCCTGCCTTGATGCGGGCCACGAGGGCACGCACCAGGGCGCGGTAGACCAGATAGTGTCGCAGCACCGGGAGGCCGGCATGGTCGCCGCTGGCATCGAGATAGGCGTTAAGGAAGCGGTAGGCGAGGTCGGTGCGCTGGTGGGCCATCAGGTCCATCACCAGAAAGGCGACGTCACTGAGCGGGTCGCCCCAGCGCAGACCTGGGTCGAACTCGATGCAGTCGAAGGCAGTGAGTGTGCCGTCCAGCAGCACCACGTTGGCGAGGTGCAGGTCGCCATGGCCTTCGACGATGCGGCCTTGCGACTGGCGCTGTGCCCAGATGGGGCGCAGCAGAGGGGCTTGGGCGTTCAGCCAGGCCGCGAAGGGGGCGCTCAGGGCTTCGCTGCCAATGTCGGTGAGGTTGCGCAGCACGTCGCGGGTGGTACGCTCGACCAGTTCAGGACTGCCGTAAGGGCTGGTGGCGGGGGCGATATCGGCGTGGCGATGGAAGGCGGCGAGATGCGGGGCGAAGTTGTCCAGTTGCGCGTCGAGCAGCGACGGTGACGGCTGGGGTGTGGGCGGTTGAGACGGGTCAGTCGCGCGCTGTTTCTGATCGGCGTCAAGCAACTCACAGAGCAGGGCACCATCGGGAAACTGACGCATGTGCACGGCGTAGTCGATCACCGGGCCGCTCCCGCCGAGCTTGGGCGCATTCGGGGTGCCGGTGATGGGGGTGACGTCCAGATAGAGGGACGGGGCCAGACGTTGGTTGAGTCGGAGTTCTTCCTCGCAGAGTTGCTGACGCAGGGCCAGCGTGCTGGCATCCAGAAAAGGGAGCCGCAGGGGCTTCTTGATCTTCCAGGCGTCGTGGCCGTCCAGCAGCACCCAGGAGATGTGGGTTTCGATGAGCCGCGCCCGCCGTTGCTGACACAGGTGCTCGATCAAGGTCGTGTCAGGCTGAACGGGGGAAGAGCTTGTCATAGGGCGTGCAGTCGGTTGCGCAGTTCACCGGCCTGAGTCTGTATGGCGTCGATGGTGTCGGCGTCCATCTTGCTCAGGTTGCGGTAGGCCATGGCCAATCGCGGGTTGCTTTGCAGGTGCTCAGCATGGCGCAGATGAAAGTCCCAGTAAAGGGCATTGAAGGGGCAAGCCTGGGGGCCGATCCGGTCCTGGTGTCGGTAGTGGCAGCCTTGGCAATGGTCGCCCATGCGGTGCAGGTAGCTGGCGCTGGACACATAGGGCTTGGTGGCGAGCAGGCCGCCGTCGGCAAACTGGCTCATGCCCAGGGTGTTGGGCAGCTCGACCCACTCGAAGGCGTCGATGTAGATGCCCAGGTACCACTCATGCACCGCCTGGGGGGACAAGCCAGCCAGCAGGGCAAAGTTGCCGATCACCATCAGCCGCTGAATGTGGTGGGCGTAGGCGTGGGTGAGCGACTGACCGATGGCGTGGGCCAGGCAGGCCATGCGGGTGTCGCCCGTCCAGAACCATTCAGGCAGGGGCTGGGTGTGGCCCAGCGCGTTGTGGGTGACGTAGGCGGGCATGTGCGCCCAGTAGACGCCGCGCACGTACTCGCGCCAGCCCAGGATCTGGCGGATGAAGCCCTCGACGGCAGGGAGGGGGGCATCACCGTTCAGCCAGGCTTGCTCGGCGCGGGCCACCACCTCACGCGGGTTCAACATTTTGGTGTTGAGCGCGAAGGACAGCAGGGAGTGAAAGACGCGCCAGCCTTGCTGGGTGAGGGCATCCTGGTAGTCGCCAAAGTGGGGCAGGGCGTGGTTGATGAAGGCGTCGAGGTGCTGCAGGGCCTCAGCGCGGTTCAGGGGCCAGGCCAGTTGAGCAGCCTGTGGGTTGCCGAAAGACCGCACGCCGGCGTCGCACAAGGTTTGCCAGAGGGCGCTGTGGTCGTGCGGGGTGCGCCAGTCGGCGGGCAGCGGGGGCGATCCCTTCCAGGTTTTGCGGTTGTCGGGATCGAAGTTCCATTGCCCGCCAGCGGGGCGCTTGGGGTTGTCTGCGTCCAGCAGCACCAGATGCTTCACCCGTATCTGGCGGTAGAAGTGTTCCATCAGCCACTGCTTGCGGCCCGCGAAGAGCGCGGCGGCTTCCCCTCGCTCGGTGTAGAAGTGCTCGCTGCTGGTGCGCTGGCAAGTCAGGTCATGTTGGCTTTCAGCACCTTTCTTCCAGTTCATCAGTTGCTGGTCCAGCCGCCATTCGTCTGGTTCCTGATACTCGATGCGCTTGGCGCCGTAGTGGCGCACCAGGGCGTCGAGGTTGTCGGACAGCGATTGACGGTTGGACGGGTCGTCCAGGGCCACGTAACGCACGCGATGGCCATCGGCCTTGAGTTGCCGGGCGAAGTCCCGCATGCCCGCCACGATGGCCAGAATCTTCTGGGCATGGTGAAGGACGTAGTCCATCTCGGGATGGATCTCCATCAGCACATAGACCACCTCGGGGCTCACCTCGGTGAACCAGCTGTGGCAGGGGTTGAGCTGGTCACCCAGGATCAGTCGCAGCGTGGTCATGCGAAAAAGTGTATCGGCCTGAGGGCGCGGTCTTCAGGTTCGCCTCAGCCAAGACTGATGCAATGCGGCGTCTTGGTCATTTTGCGTGGATCTGATGGAACAACTGCGTTCCCCCTCGAAGTGGGGCCGCTGGCACAGCTATGTGTCCTTGCTGGCGTTGTTTGTGCTGTTGGGGGCGGTGCTGCGGGCCTCGTTGTGGATCAAAACCGGGGGGCAGGCGCCATGGAGCTTGGCGCTGGCTGCTCAGGTGTTCGGTGTGGGGCTGGTTTATGACCTGCTGGCAGGCGCCAGTTTGCTGATGCCTCTGATGCTGTTTCTGGCCGTGATACCAGCCAAGTGGCTGGCTCGGCGGGGTTTTCGCATCCTCATGGCGGCAGGCATGGTTGCCTGGGTGGCGCTGATGCTGTTCATTGGCATTTCGGAGTGGATCTTCTGGGATGAGTTTGGCTCTCGCTTCAACTTCATTGCGGTGGACTACCTGCTGTACACCCACGAGGTGATTGGCAACATCCGCGAGTCCTATCCCGTTGGCGTGATCCTGTCGGTTTTGGCCTTGGTTGCCACGGCCCTGGTGTGGAGGGGGCGTCGTGTGTTGGTGCCGCGATCGGACCACGGGCTGCCGCGCTGGGTCCGTTGGGGGCTGCCGGTGGTTGTGGTGGGAGCGGTGAGCATGGCCCACGCGGTGGTCGACGGCCACTGGAAGGATCAGTCGAACAACCGCTACGTGAATGCCCTGAGCGGTGATGGCGTCTACGAGTTCTTCTCGGCGCTGCGTCACAACGAGCTGGATTACGAGCACTTCTACCAAAGCCTGCCAGCGGCGGAGGCCATGGCCCGCCTGCGCAAGCAGTTGCCAACGCCCCACGCCCGCCTGGCATCCAACAACCCGATGGACCTGACCCGGATCGTGGACGATGGTCAGCCTGAGAAGCGCCTGAACGTGGTGCTGATTTCGGTGGAGAGCCTCTCGGCCGACTACCTGGCGCATTTCGGCAACCAGCGTGGGCTGACGCCTCGTTTGGATGCGTTGGCCGATCAGGGCCTGCTGTTCACCCGGCTGTATGCCACAGGCACTCGGACAGTGCGGGGGCTGGAGGCCTTGTCGCTGTCCTTGCCGCCCACACCGGGCCAGTCCATCGTGAAGCGGCCGGGCAATGCCGACCTGTTTTCTCTGGGCAGCGTCTTTGCGTCCAAGGGCTATGACACCCGCTACGTGTACGGGGGCTATGGTTACTTTGACAACATGAACGCGTTTTTCAGTGCCAACCACTACCAGGTGGTCGACCGCATGGCGATCCCGGCCGAGCGCATCCACCACGAGAACATCTGGGGCGTGGCCGACGAGGACCTGTTCAGCCAGGCGCTGTTGGAGGCAGATGCGTCCTTTGCGCGGGGCAAGCCCTCGTTCATGCACGTGATGACCACGTCCAACCACCGTCCGTACACCTATCCGGAAGGGCGCATTGACATCCCATCGCACAAGGGCCGGGAAGGCGGGGTGAAGTACACCGACTGGGCGATTGGCAACTTTCTGGACCGTGCGGCCCAAAAGCCCTGGTTCAAGGACACAGTGTTCGTCATCGTGGCCGACCACTGCGCCTCCAGCGCCGGCAAAACCGACCTGCCGGTGGAGCGCTATCACATCCCGGCCCTGATCTATGCGCCGGCTCACATCGCCCCCGCCAAGATGGACCGCTTGGCCAGCCAGATTGACATTGCCCCCACGTTGCTGGGCCTGCTGCACTTCAAATACGAGAGCCGCTTCCTGGGCTACGACCTGTTTGACCTGGAGCCGGGACGTGAGCGTGCCTTCATCAGCACCTACCAGGATCTGGGCTACCTGACCGACCATGCCTTGGTGCGTCTGGACTCTCGGGGCGCCGTGCAGACCACCTTGGTGGATGGCGGAGAAGACCGCGACCGTGCCGCCCCGATGAGTTCGTCTCAGGTCGCCGATGCCATCAGCTGGTACCAGGGGGCTGCGTGGGCTTACCATCACCAGGGTCTGTCAATGAAGGGCGTGCGCTCTCCGAACGATGCGGGTTTTGCTGGTCGAAGATGATGTTTTGCTGGGTGATGGCCTGCAGCAGGGGTTGATCCAGCAAGGCTACGCCGTGGACTGGCTGCAGCGGGGCGACGAGGCCGAGGCCGCCATGCTCGCCCATCGCTATGACTGCGTGGTGCTGGACTGGCAGTTGCCGGGTTTGACCGGCGTGGAGCTCTTGCAGCGTCTGCGCGCCCGCAGGGATACCACCCCGGTGCTCTTGCTGACGGCCCGCGATGCCCTGACCGACCGGATTGCCGGCCTGGATGTCGGGGCCGACGATTACCTGGTCAAACCCGTCGCGCTGGACGAGCTGGGGGCCAGGATTCGGGCACGCGTGCGTCGGGCGCTGGGACAGGCCAGCCCGGTGTTCACCTGTGGCGCGTTGGTGCTCGACCCCGCCCGCCGGATGGTGACCTTGCAAGGCGAGCCGGTGGACTTGTCCTCTCGCGAGTTCAACGTGCTGGCCAAGCTCATCAGCCAGCCGGGGCGTCCTTATTCGCAGGCGCAGTTGATCGAATCCCTGTACGCCTGGGATGACGACGTCTCCAGCAACGCCATCGAGGTCTACATTTACCAACTGCGGCGCAAACTGGGCTCTGACTGGATCAAGACCATGCGTGGCGTGGGCTACATGCTTACTCCAGTGGGAGCCGCCTGATGCGTTCCTTGCGTGATCGGCTCACGCGGCTGCTGCTGGCCGTCCTGATCCCGATCTGGCTGGTCATGGCCTTCACGTCCTATGTGTCGGTGCTGCACGAGGTCGATGAGATCGATGCAAGGCAGCTCGATGAGGTGGCTCAGCCTTATTTGCGCATGTCGGTCCCGGGGTTGCAGAAGGCGCTGGAGTTGGCCGTCAGTCGCGACCATGACGATGACGAGCCGCCATTGTCGGTGCTGCGCTGGAGCGGCCAGGGTGACCTGTTGTATCGCAGCCCGATGGCCCCGGCCTTGTCCTTCACCGCTCGACCGAGTCATGACGATGAAGTGGCGGGGGCGCCTGATAGTCTGCGACCCGTCGCGTTGCAGGGCACCACGTGGCGCGTGCTGTGGCATCACGATCATGTTCATGGCGAATGGACGGCCGTGCTGCGTGCCATGACGGAGCGCGACGAGCTGGCCCGTGGCATGGCTTTGGGCTTGATCTTGCCGTCCCTGGTGACGGCGCTGGCGCTGGTGTTCGTGGTGAGCTGGGCGGTGCGTCGGGGCTTGAGGCCCCTGAAAGAGGTGGGACGACAGGTGTCGCAGCGCCAAGGTCAGGACATGTCTCCCATCGACACCAGCGAGGTGCCAAGGGAAGTGACCCCGCTGCTCAATGAAATCAATGCCTTGCTGGCCCGCCTGGACCGGGCACTGGGCCTGGAGCGCCAGTTCACCGCCGATGCCTCGCACGAACTGCGCACGCCGCTGGCCGCTGCCATGGCGCAGATCGAAGTCGCGCAAGGTGCGGTGGACGACACCCAGCGAGACAACGCACTGAAGCAGGCCCGCGCGGGGCTGATGCGTGCCAACACGTTGACCGAGCAGCTGTTGGCGCTGGCTCGACTGGATCACCATCTGGATGGCCGTCTGGACCGCGCTGCACGTGCCGTGTGGCCTGGGTGGCAGCCTGGGCTGGATGTGGCGGAGCTGGTTCGCCAGGAAATGGCCGAGCTGGCCTTGATGTCCGTCCGGGCCGACGTGGCGCTGTCGCTGGAGGCCCCCGAGCATCTGTGTCACGTCGGAGCCCAGCCGCAATGGGTGAGCCTGGCCGTGCGCAACGTGCTGGGAAATGCACTGAAGTTCACCCCGGCAGGTGGGGAGGTTCACGTCACGGTCAGCGAGACCGCGGACGAGGTCTCGGTGGTCATTCAGGACACAGGCCCAGGGGTGTCAGACGAGATGTTGCCGCAACTGGGGCGGAGGTTTGCCCGGGGTGATCACACCCGTTCGGGGTCTGGCCTGGGTCTGTCTATCGCGGTGCGCGTGGCAGAGTTGCACGGCGGGACCTTGTGCTTTGAGTCGGCTCAGGGACTGAAGGTGACGCTGAGCTTGCCGAAGTGAGGGGTGTGCGGCTGTGGCGGCACCGGTCCGAGCAGTACTTGACCTCGTCCCACACCTGCGCCCATTTCTTGCGCCAAGCGAAGGGCCGCTGGCAGCAGGCACACACCTTGGTCGGCAGGTCGGCTTTTTTGCGCATGCGCATTCAGAACTCCAGCGTCAGTTGAGTGGTTTCGGCGGGCGCTGTGCTGCGTGATGCACCTCCCAGGTTGCCGCTGCGCCCTGCGGGGCGTTTGCGGGAGCCGTGCCGCGCCACGATGGCGGCCTTGCCCGCTTTCACCTCCGGCTGCGCGCGCAGGCTGTGTAGCCGTGTCTTGGCCGTGCGCGTGGCCTGCTCCAGATCTACCAGCGGGACAGGGATGTCCACGCCCACCTGCAGCCCGCAACGCGCCTGCACGTCAGCAGGCATGCGCCAGGGTTCGAACAGCCAGGTCTGGGGCACCTTGCGCATGTAAGGCAGCCAGCGGCGCACAAAGTGCCCGTGCGGGTCGTGGTCGTGCGCCTGCTTGATGGGGTTGTAGACCCGTGTGGTGTTGATGCCGGTGGTGCCCGATTGCATCTGCATCTGGCTCCAGTGGATGCCGGGCTCGTAGTCCAGAAACTCGCGCGCCAGCCACTGGCCCACCGGGCGCCAGTGCAGCCACAGCGGGTAGGCGGCCACCGAGACCAGCATGGCCCGCATGCGGAAGTTCAGCCAGCCGGTGTGGTGCAGCATGGTCACGCAGGCGTCCACCAAGGGCCAGCCGGTTCGCGCCTGCACCAGCGCCTGAAAGTGCGCTTCGTTCCAATCGCCTTCGCGCAGGCCGTCGTAGCCACGGTGCAGGTTGCGCCACTCCAGCTCGGGCTCGGACTCCAGTTTTTGAATGAAGTGGCAGTGCCAGTACAGTCGACTCAGGAAGGCCTGCAGTCCGGCACGCTGGCGGCTGGCGCTGGGGGATGCCACCTCGGGCAGCGTGTGGATCTGGTGCCGCGTGGCCTGCACGACCTCCCGCATGCTCAGGCATCCATACGTCAGATACGGAGACAGGCGTGAGCAGGCATTGGGCGCCGACAGCGGCGAGGAGATGCCGCCGCGGTACTGCGCACACCGTTCGGTGAGGAAGTCTTGCAGCACAGCCAGCCCTTCATGGCGGCCACCTGGCTGGCGCCTGGGAGGCATGTCCTCCAACAAGCCCAGCGCCTGGAAAGTGGGAGGCGCAGGCTCGGTCCAGGGCAGGGGCACGTCTTGCAGGGTCGGGGCGGGCAGCAGGGCGGCGGCCATGTGTGCTTCCCAATGCGCTTGCCAGGTGTTGCGGCTTTTCAGGCGACGCACCACGCCGAATTGTGGCCATTCCTGCCATTGCACACCCTGGGCGCGGCACCACCGCGCCACGGCCTTGTCACGTTGGTAGCTGACATCGTTGCCCGTTTCCTCGTGGGCGCACAGGCGCTCAAAGGGAGCGAGGGTGTACAAACGCTGCAGCACGTCCACCGCTTCACCGGTGACCACGTTCAGCTTGGCGCCCAGCCTGCGCAGGTCGTGCGACAGGTCGCGCAGGCTCTCGGCGATGAAGGCGTAATGCTGCGCGGCGGCATCGGGCTGGAGCCACAGGCTGGGCTCGACCACGTAAAGGCACAACACCGGCCCATGCCGTGCCGCCTCGGTCAGAGCGCGGTGATCGGCCGCCCTGAGGTCGCGCTTGAACCACACCACACTGTATGTCATGCCACCGAGGATAGGCAGGAGCGCCGACTGGGCAGACCTCTTGAATGGGCTTGAATCGATGCAAAGCCAAGACATTCAGGGGTGTGGCGGCGTCGGGCCGCGCAACAGCGTGCGGTGGGGCACTGAGGGGATGCGGCAAAATCAAGGGCATTGGCCAAGCCGCACTGTGCGCTTGCAGCACCCCTACACTTCGTTCCACCTCGTGGAACCCTCTTGAGCGACGATGTCTCAGCAAACGATCGATTTCAATCCACCCCGTGACAGTGATGGCAGCCCATCTCTGACCCTGGCCCATTACGCCGAGCGTGCCTACCTGGAATACGCGCTGAGCGTGGTCAAGGGGCGGGCCTTGCCGGACGTGTGCGACGGCCAAAAGCCCGTGCAGCGCCGCATCCTGTACGCGATGGAGCGCATGGGCTTGGGCTTCAGCGGTGCCAACGGGGCGAAGCCGGTCAAGAGCGCCCGCGTGGTCGGTGACGTGCTGGGCCGCTACCACCCGCATGGCGACACTGCTGCCTACGACGCCATGGTGCGCATGGCGCAAGACTTCGCGCTGCGCTACCCGCTGGTGGACGGCCAAGGCAACTTCGGCTCACGCGACGGCGATGGTGCCGCTGCGATGCGCTACACGGAAGCCCGTCTGACGCCGATCTCGCGCCTGCTGCTCGACGAAATCGACATGGGCACGGTGGACTTTGTGCCCAACTACGACGGCTCGACCGAAGAGCCGCGCCAGTTGCCCGCACGTCTGCCCTTCGTGCTGCTCAACGGCGCCAGCGGCATCGCCGTGGGCCTGGCCACGGAAATCCCCAGCCACAACCTGCGCGAGGTGGCCTCGGCCGCCGTGGCCCTGATCAAGAACGAGCATCTGCCCGACTCCGAGCTGTTCGACATCGTTCAGGGACCGGACTTCCCCGGTGGTGGCCAGATCATCTCCAGTCCGCAAGACATCCAGGATGCCTACCGCAGTGGCCGGGGTAGCCTGAAGGTGCGCGCCCGCTGGAAGATCGAAGACCTGGCGCGTGGCCAGTGGCAGCTGGTGGTGACCGAACTGCCGCATGGCACCAGCTCGCAAAAAGTGCTCGAAGAGATCGAGGAGCTGACCAACCCCAAGATCAAGTCCGGCAAGAAGGCTCTGACCGCGGAGCAAAACCTACTCAAGGCCACGGTGCTGTCGGTGCTGGACGCTGTGCGCGACGAATCCAGCAAGGACGCGCCAGTGCGCCTGGTGTTCGAGCCCAAGACCCGCACGGTGGCGCAGCAGGAGCTGATCACCACCTTGCTGGCCCACACCAGCCTGGAAAGCTCGGCCCCGATCAACATGACCATGATCGGCGCGGACGGCAAGCCCACGCAAAAGAGCCTGCGTCAGATCCTGAGCGAGTGGATCGGCTTCCGCATGGACACCGTCACCCGCCGCACCCAGCATCGCCTGGGCAAGGTGATGGACCGCATTCACATCCTCGAAGGCCGCCAGCTCGTCTTGCTGAACATCGATGAGGTGATCGCCATCATCCGCAACAGCGACGAGCCCAAGGCCGCGCTGATCGAGCGCTTCAAGCTGTCCGACCGGCAGGCCGAGGACATCCTGGAAATCCGCCTGCGTCAACTGGCGCGGCTGGAGGCCATCAAGATCGAGCAGGAACTGTCCGAGCTGCGTGCCGAGCAGGCCAAGCTGGAAGACATCCTGAACAACCCCGGCGTGCTCAAGCGCACCGTGGTCAAGGAAATCGAGGCCGACGCCAAGCAATATGGCGACGAGCGTCGCACCCTGATCCAGGCCGAAAAGCGCGCCGTGGCCGAGGTGAAGGTGCTCGACGAGCCAGTGACCGTGGTCATCAGCGAAAAGGGCTGGGTGCGTGCGCGCACGGGCCATGGCCACGATCCGGCCGGTTTCGCATTCAAGGCCGGCGACGGCCTGTATGGCACGTTTGAATGCCGTACGGTGGACCCGCTCATCGTCATCGGCAGCAACGGGCGCGTCTACAGCGTGCCGGTGAGCGCCTTGCCGGGCGCGCGTGGCGATGGCCAGCCCATCACGACCATGATCGAGCTGGAATCGGGCACGCAGCCGCTGCACTATATGGCCGGTCAGGTGGATCAGACCGTGCTGCTGGCCAACAGCGGTGGCTTTGGCCTGCTGGCCAAGCTGGGCGACTTGGTGACGCGCCAGAAGGGCGGCAAGGGCTTCCAGACCCTGGACGAGGGCGACAAGGTGCTGCCGCCGGTGCTGGTGCAGCCCGCGCACACCCAGGTGGCCTGCCTGAGCGAAGACGGTCGCATGCTGGTGTTTGGCCTGGACGAGCTGAAGCTGCAGTCGAACGGCGGGCGTGGCCTGACGCTGATGGATGTGGACGCCCAGAAGGCGCCGCTGATTTCGGTGGCGAGCTGCCACAACGGCGTGCGCGTGATCGGCACCACCCGCGGTGCAAAGCCCAAGGAAGAGGATGTGCGCAACTCGGCCTATGTGGCCCACGTGGGCAAGCGCGCCCGCAAGGGCAAGGCGGTGGACGCCTTCCAGAAGGTGTTCAAGCTGCAGGCGCTCGCCTGAGGCTGGGTCGGACACGGCCCAGGCTGACCGCGGTGACGGTGTGATGCCTGGGCAGGGGGCTTACACCCGCACCACGGTGACCGAGCAATCCGCCTCGGCCACGACCTGGGCACTCACGCTGCCCAGGTAACGCCGCAGCGCGGAATTGCCGCGCGCCCCCATCACGATGTGGTCGACCTGGTTCTTGGCAGCGAACTCCACGATGGCGGCGGACGTGTCTGGTGCCTCCAGCACATGGAAGGTCAAACGCTGTTCGTCCAGTCCCAGTTGTTGCTGCAGGGGGCGGGCCCAGTGCTTGATGTGCACCAGTTGCTGCACATGCAGGCTATTGCCCTCGGCATCCGTGAGAGTGTCCATCGCGATGCGATTGGTCTTCATCACGCTGACGCAGGCAAGACGGGCGCGGGTTTCGGTCTGCATGATGCGGCGCACCGTGCCCAGCAGCTTCTTGTCAAGTTCGGGTGTGCTGTTCTTGACCCCAATGGCCACCATGATGATGGGGCAGCGCTCCACGTGCTGACTCGCGGTGGCGTCGGGCTTGGGCTCGGCCCCCACGGCCTTGAACCAGCGCTTGAAGGTGTCCAGTCGGCTCTGCGTGGCCATTTTCTGGGCACGCGCCGTCAGGGCAATCTGCTCGGGATGCTGAAGGTCCAGCGCCAACTGCGCCGCGCTCTGGTAGCGCTCGTTCGGGTCCACCTCCAGGCAGCGCAGGATGACCTCTTGCAGCCACGGCGGCGTATCGGCGCGGTGCACACGCGGCGGAATCGGGTCGGTGTACAGGCGCTTGCGCAGGCCTGCCACGGTGGTGGGCTGGCCAAAGGGGCGCTCGCCCGTGGTCAGGTGGTAGAGCATGACGCCCAGCGCGAACAGGTCGCTGCGGGGGTCGTTGCGGACGAACTGCACCTGCTCGGGGGAGATGTAGGGCCCGGTGCCCATGGGCAGCTCGAACTCTTCTTCCAGTAAGTCGGGCAGGTGGTCGTGGCGCGACAGGCCGAAGTCCACGAAGACGGCCTCGCCAGAAGGGCGGAACAGGATGTTGCTGGGTTTGACGTCCAGGTGCACCACATGCTGCTTGTGCAACGCGTGCAGGGCCAAAGCCACCTTCTGGCCGATGTCGGCCACGTCGTCGATGGGCAGCGGGGCCTCGTCCAGCCGCGGGCGCAGCGAGTGCCCCGGGATGTGCTCCATCACGATGTAGGGGCGGCGCGTAAAGTCACCCTTGGCCACAAAGCGCGGCACATGCGGGCCTTGCAGCATGGGCATCACCATCTGCTCGACTTCGAAGCCGACGATGGTGGCCGGATCTTCCCCGCCTTTGATGCGGGGGATCTTCATGATCAAGGGCAGGTCACTGGGGCCGTCCACCCGCTCCACGTCCCACAGCGTGGCCATGCCACCCTGGTGCAGGCGCTCTTTGAGACGGTAGTTGTCGACGAGCGCGCCAGGCTCCAAGCCGCCACCGTTGGCTTCATCGACCATGGATCAACCTTTGGGCATAGCTGACGGGCAACCCGGCATCGACGATGCGCTGGGCGGCCGTGTCATGGTCGTAGGGCACGCGGAAAAACGTGAGGGTGGCGCTGCCCGTGTCGAAGGTGGCGTAGCACGCCGCGGGATTCCCGTCACGGGGTTGGCCCACGGACCCGGGGATCGCCAGCCAGCGCCGCGCGGGCGACAGGCTGATCGGCACCCCATCAACGGGGATGAACTCGCCGGACTTGCCCAGGTTGGACAGGTGATACAGGCACTGCTGGTGGACATGACCACAAAACACAAAAGGCTGCTGGCTCGCCATGAGGCTGCGCGAAGCTTCGGAGCGACCCTGCAGGTATTCCCAGTGAGCTGGGTTGTGGGCGTTGGCGTGGGCCATCAGACAAGGGCCCACCTCGGCGGTCAGGGGCAGGGCGGTGAGCCACTCCCTCTGCTTCTGGCTCAGCTGAGCGAAGGTCCACTCCAGCGATGGCGCCACGTGTGAAGACATCTTGCTGGTGGTTTCGGCGCTGAGCGCATCGTCGTGATTGCCGCGCACGAGCACCGCGCCCTCCGCTTCACGTGCCTGGGCAAATTCCACCACCCAGACCGGGTCGGCGCCGTAGTCGACGTAATCGCCCAGCATGACCAACTGGTCAAAACCTTGCTCTTGCGCGTGCTGCCAGACCGCCTCGACGGCCTGTCGGTTGGCGTGGAGATCGGACAGCAGGGCGATTTTCATGGGGAGCTCTCAGACAAGGCGCCCACAGTCTAGCGAGGTCTCGCCTTGTCGTCTGCCCGTATCTGCCCGGGGGGCGTGTGCTTCTGGCTCAGAGTTTGAAGACCTGTACCGAGTCGGAGACGACCTTGGCCCGGTCGGCCAGAGAGCTGGAGGCCGCCGCGATCTGCTCCACCGCAGCGGCATTTTGCTGCGTGATGTTGTCTAGGTTGGTGATCGCGTTGTTGATCTGGGAAATGTCCTGCAACTGCGCGGTCACACCTTGGCTGATGGTGTCCACCAGGTGCACCACCTCCGATACCGAGCTCAATGCCTCCTTCATGGTGCCTTGAACGGAGTCGGAAAGCTCGCTGCCTGCCTTGACCTTCTCGCTGGAGTCGGTGATCAGCTGTTTGACCTCGCGTGCCGCGGTGGCCGTGCGTTGGGCCAGTGCCCGAACCTCGGAGGCCACCACCGCAAAGCCACGACCTTGCTCACCGGCTCGCGCGGCTTCAACGGCGGCGTTGAGCGCGAGAATATTGGTCTGGAAGGCGATGGAGTCGATGACCTGAATGATGTCGTGAATGCGCTTGGACGATTCCTCGATCAGGTGCATGGTGCGGGTCAGATCGTCGACCGCCAGGCCGCTGCGCTCTGTGATCTGTGTGGTCTGGCGAGCCAGTTCGGCCGCTTGTTCGGCTGTCGCGGCATTTTGACGCGCCATGCTGGTGATCTGCTCCATCGACGCGGCGGTTTCTTGCAGGTCGGCTGCCTGGGACTCCGTGCGTGTGGACAGGTCGTGATTGCCCGTGGCGATTTCCTGGGTGGCCACATTCATTTGCTCGACCTCGGTGCGTGCGTCTTGCACTGTGGTCGCCAGGTTGACCTTGAGCTGATTGAGTGCGCGCGCGAGGCGTCCCATGCCACCACCGCGTCGGCTGGTGATGTGCACCGTCAAATCGGCTGCGGCCAGGGTGTTCGCTGCGCTCAACAATTCCCGCAGCGGCTGCGTGGCGACTTGGGCGAACAGGATTTTGGCCGCGATCAGACTGATCAGCCATGAGCCGACCAGGGCAGCCCAGCCGCCCGTTCCCAATGTGCCGCCGCCAGCGGATGATCCCACGGCCAGCGCGATGGTGACCAACACCATGACGCCGAGTGTGAGGCGGTCCGCCATGTCCAGCTGGAAGGCTCGTGCCAAGCGACCTCCCAGCGAGTTCTTCACGACCAATCCTTGGTGCAGCGTATGGACCAGTCTGCCTGAGTTGGCCTCGGCGCGCATCAGCGCGTACAGCCGGGTGGCGGCCTCGACGTGCTCTCTGCTGGGCTGGGTGCGCACCGACATATAGCCCGTGGGTTGGCCGTTGTCGAGCAGTGGCGTGACGTTGGCTTGCACCCAGTAGTAGCGGCCATCTGCACGACGGTTCTTGACCAACGCGGACCAGGGTTGACCGCTTTTGATGGTGGCCCACATGTCACGGTAGGCCTCCGCTGGCATGTCGGGGTGACGGATGATGTTGTGGGGCTGGCCCAGCAACTGCTCGCGCGAGTAGCCACTGACCCGGATGAAGGCAGGGTTGCAATAAACGATGTGCCCTTTGAGATCGGTGGTGGACACCAGCGATTCGCCATCGGGGAATGGATACTCTTCGTCCAGGACGGGCAGGTTCAAGCGCATGTCAGGCTCCGATACGTGGCGTCAAGCACCATCATCGGGGAATGTTAAATTCCTGACATTGTCTCGTTTACCCGCATCTTCGCAAGGTGTTTTCATCATGCGGACATGATGAATTTGAAAAAAGTGATCAAAAGTTGGAAAAATAATGAGCGCCGCCGCTGCGCATGTGTTCTCTTCATCCAGCGCGGCGCGAATCGGGCATGATGTCCGGCAGTTGCAGAGCTTTCACATGCTGACTCCCGAACAAGAAGCGACGGTACGTGCCATCCGCAAGCTGGTGGACTTCTGGCAGATCACGGCCGACGAACTCGACATGGGCCCGCAGGCGCCACGAGCGCCTGCACCGCCGCCCCCTGCGTCAAAAGGCCCCAAGTACCGTCACCCCTTGACCCTGCAAACCTGGGACGGGGAGGGCATGCAGCCGCAATGGCTGAAGGAAGCCCTCACCCGAGAGGGCTACACCGTGGAAGAGCTGCGCGTCTCGCCTGACGCACTCGCATAGTAAAATCCGCGGCTGGTCTCTCCCAGTCGTCTAATGGATAAGACAGCCCCCTCCTAAGGGGCAAATCTTGGTTCGATTCCAGGCTGGGGGACCATACCCGCACATTTACGGATTTTCTCGGAAGTCCACGGAAACAGAAAGCCCTAGAGAAATCAACGCTCTAGGGCTTTTTTTCGTCCGTGCGTGTCCGGGGTGGTGCGTTGACAGCCGGTGCAGCGTGGGGGCAACATTGGGGGCATCTGAGTTGCCCCCATTTGGAGTTGCCCCCATGCCCCTGACCGATACAGCCGTGCGCAATGCCAAGCCAGCCTAAAAGGCCGTGAAGCTGTTTGACGGCGGCGGGCTCTACCTGGAAGTGGCCCCCAGCGGCGGCAAGTGGTGGCGGCTCAAGTACCGGGTGGACGGCAAGGAAAAGCGCGTCAGCCTGGGCACCTACCCTGACGTGGGATTGAAAGAGGCGCGGGAGCGGCGCGACCAGGCCCGCAAGATGCTGGGGGAGGGCGTTGACCCGAGCGAAGCGCGCAAGTCTGACAAGGCGGCCAAGAAGGCGGCGAGTCTGCGCACCTTTGAGGCCGTGGCCTTGGCCTGGCTGGACAAGAGCGCCCCCACCTGGGATGAGGGCACCCATGCAGCGGTGAGGGCCTCCCTGGTCAATCACGTGTTTCCGGCCTTCGGGCGCTTGCCTGTGTCCGGCGTGCGGCCTGCTGACGTGCGTGAGCTGGTGCAGGGCATCGAGGCGGGCGGCGCAAGAGAGACGGCGGGGCGGGTGTTCCAGCGCATCAAGGCGGTGTATCGGTACGCGGTGGCCCATGAGCTGACGGACACGGACCCCACGTACTCCCTCAAACCAGCCGAAATCCTCAAGCGCCAGATCGTGAGACACCGGGCGGCGCTGTCTGAGCGCGAGACGCCCCAGTTCCTGCGGCTCCTGGGGGAGTACCAGGGGGAGCCAGCCACAAAGGCAGCCTTGCAGCTCCTGGTGCTGACAGCCGTGCGACCTGGTGAGCTGAGGGGGGCGCGCTGGGAAGAGTTCGACCAGGCGCGGGCGCTGTGGCGCATCCCCGCTGAGCGCATGAAGATGAAAACGGAGCACCTGGTGCCCCTCTCATCACAGACCCTAGAGCTGCTGTCCAGCATCCTGCCCGCTGAGGATGCAAAGGGGCTGCTGTTCCCGTCGCCCTATTACCCCGGAAAGCCAATCAGTGACGGCACCCTGAACAGTGCTCTAGCCCGCATGGGCTACAAGGGCATGGCGACCGCCCACGGCTTCCGCACGCTGTTTTCGACCTGTGCCAATGAGGCGGGGTGGAATTCGGATGTGATCGAGAAGCAGTTGGCCCATGAAGAGCGGGACGGCGTGCGGGCGGCCTACAACCGGGCCAACTGGTTGCCCGAGCGCACCAAGCTAATGCAGTGGTGGGGTGAGCACCTGGCGAAGCTGGCCCGAGGGGCAGACGTGATCCCCTTCAAGACGGCCTGACGGCTGGCCCCACACCAGGCGAAAGCGGCTCAATCGGGCCGCTTTCTGCATTTTGGGAATGATTTTCGGTGGGGACGTGGGGACAAATGGCCGGAACGGCTCACATGCCCGATGAACACAGGGCGGGAGGCGTTTGGAGGCTGTGGGGACGATGTGGGGACTAAGTGGGGACTAAGTGGGGACGTATAAGAGAGAAGAGATAGAGAGACATTCATTCATAAGAGGTGTTCTCTCCCTGCCTTCCCTCTGAGGCTGCCCGGCCTCCGTCCCTGCTGACGCTGTCTGGTGCTTTCGGTCCGGTGCTGGCTTGCGCTGCGCCTCATCTGGTGGGGCGGCCTTGCCTGTGCTGTAGACGCTTGCGGAATCGTGCGCGGCGGGGTTCTCCCTGGTGCCACCCCCCATCGGGCGGGGCTGTCACTGCATAGGGGCCATTGAAATAACCTAACATGCGTGTATATACAGCGTGCTACAGTAACGAACCAACATCTTGCGCCTATGAAAAATTTGCTCATCTCACAAGCGACGCTCGATAAGCTGGCTGACAAGCACCAGGTGTCTCGTCGTGAGGTTGAGCAGTGCTTTGCAAACAAGTGTGGCCTGTTCCTGGAGGACTCCCGGGAAGATCATCGAAGCGACCCAGCCACCATGTGGTTCATTGCTCCGACCAATGAGGACAGGCAACTCAAGGTTGTTTTTATTTTTAAAGACGGGCTAGTTCATTTACGCACTGCGTACGAACCGAACCCCGTGGAACTTGCAATTTATGACCGCCATGGGCGGTGACTCTAGGAGAAGCAACGATGACGAAGGCACAGGACAGACTTGAAAGCACCGATGAAGCATGGGAATCCCGCGCTTTGGGCGCTAGCGAGGACCATGTACGCGCCGTCTCGGTTGATCTAGAGGCAGCCATTGATTCCAGCTTGGGTATGCAAGCGATTTCCATTCGCTTGCCTAAGGAGTTGATCGACGCCTACAAGCTGATTGCCAATCATCACGGCGTTGGCTACCAGCCGTTGATGCGCGACATCCTTCAACGGTTTGCCCCTGAAGGCTTGAAGGAAGTGATGGAGCATCATGCCCAAAAGGCTGATGAGGTCGATCACGACATTGAAAAGCGCAAGAAGGCCGCCTAACTGGGCGACGCACGCGAAGGCAAAAAAGGGAGCTTGGCTCCCTTTTTTTATGGCTGGTGTTGCCTTCTGGCCGGCATTGAATGCAGCATGACGTTGGCACGACACCGACGCTCACTGAGCGCCGCTTGATGCCAAGACTTGAGCGACTGGCTCAGACGCTTCAAGCCAGCCCGCCTGTATCTGGCTCAGCCACTCATCGCGCTTTCTCTGCGCCTCCGCTTGGGTAGTTGGGTTTTGTTCGTCTTGGCAAGCCCGGATAACGACTGTCGCTGTGTGCATATCGAGGGTGTCCATGTCATTCCTTTCCTACAGTTTTGACCTGGCCACTATGGCGTCACGACTGCGTGAGGTGCAAAGCGTGGGTCACTTTTTGTCTTGACGTCTGGATTAGTCCACCAGCGCCAGCACCTAGCGTCACCAGGGCTTGACACCCCAGCCAACCTGCGTGCAATAATCCGCCCAAGCCGAAAGGCCCGGTGCGTAAGAACACCATCGATAAGCGGTGCAGCCTCCCCGACAGTGAGGCTTTGTCACGTCCGAACATTTCCGGTGCGCTGCAATGGCGTGCTGTTGGTTGCGGGCGGGATGGGGCTACCCGTAAGGGCGTCCGCACGCCTTATCGCGTGTTCTTAACATCCCGCCCACCCGCTGCGCGTAAGAACGCTGCGGGTGGCTTCAAGTCTCGATAAGGAGCCTGAAACCATGTCCACGGTCATGACCTTGGCCAGCTCATCCGCTGCGCCTGTCCCTCTCTCTGAGCTGGAAATCTCCCAGCTTCACGCCCAAGCCGAAAACGCTCTCAGCGTGGCCCTGTATCACCTGCGCCAGCCTGCGGCCAATGTGCCCGGTGCGGCTCGCAAGGCTGTGCAGGCCCTGTCTGCCCTCAATGCGCTGCGTGCGCTGGAGGTGGCTGCATGATCGGCACGCAAAAGACCGGACGCCTACCCGGCATCGTGATTGCGCGAACTGCTGGCAAGCCCCTGACCTTGACCATTGAGGGGCAACCTGGCGTGTTAGCTGTCCTCGCGGCTGATGGCAGCATTGTTGCCTTGGGGGATGACGTGGCCCGTGTGTTGGCTACGGTGTGTGTGAATTTCTACAGGGCCATGTTGAAAGGCGAGGGGCATGTGCGGGTTTGGGGCGAGCCAATCGCAGGTGGAGTCCTTATCAGTGGCGTGGTTCATGAGGGGGCTTCAGTGACGATTGCCGGTGAGCCCGGTTCGTTTGCTGTGCTGAACGAGAGCGGCGAAGTAGTCGCCGCTGGGTCCGATGTGGCGGCTGAGGTGCGGTCGGTGGCTGTGAACTCCTATCGCGATATGTTGATCGCCAAAGGGCTTCTCAGAGTTATTCAGCCTCCCTCATTGTCTAGAACACTTGGCGGGCAGTCAGAGCGTGGGGGGGCGGCATGAGCGGCCCGCATCAAGCCCTGGACGGGCGGATTCAAACGTTACGGTCCAGCATCAAGACAATGGACCAGCTCTCACAGCGCGGCCTGAGTCAGATTGAGGCGGTTGCGCGTGTTGCCGCTCAAAGCATTGAGCGCTCAGGCGGCGAGGGCCGCACAGGCGACCTAATGCAAGTCCTGCGCGTGATAGCGGACATGGAGTTGACCCGGTTCCGTGGACACATCATGCTTTGTGTTCAAGGAGTCGAAGATGTCCAAAGTACGCCCGCCATATCCGGCGGAATTCCGGCAACAGATGGTCGAGCTCGTTCGAGCTGGCCGCTCTCCAGCAGAGCTCTCTCGTGAGTTCGGTGTCACTGCGCAATCCATCACCAATTGGGTGGGGCAGGCAGCCATCGATAGTGGCAAGCCTTTACCAGGCAAGGAGGGGCTGACCACTGCCGAGCGTGAAGAGTTGGTGCGATTGCGCCGACAGTTACGTCAGGTTCAGATGGAGCGGGACATCTTGGCAAAGGCTACGGCCTGGTTTGCGGGTCGCAGCGACGCGACTTCCACGAAGTCTTCGGACTCGTGAACGCGAACCAGGCCGACCTACCCGTGCGCACGATGTGCCGAGTGCTGGGCGTGTCAGCCAGTGGCTTCTACGCTTGGCGTGACCGCAACCCCTCTCAGCGCAGTATTGCCAACGCAGTGATGACTGAGCGTATCCGCCAGGTTCACAAGGACTCCTACGAGTCCTATGGTATGCCACGCGTGAGAGCTGAGCTCATGGAGCAAGGCGTGTGCATCAGTCGTCAGCGCGTGGCGCGTCTCATGCGTGCAGCAGGTCTGCATGGCATCAGCAAGAGGCGTGGGTTCACTGTGACCACCCGCCGCAACAAGCATGAGGTGCCTGCCAGGGACTTGGTCAACCGGCGCTTCCGCGCCAGCGGGCCGAACCAGTTGTGGGTAGCTGACATGACCTACGTGCCCACCTGGATGGGATTCCTCTACTTGGCCGTGGTCATCGACGTATGGAGTCGCCGGGTCGTGGGCTGGTCCATGGGTGAACGCATGACCTCAGACCTTGTTCTCGCGGCGTTGAACATGGCATTGGAGCAGCGCAAGCCCAAGGGCGTCATCCATCACTCGGACCAGGGTAGCCAGTACACGAGTCTGGCCTTCGGCGAACGCTGCCGTCAGATGAGCGTTCGGCCTTCCATGGGGACGGTGGGCGATGCCTACGACAACGCAATGGCAGAGAGCTTCTTCGCCAGTCTTGAAGGCGAACTGATTGAGCGCAACAGCTTCCAAAGCAAAGCTCAGGCACGCATGGCTGTCTTCACATGGATTGAAGGTTGGTACAACCCCAGACGCCGCCACAGCGGCTTGGGCCACCTCTCACCCATGAACTTTGAAAGGAGCCAAGAAGCCTTGTTTGATGTTGTCGAAAACACCCCTCAATGCGTCGAGACAGCGCCCGAAACGGTTTGAGAATCAAACCAATACCCGTCCACCGAAGTGGGTCAACTCCAGTGCGGCACAACCTGACGACCAGGACAGCGCCTGAGGCGTGGGCGTGAGCGGACGGGTGCGGTGGGGCCGCGTGGTGGGTGCCTTCCTCGCTGCAAAAACAGATACACACCAGGGGAAGGGATTGGCGGCTTTGGTTCTAGGTGGCATCGAGGCCGCCAGCCCTGGCCCCTGCCTGCGCCTGTCCCTGGTGCTCTGTCCCCGGTGCTTGGTCTGCGGTACATCCTGACGACCAAGCCAGCGCCCCAGCCGTGGGCGTGAGCTGCTGGCGCTGGGGGGCTGCATCGAGGCCCGCAGCACGACCAGGACGGCGGCCTGCGCCAGCCCTGGCCCTTGCTTGCCTGTGCCTGTGCTGCCTCTGGTGCTCGGTGTCCGGTGCCCGGTGCTACGTGATGACGACCAGGACGGGGCAGCGCCCCAGCCGTAGGCGTGAGCTGGCGGGTGCGGTGGGGGGCGCGTGGTGGGTGCCTTACGCGCTGCAAAAACAGACTCACACACCAGGGGAAGGGATGGGCGGCTTTGGTTCTGGGTGGCATCGAGGCTTCCAGCGCTGGCCCCTGCCTGCCTGCGCCTGTCCCTGGTGCTCTGTTGCGGTACATCCTGACGACCAGGACAGCGCCTCAGCCGTGGGCGTGAGCTGCTGGCGCTGGTGGTGGCATCGAGGCCGCCAGCACGACCAGGACGGCGGCCTGCGCCAGCCCTGGCCCTGCTTGCCTGGCCTGGCCTGACCTGACCTGACCTGACCTGTCCCTGGTGCTCGGTGCCCGGTGCCCGGTGCCCGGTGCTACGGGATGACGACCAGGACAGCGCCTCAGCGGTAGGCGTGAGCTGCCGGGTGCGGTGGGGCCGCGTGGTGGGTGCCTTACGCGCTGCAAAAACAGACTCACACACCAGGGGAAGGGATGGGCAGGCTTGCGGCACTCGCCGGGTGAGTTTGTCCCCACTGTCCCCACACTGTTTTGGGTTGTCCCCACACCCATGTGGGGACAGAATAATCATTATGAATCAATGGCTTACATGCTGTTTTCGTGTTTGTCCCCACTGTCCCCACAAAAAAAAGTGTGAAACCCGAGCGCGTACCCGTTTTTTCTGCCGCGTGCGGGGTGTTTCTTCGGGCGTCTGGACGGTCACGGATGGAGGGGGAGGGTCAAAAGTTCAGACTCCCTCAGCTGGAAACCGGCCGCCTAGGCAATCTTCGCACAGCTCCAATTTTCAAATAGGGGGGGGTCAACGCGATGAAAGGGGCCGGGCGGCTTGGTCATGGGCCGCTTGGCTTGCCACCTGATCCAGGCCCAAAAGGGGGCAGCCCTCATCCGATGGGGGCAACTTTGGGGGCAACTTTTGAGAAAGTGCTCACTTTGCCTAGAGGGTTCGCTTCCAGGCTGGGGACCACTTCAGGCCGTGAGCATGCCTTTGGTTTCGATGAAGCCAATGACATCGCGCAGACCGGCTTGGGTCTTGAGGTTGGTCATCACGAAGGGGCGCGTCGGCCGCATCCGCTTTGTATCGGCCTCCATGATGTCCAGATTGGCCCCCACATAGGGCGCCAGATCCGTTTTGTTGATGACAAACAGGTCGCTCTTGGTGATGCCGGGGCCGCCTTTGCGCGGGATTTTCTCGCCCGCCGCCACGTCGATCACGTAAATCGTCAGATCGCTCAGCTCGGGGCTGAAGGTCGCCGCCAGGTTATCCCCACCCGACTCGATGAAGACGATGTCGGCGTTCGGGTACTTGGCCAGCATGCGGTCCACGGCTTCCAGGTTGATGGAGGCGTCTTCGCGGATTGCGGTGTGCGGGCAGCCACCGGTTTCCACGCCCATGATGCGATCCGGGTCGAGGGCGCCGGCCACGGTCAGCAGACGCTGGTCTTCCTTGGTGTAAATGTCGTTGGTGATGACGACCAGGTCGTATTGCTCGCGCATGGTCTTGCACAGCATTTCGAGCAGGGTCGTTTTGCCGGAGCCAACCGGCCCACCTACGCCCACGCGCAGGGGAGGGAGCTTCTTGGTGCGGCCGGGGATGTGATGCAGGTTGCTCATGATCTGAAAAGGCGTGAGTACTGGTGTTCGTGCTGGGCGCTGAGGATGGCCAGCATGGGAGTGAAGGCCTGGCGTTGGCTGTCAGGCAGGGCCAGGGCGTGGTCGATGGCATCGGGGATGGCATCGATGAGGATTTGCAGGATGCGCTGGCCGGCGCTTTGGCCCAGGGGCACGGCCTTGATGGCGGCTTGCACCATGTTCTCTGCCCAACCGAAGGCAAAGCTCAGCAGGGCCTCGTGTTGGGCGGCGAGCATGGTGTCTGCGTTGGTCTGGGCGGGCAGACACTGGGCCACGGCCAGGGCAAAGGCGATGGGCCAGTTGGGGGCGGGGCTCAGTGCGGCGCATTGGGCCAGACGCTGATCAGCAGGGTGAGACAGCGCATCGCCCGAGCGGTTGCGCAGCCACTCCACCAGGGAGCGGCCCATCTGTTCGGTTTGTTGGCGCAACTCGCTGGTTTCGCGGGTGTGCGTGATCCAGGCGTTCAGTTCGGTGATGCGGGCCAGATCGTGGCGCTGCCAGGCGGCCACGGCGCGGGCGACGACGGACAGGTCGGCGCGGGCCAGGCTGAGGTGGAGTTGCTGCAGCAGCCAGTCGGCGGCCTGGGCTTCGTCGGTGACGCGGCCGGTGTCGATGGCCGACTCCAGCCCTTCGGAATAGCTGAAGCCACCCACGGGGAGGGCGGGCGAGGCCAGCCACATCAGTTGCAGGCGGGCGGCGGGAGGCAGGGGGGCGGGGCGGGCGAGAACGCGGGGCATGGGGCTGGTGTGTGGGGCTTGCTGGAATCAAGCAAGCACCATGCCCGGGCGCTTCGTTTTGGTGCATCCGTGAGGCGGATGCAGGTCGACCTGGATGGGGTCGCGTGGCGTTCGCGTGCAGTCAGTGGTCGTGACCGCAGCCCGGGCCGTGCACGTGGGGCACCGGGGCGGCCTTGATCGCGATGCCGATGGGCTTGCCGCGTGAGGTGGGGGCGGCGGCCGCCGCACCCTCTGCACCTGTCGGCGTACCGTGGTCATGTCCACAGCCGGGGCCGTGAACGTGGCCGGCCTCGCCGTGCGCGTGGGAGTGCGCGTGTTCATGCTCGTGACCATGACCATGACCATGACCATGACCATGACCATGACCATGACCATGACCGTGGCTGTGACCATGCCCACCCGCAGCGTAGGCGCCGCCCTCGGGCTCGAACGCGGCCTGCGTCTCGCGTACCGTCAGGTGCATGGCGCGCAGCATGTCGGCCAGGACATGATCGGGCTCGATCTTCAGGTGATCGGGCTGCAGCTCGATCTGCACATGGCGGTTGCCCAGGTGGTAGGCCGCACGCGTCAGGTCAAACGGTGAGCCATGCTCGCTGCACGGCGTGATGACCAGCACGTTCTGAGGCGCGGCTTCCACACGGATCATGCTGCCATCTTCGGCCACCAGCACATCGCCGCCGCGCACCACGGTGCCGCGGGGCAGGAACACGCCCAGGCTGCGGCCTTGGCTGTCCACCGCGTCAAAGCGGCTTTTCTGGCGCACATCCCAGTCCAGTTGCACGGCGGCGGCGCGTTTGAGCAGCACGGGGGCCAGGCCTTGGCCCTGGGGGAGGAGCTTGTTGACGGTCAGCATGGGGGCTCGCTTTGCACTTCAGGTGAAGCCACAAAGTGTAGCGACCCCGTGCCGACCTCAGGTGCCGGAGGGGCTCAGTTGGAAGAAGGACACGGAGGCCAGCAGGCGGTCGGCCTGTGACTTCAACCCTTCAGCCGCCTGAGTGCTCTGGGTCATCAGCACCATGTTGTGCTGGGTGGCCTCGTCCAGGCGGTGCACCGTTTCACGCACGTTGCCAATGCCTTGGGCGTGTTCCTGGCTGGTTTGGGTCAGGTGGGTGATGAGCTGGGCCACCTCATCGATGGTGTTTTGCAGGTTGTGGATGGTGTTACCGGTCTGTTCAACGAGATCGGCGCCCTCGGTGACGCGGTTGGCGCTGTCCACGATCAGCTGCTTGATCTCGCGGGCGGCGTTGGCCGAGCGCTGTGCCAGCGAGCGCACCTCGGAGGCGACCACGGCGAAGCCGCGGCCTTGTTCACCTGCACGAGCGGCTTCTACGGCGGCGTTCAGGGCCAGAATGTTGGTCTGGAAGGCAATGCCGTCGATCACGCCGATGATGTCGCTCATGCGCTTGCTGGACGTGTGGATGCCGCGCATGGTGTCGATCACGCGGGTCATGGAGCTGCGACCTTCCTGGGCCACTTCGCGCGCGGTCGAGGCCAGTTGGCTGGCCTGGTGGGTGCGCGAGAGGTTGTCGGAGATGTCGGCCTCGATCTGTTGCAAAGCCTGGCGCGACTGGGCCAGCTCGCTGGCGTGCTCTTGCGAGCTGCGCGACAGGTGGGTGGCGTCGGTGGCGACCTGGTGCGAGGTCACGGCCAGCTGTTCAGACTGGTTGCGCACCTCACCGGTGAGCTGCAGGAGATTGGTGCGCATGCGGCGCATGGAGTCGAGCATGCGGCCCAGTTCATCCTGGCCCGCTTCGACGTGGACCGAGTGGGACAGTCGTCCCTCGGCAATGGCTTCGCTGACCTGCATGGCGGCCAGGGCGGGGCGGCTCACCGAGCGGGCGATGAACCATGCCCATGCCGTGCCCGCCAGCAAGGTGACCAGGGTCAAGGCGCCGATGAGCCACTGTGCGGTGGCCGTGGTGTGTGCGAAGTTGGCCTGTGCTTCCTGGGTGTGCTGTTCGACTTGCTGGAGTAGCTTGTCGCTCTCACGGGTCACGGCTGCGGCGGCTGGCAGCAGCACCTGATTTTCTTGCTCGGTGGCCAGCAGGGTTTGGCCGGTTTCGACCAACTCCAGCACCTCGTTGCGGGTCTTCACATACTGCTGGTGTTGCGTGCGCAGGGTGTTGGCCTGGGTCTTGACGGCAACGACCGGGTTGCTGGCCAGCTTTTGCAGCACCTGGGCAATGGTCTGGTCAGCAGCTTGCAGCTCGGGCTTGAAGCGCTCGACGACCTCGGGCATGCCGGCCGAGCGGATGATGGCCTGGGTCTTGACCAGGTCTTGTTGCAGCAGGGTGTTGACGTGGCTGCCTTGCTGGCGCAAGGCCAGGGCTTCTTCAAAGATGTTGTGCATCGCGCGGCTGCGCTCGATGCCCAGCATGCCCAGCACGGCGACGACGCACAGCAGGGAGAGAATCAGGCCAAAGCCAAAGGCCAGGCGGGTGCCGACCTTCCAATCACGGAGTCGAACGAAAAATTGCACGGGAGTCCTGTTCGGGGGCGTCTGAGCTCGTCAGCCGGGCGCACCCCATCCCATGCCTGACGACGGCCCACCTGCGTCCTGACGCAGCACGGCCGCCGCCATCTTCTTTGGCGATCACGAAAGGAATGTGTCAGCTTGAGCGCTTTGTGACGGATCCCCGAACATCGCGGCGTTCATCGATGTGACATCCCGGTGTCATGTGCGTGACACGATGCTGTGATGGATCGCTCAGAACAGGAAGTAGCGCTGGGCCAGCGGCAGGCTCACCGCCGGCTCGCAGGTCAGCAACTTGCCATCGGCGCGTACCTGGTAGGTCTGGGCGTCGATCTCCATGGTGGGCAGGTAGCTGTTGTGCACCATGTCCGTTTTCTTGACCGTGCGACAGCCCTTCACGGCCACGACCTGTTTCTTCAGCCCGTGCTGGCCGGGCACGCCCGCGGCAATGGCCGCCTGGCTCAGGAAGGTGAGCGAGGTGCGGGCCACCGCGCCACCAAAGGCGCCGAACATCGGGCGGTAGTGCACTGGTTGTGGCGTCGGGATGGAGGCGTTGGGGTCACCCATCGCGGCTGCGGCAATGAAACCACCCTTCATGATGATGCTGGGCTTGACGCCGAAAAAGGCCGGGCGCCAGATGACCAGATCGGCCCATTTGCCTTCTTCGATGCTGCCGACCTCGTGTGCCACGCCGTGAGCCAGCGCCGGGTTGATGGTGTACTTGGCCACATAGCGCTTGATGCGGGCGTTGTCGTGGCGGTCGGTGTCACCGGGCAGCTTGCCGCGCTGGGCCTTCATCTTGTGGGCGGTTTGCCAGGTGCGCAAGATGACCTCGCCGACGCGGCCCATGGCCTGCGAGTCGGACGAGAACATGCTGATGGCGCCCAGGTCGTGCAGGATGTCCTCGGCGGCGATGGTTTCGCGGCGGATGCGGCTCTCGGCAAAAGCCAGGTCTTCGGCGATGGACGCATCGAGGTGGTGGCACACCATGAGCATGTCGAGGTGCTCGTCGATGGTGTTGACCGTGAAGGGGCGCGTCGGGTTGGTGGACGAGGGCAGCACGTTGAGCTCGCCCACCACCTTCATGATGTCGGGTGCGTGTCCGCCGCCCGCACCTTCGGTGTGGAAGCTGTGGATGGTGCGGCCCTTGAAGGCGGCCACCGTGTCTTCCACAAAGCCCGATTCGTTGAGCGTGTCGGAGTGGATGGCGACCTGGATGTCGGTCTCTTCGGCCACGCTGAGGCAGGTGTCGATGGCCGCGGGCGTCGTGCCCCAGTCCTCGTGCAGCTTCAGGCCGATCACGCCGGCGTTCACCTGTTGGCGCAGTGCTTCGGGTTGGCTGGCGTTGCCCTTGCCCAAAAAGCCCAGGTTCATCGGGAACGCTTCGGCGGCCTTGAGCATCATCGCGATGTTGTCGGGGCCGGGCGTGCAGGTGGTGGCGAAGGTGCCCGTGGCCGGGCCGGTGCCACCGCCGATCATGGTGGTCACGCCGCTGCTGAGGGCTTCCTCGATCTGCTGAGGGCAGATGAAATGGATGTGGGTGTCGATGCCGCCGGCGGTGACGATCATGCCTTCTGCGGCGACGATCTCGGTGCCGGGGCCGATGACGATGTCCACGCCGGGTTGCACATCGGGGTTGCCGGCCTTGCCGATCTTGACGATGCGCCCCGCCTTGATGCCGATGTCGGCCTTGACGATGCCCCAGTGGTCGAGGATGAGGGCATTGGTCAGCACACAGTCGGCAGCCTCCATGGCGCCGGGGCCGTTGCAGACCTGGCTTTGGCCCATGCCATCGCGGATGGTCTTGCCGCCACCGAACTTCACCTCTTCGCCGTAGCCGCCAGCCCGCAGGGTGTAGTCCTGTTCGACTTCGAGGATCAGGTTGGTGTCGGCCAGGCGCAGGCGGTCGCCCACGGTGGGGCCGAACATTTCCGCGTAGGCGCGGCGCTGGATGCTTGCCATCTTGGCGTGTCCTTCTTCAGAGGCGGTTCAAGGGTCCGGTGGTGCAGGTCGGGTGGGCAGGGTGTCAGAGCGGGCCCTGGGTCAGGCCGCGGAAGCCGTAGACCACGCGCGCACCGGCGTAGTCCACCAGCTCGACCGTGCGTTGCTGACCGGGCTCAAAGCGCACGGCGGTGCCCGAGGCGATGTTCAGGCGCATGCCCTGAGCCGCCGGGCGGTCAAAGCGCAGCGCGCCGTTGGTTTCGGCGAAGTGGTAGTGCGAGCCCACCTGGATGGGGCGGTCGCCTGCGTTTTCCACCACCAGCGTCAGGGTGCGGCGGCCGGGGTTGATGGGCAGGTCGGGGCCGTCGATCAGCAGCTCGCCTGGCGTGACGCGGTCTGACATCATTTGCGGCCCTTGAACCAGATGACGCCTGCCACCAGGGCAGCCACGACGATGAAACCCAGCACGTCGGTGCTGTGCCAGTGGGAGATGCCCGGCAGGCCGTGGCCTTCGTGGGCGTGGGCAGCGCCGGTGCTCAGCAGGGCGGCCAAGGTGGTCAGGGGGGTGATCAGCGGGTTGTGCTTCATGTTGGTGCCTTGAACAGGGTCATGCAATGGGTTGGTGCACGGTCACCAATTTGGTGCCGTCCGGAAAGGTGGCTTCGATCTGGATGTCGGGGATCATGTCGGCGACCCCGTCCATCACATCGTCGCGGCTCAGCACGGTCTTGCCTTCGCTCATGAGGGCGGCCACGCTCTTGCCGTCGCGGGCGCCTTCCATGATGGCCGCCGAGATCAGGGCCACCGCCTCAGGGTAGTTCAGCTTGAGACCGCGGGCCTTGCGCCGCTCGGCCAGCAGGGCGGCGGTGAAGATCAGCAGCTTGTCTTTTTCGCGTGGCGTCAGTTCCATGGTGTCGTGTCAGGGCCAGGGGCAAGGCAAGTTTCAAAGCCAGTCAAAGGGGCCGCGTACCGGCGGCATCGAAATTGCGATGTCAGGGTACGGATTGAACCCTCACCATGCAAGACCCAGACCTGCCCCACACCATCGACCCCGCCAGCGAGGCTTTGCAGCGCGTGGTGAAGGTGCGTCGGGACTACAACAGCTGGGTGGCGTCCGAAACCCTGGAAGACTACGCGCTGCGCTTCACGCCTCGCTCGGCCCGCCGCTGGAGCGAGGCGAGGGTGGCCAACACGGCCTTCGGGGTCGCGTCCTTTCTGGTGCTGGAGGCCGTCGGCGCCACCCTGTTGGTGGACCATGGCTTCATCAACGCCTTCTGGGCGATCCTGGCCACGGGGCTCATCATCTTGCTGGTGGGCTGGCCCATCAGCGTGTATGCCGCGCGTCATGGGCTGGACATGGACCTGCTCACGCGCGGGGCGGGCTTTGGCTACATCGGCTCCACCGTCACATCGCTGATCTACGCGTCCTTCACCTTCATCTTCTTTGCGCTGGAGGCGGCCGTGATGGCCTACGCCCTGGAGCTGGCGTTTGACATTCCGCCGGCCTGGGGCTACTTGATCTGTGCGCTGGTGGTGGTGCCGCTGGTCACCCACGGGGTGACGATCATCAGCCGCCTGCAGTTGATCACCCAGCCCATCTGGCTGGTGATGCTGGTGCTGCCCTTCATCGTGGTGTTCCGTGAGCACCCGACCATCTTGCAGGACCTGGCGGCCTACCCGGGGGCGACGGGCGCGTATGGCGAGTTCAACCTGCTGGCGTTTGGCTCGGCGTTGACCGTGGGCATTGCCCTGATCACGCAGATGGGCGAGCAGGCCGACTACCTGCGCTTCATGCCCGAAAAGCGACCCGAGCGCGCGGGCCGCTGGTGGGCGGCGGTGTTCGTGGGCGGGCCGGGCTGGGTCATCCTGGGTGTGTTGAAGATGCTGGGTGGGGCGCTGCTGGCCTGGTTGGCGATGAGCTACGCGATTCCGGTGGCGCGCGCGGTGGACCCGAACCAAATGTACCTGGTGGCGTGGGAGAAGATTTTCAGTTCGCCTTCGCTGGCCATCGGGGCGGTGGCGGTGTTCGTGGTGATCTCGCAGATCAAGATCAACGTGACCAACGCCTATGCGGGCTCGCTGGCGTGGTCGAACTTCTTTGCGCGGCTCACGCACAGCCACCCCGGGCGGGTGGTGTGGGTGGTGTTCAACGCCTTGATCGCGCTGCTGCTGATGGAGCTGAACCTGTTCCAGGCCCTGGGCAAGGTGCTGGGCCTGTACTCCAACATTGCCATTGCCTGGATGATGGCCGTGGTGGCTGACTTGGTGGTGAACAAGCCGATGGGCTGGTCGCCCAAGGGCATCGAGTTCAAGCGCGCCTATTTGTATGACATCAACCCGGTGGGCGTGGGGGCGATGGGCCTGGCCTCGCTGGTGTCGGTGATGGCCTATGTGGGCTGGTTGGGCGAGTTGGCCCAAGCCTTCTCGGCGGTGTTGGCCATGGTGGTGGCGTTCACGACCTCGCCGCTCATTGCCTGGGCTACGCAGGGGCGCTATTACCTGGCGCGTCAGCCAGAGGTGGAGACCATGCCGGGTGCGACGTCCCACTGTGCGTCGATCTCGGGTGTGCTGAAACCACTGCCACATCTTGATGAGAGCGAGGCGGGCCAGCCCCTGAGCCGGGTCATTCGTCTCAAAGCCCTGCACCGTTGCACCGTGTGCGAGCGCGAGTACGAGGCCGACGACGTGGCCCATTGCCCGGCTTACCAGGGCTTCATCTGCTCGCTGTGCTGCTCGCTGGACGCGCGCTGTCAGGACCTGTGCAAACCGGCGTCTGCGCGCTGGGCTGAGCAGTGGCGCAACATCGGCCGGGCCGTGGTGCCGGCCTTCGTCTGGCGGCGAGTGGACACCGAGCTGGGTCAGTTCCTGCTCATCATGCTGGTGCTCACCCCGCTGCTGGCGGGCGTCTTCGGTCTGGTCTACCAGCAACAGGTGCGCGACATGGTGGCGCTGGACCTGGGCTCGCCTGCGGCCACCGCCGCCATGCTGGAGGCCGCCTTCATCAAGGTGTTTGCGGCCCTGTTGTTGATCGTGGGCGTGGTCGGCTGGTGGTTGGTGCTCACGCACAAGAGCCGGCAGGTCGCTCAGGAGGAATCCAACCGCCAGACCCATCTGCTGGTGCAAGAAATCGAATCACACCGCATCACCGATGGCAAGCTGCAACAGGCCAAGCAGACCGCCGACCAGGCCAACCAGGCCAAGAGCCGCTACATCTCCACCATCAGCCACGAGTTACGCACCCCGCTCAACGGCATCCTGGGCTACGCCCAATTGCTCGACGAAGACCACCAGCTGCCCGAACACGTGAAGCACGCAGTGGGCGTCATCAAGCGGGGCGGAGATCACCTCCTGTCGCTCATCGAGGGCACGCTGGACATTGCCCGCATCGAAAGTGGCAAACTCTCGCTGGACGTCAAGCCCGTGCGGCTGGACGAGTTGCTGCAGCAGATCACCGGCCTGATCGAGCACGAGGCCCGAGCCAAACACCTGCGCTTCGTGGCCGACATCGAGCGCAATCTGCCCGAGGCCGTGCGTGCGGACGAACGGCGGGTGCGGCAGATTTTGCTCAATGTGCTGGGCAACGCGGTCAAGTTCACCACCGTGGGGCAAGTGACCTTCAAGGTGCGCTACGCCCGTGAGATTGCGCTGATCGAGATCAGTGACACCGGCCCTGGCATTGCGCAGAGTGAACTGGACAAGGTGTTCGAACCCTTTGCGCGGGGCTCGTCGGCCGCGGGCAACGCAGCCAGCGGCACCGGCCTGGGTTTGACCATCAGCAAGATGCTGACCGATCTGATGGGGGGTGAGATGAAGGTCACCAGCCAGGAGGGCGTGGGTACCACCTTCCGCATCCGCCTGTTCCTGCCTCAGGTGCGTGCTTCTGACGTGGCGCAGCGCGTGATGCAGGGGCAGCGCACTGGCTATGCCGGTGAGCGCCGCCGCATCTGGGTGGTCGACAACGAAGAGGCCGACCGTGGTCTGCTGGTGCGCATCCTGAGTCCTTTGGGCTTTGAGGTGACGCCTCTGGCCTCTGGCCTGGATTGCCTGGCGCACCTGCGACAAACGCCGCCGCAGTTGCAACCCCACGCACTTTTCATGGACCTGGCCATGCCCGGCCTGGACGGCTGGGGCACCCTGCGCGCCATCCTCACTGAAGGCCTCAGCACCGCGCCGGTCGCCATCGTGTCGGCCAACGCCTTTGACAAGGCCCTGGACAACGACGTTGGCATCACGCCCGATGACTTCATCGTCAAGCCCGTGCGCGTGGCCGAGTTGCTGGACTGGTTGGGGCGGCAGCTGCAATTGGACTGGATCGTGGCCGAGCGTCCTGCCGAGGTCGCCAGCCTGTCCGCGCCTGTCGGTGCGGCCACCGTCTACCCATCTGAGGCGGCTCTGCGCCGGCTGGAGGATCAGATCCATGCCGGCTACGTCCGGGGCGTTCACAAGGCGCTGGACCAGATTGCCGCAGACGAGCCCCACTGCGAGCCCTTCGTGCAACGCATGCGCACCTTGGCCCGCCAGTTCCACCTGGATGCCATGGCCACGCTGATCGAAGAGGCGCTGGCCCAAGCTCAGCCCCCGAGCCAGGCTTCACCCACGTCAGACAGCCCGGCCCCCACGGCCGTGCCCGCTCTTTGAACCTGATGAACGACCACCCCATGTTCGACCGACTTGACCGCAGCCGCACCGACGTCGTGCTCATCGTGGACGATGTGCCGGACAACCTGTCCCTGTTGCACGATGCCCTCGACGACGGTGGTTACACCGTGCTGGTGGCCACCCACGGCGAGGCAGCCCTGCAGCGTGCCAGCCAGGCGGTGCCCGACATCATCCTGCTCGATGCCGTGATGCCCGGCATGGATGGCTTCGAGGTGGCGCGACGCCTGAAAGCGCAACCCGACACCAGCCACATCCCTATCGTCTTCATGACGGGCTTGGCCGAAACCGAGCATGTGGTGGCGGCGTTTCAAGCCGGCGGCGTGGATTACGTGGTCAAGCCCATTCGCCCGCGCGAGGTGCTCGCCCGCATCGAGACACACATGCAGGCGGCCCGCCAGTCGCGCCAAGCGCGCAATGCGCTCGACGCATTCGGCCACGCCTCGCTCACCGTGCACCTGCGCGAGGGCAAGGTGCTGTGGCAAACACCCTTGGCCCGCAAGCTCTTGCAGCGCTACTTTGACACCCCTGAGGCCGTGGCGCCGCCTGAGTTGCTGGATTGGCTGCGTCTGGCTGTGTCGCGACAGCAGGATCAGGCCGGGCAGGGCGATGTGCCCGTTCCCGCGCCGAGTTGGACGGTGAACCAGGGGCACAGCTGTCTGCGTTTCACTCTGCACCAACCCACGGGTGACGACGAATGGTTACTGGTCATGCAGGAAAGCTCTGACCAGGCCGCCATGGAAGCCCTGAGTCAGACCTTCAAGCTCACCGCCCGCGAAGGTGAGGTGCTGTACTGGGTCGTCAAGGGCAAGACCAACCGTGACATTGGCGACATCCTGGGCAGCAGCCCGGCCACGGTCAAAAAGCAACTGGAGAGCGTGTTTGCTAAGATGGGGGTCGAAACCCGCACGGCGGCGGCGGGGCTGGCTCTGAGCCGGGTGGGGCAGTTGAAGGCGCGCTGACCGTGGGCGTCCTCAGAGTTTGGGCACGTCCAGCGACTGCGGTGTGTGGCCTTGCGACACCAGCCAGTCACGCAAGGCCAAACCTGTGGCCACAGGCCAGTAGCGCACCTTGGCAGGTTCGAGCCGTTTGTAGTCCGACAACTCTTCCCCCAACACGATGTGGCCGGTACAAGGCACGTGATACGCCAGGATGATCTGATTCTGGCGCTCAAACCGGTAGTGACCGATGAAGTGAGCGGCCTGGGCGGTCAGGCCCAGCTCCTCGTTCACCTCGCGTTTGACCGCTTCGTCCGGGCAGCTGTCGGTCTTCTCCAGAAAGCCGGTGATGAGGGCGTAAAACGGGGCAGCCCAGGCCTTGTTGCGGGCCAGGATGATGTGCCCTTCATGCTCCACCACGGCTGCGACGACGGGAACCGGGTTGTCCCAGTGCACAAAGCCGCAAGCGTCGTCTGGACAGGCGTGTCGCGACATCCCTTGGTCTTCTCGGATGTGCAAGGGGCGGGCACATTGCGGGCAGTACTGGTAGCTCATGATGGGCGAAGGCCTTTCAGCAAGGCGCGTTGCAGTCGGGTGGAGGCCGCGGCCAGCGTGGCTTTGTGAGGCTCGCACAGCGCATCCCACCGCGACTCAAACGCTTGCGCGGCAGCGTTCAAGGCCTCTTGAGCAGCAGCCAGCACAATGTCGTTGCCGCCCTCGTCTGATTCAAACGACAGTGTGGCGCCGTCGAACACCCGCCCCACGCGTTTCATGATCTCGCGTGTTTGCTCGGTGTCGGCCTGCACATTGGCCACCATCACCCCCTGCGGCGTCAAGGCCGCCTTCACGCGTCGGTAAAAGCCGGGTGAACACAGCGCATCCGGGATGCCTTCGCCCGTGAAGCCATCGACGAGGATGATGTCGAACTGATGTGTGGGTTTGGCGAGAAACGCCGCCCCGTCCGCACACACGATGCGTGAGCGCTCGTCATCTGGCGGGATGCAGAAGTCCTGCCGCAACTCAATGACGCCGGGGTTGATCTCCACCGTGGTCAGGTCCGTCTCGGGCAGGTGCTTGTGGATGTACTTGTGTAGCGCACCACCTCCCAGTCCGATCATCAGCACAGACCGTGGCGCGGGGTTCAACAAGAGAAAACCCATCATCGCGCGGGTGTAGTCCAGCACCAGCTCGTCGGGGTCCGCCAGGCTCATGCAGCTCTGGATCAAGGACGACTCGAAACTCAGGGAAAGGGTCTGGCTGTTCTGGTGCAGCCGCGCTTGCTCGCTCATGTCGACAGTGTCGCATGGGGGGCATCTGACGTCATGGTGGCACCTTCAAACGCGACCTGTGCGCCCTCGTAGGCCATCCGTACGCCACATGGCGTATTCCTCGCTCCAGCCCCGGTGGGCACACTGAATTCACTCTGATTCGTTCAACCCACCGTCTCCAAGGAGCGCTTCCCATGAACATCTCTCGCCGCAGTGCCACTGCCTCCCTGACCGCCGTCGCCCTGGGCGTGGCCGGCCTGGCTTTCAGTTCCATGGCCCAGGCCGCCGACACCATCAAGGTCGGCGTGCTGCACTCGCTGTCGGGCACCATGGCCATCTCGGAAACCGTGCTGAAGGACACCGTCCTGATGGCGATCGACGAGATCAACGCCAAGGGCGGGCTGCTGGGCAAGAAGCTCGAACCCGTGGTGGTGGACCCTGCCTCCAACTGGCCCCTGTTTGCCGAAAAGGCCAAGCAACTGCTGACACAAGACAAGGTGGCCGTGACCTTCGGCTGCTGGACCTCGGTGTCGCGCAAGTCGGTGCTGCCGGTCTACAAGGAAAACAACGGCCTGCTGTTCTACCCGGTGCAGTACGAGGGTGAAGAGCTGGAGAAGAACGTGTTCTACACCGGCGCCGCGCCCAACCAGCAGGCCATCCCTGCTGTGGAATACCTGATGAGCAAGGACGGCGGCTCGGCCAAGCGCTTCGTGCTGCTGGGTACCGACTATGTGTACCCCCGCACCACCAACAAGATCCTGCGGGCCTTCCTGAAGTCCAAGGGCGTGGCCGATGCCGACATCATGGAGGAGTACACCCCCTTCGGCCATGCCGACTACCAGACCATCATCGCCAAGATCAAGAAGTTCTCGTCTGAAGGCAAGAAGACCGCCGTGGTCTCCACCATCAACGGCGACTCCAACGTGCCGTTCTACAAGGAACTGGGCAACCAGGGCCTGAAGGCCAAGGACGTGCCGGTGGTCGCCTTCTCGGTGGGTGAAGAAGAGCTGCGCGGCGTGGACACCAAGCCTCTGGTCGGCCACCTGGCTGCCTGGAACTACTTCATGTCCATCAAGAACCCGACCAATGCGGACTTCATCAAGAAGTGGTCGGCGTACGCCAAGGCCAAGAACATCGCAGGTCACAAGGACAAGCCCCTGACCAACGACCCGATGGAAGCCACCTACATCGGC
>JAJUGJ010000007.1 GCA_029268225.1 Burkholderiales bacterium | reverse complement strand
GTCACCAAGGCGAGCTGGTAATCCCAGCAGGTCACGAACAGGAGTTATCCCATGAGCATGAGTGATCCCATCGCCGACATGCTGACACGCATCCGCAACGCCCAAATGGTCTCCAAGACCGGTGTTGCCATGCCGTCGTCCAAGCTGAAAGTCGCGATTGCCCAGGTCCTGAAGGACGAAGGCTACATTGACGGTTTCGCCGTCACCGGCGAGGCTGCAAAGCCCACGCTGGAAATCTCGTTGAAGTACTACGCTGGTCGCCCGGTCATCGAGCGCATCGAGCGTGTGTCCCGCCCCGGTCTGCGCATCTACAAGGGCCGTCACGACATCCCTCAGGTCATGAATGGCCTGGGTGTGGCAATCGTGACCACCCCGAAGGGTGTGATGACCGACCGCAAGGCTCGCGCCGCCGGCATCGGTGGTGAAGTGCTCTGCTACGTCGCCTAATCGAGGAGCAATCGCAATGTCCCGCGTTGGAAAAATGCCGATCGCCGTCCCTCAAGGTGTGGACGTCCAGATCACCCCAGCCGCCGTCACCGTCAAGGGCAGCCTCGGTACGCTGAGCCTGCCTGCCAACAGCCTGGTTGTCGTCTCGAACGAAGCCGGTCAGTTGAAGGTGGCTCCGGCTAACGACACCGCCGCTGCCAATGCCATGTCCGGCACCTTCCGTGCCCTGCTGAACAACACCGTCAACGGTGTCAGCAAGGGTTTCGAGAAGAAGCTGACCCTGGTGGGCGTGGGCTTCCGTGCCCAGGCACAAGGTCAAAAGCTGAACCTGCAGATTGGTTTCTCTCACCCCGTGGTGAAGGACATGCCTGCTGGTATCAAGGTTGAGACGCCGGCCCCGACCGAAATCCTGATCAAGGGTTCCGATCGCCAGGTCGTTGGTCAGATCGCCGCTGAAATTCGCGCCTTCCGTCCGCCAGAGCCTTACAAGGGCAAGGGCATTCGGTACGCCGACGAGCGTGTGGTCATCAAAGAGACCAAGAAGAAGTAAGGAGCTGATTCATCATGGCAACAAGCAAGAAGGAACAGCGCCTGCGTCGCGCACGCCAGACGCGTGCCCGCATCGCCCTGCAAGGCGCTGTGCGTCTGACGGTCTTCCGCACCAACCTGCACATCTACGCCAGCGTGATTTCTGGCGACGGCAGCAAGGTCTTGGCCTCCGCCTCGACCGCCGAGAAGGAAGTGCGCGAGCAACTCAAGGCTTCGGGTGGCAACAGCGCCGCTGCTGCCTTGATCGGCAAGCGCATCGCCGAGAAGGCCAGGGCTGCTGGCGTCGAGAAGGTCGCATTCGACCGCGCTGGTTACCAGTATCACGGTCGTGTGAAGGCCTTGGCTGAAGCCGCGCGTGAAGCCGGTCTTCAGTTCTAAGCCGCGTCGGCAACCGGAAGGAATTTCATATGGCTAAGTTTCAACCCAAGGTAGCGGACGAAGGTCGCGACGACGGTCTGCGCGAGAAGATGATCCAGGTGAACCGCGTGACCAAGGTGGTCAAGGGCGGCCGGATCATGGGCTTCGCAGCTCTGACCGTGGTTGGCGACGGCGATGGCCGCGTTGGCATGGGCAAGGGTAAGGCGCGTGAAGTGCCGTTGGCTGTTCAAAAGGCCATGGACCAAGCTCGTCGCAACATGGTCAAGGTCTCGTTGAAGAACGGTTCCGTGCACCACAACATCCGTGGCGAACACGGTGCAGCCAAGGTGCTGTTGGCTCCGGCTCCCGCCGGTACCGGCATCATCGCTGGCGGCCCGATGCGCGCTGTGTTTGAAGTGATGGGCATCACCGACATCGTGGCCAAGAGCCTCGGTTCGAGCAACCCTTACAACATGGTTCGCGCCACTTTCGACGCCCTGAACAAGGCGACGACCCCGGCCGAAGTCGCTGCCAAGCGCGGTCTGAACGTTGAAGACATCTTCAACTGATCGCGGGAGAGCTGAGATGAGCGAAAAGAAAACTGTCACCGTCAAGCTGGTGCGCAGCCCGATCGGCACCCGTGCCGACCACCGCGCCACCGTGCGTGGTCTGGGTCTGCGTCGCATGAACAGCACGGCTGTCCTGGAAGACACGCCTGCTGTCCGCGGCATGATCAACAAGGTCAGCTACATGGTCGTGGTGCTGTAAGCACTTCGACTTGGGGAACACCATGGAACTCAATAGCATCAAGCCCTCCGCGGGCGCCAAGCATGCCAAGCGCCGTGTGGGCCGTGGCATCGGCTCCGGCCTGGGCAAGACCGCCGGTCGCGGTCACAAGGGTCAGAAGTCGCGTTCGGGCGGCTACCACAAGGTGGGCTTCGAAGGCGGTCAAATGCCTCTGCAGCGTCGCCTGCCCAAGCGTGGCTTCAAGTCGCACCTGCTGAAGTACAACGCCGAAATCACCCTGGCCGAGCTGCAAGCTCTGGGCGCGGCTGAAGTCGACGTCCTGTCGCTGAAGGCAGCCGGCCTGATCCCCCAGATCGCCAAGGTGGTCAAGGTGATCAAGTCGGGCGAACTGTCGGCCAAGGTTGTGCTCAAGGGCATCGGCGCTACCGCTGGCGCCAAGGCCGCCATCGAAGCCGCTGGTGGTTCGCTGGCTGAATAAGCCTGCGATCCAAGCACGAACGTAAGACAGAGAACGGACTCAGCGTGGCAACTTCTCCCACACAACTGGCTCAAAGCGGCAAGTACGGCGACCTGCAACGTCGCTTGGTCTTCCTGCTGCTCGCGTTGGTGGTCTACCGCATCGGGGCGCATATCCCCGTGCCCGGTATCGATCCCGCGCAGCTGCAACAGTTGTTCAAGGGCCAGCAAGGCGGCATCCTGAGTCTGTTCAACATGTTCTCGGGCGGGGCGTTGTCGCGCTTCACCGTGTTCGCGCTGGGCATCATGCCCTACATTTCTGCGTCCATCATCATGCAGATGATGGGCTATGTGGTGCCGACCCTCGAGGCCTTGAAAAAGGAAGGCGAGGCCGGCCGCCGCAAGATCACTCAGTACACACGTTTCGCGACGCTGGGTCTGGCTTTGTTCCAGTCCTTCGGTATCGCCGTGGCCTTGGAAGGCACGCCTGGTCTGGTGATCGATCCTGGATTTGGTTTCCGCATGACTGCGGTGATCAGCCTGACTGCCGGTACCATGTTCCTCATGTGGCTGGGTGAGCAAATCACCGAACGCGGTCTGGGCAACGGTATTTCGATTCTGATTTTTGGCGGTATCGCTGCGGGCTTGCCTTCTGCTTTGGGCGGTCTGTTCGAGTTGATCCGCACCGGTGCCATGAGCATCCCGGCTGCCATCTTCATCGTGGCACTGGTGGTTCTGGTCACCTACTTGGTGGTATTCGTTGAGCGCGGCCAGCGCAAGATCTTGGTGAATTACGCCAAGCGTCAGGTTGGCAACCGTGTTTACGGTGGTCAGTCGTCGCACCTGCCTTTGAAGATCAACATGGCCGGCGTGATCCCTCCGATCTTCGCTTCGTCGATCATCCTGCTGCCGACGACCGCTGTGAGCTGGTTCGCCACGGGTGACAGCATGCGCTGGTTGAAGGACATCGCTGGCATGCTGTCGCCTGGTCAGCCGATTTACGTGATTTTGTATTCGATCGCCATTGTCTTCTTCTGCTTCTTCTACACGGCGCTGGTGTTCAACAGCCGTGAGACCGCAGACAACCTGAAGAAGAGTGGTGCGTTCATTCCTGGTATCCGCCCAGGTGACCAGACTGCCCGATACATCGACAAGATTCTCGGCCGTCTGACTCTGGTGGGTGCGGTGTACATCACGGCCGTGTGCCTGTTGCCCGAGTTCCTCGTGCTCAAGTACAACGTTCCGTTCTATTTCGGTGGGACATCTCTGCTCATCATCGTGGTGGTCACGATGGACTTCTGGGCGCAGGTTCAGTCTTATGTCATGTCTCAGCAGTACGACTCGCTGTTGAAGAAGGCAAGTTTCAAGTCGAACTGAAACGCACCAGCCTGGCTGGTGGCAAAAGGGATCAGGCAGTTCCGCTGTTTGGTTGAGTCAGTTTGCCGTCACACCCATCTGGGTGGGCATTCCCCTTCCGCACTGTTTTGATCGGCCAGCAGGCTGCATCACTTCCATGCGCTCCGCATTTGTACTAGAATGGCGGGCTGCCCAGGCGAAGAGTGATGTTGATTGCTTGCCGCACGTTTTGAGTCGTGCTCGCATCGTGTTCCGGGCGAAGTGAGCTTGAAGTTAGTTGACCCCGGAAACGTGGGCGAATTTCCGCTGAGAAATCGGCGGTTCAGGAGAAGACCATGAAAGTCTCGGCATCCGTCAAGAAGATGTGCCGTAATTGCAAAATCATCCGCCGCAAGGGCGTGGTTCGCGTGATCTGCACCGACCCGCGTCACAAGCAGCGTCAAGGCTGATCGCCTGACCTGGCGACGACACACGCGTTCAGAGGACAGTTATGGCACGTATTGCTGGCATCAACATTCCGCCGCACAAGCATACCGAAATCGGTCTGACTTCGATCTACGGCATTGGTCGCACCACCGCGCAGAAGATCTGCACGGCGGCCGGCATTCCCTTCAACAAGAAGATCAAGGAATTGACCGACGGCGACTTGGAAAAGATTCGGGAAGAAGTGGGCAAGCTCACCATTGAAGGTGACCTGCGCCGCGAACTCTCGATGAACATCAAGCGACTGATGGATCTGGGCTGCTATCGCGGCTTCCGTCACCGTCGTGGTCTGCCCCTTCGTGGCCAACGCACTCGCACCAACGCTCGCACTCGCAAGGGTCCGCGTAAGGCGATCGCTGGCAAGAAGTGATCAGGCTAAGCGACTGAGTTCAAGAGAGATAAATCATGGCTAAAGCACCTGCGAACAGCGCTGCCCGTCGTGTTAGCAAGAAGGTCCGCAAGAACATTGCAGACGGTATTGCCCACGTGCACGCTTCCTTCAACAACACCATCATCACCATCACGGACCGTCAGGGCAATGCTCTGTCGTGGGCCTCGTCTGGTGGTCAAGGCTTCAAGGGCTCGCGTAAGTCCACGCCGTTCGCTGCCCAGGTGGCTGCTGAAGTGGCAGGTCGCGCTGCTCAAGAGCAAGGCATCAAGAACCTCGACGTCGAGATCAAGGGCCCCGGTCCTGGTCGTGAGTCGTCGGTGCGCGCCCTGGCTTCGCTGGGCATCCGCATCGCTTCGATCTCTGACGTGACGCCCGTTCCTCACAACGGCTGCCGTCCTCAGAAGCGTCGTCGCATCTGATGTTGTTTGCTTGACTCATCTGCGGGTGAGTCTGCTTCCACCTCGCGAGCCATGGGAACAAGGCTGGCGAGGTTGTTGCGTTGCATATTTCTGACGCGCACGGAGCGCTGCAGTGTGTGCGACGACGTCTTGCTATAATAGCAAGTTCTTCACGGTTGCGTATGGCTGTGATGCTGTAATGGCGTCGCATGGCTGTGACCGATAAGCCCACCGTCTGTGCTGGTGTTCATCGCCGCCAGACTCGCGTCGGCATGTTGCTGACGTCAGACAGATCACAAGGACACGAAAGTGGCACGTTACCTCGGACCCAAGGCCAAGCTGGCCCGCCGCGAAGGCACCGACCTGTTTTTGAAGAGCGCCCGTCGCCCCATCAGCGACAAGGCAAAGTTTGACACGAAGCCTGGCCAGCACGGACGCACCTCCGGCTCGCGCACCTCGGACTTCGGTCTGCAACTGCGTGAAAAGCAGAAGGTCAAGCGCATGTACGGCGTGCTGGAAAAGCAATTCCGTCGCTACTTTGCTGAAGCTGAGCGTCGCAAGGGCAACACCGGTGCGAACCTGCTGACCCTGCTGGAATCGCGCCTCGACAACGTCGTGTACCGCATGGGCTTTGCCTCCACCCGCGCCGAAGCTCGCCAGTTGGTGGGTCACAAGGGTGTGGTCGTGAACGGTCAAGTGGTGAACATCCCTTCGTTCCTGGTCAAGACCGGCGACGTTGTGGCAGTGCGTGAAAAGGCCAAGAAGCAAGTTCGCGTGCAAGAAGCTTACAAGCTGGCCGAGTCCATCGGTCTGCCCGGCTGGGTTCAAGTGGACGGCGCCAAGCTGGAAGGCGTGTTCAAGAAGAGCCCGGACCGTGACGAGTTCGGCTCCGACATCAACGAATCGCTGATCGTCGAACTGTATTCTCGTTAATGCACCTCACAGGCTGCACTGCACGGCGTTGTGTCGTGTTGTGTGGCCTTGTGCATTTGTATTTCAGGGCCGGAGCAGGTGCTCCGGTTGGTCCAGCGGCCTTATCGGTGTAACGAGCCGAGGGTATTGACAGGAAGACCTCATGCAAACCAATTTGCTGAAACCCAAAGCCATCCAGGTGGAGCCGCTCGGCGGCAACCGCGCCAAGGTCACGCTCGAGCCGTTCGAGCGTGGTTATGGTCACACCCTCGGCAACGCGCTGCGTCGCGTGCTGTTGTCGTCGATGGTTGGTTTCGCGCCCACGGAAGTCACGATCGCTGGCGTCCTGCACGAGTACTCCGCCATCGATGGCGTTCAGGAAGATGTGGTTCACATCATGCTGAACCTCAAGGGCGTGGTGTTCCGCCTGCACAACCGTGACGAAGTCACGCTGGTGCTGCGCAAGGACGGCGAAGGCCCCGTCACGGCCGCTGACATCCAGACCCCCCATGACGTCGAGATCATCAACCCGGGTCATGTGATTGCACACCTGTCGCAAGGCGGCAAGCTCGACATGCAGATCAAGGTCGAAAAGGGCCGTGGTTATGTGCCGGGTAACGTGCGTCGCTATGGCGAAGAGAGCAGCAAGGCCATCGGCCGCATCGTGCTGGACGCTTCGTTCTCGCCGGTTCGCCGCGTGAGCTACACGGTCGAAAGCGCCCGTGTGGAGCAACGCACCGACCTGGACAAGCTGGTCATGGAAATCGAAACCAACGGCGCCATCACGCCCGAAGAATCGATCCGCGCGTCGGCCAAGATCTTGGTGGAACAGCTGGCTGCGTTCGCGCATCTGGAAGGCAACGATCTGCAGACGCTGATCGATGCGCCGAAGTCCAGCGCCGTGTTCGACCCGATCCTGCTGCGTCCGGTGGACGAGCTGGAACTGACCGTGCGTTCGGCCAACTGCCTGAAGGCCGAGAACATCTACTACATCGGCGACCTGATTCAGCGTACCGAGACCGAGCTGCTCAAGACCCCGAACCTGGGTCGCAAGTCGCTCAACGAGATCAAGGAAGTCCTGGCTTCCCGTGGTCTGGCCCTGGGCTCGCGCCTGGAAGCCTGGCCGCCTCAAGGTCTGGACAAGCGCTGATCTGGCGTTGACACTGTTTTGAAAGTGGATGGCCGTCATGGCCATCCGGTGCACCCGGCGGTACCTTGAAACGGCCGTCGGTTTTTATAAGTAAGAAAGGACTAGCACCATGCGTCACGGACACGGACTCCGTAAACTGAACCGCACTTCGTCGCACCGTCTGGCGATGCTGCGCAACATGGCCAACTCGCTCATCGAGCACGAAGCCATCAAGACCACCGTCCCCAAGGCCAAGGAACTGCGTCGCGTTGTCGAGCCGCTGATCACCCTGGCCAAGGAGCCGACCGTTGCCAACAAGCGTCTGGCTTTCGACCGTCTGCGTAACCGCGACAACGTCGTCAAGCTGTTCAACGTGCTGGGCCCCCGCTTTGCCAAGCGTCCTGGCGGTTACACCCGCATCCTGAAGATGGGCTTCCGCGTGGGCGACAACGCTCCGATGGCCTACATGGAACTGGTTGAGCGCACCGAAGAAACTGCGGTCGAAGCCGCTGCTGAATAAGCATCCAGGCGTTTGACGCCATGAAGCCCGTCACGTGCAAGCGTGGCGGGTTTTTTCATGGGCGCGTGCCAGGTGCTGGCCGTCTCTTTGGGGCGTCCAAGCGCACGCCGCAGGCCTCAGAAGGCGGTAAATGATGAAGGCCCTCGGTCTTTTTGAGCGCGGGACTGGTCAAATCGCAAAAGCTGTGTCATAATAGCTTTCTCTGTCGCGGGGTGGAGCAGTCTGGTAGCTCGTTGGGCTCATAACCCAAAGGTCGTTGGTTCAAATCCGGCCCCCGCAACCAAATCATGGCGAAAGCCTTCGGAAGACGCTTGAAAGAGCTTGGCTTCCGAGTCCAGTCGGTGATGTCAGTTCCCGTTTGACGTCATGTCGCCAGAACATGGTTCTGGTTTGTCACCTCTGTCGCGGGGTGGAGCAGTCTGGTAGCTCGTTGGGCTCATAACCCAAAGGTCGTTGGTTCAAATCCGGCCCCCGCAACCAAGTTAAAAAGGCCCTCGCAAGAGGGCCTTTTTTTGTTTTGACTCGGCGTGGCAGAGGGTAATTCCGGTATGAGTGATGCTGAGGGAGTGATCCTGCGCAATCCGGTCGTGCGGGAACGCTCATGTGCGCGTGCGACTTCAGCGGCTCTGCATGGGCGCCGCACACAAATAGTTCTCGCAAGCGGGCCTTTCCGATGTGTGTGGTTGGGGGCCGCTTCTCAGCGCCGTGATCGTCGCGTCAGCCGGCGCGACGGCGTTGCCAGCGTTGCAGCGCACCACCCACCAGCATCGCAGGCACGAACAGCCAGGCCTCGCTGTTGCCTGACAACACCGTGGCCAGGGCTGGACCCGGGCAGTAGCCGGCCAGACCCCAACCGATGCCGAACAGCGCGGCACCGACCAGCAGCTTGCGGTCGATCTGCGTCAACGTCGGCAGGTGAAAGCGCTCGCCATAGAACGGCACCGGCCGACGCAGGATGAAGCGGAAGGCCAGGGCGGTCACCGTGACGGCACCCCCCATCACGAAGGCCAGGCTGGGATCCCAGTCTCCGGCCAGGTCCAGGAAGGCCAGCACCTTCAAGGGATTGGTCATCTCGGCGATGGCCAGACCCAGGCCAAACACCAAACCAGCCATCAGGCTCACCAAGGGTTGCATCATGTTGTGATCCTCCTGGGGTTCAGCCGCCGATGACGTGGCGGACGACAAAAACGGTGGCGATGCCGGTGGCCATGAAGACCCCGGTGGCCACCAGCGAGCGCAGCGACAGGCGGCCCAGACCACAGACACCGTGGCCACTGGTGCAGCCGTTGCCCAAGGACGTGCCATAGCCGACCAGCAGGCCCGCGACAACCAGCAAGATCGGGTGCATGTCGGCACGTGGGTTGACTGTGCGACCGGTGGCGGTGAACCAGATCCAGGTGCCCGCGATCATGCCCAGCACGAACAGCAGGCGCCACAGCCAGACCTGACGGGCTTGGTGGGTGCGCCATGCATCGATCAGGCCATGGGCGATGTTGCTGATGCCGGCGATGCGACCGGTGCCGGCCAGCAGCACCACGGCAGACAGGCCGATCAGCAGGCCGCCGATCAAGCCGGTGACGGGGGTGAAGTTGCTCATGTGAAGGAATTCCAGAAAAGCAGGAAACCGGCAGGCTCATGTGGCAGCCTGCCGGTGTCTCAGGGTTCAAAGCTCAGGGTGTGAGCCTCAGAACTTCCATCCATACGACACGCCGATGATGTCTTCCTTGAGGCGGATGTTGGCATCGCCTCCGCCGAAATTGGCAGGGATGACGCCCGAGCCCTTCACGGTCTTCTCAAACGCGTGGCTGTAGTGGGCGCTCCACTCGCTGTTCGCGCTGGTCTTCCAGGTGAAGCCGGCAGTCAGGTGGTCTTGCACCACACCGGGGGCGAGGATGTTGAGGAAGGTCTCGCTCTTGGGGATGGGTTGGGTGGCGTGGCTGTAGCCGGCGCGCAGGGTCCAGGCATCGTTCAGCTGATGGATCACGCCGAGCTTCACAACCTTGACGTCCTTCCAGCCGAAGCCGGGGCCGTTGGTGCTGCCGAGAGGTTGGCCTTGAACCGTCAACTGGCTCAGAGGATTGCCCACCGACTTCACGTCATTCAGTTCGATCACTTGGTAGTCCAGGCCCAGGGTCCAGTTTTGTGCCGGCTGCCAGGCCAAGCCCATGCCGTAGTTGGCGGGGATGTCAAAGCCACCTTGCTCGGCGAACAGGCCCTTGTACTTGTCGAAGCGCCCCTGGATCTTGGACGACCAGGTGGCCCCCAGACGCAGCTCAGGCGTGATCTGACCGATCCAGCCGAGGCGGATGCCCACGCCGCTGGAACTGTCGGTGCCGCGGTCCGAGACGTCAAGCGGCGAGGCCGAGGCGCCCGCAAACGGCTGGATGCCGCGCATCGAGAAACGCTGGTGAGCGAGGTTCAGTGCGGCGCCGAACACATGGTCAGGCGTTGCCTTCCAGGCCACCGAGGGGGAAATGAACAACTGCTCCAGGTTCATCTTGGTGGCTTGGGTCACACCGAAACCCTGGAAGGGGCTGGTGTTGTAGCTGGTGTTCATGCCGCCGTTGCCGTACACAGCCAGGCCCACGCTCAGTTGCGGGTCGATCTGGCGGGTGTAACCAAACTCGGGGATCAAGAAGAGCTCACGCCCGTCGCCGTTGTATTTGCCGTTCAGGCTGGTGGTGAACGTACCTCCGTTGCCATCGGGGAGTGTGGCCGAATTACCTGTGATCTCAGCGCCCCGGCTCGGCTTGAACAGGTTCGCGCCCACATCCAATCGGTTCCCGGTGAAAGCGGTACCGGCCGGGTTGGTGGCTGCGGTCAAGCCATCTTGCGGCAGCGCAATGCCCACGCCAGCGATGGCCTGGGATTTCACGCCGTAGCCGTGCGAGAAGTAGCCGTTGGTGGCCAGGGCCGATTGCGGCAGGGCGGCCACGCTAAGCGCGGCCAAGGCGGCAGCGCGGAGGGGCGAGGCGGTGAAGAGCTGGGACATGGACGTCATCCTCTGAAGGCTTGTACGGGTACGGGTTAGGGTGTCTGGGGTGCGACTGTACCGACAAACCTTCATGCCGCGAACGATGAAATCGCAATGTCTTTATGCAATCAATGCATAAAGGGGTTTGATGCGCATCAAGAGGGCGTCAGGGTGCTGGGGCGCGGGGCACATCCACGATCACCACCCAGCGACCTGACCACGGCGTCGGGGTGCGGTCGGGCAGCCAGAACCAGGGGCGCACCCCTGTCTCGGCTTGGGTGGCCTCGAAGCGTGCGTCGAGCACGCCGTACTGGTCGAGAAAGCGGTTCAAGCCCGCATCAATGCGCACACAGCCTTTGGAGGCGGGCGTGCCCAGGCGTTTTTCCAGCACCGGATCGGTGGCGTGCACCTGCAGGCGAATGGGGATCACCCCCGGTGGCTCCCACCCCTTTTCGGCGGGGACCCAACCCAGGTCGAACACCCGCATGCCCTTGAGGCCGTAGCCCCGGATGCCGTTGTCGTTGAAGGTGCCTTCTGCGCGGAAGCTGTGATGATCGCCATGAGAAAACACGCCCAACGGGGTCGTGAAATGATCGTAGCTTCCTGGCTTGCCGGTGCTGATCAGACTGGTGCCGATCACTTCCCACCCACCGGCCTCGGTCGCCAAGGCCACCAGGGCTTCTTGTGATTGCGGATGGCGGTCGATCAACAGGAACAGTTCTCCTGCGGGCCAGGGCTGCGCAGCGCTGGCGAAGGCCTGCTGTGCGGCGGCCTGCAGTTGCGCCAGTCGGGCGTCGTCAGGGTAGCTGCGCTTCGTGACCAGTTGGATGAAGGCGGTGCGCAAAACGGGCACCGTGGTGGCCAGAGGCGCCGCCGGACCTTCGCCATCGGTGCCAGGCAGGGGCTCGGCCGTGTGCGCAGGCCAGGCCAGGCATCCGGCCACCAGCAGGGCGCCCAGCCGCGGCATCCAGCTGCTGGCGCGACGTGGCGTTGGGGGCAGGGCAGGCCACAGGCCGAACATGGTGACCTCGTCAGGGCTTGGCGGGGCGCTGCTCCTTGGCGAGCAGTTTGTCCACACGCGCCTGCGCCCGGTTGCGCACCAGGAAGCGTTCCAGCCCCGACACCTCGGCCATCAACTGATCGGCCTGCTGGGTGCAGCGGTTCAGGCGGCTGGCCTGCTGTGCGGTGCTCAGCTGGCTCCAGCGCCCTTCGGCAGCTTTCAGCATCTGATCGGCCTCGGGATTGCGCAGCCCCTTCTTGTAGGCCACGCCGATGAACACAAAGCCGTGCTCGGTGTCCTTGAGGATGGCCTGATTGCGCGCTTCCGAAGGCGCTTGCTTGAGATGCTGCACCACGCGGGCCTTGAAGCCGGCGGTGCATTCCGAGGCTTCCTGAAAGAACACCGCATCGGCCGATGGCAGTGCAGCCCGCGCAGGTCCCACAACGACCAGGCCGACCATCAGCCCCAGCACGGCGAGGCCCACGCGACCCGACAGGCGCCCCTGCACGCGTCCCAAAGGTGATGCGCTGGCGGCGGGGTGGGGATGGGGGCGTGCAAGTCGCATGACAGGTCAATCGGCAAAGTGGCAGACAGGATCTTCAACGCGGATCATGGCCACCGGGTGGACAGCGTCCGCCGTTCAGCTGGCCTTGACGTGACATTCCCGACGCAACAGCGTCAGGGCGTTCTGGATGCCGTCGTCGACGTCGCGGGTCAGCGGCGCGCGGGCCTCGTCCACAAAACTGTGCCACAGCTTGAGGTAGTCCGCCTGGTAGGCCGCGGGCGCATGCGCCTGGATGTACTGCTCGGCCAGTTCGGGCTGCCAGCCGCTCTTGCGGATCTTGCGGATCAGCGTGCCGGCCATGCGCTCGGTCAGCAGTGTCTTGGGCGGGCTCTCGGCGGCCACGCACAGGAAGAGCGTGAGCAGCGAGGGCTCGTCGTCGTTGCCGGCGGTGATCTTCTTCCAGGTGGCCGAGGCGGTGCGCTCGTGGGCATCGACTTCAGCCAGGCCGCTGTCGAGCCAGAAGTAGCGGCCCATGAAGGCCGGCGTCTGCTGGAACAGCTTGCGAATCGGCGTGGCCGCGTCCAGCATCTTGGGCAGGTCGCGCATGACGCTGCGGCGCACGTTTTCCACCACCGGGTGCAGTTCAACGGGCAGCTCGGCGGGCACGGTGATGCGGATGCCGCTGGCGTCTTCACCATGGCGCTGGCGCAGCTTGAGCACGATGGCACCCAGAGCGCGCCAGTCGGGCATCTCGGTGTGGCCGGTGCTCAGCACCAGCAGGGCGGTGCGGATCACGGCTTCGGCCTCGGGGCCGGCGTCGCTCAGCTCGTCTTCGTCCAGGCCCAGGTCCTCGGCCAGCCATTCGGCGGCGGCCATCAGCTGCGCGGCGTGGGTGCGGCGGGCCAGCTCGGCGCGGTACTCGGCCAGGGGGCGCAGCGTCCACTTGGCGAGTTGCGGGATGTGAACGTCGGAGAACTCCTGGCGCTCGTTCATGCCGAAGTGGCTGGTCTGCGGCATCACGATCAGCCGCTTGAGCATGTCCGAGCCACTCTTGGAGCGCGACAAAAAGCTGTGGTCGCGCAGCGATTCGGCGGCGCGGCGCAGGTCCCCGTCGCAGCTGTCTTCCAGGTACAGGCTCACCAGGTTGACGATGCGGTCACGGGCGCGCTCCAGCTCGGGGCGCAGGAACTCGCTGCCGAAGTAGGCGGCGATCTGCACCATGCCCTTGGGCGCGCTGCGCGCGATCTCATCCAGCTTGGTCTGCGGGATCAGGCCGTGCTGGAGGCCGTACTGCAGGGCCTTCTCGAAGAAGGGCCGCGCGTCGTAGAGCGAGACGCCAGCAGAGGAGGGGGAGGCGGGCGTGTCCGACATCAGATGGCCGATTCTTCGTCCGAGTCCAGCACCACGGTGGTGACGCGGCCGAAATCGGTCTCGCTGGTTTCCACCTTGCTGCGGTCTTCGTCCTCGTCGTCCTCGAACTCGGGGCGGCCGGCTTCGAAGGCGCGCACCTTGGCGCGCAGCACCAGCAGCATCTCGGTGAACAGGTCGGGGCACTCGTAGCGCATCAGCCAGGCCAGCTCCATCCAGTCCTGGTCGGCGACCTCGTCGTGGTCGAGCACGGGGCGGGCGTAGGCCGAGGCCATCAGATCGCTCTCGCTGAGGATCTCGCCATCGTCATCGACAGCATCGAAGCGGCCGGTGCGGGCGAAGGCTTCGATGCGGCTCCACTTTTCGGAGAAGTAGTTGGCCAGGGCTTCGGCGCCACCTTCGATGGCGGCCAGCGCGTTGAGGAACTCGATCGGATCGGCGTCTTCCCGGAAGATCACCGAGTTGACCATGCCGCGCAGGTGGGTGTGGCTCAGGTCCTTGTAGCGCTTTTCGATCACGACGGCGCGGGCGAACTGCTCCGGCGTGATGACGAGGTTGACCACCGATTCCTTCGAGGTGTCGAACTCGCGGATCACGGCCAGCACGTCTTTGGCGGGCAGCTGGTCGAGCACGACGACCAGGGCGCCGTCGCCTTCGGTGTCGGCCAGTTCGGCCAGCGCCGATTCGGCACCGACGATGTCACCGGCGGCGATCAGGCTCTGGGTCTTGGTGATGAGGGCAAGGTGTTGGGTCATCGCAGGGCGCTCGGCTCGGGGTCAGTCTTTGCGGTCGAAGCCTTGGTCGGCCAGCCAGTCGGCACCGGCGGCATCGCGGTCGTGCGGATCGGCCTCGCCGTCATCGTCGTAGCGGTCGTCGTCATCGCGGTCTTCACGGTCGTCGCCGTCTTCACCGTCGGTGTCCTCGTCCTCCGCCGCGCGCGCGGCGGGGCCAGGGCGGCTGTGCATGTACTCAAGGGCCACGGCCAGGGTCATGAACCAGGGGCCGGCGGGCTCGGCCAGGATGGTGTCAACCAGGTCTTGCGCCCAAGGGGCCAACTCCACGGCGTCGGACACGGCGTCCCAGTCGGGCAGGTCGTCGGCATCGCAGCTGAGGAGGTGGTTGAGCACCGCCGGTTGCACGAAACGGAAAGCCTGGTGGAAGACCACGGCCACCATCTCGGGGCTGATCTCGATCATCTTGACGAGGAAGCCCAACTCCTTGCGTTTTTCGGCCAGGCGCTGGCGCAGCACGCCGCGGCCTTCCGAGTCGGAGGTCAGGTCATCAAGTTCGGCCTCATAGGCCGAGCGCAGTTGCTGGAAAAAGGGAGAAAGGCTCACGTCGGGATCAGATCAGGGGGCGGAAATAGGCTTGCCAGATGTCCTGCGCGGTTGCGAGCGGGTCATCGAGCAGGTTGCGACGGCGATTGTCGTCATAGGCCTGGCGCTTGTCCGGGTCGGACAGCACGTCGTAGGCCTGTTGCACCGCCCGGAAGCGGGCGGGTGCGTCGGGTGAGGGATTGCGGTCAGGGTGGTACAGCGCCGCCTGCTGGCGAAAGGCCTTCTTGATCTCGGCCAGCGGGGCGCTGGGTGCCACCCCGAGGGCGGCGTAGTGGTCGCTCATGCGTTGGGGGCGTCGTCCGCTTCCGGCACGGCCAGGGTGGCGTCACGACGGGGGGCGTGCTTGTCCAGGGCGGTGCCCACGGCGCGCTTGAGCTTGTCCATGGCGCCGTGGATGGCCTGATGGGCGTTGGCGGCATGGTCCTTCACGACCACGGGCTGCAGGCCCTTGACGTGGGCTTCCAGCGTGCAGTGGATGTCGTCCTTGTTGGCCTTGGCGTGGCTGTTGGCGTCGGCCAAGTGGGCTTCCAGGCGGGTGATGTGTTCGCCGAAGCGGTGCAGTTCGTCCTTGGCCAGGGATTCGAGGTACTCGGCGGTGCGGACGCCGCCGTCGATGTTCTTGTCGGTGTGCAGCAAAACTTGCATGATCGGACTCACTGGTTCAAGAAAAAAGGAATCCCGGGCACGGCGGCCTGGGGTTGCGTGCGCCACGGCGCCTGCAACAGCTCAAGTATGGGCCAAATGCGGGGCTGCAAGCCCCAGGTCGGGCGCGGGGGGCGACTCAGCGCCAGGGTGCGCTGGCGTCCAGCAGAGACAGGAGCTCGCGCTCCAGCAGGCGCAGGGCCGGCTCCAGGCTGTCGTCGTCGGCCCCGATGGCGTCTTCCACATCGCCGGCGGCGTCCATCAGCGACAAGGCGCAGAGGAAACCGGCACTGCTGCGCATGGTGTGCATGCGCCGGGACGCCTGTGTACGGTCGCCCGCGGTCAGGTCGGCACGCGTGCGCGCGACCGCATCGGCGTACTCGGTCACGAACATCTTGAGCAGGTCGATGAACATCTCGCGGTCACCGCCCAGGCGTTGCGCGGCGCGTTTGCCGTCGATGCCGGCAATGTCAGGAAAATCGAGGTCCATGGCGGGGGCGGGCATGGTGTCGGTCGCTGCAGAGCTCATCGCCGACGGGAGGGGGGCAGGTGTCTCGGTCAGTGCGGTGGCTTTGTCAGGACGCACGATCCAGTGCGCCAGCACCATGGCCATTTGTTCCAGGTCCATGGGCTTGGGCAGCACGTCGTTGGCTCCGGCGGCGCGGGCGGCGGCCTGCTGGTCATCGCGCACACCGGCCGTGAAGGCAATGATGGGCAACTGGGCCAGGCCCAGCTCTTCCCGGACCACCCGCGTGGCGCTGAGCCCGTCCATCACAGGCATCTGCACGTCCATCAGCACGGCGTCAAAGCCCGTGGGGCGGGTGCGCAGGATCTGCACGGCCTGTTGACCATCGGCCGCCAGGGTGGCCGTGGCGCCCTCCAGACGCAAGGCGCGCTCCACCAGATCGCGGTTCATGGCGCTGTCGTCCACGACCAGCACCTGCGCGCCCACCAGGCGGGGACCCTGGGGGGCAGAGGGCGAAGCGTCTGACTGGGTGTCGGTGGCACCGATCGCATCGGCGCCGTTCAGCGCCTCTACAGGGACGTTCGACATCGGCAACTCGAACCAGAAGGTGCTGCCCTGACCCAGTTCACTGTGCACGCCGATCTCGCCGCCCATCAACTCGACCAGGCGCTTGCAGATGGACAGGCCCAGTCCGGTGCCCCCAAAGCGACGCCCGATGCCGCCATCGGCTTGGGTGAAGGGGGCAAACAGGCGGCCCAGGGCCTCAGGGGCGATGCCGATGCCGGTGTCGCTGACCTCGCAGCGCAGACGCAATGGCGCGTCCGGGGATTCGGCAGAGGGCGTGAGGCGCACGGTGACGACCACTTCGCCATGCTCGGTGAACTTGATGGCGTTGCCGGTGAGGTTGACGAGCACCTGTTCCAGCCGCAGGCCATCGCCCAGCAGCGGGGGCACGGGGGCGTCCGGGGTGAGCAGGCGCAAGGTGATGCCCTTGCTGCGCGCCATCTGTCCCATCAGGCTGTCCAGGTTGGCCAGCAGTTTGGCGAGCTGAAAGGGCCGTGGTTCTAGCCGCAACTGACCGGCTTCGATCTTGGAGAGGTCGAGCACATCGTTGAGCAGGGCCAGCAGGGACTGACCCGCCGTGCGGATGCGCGTGACCATGTCGCGCTGGTGCTCAGGCAGCGGTTCGCGCGCCAGCACCTGGGCCAGGCCCAGCACCGCATTCATGGGCGTGCGGATCTCGTGGCTCATGTGCGCCAGGAACTCGCTCTTGGCGGCGTTGGCCGCCTTGGCGGCCTCGGTGGCCTCGCGCAGTTCACGCTCGTGGCGCTTGCGTTCGCTGATGTCTTCGACGATGAACAGGTGGCGCGGCGCATCGTCGGCATCCACCTGAATGGGCGCGCCCGTCACGCTGGCCCAGACCACTGCGCCATCGGGGCGCACGTAGCGCTTGGCGAAGGTGTGGCTGGCTTTGCCGCCAGCCTTCAGGGCGCCGATGTGCTGTTGCGACAGGGCCTGGTCGTCGGGATGGGTGTAGCGCAGCGGGTCAACGCCGATCAAGGCATCCGCAGGCACACCGATGATGTCGCACAGGCGACGGTTGGCCTCCAGGATGAAGCCAGTCCGTGAGTCCACCAGGGCCACGCCCAGCGGTGCCTGCTCGAAGATGACCCGAAAGCGCGACTCTGCCAGTTGCCGTGCCTGCAGGGTCTGCACCTCCTGGCGCTGGCGGGCACGTCGCCAGGCATGGAACACCGCGGAATAGGCCAGCAGCAAGCCCAGCCCCATCACGATGGCGGTGGCCCAGGCCATGCTGCGGATGCCGGCGTAGGCTTCGCGCTCGTCGATCTCGGCCAGCATCAGCCAGGGGGTGCCTTGCACGGCCGAGGCATAGGCCAGCACAGGCACATCGCGGTAATCGCGCCCACCCAGCAAGATGCCGCGCTCACCCTGGGCCGCCCGCCCGGCTGGCAGCGTCGGGGTGTTCAGCGGCTCGGTCAGGCTCAGCTCGGCATGGGGTCGGTGGCGCAGCGGCGTCACAAAGCGCACCTGAGCCGCGTCGCGTCGCACCAGATAGGTTTCGGCCGTGCGGGTGGGGACGGGCCAGGTGCTCACCAGGGGGTAGAGGGTCTGTGCGGCGTTCCAGCTCAGGTAGGCCCAGCCGAGCGGGGCTTGTGGGTCCGGGCCGATGGGCGCCAGCACCCCGAACTGCACCTGGCCGTGTGCGGTCTGGTGCAGGTCCACCAGTTCAATGCGGGGGCGCTTGAGCAGATCGGCAATGAGGGCGGCGTGGGGCCCCAGGTCTGCCGTGCCATGTCGGAACACCGGCTGCCCGTTCAGATCCAGCACCACCATGCCCTGCCAGCCCTTCACACGCATGCCCGCGCGAGCCGCCACCTGCATGTCGGCGAGCAGACGGCTGTCGTGTCGGCCGCTGTCCAACCATTGCGTGAAGAGCGCGGTCACCCGGGAGCGGGCAGCAAAATTCACCCGTGCATCGGTGCGGATCTCGTCGAGCAGGTCTTCGATCTGAAGGGTTTTCTGTTCGGCAATGACCGTCAGTGTGCGGTGGGTTTCGCGGCGAATCTCGTCGGCCAGTGAGCGGTAGACGAAGGAGCCCACCGCCCCGATCAGGACAGACAGCAGCAGCAGCGGCAGGGCCAAGCGCAGGCGTTGGCGCAAGGCGTCCTGGGTTGTGGCTGCGGAAGACAGAGGAATCGGTGACGCCGAACGGGTCACTGGCGTGTGGCCTGCACCAGGCATTCAGACAGCTTGTCGAAATGCGTGAGGGCGGCGGGGGTCAATTCCACCTGCTTGCGGCGGGCATCTTCGGTGTCGGCCAGGGTGATCCAGCCTTTGGCGCGCATGGACTTCAGGCGCGAGTGCAGGGTGGCGGGCGAGCCCAGTTCGGCGGTGCCGATCAGGTCGCGCACGCACAGGCGCTGTTGGGCCAGATTGGTGCGTGCCACCAGCTCCAGAATGCGCTCTTCGAGAGGATCAAGGGGGGGCAGACTGGGCAGACCGCGCACGGCTTCAGCCAGTTTCAGGAAGCGCAGATAGATATCGGCGGGACGGGGCACAGATGGATCCTCAGGTGGGTGGGAGTACCATAGACAGCGCAGCACCCCTCACACTCTAAATTTTATGACATTCAGCGCGCGGCTTGGACTGCACATGTGGATGGTTCTGGCCACCTTTGTCGCCTTCTTGACGATGGTGGGGGTCAACGAGTTGCTGTTCAGGGCCAGCGAGCACGTGCCCGGCATCAACTGGGTCTATCTGCCGGCAGGTGTGCGCTTGCTGGCAACCTTGTTGTTCGGCTTTTCCGGGGCGGTGGGCCTCTTGTTGGCCGCGTGGTGCGTCAACTTCTGGTACTTCTTTCCCGATGATTTCACGCGCTCTTTCATGGGTGGCATCATCGCGACCGTGGCGCCTTACATGGTCTATGTGGTGGCGCGGCGGTTTTTTGGTTTGAAGGGCAGTCTGACCAACCTCACGCCGGGCAAGTTGCTGGCGTGCATCGTGGCCTATTCACTGGCCAGCCCCTTGCTGCATCACCTGTGGTTCCATCTGCGCGATTCTGACACCCACGAGTGGTCCGGGTTCCTGGTGATGGCCACGGGCGATTTCCTGGGCTCGGTGATCGTGTTCTACACCTTGAAGCTGGTGCTTAACCGATTCATGCCGGCCCAGGGCGCCACACCGCTGCGCGCGCCTTGACGGCTGGGCGCAGACCGGTGCGACAGCCCCGACACGCGGGGCACTCCTCGGGGATCCGCCTCAGGCTGGCAGCGACGGATAGTCGGTGTAACCATGCGCGCCGGTGCCGCCGTACAGACCCACATCCGAGAACAACTCGTTGAGGGGGGCGTTTTCCTGGAGGCGACGAGCCAGGTCCGGGTTGCTGATCGCGGCGCGACCGAAGGACACCAGATCGCCATGGTGGTTCGACACCGCGGCTTCGGCCATGGCCTTGTCGTAGCCGTTGTTGACCATCCACACGCCGCTGTAGAGCTTGCGCAGTGCGTCGTAGTCGAACGGAGCGTTGTCGCGCGGGCCACCGGTGTGGCCTTCCACCACATGGATGTAGACCGGGTGCAGCTTCTCCAGCTCGCGCACCACGTGCTCGAACAGCGGCTGCGGGTTGCTCTCGCTGGAGTCGTTCACTGGGGAAACGGGCGACAGGCGGATGCCCACGCGGTCGGCGCCGATTTCGGCGGTGACGGCGGCCATCACTTCCAGCAACAGGCGGGCGCGTTTTTCAATGCTGCCGCCGTACTGGTCGGTGCGCTTGTTGGAGCCATCACGCAGGAAAGCGTCCAGCAGGTAGCCATGCGCGCCGTGGATTTCCACGCCGTCAAAGCCAGCTTCGATGGCGTTGCGGGCCGCCGTGCGGAAGTCATTGACCACGCCGGGGATCTCGGCCGTTTCCAGAGCGCGCGGCACCGAGCAATCCACCATGCCTTGGCCGGCCACGAAGGTCTTGGCCTTGGGGGCAATCGCTGACGGGGCCACCGGAGCCTGTCCGTCTGGCTGGTAGGCCGTGTGCGACATGCGGCCCACGTGCCACAGTTGCACATAGATCTTGCCGCCCTTGGCGTGCACGGCATCGGTCACCTTGCGCCAGCCGGCCACCTGCTCGGCCGTGTGCAGGCCGGGCGTGCTGGGATAGCCCTGGGCGGTGGCCGACACCTGGGTGGCCTCGGCAATGATCAGGCCCATCCCGGCGCGCTGGGCGTAGTACTCGACCATCAGGGGGCCCGGCACATTGCCGGCTTCGGCGCGGCTGCGCGTCAGGGGGGCCATGACCACGCGGTTGGCCAGGGTGATGGGGCCCAGTTGGAAGGGCTGGAACAGGTCGCTCATGCAAAGGTCTCCGTGGAAGAAAAAAATCAAGGACGCAAGAGGTGGTCGAGCATCAGCGCGACCGTGTCCTTGAGGGCTTGGGTGTGGTGTTCGATCTTCATGCGCAGCAGGGCCCCTTCCCAGGCGTCCCAGAAGAAGGTGGCGAGTGTGTCGGCATCGACGTCGGTGCGCACGCTGCCTTCGGTCTGGGCGCGGCGCAGCAACTCGGCCAAGCGTGTGCGCCAGCCGGACAACGATGTGTTCAGCACGGTGCAGCACAAGGCGCTGGTCTCGGCCACTTCGGCGGCGAAGTTGCCCACCAGGCAGCCCTGGCAGCCTTGCTGTTCGTGGTGCGCGATGAAGCGCGTGAAAACGTGGCGCACCGCATCGTGGGCGTCGGGGGGCGCATCGCTCAGGCAGCGCTCCCAAGCCTCGTCCACCCAGCGCGCGTAGTGCGCAATGATGGCCGCGGCGAAGGCTTCCTTGCTCTCGAAGTGGTTGTAGAACGAGCCTTTGGGCACGCCCGCCTGGTCGGTGATCTGCTGGATGCCGGTGGCGTGATAGCCGCAGCGCGTGAACAGTTCGTAGCCGGCTGCGGTGAGGCGGCGGGGGATGTCGGTTTTGTCAGCGGTGCGGGCCATGGCTGAATAATATGACCAGTCGTCTTAAAACGCAAATGGGGGGTGCAAGACCGTAGGCGATCAGGGTTTCTGTGGTTTTCCGTCCTATGCTTGTCATCATGTCCCTGGAAGATTTGATGCTTCTGCGGCCCTCCGCTTCTGATCCAACGGCCTTTGTGATGACGAACCTTTCTCAGCCTCCCGTCGCGCCCGCGGCGGACCTCTGCCCGCCCCACGCAGACGCGCAGCATCCCAATGACGTGTTCGGTCGCCTGTTCCGCGCCTGTGAGGGCCTGCCGGCCGTGCGTTGTGCGGTGGTCCACCCCTGCGACGCGGATTCGCTGGGGGGGGCGATCGCGGCGGCCCAGCGCGGCCTGATCGAGCCGGTGCTGGTGGGCCCGCAGGCCAAGATCCGGGCCGTGGCCAAGGAAGGCGGCTGGGACCTCTCGCCCTGGCGCATCGTGGATACCGAGCACAGCCATGCCGCCGCCGATGCGGCCGTGGCGCTGGCGCGGGCGGGCGAGGTGCAGGCCCTGATGAAAGGCAGCCTGCACACCGATGAACTGATGGGCGCAGTGGTGGCCTCGGCCACGGGGTTGCGCACCGCGCGCCGCGTCAGCCACGTCTTCGTGATGGACGTGCCGGCCTACCCGCGGATGCTGCTGGTCACCGATGCGGCGGTCAACATCGCGCCCACGGTGCGCGAAAAAGCCGACATCGTGCAGAACGCGATCGAGTTGGCGCATGTGCTGGGGGTGCCCGAGCCCAAGGTCGCCATCCTGGCAGCGGTCGAAACCGTCAACCCCGACATGCAGGCCACGGTGGACGCGGCCATGCTGTGCAAGATGGCCGACCGCGGGCAGATCACCGGCGGTTTGATCGACGGGCCGCTGGCCTTCGACAATGCCGTGAACCTGGAGGCGGCCCGCACCAAGCACATCGTCTCGCCGGTAGCGGGGCAGGCCGACATCCTGGTCGTGCCCGACATCGAGGCCGGCAACATGCTGGCCAAGCAGTTGCAGTACCTGGCTGGCGCTGACAGCGCCGGCATCGTGCTGGGCACCAGGGTGCCCATCGTGCTGACCAGCCGCGCCGACTCGGTGCGCATGCGTCTGGCCTCCACCGCGGTGCTCAAGCTGCTGGCGCACGCGCGTGCGCAGGCGCTGGCTGCGGCCGTGAAGGCATGATGGAAGGCCGCTGACGATGACCACTGACGCCATTGCCGTGCTCAACGCGGGCTCGTCGAGCCTCAAGTTCTCGGTGTTCACGGCGCGGATCTTCCGGCCCCTGTTTCACGGCCAGATCGAGGGCCTGGGCACCGCGCCGCGCTTGAAAGTGGCCAATGTGCGGGGCGAGGTGCTGCTCGATCAGCGCTGGTCGGGCGAGGAAGGCTTCGACCACGAGGCAGCCTTGGCGCACCTGCTCAAGATCATGCCGCAGTTCCTGCACCGCATCGAGGTGGTGGCGGTGGGGCACCGCATCGTGCACGGGGGCGTGGCCTTTCGGGAGCCGGTGGTGTTGACACCGACGGTGGTCGAGCAACTGGCCGAGCTGGTGCCGCTGGCGCCGCTGCATCAGCCGCACAACCTGGCCCCCGTGCGCGCCTTGATGAAGCTGGCGCCCCGCGTGCCGCAGGTCGCTTGTTTTGACACGGCCTTCCACACCACCGGGCCCGAGGTTTCGCAGCGCTTTGCCTTGCCCCGCGAGTTTCACCACGCGGGCGTGCAGCGCTATGGTTTCCATGGCCTGTCGTACGAGTACATTGCCTCGCGCCTGCCGCAGGTGGACCGCCATGCCGCCAAAGGCCGCACGGTGGTGATGCACCTGGGCAATGGCGCCAGCATGTGCGCCTTGCAGCACGGGCACAGCGTGGCCAGCACCATGGGTTTCACGGCGCTGGACGGTTTGCCCATGGGCACCCGCTGCGGCAACATCGACCCGGGTGTGCTGCTGTGGCTGATGGACGAGCGCGGCATGGACGCCCGCCAGATCGAGGCGCTGCTCTACAAACAGTCAGGCCTGCTGGGCGTGTCGGGTCTGTCGTCGGACATGCGTACCTTGCTGGCCAGCGAGCATCCGGCCGCCCGCGAGGCCATCGACCTGTACGTCTACCGCATCCGGCGCGAGCTGGGCTCACTCGCGGCCGCTCTGGGCGGGGTAGACAGCCTGGTTTTCACGGCCGGGATTGGCGAGCATGCGGCGGCCATCCGGGCGCGCATCTGCCATAACGCCGCCTGGCTGGGCGTGAAGCTGGACGAGGCGGCCAACGCCGCCGGGCCTGCCGAGCGTGGCCAGCCGCATCGCATCAGCCGGGAGGGCAGCCCGGTCAGCGTCTGGGTGATTCCGACCAACGAAGAGCTGATGATCGCGCGCCACACCCGTCACCGCGTGCCCGACTTCCGCCAGCGGGGCAGCGAACGCCTGATTCAGGCGGCCGCGACGGCTTCTGTGGCCTCGGCCTGAGGGCTGCTGGGCGCTACAATCAAAAGTTCGATGAGCGCCACACGGGTGGCGACACCTTTGAGAAGGATTCCCCCCATGTCGATGGACGATCGCGACGGCAAGATCTGGATGGACGGCAAGATGGTGGAGTGGCGCGATGCCAAGATCCACGTGCTGACCCACACGCTGCACTATGGCTGCGGCGCTTTCGAAGGCGTGCGCGCCTACAAGACCGACAAGGGCACCGCGATCTTCCGTCTGCGTGAGCACACCGAGCGCCTGTTCAACAGCGCCAAGATCCTGCGCATGCCCATGCCTTTCACCCTCGACGAGGTGATGCAGGCCCAGATCGACGTCATCAAGGCCAACAACCTGGAAAGCGGCTACCTGCGTCCGCTGATCTGGCTGGGCTCTGAGAAGATGGGCGTGAGCCCCAAGGGTGCCAAGGTGCACGTCATGGTCGCCGCCTGGCCCTGGGGCGCCTACCTGGGCGAAGACGGCATCAACCGCGGCATCCGCGTCAAGACCTCCAGCTTCACCCGCCACCACGTCAACATCACGATGACGCAGGCCAAGTCGGTGAGCAACTACACCAACTCCATCCTGGCCAACCTCGAAGCCACCGAAGACGGCTACGACGAAGCCCTGCTGCTGGACACCGCTGGTTTCGTCTCCGAAGGCTCGGGCGAGAACGTGTTCGTCATCAAGGACGGCGTGGTCTACACCCCCGACCTGTCGGCCGGTGCTCTGAACGGCATCACCCGCAAGACCGTGACCGCGATCTGCAAGGACCTGGGCCTGGAGCTCAAGGAAAAGCGCATCACCCGCGACGAGATCTACATCGCCGACGAGGCCTTCTTCACCGGCACCGCCGCGGAAGTGACCCCGATCCGCGAACTCGACCGCGTGCAGATCGGTTCGGGCACCCGTGGCCCCATCACCGAGAAGATCCAGTCGGCCTATTTCGACGTGGTCTATGGCCGCAACGCCAAGTACGCCGACTGGCTGACCCTGGTCTGATTGCCAAGGACGCTGAACATGAGCACGAACACACAGTCTCCCAAAGCCGTCGTGGAAGTGGGCGCGGCCGACCTGCAAGGGCCGGGCGTGGTGTTTTGCCCCAACCCCAAGCAAGCCTTGTGGAGCAACCACCCCCGCGTCTACATTGACGTGGTGGCCACCGGCGAAGGCAAGTGCCCGTATTGCGGCACCGTCTACAAGTTGAAAGACGGCGAGCACGTGCACGCTCACTGAGGTGCCTGCCGCCGCGCGCGACACAGCAAGCCCGGGTTCGCCCGGGCTTTGTCTTTTCTGATCTGCCAGGAACCGACCATGTCCGAGGTGCTCTCCGATCTGTATGCCCTGCAAACCCTGCCCGAGCTGCTGGCCTGGCGCGTGCAGCACACGCCGCAGACCGCGGCCTACCGCCATTTCGACACCACCAGCCAGGCCTGGGTGACGCTGGATTGGACGCAGGTGGCGCAGCGGGTGGCGCAGTGGTCGGCGGCCCTGCAGGCGATGGTCCTGCCACAAGGCGCACGCGTGTCCATCCTGCTGCCCAACGGGCTGGATGCCATCAGCATCGACCTGGCCACCTTGGCGCAGGGTGGAGCGCCGGTGCCTCTGCACGCCATCGACAATCCGGCCAGCATTGCCTACATCCTGTCGGACAGCGCTGTGTCGCTGCTGGTGGTGCAAAGCGTGAGCCAGTGGCAGGCCATCGCCGGTGTCGGCGCGGACCTGCCCGCGTTGCGAGCGGTGGTGGTGTGCGACAACGCCGTGCCGGTCACCGCTGCTGTAGCCGCCACATCGGCCACGTCCGGCCCGCAGGTACTGAGCCTGAGCGACTGGCTGGCGGCAGGGCAGGCCACGGCGGCAACGCCCGCCCATGCGGCACCGAGCCCGAAGGCCGATGACCTCGCGGCCATCGTTTACACCTCGGGGACCACCGGCAAGCCCAAGGGCGTGATGCTGACGCACCGCAATGTGATGAGCAACGTCAAGGCGGTGATGGCCGTGATCCAGCCGCGTCCCGACGACGTGTTCCTGTCCTTCCTGCCGCTGTCGCACACCTTTGAGCGCACGGCGGGCTACTACCTGCCGATGGCGGCCGGGGCCTGTGTGGTGTACGCGCGCTCGGTGGCGCAGTTGAGCGAAGACCTGCGCAACGTGCGCCCCACGGTGCTGGTGTCGGTGCCCCGCATCTATGAGCGGGTGCAGGCGCGGCTGCAGGAGGTGCTGGCCACCTCGCCGTTGAAGGCCCGTCTGTTTGCCTGGACCGAGTCGGTGGGCTGGCGACGCTTCTGTCGTCAACAAGGCCTGCCGGTGCCCCCGTCTCCGTGGTCGGTGTTCGATGGTCTGGTGTGGCCGCTGCTGGACAAGCTGGCCGCGCGGCCCTTGCTGGCGCAGTTTGGCGGTCGCCTGCGCGTGGCCGTCAGTGGTGGGGCACCCTTGTCGCCGGCGGTGGCGCGCTGCTTCCTGGGCGTGGGCATGCCGCTGGTGCAAGGCTATGGCATGACCGAGACCTCGCCCGTGGTGGCGTGCAATCTGCCGACCGACAACGACCCCTCCTCCGTGGGACGTGCCTTGCCCGGCGTGGAGGTGCGCATCGGTGAGAACCGCGAACTGCAGGTGCGCGGCCCCAGCGTGATGAAGGGCTACCTGAACCGCCCCGAGGACACCGCCAAGGTTCTGTCGCCCGAAGGCTGGCTGGGCACGGGCGACCAGGCTGCCATCGAGGACGGCCGCATCCGCATCCTGGGCCGCATCAAGGAGATCATCGTCACCTCGACCGGCGAGAAGGTGCCCCCTGGCGACCTGGAGCAGGCGCTGACGGGAGATCCCTTGTTCGAGCAGGCCTTCGTGCTGGGCGAGCAGCGTCCCTTCATCGCCGCGGTGGTGGTGATGAACCCGCAGGTGTGGGCGCAACTGGCGCAAAGTCTGCAGTTGGACCCCAAGGACCCGGCCAGCCTGCAGGCCCCTGCTGCGGTGAAGGCGGCGCTGACGCGCATCCAGCAGGCGGCTTCCAGCTTTCCGCATTACGCGGTACCCCGCAATGTTTGGCTGACGCTGGAGCCCTGGACCGTGGAGAACACCATGATGACCCCCACACTCAAACTCAAGCGCAACAACCTGATGACCCGCTTTGCCGCCGAGATCGAGCGCCTGTATGCGCGTTGATCGCACGGTGTGTGCATCGGGTGTGCGACCCGCAACCGTCATGCGCCCCGCCTACAATCGTTCTCCATCATGAAGACCACGCACGAATTCGTTCTGACTCTGTCCTGCCGGGACACCACCGGCATCGTTCACGCGGTGTCGGGCCTGCTGTATCAGGCCGGCTGCAACATCATCGACTCGCAACAGTTTGGCGATGTGCAAAGCGAGGACAGCACCGGTCTGTTCTTCATGCGCGTGCACTTTGCGGCGCCCGACCACCTGGCCGATGCCGGCACGCTGGAGCGCCTGTTCTCGCACGTGCGCGAGCAGTTCCAGATGACGGCGTCCATCCGCGCGCTGGCGCGCAAGCCGCGCGTGCTGATCATGGTCAGCAAGCATGGGCACTGCCTCAACGACCTGCTGTTCCGCTGGCGCTCGGGCTGGTTGCCCATCGACATCCCGGCGATCGTCTCCAACCACCCGGACTACGCCGAGCTGGCCGCCAGCTACGGCATCCCCTTCCACCACCTGCCGCTGCCCACGGGCTCCAGCCCCGAGGTCAAGCGCGCGCAGGAGCAGCAGGTCGAAGCCCTGGTGGCGCAAGAAGGCGTGGACCTGGTCGTGCTGGCGCGCTACATGCAGATCCTCAGCGCCGAGTTCTGCCAGTTCCTCAAGGGCCGCGCCATCAACATCCACCACAGCTTTTTGCCCAGCTTCAAGGGCGCCAAGCCTTACTATCAGGCGCATGACCGTGGCGTGAAGCTGATCGGTGCGACGGCCCACTACGTGACCGCCGACCTGGACGAGGGCCCGATCATCGAGCAGGACGTGGAACGGGTGGATCACACCCTGACCCCGGAAGATTTCACCGCCGTGGGGCGGGATGTGGAGTGTGTGGTGCTGGCGCGCGCCGTGAAGTGGCACGCCGAGCACCGTGTGCTGATGAACGGTCACAAGACCGTGGTGTTCAAGTAAGGACGCTTGCCATGAAAGACCCGCGCGCGATCAAGGCGGCCCAGGCCCTGATGACCACGGCCGACGAGACCGAGGCCTCGTTCTACGATGCCATGCGCCACGGTGACGTGGACAAGGTGATGGCCTGCTGGGCCGACGACGAAGAGATCGCCTGCGTGTCGCCGGGCGGTCCGCGCACGGTGGGCACGGTGGCGGTGCGGGCGGCGTTTGCGGCCACGCTGGCGACCGGGCCGGTGCACATCACCATCGAGCATGTGCGCCGCATGGAGACGGCCGTGTGCGCCGTGCACCATGTGACGGAGAAAGTGCAGGCCATGACGTCCGAGGGGCTGCAGACCGCGTTTGTCATTGCCACCAATGTGTACCTGCGCACGCCGCAGGGCTGGCGCATGGTGGCTCACCACGCGAGCGCCGGCATGCCGCAAGACCTGCCGGACATCTCCGAGCCGCGCTCGACCTTGCACTGAGCCGGTCATGCTGCACTACCAGGCACCACGCTGGCTGAAGGGCGCTGGGGCGTTGGGCGGCAATGTCCAGACCATCTGGCCGGCGCTCTACAGCCATCCTCGGGCCGATCAGGTGGCCGAGGCGGTGCGCTACCAGCGCGAGCGCTGGGACACGCCCGACGGGGATTTCATCGATGTGGACGGGCTGGCGGCGCCCGCCGGCGCGCCCGTTCGGCGGCCCTTGCTGGTGCTGTTCCACGGCCTGGAGGGCTCGTCGCAAAGCCATTACGCACGTGCCTTTGCCCACTGGGCCCAGGCCCAGGGCTGGGACTATGTGGTGCCGCATTTTCGGGGCTGCTCTGGCGAGATGAACCGCACGCTGCGGGCCTACCACTCGGGTGACCATGAGGAGCTGGACTGGATCTTGCGCCGCCTGGCCTTGCGCCACACCGGGCCCATGCTGGCCGTGGGTGTGTCCTTGGGTGGCAACGCGCTGCTGCGCTGGGCGCAAGAGGCGGGCAGTCAGGCCGAGACCTTGGTGAAGGCCGTGGTGGCGATCTCCTCGCCCGTGGACCTGACGGCAGCCGGTCAGGCGCTGGGGCAGGGCTTCAACCGCCATGTGTACACCCGCATGTTCATGCGCACGCTCAAGCCCAAGGCCTTGCTGAAGGCGCGGGCGCACCCGGGCGTGGTGAAGCTCGATGCCCTGCTGGCGGCGCGGGATCTGTACGAATACGACAATGCCTACACGGCCCCGGTGCATGGCTTTGCCAACACCGAGGACTACTGGCGGCGCGCTTCGGCCAAGCCTGGGCTGCGTGCGATGCGCCATGTCCCGGCCCTGGTGCTCAACGCCCGCAACGACCCGTTTGTGCCGGCCGAGAGCTTGCCCCGTGCGGAGGAGGTGGGGCCTGCCGTGACGCTGTGGCAGCCGGCCGAAGGCGGGCATGTGGGCTTTCCGCAAGGCCGTTTCCCGGGCCATGTGGCCGACCTGCCGCGGGCTGTGGGCCGCTGGCTGGCCCAACATTTGTGAGGACTGACATGGACGAGATCGTCAAAGCCGCCATGCTCAAGTGGCCCAATGTGCCGAATTGCTACGGCTGGCTGGCGCTGGATGCCCGCGGCGACTGGTATCTGCGCGACGCGCCCACCCAGGCGGCCGGACCCTTTCCGCAGATCAAGGGCAGCCTGATCGAGCACGAGAAGTTCAAGGCCTTCATTCACCGCAACTATCTGGCCGATGAGCGCGGGGCCTGGTTCTTCCAGAACGGCCCGCAGCGCGTGTACCTGCAGTTGGAGCTGGCTCCCTTGGTCTTGGGCGTGCGGCGTTTGTCAGACAGTGAGCCCGACCCGCACGGCAGTGGCTTTGAGGTGCAGGCTCACACCGGCCAGGACGTGGGCGCAGTGCAGTCGTGCTGGTTGGACGAGCACGGCCGCCTGTATCTGCTGACCGAGGCTGGGCTGGGCGTGGTGCGCTCCATGGACATGGCGACGGCCGCCGATGCTGTGGCCGCCGGCGTGTGGGGCGAGCCTCAGGAGATCACGTTCGCCGACATGCCGGCTCGATTTGGGTTTGTTCGCGAGCCGGCACCGGTGTGATCGACCCGGTCAGCGCATCTTAGCGAACGCACCATGAAAAAAGCCGGCTAGAGGAGCCGGCTTTTTCGATCAGCGTGGAGACGCTCAGGGGGCCGAAGCCGCTTCGGCAGCAGGTGCGGCAGGCTCTTCGAACTTGGCGCCACCGGCGTTGGCCATGAAGGCGGCTGCGCGGGTGATTTCCAGGTCGCTCATGTCGCCACCGCCTTGTGCGGGCATGGCGTTGAAGCCCTTGATGGCGTGGGTGGCCAGGGTGGTCAGGCCTTGACCGATGCGACCGCCCCAGGCGCCAGCGTCGCCAAACTTGGGCGCACCCAGCATGCCGGCGTCATGGCAGGCGGCGCACTGTGCCTTGTAGGCTTCTTCACCCGAGCGCGGGCCAGCGTTGGCCGAAGCCAGTTTGATCTGCACTGTGCCCACAGGCATGATGCGGTCGGCGGTGGCTTGGGCGCTCAGGGCGTCGGAGCCGGCAGCCTTTTGGCTGTGCGACGACACATACATGACCAGCAGCGCAATGATGGCCACCGGGATGATGAAAGCGGCCACCACGGCAACCATCAGTTGCTGGGGGGTGCTGATCGGGCCTTGATGACCGGACTCTTGGGTTTGGGGCGCTTGGCTCATGGGGTGTTCAGGAGGCGCTGGTTGGTGGGTGACGACATCAGACCGGCAAGACCGGTCATCTGAAAGGGACATTATAGGTCGTGCACCGGCTTTCACGAAACGCACGCGCACAGACCCCTGCTAGAATCCGCCTTGCTGCGCCCGTAGCTCAATGGATAGAGTACTGCCCTCCGAAGGCAGGGGTTGCTGGTTCGATCCCAGCCGGGCGCGCCAATGATGACAAGCACCTCGCTTTACAGCCAGGTGCTTTTTTGTTGCCCGCAGACTCCGCTCATGCGCTGAGTCTTGCCGCTTATGCGCGAATCGAATAACAACTGAGGCGCATAAAACAAATCATTTTGCGTGTGAGGCAGCCCCCGCGAGACTGAGCCGGTCTGTGTAGGGACCTGCTGTCATGTCGATCACACCGCTTTTTCAGAGCCAGAACCCCGAGCTTCTGTCGTCCTCCGCTTGGCAACTGGGCCGCATCGTGGCCGAGTTGCGCCAGTCCCGTGAGGTGACGCACAACGTGCGGCACCAGGGGCGTTTGAGGGAACTGCCCGCCCGCGAGGTGCTGTCGCGCATCGTGCTGGGGCTGTCGGCCGCGCTGTTCCCGACGCATTACGGCCGGCCCGATCTGAGCGACGACAGCATCGACTACTTCGTGGGCTACACGCTGCACAGCACCTTGCAGGAGTTGGTCGAGCAGGTGCGCCGCGGCTTGCTGTTCGTGCGCCCGGATGTGCACAGCGATGACCCGGATCTGGCCGAAGAAGCGCGTCGCATCACGCACGCATTCGCGGCCGAGCTGCCTGCCATCTGCGCGCTGCTGGTGAGTGACCTGCAGTCGGCCTATCAGGGCGACCCGGCGGCCACCAGCATCTCCGAGATCCTGCTGTGCTATCCGGGCATGACGGCCATCATCCACCACCGTCTGGCGCATGCCTTGCATCAGCTCGGGGCGCCGCTGCTGGCGCGCCTGATCGCCGACATCGCGCATTCGCGCACCGGCATCGACATCCACCCGGGCGCGCAGATCGGGCCGGCCTTTTTCATCGACCACGGCACTGGGGTCGTCATCGGCGAGACCACGGTGATCGGCGAGCGGGTGCGCCTGTACCAGGCCGTGACGCTGGGCGCCAAGCGCTTTCCCACCGACGACACCGGGCAGTTGCTCAAGGGCCAGCCACGCCACCCCATCGTCGAGGACGACGTCGTCATCTACGCCGGCGCCACGGTGTTAGGCCGCATCACGATCGGTCGAGGTTCGAGCATCGGCGGCAATGTGTGGCTGACCCACAGCGTGCCGCCGGGCAGCAGCATCACCCAGGCGCAGAGCCGCCAGAGCGACTGAGCCGCGTCGCCCCCCATTTCCCTGTCTCCTTTTCCCGTCCGTTTCACAACCCCAGTTCAATCAGGAGAACGCGCCTCATGGCCAACACCCACGAACAAAGCACCGCCTTGGGCGACATCGCCGCCCGGCAACTTGCCATCGCCACGCGCACCGTGCCACAGATGGGCACGATCACGCCGCGCTGGCTGACCCACCTGCTGCAATGGGTGCCGGTGGAGGCCGGTATCTACCGCGTCAACAAGGTCAAGGACGCGTCCAGCGTGACCGTGGACTGTTCGGGCCGCGACGAGCGCGAACTGCCGCAGACCTTTGTGGACTACATCGACAACCCGCGCGAGTACCTGCTGTCGGCCGTGAACACGGTACTGGACGTGCACACCCGTGTGTCGGACCTGTACTCCAGGCCCTACAACCAGATCGCCGAGCAGCTGCGCCTGACCATCGAGACGATCAAGGAGCGCCAGGAAGCCGAGCTGATCAACAACAAGGAATATGGTCTGTTGGCCAACATCGCGCCGCAGCAGCACATCAAGACCCGCACGGGTGCGCCCACACCCGATGATCTGGACGACCTGCTGTCCAAGGTCTGGAAGGAACCGGGCTTCTTTCTGGCGCATCCGCTGGCCATCACGGCGTTTGGCCGCGAGTGCACCCGCCGTGGCGTGCCGCCGCCCACCGTGTCGTTGTTCGGCTCGCAGTTCATCACCTGGCGGGGCATCCCGCTGATCCCGTGCGACAAGATCAAGATCGAGGACAACAAGACCAAGATCCTGCTGATCCGCACGGGCGAGAGCCGTCAGGGCGTGGTGGGGCTGTACCAGCCGGACCTGCCGGGCGCGCAAAGCCCGGGTCTGGCGGTGCGCTTCATGGGCATCAACCACAAGGCCATCGCGTCCTACCTCGTGTCGCTGTACTGCTCGCTGGCGGTGCTGACCGACGACGCCATCGCGGTGCTCGAAGACGTTGAAATCAACAAGTACCATGAGTACAAGTGACCTCGCCGGCCTGGGTGTGCCGGACGCGCAAGCCTTGGCCCAGCTGGCCAACCAGTTTTTCTCGGCGCTGCCAGGTTCGGCTCCGAGTGGGGCCGCGTTGCCTGCCGGTTTGCCGCCCGGCTTGTCGCACCTGAACTCGCCCACCGCCGCTCATCCCTTTGCCGTGCCGCCGGTGTCCAACGCCGCGGTCAGTCCGGTCTCGACCGGTTACGAAGGTGTGCCTGCTTTGCCCGCGGTGGCCGCGCCGGGGCAGGTGCCACCGTCGTTTGCTGGCGACCTGCCCTTGGACGTGAACCCAGCATCGCGCACGGGGGGTGTGCAGCCCATCCTGACGCTGAACCCGCTGGACTGGGGCTTGCCGTCTGACGCGGAGCTCAGCGAGCTGTTGGCGCTGCGTTCGCCTGCGCGGACTCCGCAGGCTGAGGCAGGCGGTGCGACGCCGTCGTTCTACTTCTTGGGTGCGGGGCTCAGTGGTCTGGCTGGCCATGCGCCGGGCCTGCAGGTGCCAGGGCAAGCCGCTCAGCCGCTGTCGCCGCAGGCCCATGGCTTTGCGCCGCCGTTTGACGTCAATCTGGTTCGGCGCGACTTCCCTGTACTGCGCGAGCGGGTGAACGGCAAGCCGCTGATCTGGCTGGACAACGCGGCGACCACGCACAAGCCGCAGTCTGTGATCGACCGCATCGCCTACTTCTACGCACACGAGAACTCGAACATCCACCGCGCGGCGCATGAACTCGCGGCGCGGGCCACAGATGCCTACGAGGCGGCGCGCGAGAAGGTGCGGGGCTTCGTGAACGCGCGCTCGGTCAACGAGATCGTGTTCGTGCGCGGCACCACCGAGGCCATCAACCTGGTGGCCAAGAGCTGGGGCGAGGCGAACATCGGCGCGGGCGACGAGATCATCGTCAGTCACCTGGAGCACCACGCCAACATCGTGCCGTGGCAGCAGTTGTGTGCCCGCACCGGTGCGAAGCTGCGCGTGATCCCGGTGGACGACGACGGTCAGGTGCGGCTGGACGAGTACGCCAAGCTGCTCAATGCGCGCACGAAGCTGGTGTCGTTCACGCAGGTGTCGAACGCGCTGGGCACGGTCACGCCGGCCAAGCAGATCGTGGCGATGGCGCACAGCGCTGGCGCCAAGGTGCTGGTGGACGGGGCACAGTCGGTCTCGCACCTGCGCGCCGACGTGATCGATCTGGACTGCGACTGGTTCGTGTTCTCGGGCCACAAGGTGTTCGGGCCGACTGGCATTGGCGTGCTGTACGGCAAGGAAGCGCTCTTGAACGAGACGCCGCCCTGGCAAGGTGGCGGCAACATGATCAAGGACGTGACCTTCGAGCACACCGAGTACCACGATGCACCGGGTCGGTTCGAGGCCGGCACGGGCAACATCGCGGATGCGGTGGGCCTGGGCGCCGCGATCGACTATGTGCAAAAGCTGGGCATCGAGAACATCGCGGCCTACGAGCACCAGTTGCTGCTGTACGGCACCCGCCTGCTGCAGGACGTGCCCGGCCTGAAGTTGATAGGCACGGCGCCCGACAAGGCGGCGGTGCTGTCCTTCACCTTGCAGGGCTTCAAGACCGAAGAGGTGGGCGCGGCGCTGAACAAGGAGGGCATCGCGGTGCGTTCCGGCCACCACTGCGCCCAGCCCATCTTGCGGCGCTTCGGGCTGGAGGCCACGGTACGGCCCTCGCTGGCCTTCTACAACACCTGTGCGGAGATCGACACCTTGGTGGCGACGCTGCACAAGTTGAGCAGCAGCCAGCGGCGCGTGTACTGAGTGGCCAGGGCCTTCGCACACCGAAGGCTCATGTGATGAGCGCCAGTGCCTTTTCAGGGCGCTGGCGCTTTGTGCGTTCAAGGGGCGTTTGCCCCTTGCGGACAACTTGATCCGGGAGGCGACGATTCAGGCTGCCGCCCGCTGCTGGATGAGCGTGATCGCCAGGCGCGCCGTCTTGCGCACTTCCGGGTCCGCGTCCTGGGCCGCGATGGCCAGTGCGGGCAAGGCCGAGGCATCGCCGATCTCGCCCAGGGCCACGCTGGCCTCCTTGCGCAGGTTGGCGATGTCGTGCTGCAAGGCGTGCGTGATCAGCGCGTCCACGGCCTGCGCGTCTTTCAGCCGGCCCAGCGCTCGCGCGGCCAGCTGGCGCACCTGCCAGTAGGCGTCCTGCAGGCTCTGGATCAGGGGCGTCACCGCTTCGGGCAGCTTCAACTTGCCCAGCGTGGCTGCGGCTTCTTCGCGCACGCGCCAGACCGGGTCCTGCAAAGCCCCTAGCAGGGCCGGCTGCACCTGCGCATCGTGACCCTGCCCCAGGCCCAACGCGCCCACCGCCGCGCGGCGCACCTCGGGATCAGGGTCGTGGGCGGCCAGGTGGGTGAGCACCGGCAGCGCGCTCGCATCCTTGAGCCAGCCCAGCACGCCCACCGCAGCCAGGCGCACGGCCGTGTCGGGGTCATCGGTGGCGCGCAAGGCGGCGTGCAGGCTGCCCGGCAGGCGCAGCTCCTTGATGGCGTGCAGCAGGCTGGCCAGCACGAAGCCTTGGGCCCCGTCCAGCGCGGGCAGCAGCAGCGTGCCGCTCTCGGTCTGCTTGATCTCGGCCAGGCTGTAGGCGGCGGCCCGACGCACGGCCGGCACCACGTCATGCAAGGCATTTACCAGCGCGCTCAGGATGACGGGCTGCTCCCAGTACGCCAGGCGCGCGGCCACATCGGCGCGGATGGCCGGGTCCGGGTCGCGCAAGGCCCAGGCCAACCAGGGCGCGTGAGCTTCGTCTTCCAGTTCGGCCAGCTCGATCAGGGCCAGGCGGCGCACGGTGGCGTCGTCCGAGGTCAGGCGCGGGTGCAGCGCTTGCAGGTCATGGTCGTCGGCCGACACCTCGGGCGGCGGCAGGGCAAACAGGGTGCTCATGGGGGAAGGTGCTTTCTTCAGAATTCGGAGGAGCGGATGCCGCGGCGGTTCAAACCCGTCACGGGGTTGAGGCGCTCCAGCGGCAGGGTGGTGGTCGGGTCGCGCAGCAGGTCCAGGCAGTGGCGCTTGAGGCGCGCAAAGGGCACGCTGGTCAGCCATTCGGACTGACGCGGGCGCTCGGCTTCGACGTGGATCTCTTCGATGATGCGCCCCGGTCTCGGGCTCATCACCAGGATGCGGTCGGCCATGAACAGGGCTTCGTCGATGTCGTGGGTCACGAAGACGATGGTGGTCTTCAGGTGGCCCCACAGGCTCAGCAACAGCTCCTGCATCTTCAGGCGGGTCAGCGCATCCAATGCGCCAAAGGGCTCGTCCATCAGCAACACGCGCGGCTGGTTGATCAGCACCCGGGCGATCTCGACGCGCTGCTGCATGCCGCCCGACAGCGCGTGCGGATAGCGCTGCTCGAAGCCTTGCAGGCCCACTTCCTTCAGCAGCGCCTGCGCCTGCTGCAGCCGCTCGGCGCGCGACACACCGCGCATCTTCAGGCCATAGGCCACGTTGTCCTGCACGCTCAGCCACGGGAACAGTGTGTGGTGCTGAAAAACGAGGCCACGCTGCGGATCGGGGCCGTCGATGCGCTGGCCATCAAGCCGCGCCTCGCCATGGGTGGGTTGCAAGTGGCCGGCCAGCGCCCCCAGCAAGGTGGACTTGCCGCAGCCCGAAGGCCCCAGCAGGCAGACGAACTCGCCGGGCTCGATCGTGAGCGAGACCTCGTCGAGCGCCACGAAGCGCTGCGCGCCTTCGCCCAGGTGGATGGACACCTGATCGATGTCGAGGCGACCGGTGCCGGCGTGCGTGGCGACCGGGGGAACGCTTTTGAGAACGGCACTCATGCCTGACCTCCTTGTGAACGATGCCAAGGCATCAGACGTTGGCCGCCCCAGTGGATCAGCGCGCTGCTGCCCATGCCCAGCAGGCCGATCACCAGCATGCCGACGATGATGTTGGCGTAGGCCTGCACGGTGTAGGACTCCCAGGTGTAGTAGCCGATGCCGTACTGGCCCGAGATCATCTCGGCCGTGACCAGGCAGAACCAGCAGGTGCCCATGCCGATCGACAGGCCCGTGACGATGCTGGGCGCCGCCGAGGGCAGGATGACCTGACCGAACAGACGCCAGCGGCTGGTGCCCAGGCTGCGCGCCGAGGCCACCAGGCGCGGGTCCACGCCGCTGACCCCGTGGATGGTGTTGAGCAGGATGGGAAACAGCGCGCCCACGAAGGTGATGAAGACCATGCTGCCTTCCGACGAGGGGAACATCAGAATGGCCAGCGGGATCCAGGCCACAGCGGGAATGGGCCGGGCCACTTCCAGCGGCGGCAGCAAGGCCAGGCGCACCCAGCGCGAGCGCCCGATCAGCAGTCCCAGGACCACACCGAGCACCGCCGCCGACACGAAGCCCGAGGCCACGCGCAGCAGGCTGCTCGACAGGTGCTGGCTCAGCTTCGGAGACTCGACGAGCTCCCAAGCCGCGGCCCACACCTCGGCCGGTGGCGGCACGTTCGCGAAGGTGACCAACCCCAGGTGGGCTCGCTGGGTGGACAGCACGTGCCACACCAGCACGCACGCCACCAGCGAGATCGCCTGGGCGCCCCAGCGCCAGACTTGGCTTGGTGCGGCGCTCATGCTCAGCGTCCTGTCACACCGGCACGCAGGCCGGCCAGGTCAAACACCTTGCCCTTGTTGGCCCCGGCATAGGCCACGGCCGCATCCTTTTGCAGGAAGGCGCTCACCTGGCCCTTGGCATCGGTGGCGTACCAGGCCAGGTTGCCCAGCAGCTTGATGCGATGGATCAGGTCATGCACGTACACTGCGCGGGCGCTCTTGCCGGCCTTCTCCAGCTGGGCCAGGTCCTTGAGCGCGTTCTCGATCGAGGCGTAGTGGCGCACCTTGCCCTCGCCCTTCACCCACAGGCCGGCCAGGCGCTGCGTGTCGGTGATGGCCTTGCCCGTGAGCGCATCGTTGGCCTTCAGCGGGGCCTTGGCCGTGTTCTTCAGTTGGGCGTCGTAGTTCAGGCCGGACTGCTGATAAGCGGTGCGGATGTACTGCTCGTCGATCAACGCGTTGGCGGTCAGCGTCGTGTCGGTGCGGCGCAGCAGGCGCAGGGTTTCAATGGCGGTCTGCAGGGCCTGACGGTACTCGGGCTTGAAGCTGTGGTCGCGCGTCTGCAAGCCCAGCGGGCCGTGGAAGAGGTAGTTCACCGGCGCTTCGATGCCGGTGTGCTTCTCGATCAGCTCGCTGTACTTCTCGGGCTCGGCGGCGATCAGACGGTCGGCCTCGATGGACGCACGCAGGAAGGCCGTCACCACCTCGGGGTACTTCTGGGCAAACGCGGTGTTGACCAGCGTGCCGTGGAAGGTGGGCGACTTGGCCTGGGCGCCGTCATAGATCTTGCGGGCAAAGCCGCGGAAGGGGAAGGCCTCAGCAAAGGGAACGAAGTCGGCGTGGGCCTCGATCTTGTTGGCCTGCAGCGCGGGGCCGGCCACTTCCGGCGCCTGGGTGATGATGTTCACGTCCTTGGCCGGGTCCAGCCCTTGTGCCTTCAGGGCCCGCAGCAGCATGCCGTGGGCGGCCGAGGCAAACGGCACCGAGATCGTGCGGCCGCGCAGCTCGGCCAGCGAGGTCACCGGCGAGTCCTTGGGCACGACGATGCCGTTGCCGCTGCCCAGCGTGCTGCCCGACAGCACCGTGATGAACACGCTCTTCTTGCCGGCCTTCTCGAAGGCGGCGCCATTGGCCGCGCCGGGGAACTCGGCCATCGAGCCGATGTCCAGCTTGTCGGCCAGCATCTCGTTGGTCAGCGGTGCGCCCGAGGTGAAGTTCTTCCACTGCACGTCGTAGGTGACGCCCTTGTACTTGCCGTCCTTGGGCAGGTACTTGTCGAGCAGCTTGAGCTCGCGGATCAGCAAGCCGCCGGTGGCGCAGTTGATGGTCGTGTCCTGGGTGCCGATGGCCAGGCGGATGGTTTCAGCCTGGGCGGCCAGGGCGGTGGCCGTGGCGGTCAAGGCGAGGGCCGCGGTGCGCAGGGCGCGCGAAAAAGAAGGCAAAGACATGTGACAACTCCTGATGTTGGGATGGACGTGCGCTGAGCGGGCGTCAGCGCACGAGGTAAGGGATCTCGACCTTGATGGCCTGGGTGGGGCAATCCTTCTGGCAAGGCAGGCAGTACCAGCACTCGTCGTGCTTCATGTGGGCCTTGCCGGTGGCGGGGTCGATGGCGAGCACGTCCATCGGGCAGACGTCGATGCAGACGGTGCACCCTTTGTGGGCGATGCACTTGTCCAGGTCCACGGTGACGGCGGCTTCGCTGTACTGGGCGATGGCGGCGGGGGCGAAAGGCATGGGGTCTTCCTTCAAAGATCAGGCGGCAGCCGGCACGGGCTGGGCTGCATCGGCGCTCAGGTTCTGAGCCTGGCCGCGCGGGATGCGCAGGCGGTCGTAGGCGGTCTTCTCGGTGTCGTCGATGGGCACGATGTAGGGCTCGATCTCGCGCTTGGCGTGGGCCATGCGGCCTTGCTCGTCCTTGTAGAGATGGGCGTGGCAGAACCAGTCCGCATCGTTGCGCTCGGGGTAGTCCACGCGCAGGTGGTACAGGCCCCAGCGGCTTTCGGTGCGGAACAGCGAGGCGCGGGCGGCCATCTCGGCGCAGTCGCGGATCACCGACACTTCGGCTGCGCGCATCAGCTCGTGCGGGTTGCGGGCGTGCAGGTGGCCGATGTCTTCGCCGATCTCCTCGAAGCGCTTGAGGCCGATCTCATATTTGCGCGTCACCTTGGGCGGCTGCAGGTAGTCGTTGACGAAGCGGCGCAGCTTGTACTCGACCTGCAGCGGGGGCAGACCGTGGTCGCGCAGCAAAGGGGCGTAGACGCGGCGCTTCTCGGCTTCGATCTGCTCGGCGTCCACCGCGCTGAAGTCCAGCTGGCTGGCGCGTTCGGCCGCGTTGATACCCGCAAACCAGCCATAGGTGAAGGCGCCCAGCATGTAGTTGTGGGGCACGGCAGCCATGTCACCCACGGCATACAAGCCCGGCACCGTCGTCTCGGCCTTGGCATTGACCGCCACGCCCGAGGCGCTGTGGCCGCTGCAAAAGCCAATCTCCGAGATGTGCATCTCGACCATGTCCTTGCGGTAGTCGGTGCCCCGCCCGGCGTGGAACTGACCGCGGCTGGGGCGCTCGTTGCCATGCAGAATGGTCTCGATGGTCTGGATGGTTTCCTCGGCCAGGTGGTCGAGCTTGAGGAACACGGGGCCCTTGCCGCCTTGCAGCTCCTGGTAGAACTCCAGCATCATCTGGCCGCTCCAGTAGTCGCACTCGATGAAGCGCTCACCGTCGCCGTTGGCCGTGTAGCCGCCCAGCGGGCCGGTCACGTAGGCGCATGCCGGGCCGTTGTAGTCCTTGATCAGCGGGTTGATCTGGTAGCACTCCAGGTTGGCCAGCTCGGCACCCGCGTGGTAGGCCATCACATAGCCATCGCCCGCATTGGTCGGGTTCTCGTAGGTGCCCATCAGGTAGCCCGACGAAGGCAGGCCCAGGCGACCGGCCGCACCGCAGGCCAAGATCACGGCCTTGGCGCGCACCACATGGAAGTCGGCCGTGCGGCTGTCAAAGCCCATCACGCCGTTGACGCTGCCATCGGCGGCCTTGAGCAGGCGCGTGGCGATGATGCGGTTGGTGATCTCGACGCGGGTGCGCTTGAGCTGGCGGTACAGCACCTTCTTGACGTCGTGCCCTTCGGGCATCGGCAGCACATAGGTGCCCAGGTGGTGCACCTTCTTCATTGCGTAATCGCCGGTGGCGTCCTTCTCGAACTTCACGCCCCAGCGGTCGAGCTGTTCGATGGTGCTGAAGCTGTGCTGTGCATAGGCGTACACCGTGGACTGGTTGACGATGCCGTCGTTGGCGATCGTGATCTCCTTGGTGTACTGCTCGGGCGTGGCGTAGCCGGGCACGACGGCGTTGTTCAGCCCGTCCATGCCCATGGAGATACAGCCGCTGCGCTTGACGTGGGCCTTGTCCAGCAGCAGCACGCGCAGCTTGGGGTTGGCCTCCTTGGCCTTGATCGCGGCCATGGGGCCGGCCGTGCCGCCCCCCACCACGACGATGTCGTATTCATGTTCGATGGTTTGCATGGGTTCACTCCTGGGGCCGATGGCGATCGACCCGAAAGCGGTACTGAAAGGTGTCACCGCGGAAATACAGAAACTCGAAGTCCACCGGCGTGCCGTGGATGTCATGGGTCAGGCGTTCGATGCGCAGCACCGGCTCACCGGGGGCGATGCCCAGCGCCTGTGCGGTGTCGGCATCTGCGGGCGCCGCGTCCAGCGCCAGGTCGGCGTGGCCCAGCGGCACGCCGCAGTCGTTCTCCAGAATCAGGAAGATGTCGCGGCCGATCAGGTCAGCCTGCGCAAGCTGGCGGCCCAGCGCCGTGCGCACCCAGGTCCACTCCAGGGAGACCGGCTCGCGGTTGAGCAGGCGCACACGGCGGATCTGCGTCACCAGCTCACCGACTGAGACACCCAGGCGCTGGGCCACCTGGGCACTGGCAGGCACCTCGCGCAGCGCTTGCAGCTGGTTGAGCACCTCGTAGCCCAGGGTGGCCATCTGTTCGCCAAAGCCCTGCAAGGTGCTGACGTTCTGAAAGGCCTTGGGGCGCGCCACAAAGCTGCCCTTGCCCTGACGGGTGAAGATCAGGCCCTCTTGCTGCAAGGCTGACAGGGCCTGGCGCACGGTGATGCGGCTGGCGCCATACAGCTGGCCCAGCGCGCTTTCGGAGGGCACGCGGCTGCCGGGGGCGTGGTGTCCACTCAGGATGCCCTCGCGCAGCGCCAGGCGAATCCGCTCATAGAGCGGTTCGGCGGCGGTGTGGGAGGGGCGTGGACTGTTCATTTCTCAACTCGTTATGACAAGTTGAGAGGCAGTCTAGAAACCAACGCAGATCAAGAAAACAAAGGAATTCGTTGCTGCATATGCGTTTGCGCACCCAGCACATGAGCTCATGCCGAAAGCGCATGAGCACACAAAGCGCAGACCCTTAGTACCAATGCTTCCTTCTGTTGTCAGGCGCAGTTGGTGACACTGAACGCTGCTCAGCATCCCGCTTGCGATGCTGGTTCTGTTCATCAAGAAAGGTCTGTCATGAGCATCGCCGCCATCAACGTCCGCAACCAGTTCCGCGGCAAGGTCAGGGAAATCATCGAAGGTCCGGTCGTGTCCGAGATCGATGTGGAAACCCCGGCTGGCCTGATCGTCACCTCCGTCATCACCACCCGCTCGGTCAAGGATCTGGGCCTGGTGGTGGGCAAGGAGGTCATCGCCTTGGTCAAGTCCACTGAGGTGGCCATCGCGGCCTTGTGATCGCTGAGAAAGGAGTCCCCCATGGGCGCGTCACTTCCCTTGCTGTGCAACCCGGTGCGGGTCTTGATCATTCCTGGCTTGAACAACAGCGGGCCCGACCATTGGCAGACCTGGTTGGGCACGCAGTATCGAGACTCGCGGCGCGTGCAGCAGACCGACTGGGCTCACCCAGAGCTGGCCACGTGGTCTGAGCAGATCGAGCGCACGGTGCAGCGGTCGCGGCCGGGCACGATCTGGGTGGCGGTGGCGCACAGCTTTGGCTGCCTGGCTTTGGCACACCATCTGGACAAGGTGTCGGCGCGTCGGGCCGATGGCACCGGCACCGATTCGCGCATCCATGCGGCTCTGTTGGTCGCGCCTGCTGATCCAGTGAAGTTCGACGTGGTCCATCGCCTGCCGCAAACCGGGCTGGGCATCCCGTCGTTGATGATCGGCAGCGAGAACGATCCGTGGATGCCGCTGGAGCGGGCCCAATCGTGGGCTCGGATCTGGGGCAGCAAGTTCCTCAACCTGGGGCAGGCCGGTCACATCAATGCCGAGTCGGGCCATGGTGCCTGGCCCCTGGCGCGTTTCAAGGTCGATGAGCTGATCCGCGATCAGTACCGTCAGCGACGCCTGGCGCAGGTTAGCCTCCTGGATCTGCATTACGCGGTATGACGGCCGACCCGATGGTTCGGCCGCTCGTTTAGTCATGCGACCGAATCGGCTAGGCCCGACCAGCGCAAGCGCAGCATCCCAATGCCCAGGCCGAGCACCAGCGACAGTGCCAGCGCCGTCCCGTCGGGCAGGCGGTCCAGGTTCCGGTGAAGGAAAAAAGCCGTGCCGAGCACGGCCACGGTGTTGTCATACTTGTTCCACGAACCGGCGTAGTTGCGCACCTCATAGCCCAGAAGCTTCTTCAGCGTGAACCAGGTGTGGCTGGAAAGCTCGACGATGCGGCAGTAGGTGATGATGGGACTCCCGCCGTCGATGCCTATGCCCGCATACAGCTTACGCAGCTCTTCCACCGGCGTGCGGGTGCCATCCGCTCCAAGGCACGTTCACGGCACCGGGTACGTGATCGGCACGCTCGGTCAATGACCAGAGAATGGTGGTGGGCAAGAAAGGAAGTCATCGCGCTGGTGAAATCCACCGAGGTGTCCATCGCGGCCTTGTGAGTTGGGCGAGAGAGAGACCGTACTCGCCCTCATGGCGCGTGCCAGTTACTCACTTTGCTTGCGCACACCCAATCTTTACTGGGATTTCTGGATCCCACATACTTGACGGAAAAGCGCCCCGTTGCCTCTTGGCGATTGATCCAGTGACTGATGGATTTCCATGATTGGTGGCCGTGCTGACCGCAGTCCCACTTGCCGGACTTCCGCTCAATACAGATCTTGGTCAGCAGGCGGAATGGACAGGAGTTGCTGACTCGGACAACAAGGTCGCTGGAACCTGACTCTTCGCCAGGTGAAGCACACCATCCGACGTTGGTTTCGCATCCGTCGTCCGATGATGGCTCTGCTTTATCTGTCGCAGAGCCCGTGCTGGCAGTGGATTGATCTGGGGCTCGCTTCGCTTTTTGCGCGTGAGCTTGCGGTGGTGCAGTCTTGGCCTCGCTAGCTTGGGATGAGGCTGGACGCTTTTCCTTGGATTTGCCTGATTGGGTCCCTGGGTCTTGTTTGGGTGGGGGCGATGAGTTAGCGCTCGTGGCTGCGGAGCCTGACGGGGTGGTACGCACCGAACTGTTGACCACGCCACTGGCTTGTGCGGCTTGGTTCATTCGTTGCGTGAAAGCCAGGGTCTGATTCAGTTGCTGGGTGAAGCCCAATGATGGGTTGATTTTGATTTGACGCTCAGGCCTGCGCGGGTCGTGCGAAAGCAAAGTAATAGGGCTTTGGGGCGGTGTGGCGAAGAATCCCTCTTTCCACATCCATACATCCTTGGCGAGTTTTGTTCCATACGGGAAGTTGAAACTTGCGCAATCGTAGCGGCATTGAATCTTTCTGTCCCAGTAGTAGTCTTCACCTTGATATGGGTGGTAAGTGAGTACTCCGTCCTCGGATTTCCACACGCCTTCCTCCGAGAGGAAGTGAATAAATTTTCTGGATGAATAAGGTGCTTGGGTCAGAAATTCAGTGCTGGGCCGAATGAAGGCATCAAAATTGCTGCCTTGGATGTTGTAAGTCGTTGTCAAATAGTTGTTTGGGGCTGCTGTCCGCAGTCGGTACACCCATACCCATGACGCTTTGCCTGGCCAACGCAGAAACATAAAATTTCCATCGTGACGCCCGACTAATTCGTATTCTTCTCCGCTGCCGCATTCATGGACAGTTTTGGCTCGAACTTTTACATTGCGCGCGGCATCTTCCGTGATTATGTACTCGTCCGCGTACATCAAGTCAGTGGAGTTGTTGCAGTAAGTGATGCCGGTGTAGTAGCCTGCACTTCTCTTGCGATACTGAACGTATCTGTCAAATAGCCGAGAGTCGGCATCGGCAGAATTCTGTTGTGTTTTTGCTTCGATGAGTTGCGCGGCGGTAATCTCATCAAGCGGTTCAATGTTGGGGCCGAACATGGCGCAGCCGCTCATGAACGCGACGGCGAAAACAGTCAGGATGTACTTCCACGCATGACGCAAGAGTTGATATGTATGCATGGCTTGGACGGAAGGTGTTAGGTTAGGTTATTGATCATACTCAAAATGGAATCTTCAGTGTCTATCCACATTGCCTAGGCAGCCGTGGTGTGACTTCTTGGTGTGTTTCCGGTTCTTCTTTTGCATTGAACCTGACTGTGCTCGCGCTGCGCAGTACGGCTGGCCAGCCACCCATGCAAACAGCCCGATCACGTCGGGCTGTTTGCATTCAGGGTTCAGCGATCAGAACCCGCCGCCAAAGCCCCCTTCATCGTGATGCGGTGCGGCCGGCACCTTGGGCTCGGGAATCTCCGCCACGATGGCTTCCGTCGTCAGGATCAGGCTGGCCACCGACGCCGCGTTCTGCAGCGCCGTGCGCGTCACCTTGGCCGGGTCCAGCACGCCTTGCTCCACCAGGTTGCCGTAGCTGTCGTTGGCCGCGTTGAAGCCGAAGTGGGAGTCCGTGCCTTCCAGCACGCGGCTCACCACCACGCTGGGCTCGCCGCCGGCATTGGCCACGATCTGGCGCAGCGGCTCTTCCACCGCGCGCAGCACCAGCTTGATGCCGGCGTCCTGGTCGGCGTTGTCGCCCTTGAGGCTGCCCACGGCCTGCCGCGCACGCAGCAGCGCCACGCCACCGCCAGGCACCACGCCTTCTTCCACGGCCGCACGGGTGGCGTGCAGCGCGTCTTCCACGCGGGCCTTCTTCTCTTTCAGTTCCACCTCGGTGGCGGCGCCCACCTTGATCACGGCCACACCACCGGCCAGCTTGGCCACGCGCTCTTGCAGCTTCTCGCGGTCGTAGTCGCTGGTCGCTTCGCTGATCTGCACACGGATCTGCTTGACGCGCGCCTCGATCTGCGTGGCCTCGCCCGCGCCGTCGATCAGGATGGTGTGCTCCTTGCCCACCTCCACGCGCTTGGCCTGGCCCAGGTCCTCCAGCGTCACCTTGTCCAGCGACAGGCCCACCTCTTCGGCGATGACCTTGCCGCCGGTCAGCACGGCGATGTCCTCCAAGATGGCTTTGCGGCGGTCACCAAAGCCCGGCGCTTTCACGGCCACCACCTTGAGGATGCCGCGGATGGCGTTGACCACCAGGGTCGCCAGGGCTTCGCCTTCGATGTCTTCCGCGATGATCAGCAAGGGCCGGCCCGCCTTCGCCACGGCCTCCAGCGCCGGGATCAGCTCACGGATGTGGGTGACCTTCTTGTCGATCAACAGCACCAGCGGCTCGTCCAGTTCGACGGCCTGCTTGTCCTGGTTGTTGATGAAATAGGGCGACAGGTAGCCGCGGTCGAACTGCAGGCCTTCGACCACGTCCAGCTCGTTGTGCAGGCTCTTGCCGTCTTCCACGGTGATCACGCCTTCCTTGCCCACCTTGTCGATGGCGTCGGCAATGATCTGGCCGATGTCCCAATCGGAGTTGGCCGAGATGGCGCCCACCTGGGCGATTTCCTTGGAGGTCGTGGTGGGCTTGGCGATCTGCTGAATCTCGGCGACCAGGGCGGTCACGGCCTTGTCGATGCCGCGCTTGAGGTCGGTCGGGTTCAGGCCGGCGGCCACGTACTTGAAGCCCTCGCGCACGATGGCCTGGGCCAGCACGGTGGCGGTGGTGGTGCCGTCACCGGCGTTGTCCGAGGTCTTCGAGGCCACTTCCTTGACGAGCTGCGCGCCGATGTTCTCGTAGCGGTCCTTCAGCTCGATTTCCTTGGCGACGGAGACACCGTCCTTGGTCACCGTGGGGGAGCCGAAGGCGCGCTCCAGCACCACGTTGCGGCCCTTGGGGCCGAGGGTCACTTTGACGGCGTTGGCGAGGACATCGACCCCCCGCACGATCTTGGCGCGAGCGTCATCACCGAATACGACATGTTTGGCTGCCATGTTTGCGTTCTCCAATTACTTCAATGAGGGGATCAGGCTTCGACGATGGCGAGGACGTCTTCCTCGCGGATGACGAGGAGTTCCTCGCCGTCGAGCTTCACGGTCTGGCCGCTGTACTTGCCGAACAGCACGGTGTTGCCGGGCTGGACGATGAGGGGCACGAACTGGCCTTGGTCGTTGCGGCGGCCGGGGCCGGTGGCCAGCACCACGCCTTGTTCGGGCTTTTCGCCGGCCGAGTCGGGCAGGACGATGCCGCCGGCGGTCTTGAGTTCAGGTTCTTTGCGTTGGACGATCAGGCGATCGTGCAGGGGACGGAGAGGCATGGCCGAGAGATTCCTGTGTGGGTCTGACAAACAGAGCGAGCGAAAGACGACAAAGCCGCGCGGTGACCGACACGGCGCGGCTTTCGCTGCCTTGACTCAACGATAGGAGGAGGTCAGGCACAGAGGAACTGATGTTTGCGCATGAGGGTGGGTGGCAAACACATATGGGGCGGGAAAGAGCTGTGATTGCGGTAGCTCGCGACACTCCGCTGGCGGCTAACTACTGTTGACGAGGCTTCCGTCCTGTCTTTTTGAGTCTGGACTCTCGCTGGGCTGCTCTACGCGAAAGCATTCGCGACCGTGGTGAGTTACCGGCGAGGTGCTTCTGTACCCGTTCGATTTGCTCTCGTATCTTTAGCGCCTGATTGTGAACAACCATGCTTGTTACCAACAGGTCTGCATCCCCTGCCTCAAGGCAGAGTTCGGCCACCATCATCGACAGTGACGCAGTGGTGTAGTTCGCAGCGATCTCGCAGCCGTGAGCTAGTGGGGCATCGGCACTGTCGGCGACGCCCGGACCGAGACTGATCCTTGTCAACGTTGCGAGGGCACCTCCATGAACGGTGCTATTGGCTTGTCGATATCCACGCCTGAGTGTTTCCAGGCCAACCTGACATTCCAAATCTCGAAACGTGGTTCTTTTGCAAGCAAGCTCTGTAGCCGCCCAACCATAGTCACCAGTAAAGACCGCACCAAATTTTGAGGAAAGTGCGGCTACCTTCGCGCGTAGGTCGCGCGTGTAGTTGTCGCGGTGAGAGTTAAAGGAGTGGGCAGTGCCGCTACCTTTATCGACTTCTAGCAGTCGCAGTTCTTCCACCCAGTGATGGGCGAGGTACATTTCCGCGCACCTGTCGGATCGATGTGTCAAGAACATTGCGATAACACATACTTCATGAAGGGATCGCCATCGTGCCAACGCACCATCAGCATAGCCAGCACGGATGAGCACAATCACTTCACCTACGATCTCGTATGCGCGCTGGGCAAGCTTATGCAGCGCGAACGCTGTGTTCGGCTTGGCATAGGTACCCTGACGCTGGCCCAGCGCCATAGAGCTCCAGTCCAACACCATATGCCTCAGTATGTCTAGTTGCTCGATAGCTTCTCCCCATAGCCTCAGAACCGACGCAACGCGATCTTCATGCACCCTCTTCAATTTTTGCAAATGCTCAAGATTTCGGTCAGAAATATGAGAGCTGATATCTTGGGCCACTTTGGGTAGCGTCTCGGCAACCACCTGATATACAGCATCTTCCAGTTCATTTTGTATGAATGGAATTGCGCCCTTCAGATCTTCTATAAACCCTTGCACAGACGCTTGGATCTCATCCTTTGTCGAGCCTAAGGCGCACGGCAGATCCAACTCAAGGTGAATTTCACCGTCTTTCGCATCCCGGATCCCTGCTGCGAGACACGCGATCTCAAGGTCAGACAAGCTGATGTTTCTGCTTTCCGCTACACGCCTAAGCAACAGTGGCAGCAGGTAATCGATTGAGGCAGCTTCGGCTATACAACTGCTGAGGCTATCTTGTATGGAGCCTGACTTCTTCACCGATGCCCCTTTTAATGTTGATGGTTGTTCTGCTTTTTAAATAAATCGATGAAATGAGGTGACTTGATATAACTATTGCCAGAGATAAGTGTGACGCATATTTAATCAATCCTCCCCCAGATGTTCCGCAACAGAAGTGCCACTTATTACTTGCCGTGCATAAATATTTAAGCCTGCGGCAAGCATCAGGCTGTCTCAGATTTTGAGTCAGCCTTGACAACGAGCTCTTCTACTTGAAAGTCCACGCCGACATGCAGGAACAAATCAGCAAGACGTTCCTCGGTCGCTACTTGCTCGAACGCTTCGGAAACAATATCGTCGAGCGTCTGGGAGAACATAAAAACATTTTCCCGCAAAACGTTCAGAGACACCTCAACCCCCCTGCTAGCCAAGATCACATCGGACACACCGATGACATCTTGCCTGTGACGAGGAGATTGAATATTCAGTGGCCGCCTTTCCACATGCCCTCCTGCTTGCAGGAGACAGGACACCCCTTTGCGAGGCGGTTCTCGCCACTCAAACCATCGAAGCGTGCCCCAGACTGGCCAATCCTTGGCTGCCAAACTTGGAATCTTGTGGTCTAGGTGTTGAACCGTGTTTCTCAACTCACGAATTGGCGCGACACTCTCAACAAACTCCGCGCAGAAATCAGGGTAAGAACTCAGAATTTTTGAAGGCCTGATCAAGCTACGTAGTCGGTCGGACGAATCGATCATTGCCCAAGCATCCTGGATTGAGGCGACACTGAGATACCTATGCCTCGTCACATCGTCCTCAATTGGGAGTCGGAGCAACGAATCACACAGCCGAACATACGACAGTTCGATCATCTCTGCTGCATAGCGCATCGCGTCCAAGTACATCACGTCCTGAACGTCAGCAGAACTGGGTATTCGCAAGAGACTACTGTTCTCAGAAAACAGCATTGTCGGTTTCCGCCTCATGTAAAGAAAACATTCTTAGTTGGCGCCTCAACGTCGATCCAAAATAATACTGATTGCTTCACGATAGGCAATTTCTTACGCGGCAGGCAGGCGATCAGCCAAGACTGCTGTCAGGTACACGGCCAGGTGCAGAAAGTATTTGGGTCAACCATGTCAGGACAGGTGCATCTAGTAAACCAGACACGAAGATGGAGTTCCAGTTGTTTTTGCCGTAGTGCGTGGCGTCCAAAGCATCACGCTCCTTTTCAAGAATGCTCTGAACTTGATTCAATGTTGCAAAATTCTCCGCAAAGGCTCGCACGACAAGACTTGGCTTGATGAATAGCAAGCTCCATTTATCGGCCAAGTACTTCCGAATCGCTGATTTTTCGACGATCTCCCGAACGTGAAAGCTTATAGCCATATAGTCAGGATGTGAGTTCGGGATCATCAGTGCAAGCGAAACTCTCGGCACTTCGCCCAAGTCCTCAAAATTCGCTCTAATCAGTCGCTCGGCAAGACAGTTATCGAAGTACGGGTGCAAAATGCGCTCGCCCGGATTAGTCCCCAGGAGCGTCTCGCTCCGCTTGCTGTTGCACTTGCAGGCCGGCACCAGGTTCTTCGAGAGCACGGAGAAGATCGGATACCCATTCTTCGGTAAGTAGTGATCCAGCGTACCGCTGTGCATTGATCCACACATTGGGCATACGAGGTGCTCGGTCGACTCCCGCATCTTGGTTATGTGACCCAAATCAGCTGGCGGCGACGAGTAATGCCCCCTCAAAAACTTGGCTTCAGCAACACCAATCTGTGGATTGTGGACAAGCGTCGGCTCACCGTTGACAGCCAAGTATTGAGCGTAGCTGGCCTTGACGGTGCCAACCAAAGGCTGAAGCTGCGGATAGCTTCCGAGCCGTTTGTTATTTGACAGGTTGTCGAATGCGGTTGAATCATCGTATTGCGGTAACGGAACCTTGTTCACGCGCGCTCCTTGACTTCGATTGCCGCACGAAGAGCATTCAATGTCTCCAAGGAAAGCTCGTCGTTGTACTGCTCGTAAATCTGTGGCCAAGGTACTCCCTTGGCGACCAGCCTGCGCTCGACTTCTCCGGCCAACCTTGAGGGCTCGTCCTCCCCGAACACGAAGTAGGAGATTGCCCCTACATCAGCGCCAAAGGTACGCAGCTTCGGCCGTTGGGCATGGACAAAGTTCTCGCTGTCTACGCTCAACACTGTGACCTGCTCGCGAAACACCTCCCGAACGAAGTACGCTGAGTGCGTTGCAATGATGGCGGCTGATCCGGTGGCCTCGAGCAGACCGTCCAAGAGCGAAACAAACCGGCTGATGAAGTTCGGATGAAGGTGCGTTTCTGGTTCGTCCAGCAGTAGCAATGAGCCATTCTCGATATGCAAGCTGGCCTGCGCCGCGAATTTGAGAAACGAGATCTCTCCGCTGCTTAGTGGGTAGCCTTCGCCTTCCACCACGCGTGTTGGCTCCCTCTTGACGTCGATGGAGGCGAACCGTTCCAGTGCCCGATGCTCCGGCCCTAGGGGTAGCTTGGCAAGTGGTACGTATGCTCCCGATGCTGAGTTGGTCGGCAAGTGAAGCTGTTCTGCCGCTGTGATGGCATCCAGCGCCTCGGTAAATATTTCCCACCTCGACTTCGAGGCAACTGTCTGTGTCGATCGAGCAACCTGTACGATTAGATCTGACAGATAGTCATTGCGCCTCGACCTGCGAGCACGATTCATTGAATAGCGCTGGTACCAGATTTGCGGGCGCTTCCTTTTGTCAGTCGGAAAAACTGACTCAGCCTCATTCGTGGGTGCAAACGCGAGCAGTCGGTTGATCAGCGGTCGCCCGCCATCATTCCCGTCAGTCAAGGTTGCATCTCCGTTGATTGCTGCGCGGGCAATACGCCCCAGCGTTTGACTCTTGCCAACACCGTTCTTTCCGATGATCATGGCAATTCGCTTCGGCAAATCTGCAGAATGGTCGAAGCTGAACCTGAGGTCGTGTTGATTCTGCCGCCCCGGCAGCTGGAATCGAATGGCCAATGTAGGCGACAGAATGCCCGTTTGCTCGCTTGAAAGTCCTCTCAGTAACGGCCCGGCGTTCTTGTACGCAAAGTAAGAGTCAGAACTCCGCATGAATGAGAGCGAGAACACCTCTGACTGGGTAGCGAGATCCAGGATGGGCGCGGTCGACTCAAACTCGTTCAATGCGACAAGGTCATTCAATGCAGTCAGTACTTCTGTCGCGTCGTCTGGACCCAATACCTGAACGAGACGTCGATAGGCCTCCATGTCTGGCAGCATGGTGAAGAAGTTGTGGTCGCCCGTCACGGTGACGGTTGATTCGCCCAGAGTCGAAACCAGTTGCTGGAGTAAGTCCTTCCCGTTCCGCTCTGCTTCTGGGTTGATAAAACCGATGAAGCCGCTCGCCTCAACAGACTGTTTTGCAGAGCGCATGCGGATCAGGTAGTCAATCCGGGTGTGGTGTCCAAAATCGTTCCAGCTGTCTGTAGAGGGAACGATCAGAACAGTGTTCGGTGGTAAATCCCCCTCCAACGCGGCCCGATGCCCAAAAAGCACATGCAAGCTAGAGGCATCGCTCTTGGTCGATTTTTTCTGAACCATGGTCATTCCTACGCAAAGTGATCCCTACTCAACCGCGAGCACCTTATGCTTCGAATCCGGAGGAGCTCCATAGACACATTTCCTGCACCGTTGAGAAGGGCGCGTTGCTAACACTTAAATCAGCAATAGACCGCAAATGTAATCAATATCATGGATTTTTCGTGCCCCGCCCCTAGATGCGCTGCATTAAATTGAACCGAAGCTAATTTAACGACAGGTACCGACGGCATCGGTTGTTGATGTAATAAAATCAAAAGACGGTTACTGTATCGTCTGGTAGTCAAACAGTAGCGAATGGCTGCTTTGAGTCGGACTAGACGGGTGTCGACGTGACGCCTGTGAGCGCTCAGATCGGTGCTGATGCGCTGCCTCGTCCCAGTTCCAGAAGTGACTCAGCCTTGCGAATGTTTACCTCAATCGACGCACGCACCTCATCACCCGGCGGCACCAAGCTCAACAACTGCCTCCAGGTGGCAATCGCCCGTTGGTAGTCCCGTTTCTCAAACGACGCGCTACCAGCCAAGGCCAGCGCCTGCACATGCCGCGGGTTCAAACTCAGCGCCTGCTGAATCACCGCCTCCGGCGCCCCCACCAGCGTGCGCCCCTGGCTCATGCCCAGCGTCACCGCGTAGTCGGTCAACAGATCGGCATCGGACGGCTGCAGGGCCAGCAGGCGTTGGTAGGCCTGCACAGCCTCGTCAAAGCGGCCCAGCGTTTCATACGAGCGCGCCAGCATGCGCCATCCAGCAGCGTCATCGGGCTGGGTCTGCAGCCGTGTGGCCAGGCGGTTCACCATGCCTTCGATCTGGGCTTGAGTAGGCGCGGCGGTCTCGCCAGGAGCCGAGCCCTCGGGCGCTGCTGAGGCCTGCGCCTCACTGGCCGCAGGCTCTTCCCACTGCGCCACCGGGATGGGGCCGTTCAGCGCTTGGGGCGTGCCCACCCACACATAGACGCCCGCGGTGAACGCGGCCAGCCCCGCCGTCAAACCCGCAGCCCAGACACGCCCTCTAACTGGACGAGGTTCGGCCGCACGCGCACGCCACAACGGCAAGGTTACCCACGCCCCAGCGCCGAGCACCAGCGCCCCACTCACCACCGCAAATCCGCTCATGCCTGCTCCTTGGGCTTGGGTTCGTCAGGCCACCCCGAGTCCGGCTCCGATGCCGTAGCCGCATCCAGCCGCTGCCGTGCGCGGATGTGCTGCACCAGCAACCCCAGCCCAATCAACAGCAGCACCGCCGGCCCCGCCCACAACAGCGCGGTCGCAGCGCTCACCGGCGGGCGGTACAGCACGAAGTCGCCATAGCGCGCCACCATGAAGTCGCGCACCTCGTCGTCGCTGCGGCCTTGGGCCAGCTGGGTGCGCACCTCGTTTTTCAGCTGCACGGCCAGCTCGGCGTGCGAGTCGGCAATCGTCTGGTTCTGGCAGACCAGGCAACGCAGCTCGGACGCCAGCTGGTTGACTCGCAGCTCCAGCGCCGCGTTGCCGCTGTCTTGCGGCTGGATCACGGGTTGAGCCTGGGCGAGTGTGGCGGCCAGCACCCACCCGCCGATCACGATCACCCGCTTGGCCAAGCGCCGAAGGTCAGCCACGTTGCAGCTCCTTGACCAGCGGCAGCAAGGTCTGCTGCACCCATTCCGGCGTGATGGGGCCGGCGTGCTTGTGGCGGATCACGCCCTGCTTGTCGATGACGAAGGTCTCGGGCACGCCGATGATGCCCAGGTCCATGCCCGCACGGCCATCCTCGTCGAACACGGTGAGCTGGTAGGGGTTGCCATGCTTTTGCAGCCACTGCTTGCCGGGCTCACGCTGGTCCTGGTAGTTGAAGCCGACCAGCGGCACGACGCCCTTGCGCGCCAGGTCCAGCAGCACCGGGTGCTCCTTGCGGAACGAGGTGCACCACGAGGCCCAGGCGTTGAGCACCCAGACCTGGCCTTTGAACTGCGCCGGGCTGATGCGCTGCTGCGGCGCGTCGAGCTGCGTCAGGTTGAAAGCGGGCACGGGCCGGCCCACCAGCGGCGACGGCAGGGCCTGTGGGTCCACGCGTTTGAGGCCCAGGGCCAGGGTGGAAGCCAGGGCCAGGAACAGGCCCAGGGGGAGCAGAAAGCGTTTCATGGTCATCTCACAGCGTGGTCGGCGCCACGTTCAGGTCGGCAGTGGTGGGGGTGAGCGCAGCGGGTGCTGGCTCAGAGTCGGTGGCGCGGGCGCGTTGGCGGTAGCGTCGGTCGGCGGCGGCCAGCACGCCGCCCAGCGCCATCAAGAGCGTGCCGCCCCAGACCCAGCCCATGAAGGGCTTGACCTGCACGCGCACGCCCCAGGCGCCGCTCGGGGCGGTGTCGCCCAGCGACACGTACAGGTCGCGCGTGAGGCCGCGGTCGATGGCGGCTTCGGTCATGGGCATGCGCTGCACGACGTAGAAGCGCTTTTCGGGGTGCAGGGTGGCCAGGTGGCGGTCGCCCTGGAAGACCTCGAAGGTGGCGCGGCCGGCCAGGTAGTTCGCGCCCTTGTGCTTGTCCAGCGCGGTGAAATCGAAGCGGTAGTCGCCCAGGGTGAGGCTTTGGCCCACTTGCAGGCTGGCGTCGCGCACCTGGTCCAGCCCCTTGACGAGGGTGACGCCCAGGGTGAACACGCCCACGCCGATGTGGGCCACGACCATGCCCCAGAAGGCCAGGGGCACGCTGCGCCAGCGCTGCGCCCGCAGGCGTTGCACCGCGTGTTGGACGCTGCCCAGCAGCACCCAGAAGGCCAGCAACAGGCCGGTGCTCACGCCCACCGAGGTGCGCTGCGCCAGCGCAATGCCCCCGGCCAGCAGCACCGACACCAGGGCCACGCCGCGCAACTCGTGCCAGGCGCGGGCCAGCGAGCCCTGCTTCCACGCCACATAGGGGCCGACCGAGATCAGCAGCAGCACGGGCAGCATCAGCGGGGCGAAGACGGCATCGAAGTAGGGCGGGCCCACCGAGATCTTGCCCAGGCCGAAGGCGTCCAGGGCCAGCGGGTAGAGCGTGCCCAGCAGCACGGTGCCCATGCTCACCACCAGGAAGACGTTGTTGAGCAGCAGCAGGGATTCGCGCGAGAAAGCCGCGAAGCGCCCGCCCAGGCCCACCTGCGAGGCGCGCCAGGCATACAGGGCCAGCGAGCCACCGATGACGATGAGCAGGAAGATGAGGATGTAGAGGCCGCGTTGCGGATCAGACGCGAAAGCGTGCACCGAGGTCAGCACGCCCGAGCGCACGAGGAAGGTGCCCAGCAGCGACAGCGAGAAGGCCAGGATGGCCAGCAGCACGGTCCAGTTCTTGAAGCTGCCGCGCTTTTCGGTGACGGACAGGGAGTGGATGAGCGCCGTGCCCACCAGCCAGGGCATGAAGGAGGCATTTTCCACCGCGTCCCAGAACCACCAGCCGCCCCAGCCCAGTTCGTAATAGGCCCAGAAGCTGCCCAGCAAGATGCCCAGGGTGAGGAAGGCCCAGGCGGCCAGCGTCCACGGCCGGGTCCACTTGGCCCAGGCGGCGTCCAGCCGGCCTTCGAGCAAGGCGGCAATGGCAAAGGCAAAGGCCACCGCGAAGCCCACATAGCCCATGTAGAGCAGGGGCGGGTGGAAGATCATGCCGGGGTCTTGCAGCAGTGGGTTCAGGTCTTGCCCATCGGGCGCCGAGGGGATCAGGCGCGCAAAGGGGTTGGACGTGAACAGTGTGAAGCTGAGGATGCCCACGCTGATGAGGCCGAGCACGGCCAGCACGCGTGCCACGGTGGCTTGCGGCAGCTGCCGGCTGAACAAGGCCACGGCCAGGGTCCAGCCCGACAGCATCAGCTGCCACAGCAGCAGCGACCCTTCATGCCCGCCCCAGGCGCCGGCGATGCGGAACTGCAGGGGCAACAGCGAGTTGGTGTGGTCGGCCACATAGGCCACTGAAAAATCCATGACCACGAAGGCGTGGATGAGGATGCCGAAGGCGAGCGCGGCAAAGGTGAACTGGCCGGCGGCCAGTGGGCGTGCCAGGCTCATCCAGTGCGCTTGTTGGCGGTGTGCGCCCCACAGCGGCAGGGTGCCGAGCAGCAGCGACAGGCCCAGGGCCACGATCAGGGCGGTTTGCCCGAGTTCGGGGATCATGGCTGGCCTCCTTGGCGCACCAGGTCGGCGGGTGTGGGGTTGTTGGGGCCGTTCTGGCGGGCAGCCTGGCCTTGTTCGAGCGCGTAGGCGGCTTCGGGCGGCATGTAGTTCTCGTCGTGCTTGGCCAGCACCTCGTCGGCCACGAACAGCGGGGCGCCGCTGGCCTGGGCTTGCAAGCGCCCCTGGGCGACGACGCCTTTGCCTTCCTGGAACAGGTCGGGCAACAGGCCCTGGTAGCTCACGCGCACGCGCTGGGCCATGTCGGTAACGACAAAGCTGTGGGTGATGCCGTCGGCCTCGCGGCGGTGGCTGCCGGCCTCGACCATGCCGCCCACGCGGAAGCTGCGCTGGGTGGGGGCTTCACCGGCCTGGATCTGCGTGGGGGTGAAGAAAAACACCAGGTTTTGCTGGAAGGCAGACAGCACCAGCCAGGCCGCCAGGCCCAGGCCGGACAGGCCCAGCAAGGCCAGGGTCAAACGCTTGTGACGGGGCTTCATGGGGTGCGGGGGCTTTCTTGGCGAAGGTCTTGTTGGATGTCGCTCAGCAGTGCGCGGCGGCTCAGTGCCAGGCCCACCAGTTCGGCGACGAGGCACAGCAGCACGGCGCCCACCGATCCCCACACGTACAGGCCGTAGCCCCCCATGGCCCAGAAGGCCTCCCAGCTGGACCAGTTCATGCGTGTGCCTCCTGTGCGTGCAGCTCGGGCAGGTGGGCGACCCATTGGGCATCGCGCTCACGCGCCAACACCAGCGTGCGCAGGCGCCACAGCGAGACGGCGGCGGCGTAGGCCCACAGGCCCAGCGCGCACAGCAACATGCCCCACAGCATGGTGCTGGCCATGGTGGGCGCGGCCTTGAAGCTGATGGACGCGCCCTGGTGGAGCGTGTTCCACCACTGCACCGAGAAGTAGATGATGGGAATGTTGACCACGCCGACCAGGGCCAGCAGGGCGCCGGCCTTGTCGCCGCGGCGCGGGTCGTCGATGGCCGATTGCAGGGCCATGAAGCCGATGTAGAGGAAGAGCAGGATCAGCTCGGAGGTGAGGCGCGCGTCCCACACCCACCAGGTGCCCCAGGTGGGCTTGCCCCACAGGGCGCCGGTCCACAGCGCGAGGAAGGTGAAGCTGGCACCGGTGGGGGCCAGCGCGCGGGCCATCAGGGACGACAGGCGGGTGTTGAGCACCCAGCCGAGCACCGCCCAGAAGGCCATGGCCAGGTAGATGAGCATGGACAGCCAGGCAGCAGGGACGTGCACGAAGATGATGCGGTAGGCCTCGCCTTGCTGGTGGTCGGTGGGCGCGACGAAGAAGCCGACGTACAGGCCGGCTGCGGTGAGCCCCAGCGCCAGGGCAAACAAGAGGGGCAGCAGGCGTGCGCTCAGCGCATAGGCGCGCTGCGGAGAGGCGTATTGCCAGAATGTCGATCCGATCACAGACACGGTCACGTTTCCTTCTTCAGCCCATCAGTCCACAGAGATGCGCAGCGCGGCGGCCGCGGCCCACGGCGCCAGCACGAGCGAGCCGGCGAGCAACCCGGCCAGCAGGTAGAGGTGGGCGCTGGCGCCCAGGCCACTGCTCTGCGCCCCCACCGCGCCCGATCCAAAAATCAACACGGGGATGGAGAGCGGCAAGACCAGCAGCGAGACCAACACGCCGCCCCCGCGCAGGCCCAGCGTCAGCGCGGCCCCGATGGCGCCCACCAGGCTCAGCACCGGGGTGCCCAGCAGCAGGCTGGCGGTCAGCACGGCGATGGCATCAAAGCTCAGGTCGAACTGCAGGGCCAGCAGCGGGGCCAGGGCGATCAAGGGCAGGCCGGACACCAGCCAGTGCGCCAGCACCTTGGCAGCCACGATGACGCTGAGCGGCTCGGGCGACAGCAGCATCTGCTCCAGCGTGCCATCGGCATGGTCAAGCGCGAACAGGCGGCCCAGCGACACGGTGCTGGCCAGCAGGGCGGCCACCCACAGCACGCCGGGAGCCAGGGTGCGCAGCAGTTCGCGCTCCGGCCCCACGCCCAGCGGGAACAGGCTGACGACCATGATGAAAAAGAAGACCGTGGTCAGCACATCGGCACGGCGTCGAAACGCCAGCCGCACATCACGTTGGACGACCGCGGTGAAGACAGTCCACATCAGCCCCCCTCACCCGCGAGATCCAGACCAAGCACGATCTCATGGTGTCGATGCGCCCGCAGGCGCTGGGGCTGGTGGGTGGTGTAGACCACGCTGGCGCCGTCGGCCAGTTGCTGTTCCAGCCAGCTGGAGAGCACGTCCACCGATTCGGTGTCGAGCGCGGTGAAGGGCTCGTCCAGGATCAACAGGGGCGCCACCGGCGGAATGGCCAGGCGCGCCAGCAGCACGCGGCGGCGCTGGCCTTGCGAGAGCGAGCGCACCGGCAGTTGCACGCGCGTGCCCAGGCCCATGTGCTGCAAGGCGGCCAGCGCTTGGGCGTGGGTGCAGGTGCGGCCGGCGAGGGCTGCGCTGGTGCGCACGTTTTCCAGTGCGGTCAGATCGTCCTTGAGGCCCTGGCGGTGGCCGATGTAGAGCAGGTCGCGGTGAAAGACATCGCGCTGGCGGCGGATGGCGCGGCCTTGCCAGCGCACCTCGCCGCGTTGGGGGTCGGCCAGGCCGCACAAGAGCCCGAGCAGGCTGGTCTTGCCACTGCCATTGCGGCCGGCCACGCGCAGCGCCTCGCCCGCACCGACCTCGAAATCGAGGCCCGTGAAGAGCTGGCGTCGCCCTCGGGCATAGCTGAGGCCGCAGGCCTGCAAGGTCATGGTGATGTGCTTTCAAGGAGTGGGTATGAGGGGCACTCTATCGACCGGGGTGGAGCGCAACAAGGAATGAAAATGCAGATCCATATGCGGGCTGGCGCCATGGGTGCAGGGTGGTGGGGCAAGGCGTCCGACGCCTTTCAGCTTGCGACCGCATTTCACTGATAATGCCGAGATGCACGCGCTGCGCTCCTCCTCCATGCTTGCCCGCCTGATCTTGGCGTGGTTCGTGTTGATGCTGGGCGTTGCGGTCGCGTCGCCCATCGTCCACCCCAAGACGATGGAAGTGCTGTGCTCCGCCAGTGGTGGTGGCATGAAGATCGTCTATACCGACGTCGATGGCGAGCCTGTGCAGGCCAGCCCGCACATGCTTGACTGCTCCCTGTGCCTGCCTGTTGGTGCACCCGCGCCCATGGTCAGTGTGGCGCTGGACATGCCCCAGCCCCTGGCACACGCCCTCACGCCCATCGTGGCGGCGCACATCGCCGCGCTCGTGGGCGCGCCACTGCCCCCACGCGGGCCTCCTTCGACGGCTTCTGTCTGAACAGCCCGGCCTGCGCATGAGCGCAGCGCCGTCCCATGTGCTGCCCATTTGCCGGCAGCGACAGGAGTCGTCCATGAAGTTTGTCTGTATTCAGGCGCGCCCGAGCGCGTCCCTCTCGTCTTTTCATTCCGGTTTCACCTTCCGTCACGGACTTTTCGTTAATGGCCTGTGGGCTGCACTGGGCGCTGTGCCTGCGGCAGTGCACGCGCAGTCAGAGCCGGCCACACTGCCCGCCGTCGTGGTCACTGACTCCGCACCCAAGGCCAATGGCAAGCTGAACCTTGACACGCCTTCCGGCACGGCCAGCCGCCTGGGCCTCACACCGCGCGAAACACCGGCCACGGTCACGGTCGTGGACCGAAGCACCATCGAGGCCCGTGGGGCGCAAGATACCCAGGAGGCCCTGCGTGCGATCCCCGGTGTCACCGCCCACAATGCACCCGGCAGCATCGGCGTGAGCTACCGGGGCTTCAGCGGGGCATCGCTGAACCAGCTGTTCAACGGCATCAATGTGCAGTACTCGATTGCGGCCCGGCCGGTGGACAGCTGGATCTACGACCGCATCGAGGCCATCGGCGGCGCGTCCAGCTTTTTGCATGGCGCCGGCGGTGTGGGGGGCACGATCAACTACATCACCAAACTCGCCGAGCGTGAAGACTTTTCCGAGGCCCAGGTGCGCCTGGGCACCCATGGTCTGAAGGAAGCCTCTGTCGGGCTGAATCGGCGCATTGCCGGCAATGGCGCGGGCAGTGCGAGCCACCATGCCCGCATCGACCTGAACCACCGCGATGCCGACAGTTGGACAGAGGGGACCGGCAGGCAGTCGACCCAGCTCGCGGCCTCCCTGCTGTCCGTCCTGGACAGCGGCTTCACCCACACGCTGGCCTATGAATTCCAGGATGAGAAGGTGGACCGCCCCTACTGGGGCACGCCCTTGCTCAACCCCATTGCGGGGACGCTGCGCATCGACGATGCGACGCGCTTCAAGAACTACAACAGCGCCGATGGCATCTATGCCCAGCGCGTGCAGTGGCTGCGTTCGATCGCTGAATGGCGCGTGTCCGACGCGCTGCACCTGAAGAACACCTTCTACGTCTACGATGCCTTGCGCGACTATCGCAACGTCGAGAGCTACCGTTTCAACACGAGCAACACGGCGGTCATCCGCACCAGCACCCTGTTGCAGCGACACGATCAGCGCCTCGTGGGCAACCGCATCGAGGGCACGTACCAGGGGCAGCTCGCCGGACGCCGCAGCGACTGGGCATTCGGGTTGGACGTGAGCGTCAACAAGCAGACACGCTTCCCCAACAGCCTGTCGGGCACGGTCAGCACGGTCGATCCGTACCACTTCGAGACCGAGAACTTCTTCGACATTCCGGGCATGGAGCCGGGCTTCCGCCCCGACCGCGACAACAAGGTCACCACCACTGCGCTGTACCTGGAGAACCGCACGGCGCTCGTGCCCACGCTGAACTTGGTCACGGCATGGCGGCATGAGCTCATCGAGCTGGACCTGACCAACCGGCGTGAAGTCACGGCCGCCAACCCTGCAACCTTTCAGCGTCGCTACCACCCCAGCACCGGCCGCATCGGCCTGGTCTGGGACATTGCACCAGGGGCCAATGTCTATGCCCAATACTCCACGGCGGCCGATCCTCCGTCCGGCATCTTGTCGACCGCCTCGTTTTCGGATGTGCGCAACAACAGTGAGCTGACGACGGGCCAGCAGGTCGAGGTCGGCACCAAGCTGGACTTCTGGCAAGGCAAGGGCACGGCGACGCTGGCGGCTTACGGCATCACCCGCAAGAACATCGCCACGCAGGACCCGAACAACAGCGCGCTCACGGTGCTGGTGGGTGAGCAGTCATCCCAAGGCGTGGAGCTGTCCGTGGGCCTGCAGCCCACGCGGCAGTGGGCGATCCAGGGCAATGTGACCTATGTCGATGCCCGCTATGAGAACTACCAGCAGGGCGGCGTGTCGCTGGCCGGCAAGACGCCAAGCAACACACCCTCCACGGTGGCGAATCTCTGGGTGTCCCATGCGTTCACACCCGCGTTGCAGGCCAGCGTGGGCGTGCGCCATGTGGGCAAGGTCTATGCCAATGCGGCCAACACGCTGAGCTGGCCCGCCTATGCGCTGGTTGATCTGGGCTTGAGCTACCGCGTCAAGCACAACGTGTCCATCGTTGGCCGCATCCGCAACGCCACCGACAAGCGCTACGCGGCCAACGTTGGTAGCACGATGGCCTACCTGGGCGCGCCACGCACGGCGGACGTCAGCGTGCGCGTGGCCTTCTAGGAGCGGTGCGATGCGAACGCACATGAAACGCTGGTTGTTTCTGATCCACCGCTGGCTGGGCATCGTGGCTTGCGCTTTCTTTGCGATGTGGTTCATCTCGGGTGTGGTCATGATGTACGTGGGCTATCCCAAGCTCACAGAGGCCGAGCGCCTGCAGCATCTGCCGTCGTTGGGCGCGGGCAGCGGGCTCATGGCCCCCCGCGAGGCGCTGGACGCGGCCGGTATTGCAGGGGCACTCAAGGAGTTGCGGCTGTCCGCCGCCAGTGGCGGCCGTGTGGTCTACCTCGCGGTGCCGTTGGCGGCCCACACGGCCCCGGGCACGCGCAAGGGGCCGCCGCCAGGCAGCGGCGTGATCACGATCGATGCCCGCAGCGGGGCCCGCCTGCAAGCCGTTGACGAGCGTCTCGCGCTGGCGAGCGCCGCGAGCTATGCCGGCCCCGGCGTGGGCTTGGCCTACCGAGGTGCGGTGACCGAGGACGCCTTCACCCACTCCCGTGGCCTTGATGCACACCGGCCGCTGCACCGCGTGCAAGTGGCCGATGCAGATGGCACGTTGCTCTATGTCTCGGGCCGTACCGGCGAGGTGGTGCGTGACGCATCCCGCACCGAGCGCCTGTGGAACTACGCCGGTGCCTGGATCCACTGGCTGTATCCCTTCCGAGGCAATGTCTTCGATCGCTACTGGACCGACATTGTGAACTGGCTGTCGATTCTCGGCATCGCAGTGGCGTTGGCCGGCACCATCGTCGGCGTGCTGCGCTGGCGCTTCACCCGGCCTTACCGGAGTGGTTCGCGCTCCCCCTACCAGGGGCGCATGATGCGCTGGCATCACATCTCGGGGCTGCTGTTCGCGCTGGTGACCATCACCTGGATTTTCAGCGGGCTGATGTCGATGAACCCCTGGCGCGTTTTCGACAATGGGGCGCCACCACTGCGGACAGAGGCGCTTCAGGGGGGGGCGCTCGTGATTACGGCGCAGGAAGCCGCGCCTGAGGCGCTGCTGGCCGCTGCGGGTGGTACGGTGCGCGAACTGCGCTGGGTGCGCACGCTGGGTCAGACCACAGTGCTCGCCCAGGGGGCCACCGGCAGGCCCGCACTGATCGACAGCCGAACGGCGCAGGCCCGCGTGCTCGACCCCGAGAAGCTGCGAGCGGCCGTGGCGCGCCTGCTGCCTGATCCGGTTGCGCGTGTCGACGTGCTGACAGCCTACGACCTCTACTACTACGCACGTGAAGCGCACACGATGAGCGGGGGCGCCGAAAAGCCGCTGCCCATCTGGCGGGTGGCTTTCGATGACGTCCATGCCACCTGGGTCCACGTCGATCCCCATACGGGCGCCGTGCTGGCACGCACCGACAGCAGCCGGCGCACCAGCCGCTGGCTGTTCGCCATGCTGCACAGTTGGGACTGGCTGCCCTTGCTGGAGCGTCGTCCGCTCTGGGACATCGTGCTGATTGTTCTGAGTCTGGGGGGCGCGATGCTCAGCCTGACCGGCGTCGTGATCGGCTGGCGCAGGCTGGGTTTGAAGCTGCGAGCCGTGCGACACACTCGACACCAGGGTGTGCCAGTGTCGGCCCCGTAGCCAGGGTGAAATGAAAAAGGCCCCCGAAGGGGCCTGATGGTGACACGTGAGGGCGTGCCGGGGTTCACTTGGCAGCGAAGCAGTACAGGTAGCCCGCGCCGCCCGAGCTGTTGAGCTTGGGCAGGCTGCAGCCGCGGCTCGGGTGGGCCGAGTTCCACGACAGGGCGGTGGCCACGCCACCGGTGCGGTCGAAGTGGCCCACCTGCACGGCGCCGTCTTCGGCGCTGCTCGTGTAGTTCCTGCAGGTGCGGTCGCCCGCGTCCAGCGGGAAGGCGCGACCATCGGGCGTGGAGCCGGTGATGATGTCGTGCTCGTTGGGCGTGTCGCCGCTGCGTTTGACGAAGGCACCGGTTTCGGTGAGGGCGCTGCGCCAGTTCAGCGCGTTGCCAATGCGGGCTTCTTCGTGCACGTCGCCATGCAGGTGGCTCACGTTGCGCGCCACCAGGGTGCCTTGCACGTTGTACCAGGGGCCGGTGCCAATGCGGTCGCGGGCGTTGATGGCGGGTTGGCCGTTGGCGGCCTGGGTGCTCAGGTAGGCGCGCCAGGTCTTGTCGCCAGCGCCCACGGCGGCGGCCAGCTTCTGGCAATGCGCATCGGCGCCAGCCAGGCCGCCAAAGTCGGCGCCCTTGCCCGAGCCCACGCTGGTCACGAAGAAGCTGAACGGGCCTTTCTCCTGCGCAGGCGGGGTCTGGGCTTGCGCCACGCCCGCCAGGGTCAGGAGGCCGGCGGCCAGCGCCGAGCGTGCGAATCGAGTTGTGTGCTTCATGCTGGGTCAGTCCTTCTTGCGGTAGTCATCGTGGCAGGCCTTGCAGGTGCCTTGCAGCTTGCCCAGTTGGGCCTTGATGGTGGCCACGTCACCCAGGGCGGCCACGCGGGCCAGCTCGTTGGCTTCGCGGTTGAAGCGGCCGGCCACTTCGCCCGCCTTCGGGTCGGTGAACAGCTCAGGCTGAACGGTGGTTTCCTTCCAGCCTTTGCCGGTTTCGGTGCCTGGCGCAAACAGTGAGCCCAGGCCCGAGTTGGCGATGGCGGCGATGGTGTTGGCGGCCTTGACGACTTCGTCCTTGTTGAACTTGCCGTCCACATTGGCCTTGACGCGACCGGTGTTCCAGGCAATGACCTGGTAAGCCGACTGGCGCCACTTGATGAGCTGTTCGGGCTTGGGGGCTTGTTGGGCCACTGCCGAGGCCGAGGCGGCCAGGGCGGCGATGGCCAGCACCGGCGCAACGATGCGGTTCACACGCTTGTTCATTTGTGTTCCTTCACGTGGTTGGATATGAAAAGGGCTGCGCTCAGTCGCGCAGGTGTTGCTGGAAGAAGGCCACGGTGCGCTGCCAGGCGAGCGCGGCGGCGGCCTGGTCGTAACGCGGCGTGGTGTCGTTGTGGAAACCGTGCTGCGTGTTCGGGTAGATGTGGGCCTGGTAGCGGCGCTGGTGGCGCTGGAGTGCGGCTTCGTAGCGCGGCCAGTCGGCATTGATGCGCTCGTCGTTGGACGCGAGTTGCACCAGCAGGGGCGCCTGGATGCGGGCCACATCGGCATCGGGCGGGTGGGCGCCGTAGAAGGGCACGGCGGCAGCCAGGTCGGGCAGCTGGGTGGCGAGGTAGTTGGCCATGCCCCCGCCGTAGCAAAAGCCTACGACGCCGACCTTGCCGTTGCCGCGCGGCAGCTGCTTGAGGTAGGCGGCCGAGGCCAGGAAGTCGGCGCGGGTGCGCGTTTGGTCCAGTTGCGGGAACAGGGCACGGGCCTTGTCTTCGTCGCCGGGGTAGCCGCCCAGAGGGTAGAGCGCATCGGGCGCAAAGGCGATGAAGCCTTCCAGCGCCAGGCGGCGGGCCACGTCTTCGATGTGGGGATTGAGGCCGCGGTTTTCGTGCACCACCAGCACGGTGGGCAGGCGACCCGTGCGGCCGACGGGCTGCACCAGGTAGCCGCGCACGGTCTCGTAGCCCTGCGGCGAGGGGATCTCGATGTAGGTGGCGCGGATGCGCTCATCGGTGTGGGACACCTGCTGCGCATGGGCGAAGTTGGGGCTCAGCTCGGCCAGCACGGCCTCGGCAGCGACGATGCCGGCGGTGTACTTGGCCGCACCATGCACAAAGCCACGGCGGCTCAGCAGGCCGTGCACGTACTGGTCGAACAGCTTGAGCACTTCCGGGGCGAAATCCTGGGCGGTCTTGCGGGTCATGGGGTGAGCTCCTGACGTGAAGCGGTGCGGTCCTTCAGGCCTTGCACCACGCTCAGCGTCTGCTCGACATTGGCCGCGGGCGGCAGCCCGCCCACGGTGGCAGCGACCTTGCCGTCGGGGGTGAGGATGAAGGTGGTGCGCTCGACGAAGGCGTGGTCGATGTCTTCGCCACGGGTGTCCTTGCGCCCGGCCCGCTCGGCCACGTTCAGCGCAAAGGCGCGCGAGACCTCGCCCTTGGCGTCGGAGGCCACGGCCACCTTGCCGGCGCAGTACTCGGGGTCGGCCGAGAACTTGTTCAGGCGCTCGATGCTGTCGAGCGACACGCCGATCACCGAGGCGCCCGCGGCTGCGAACTTGTCCGCGTGGAGGGCAAAGGTGCGTGCCTGGATGTTGCAGCCGCCCGTGTAGGCCGAGGGGTAGAAATAGACGACCACCGGGCCCTTTTGCAACTGGGCTTTGAGCGAGTAGGCAAAGGCCTTGCCGTTGAGCGAGGCTTGCAGCGTGAAGTCGGGGGCCGCATCGCCGGCTTGCAGGGCGGCCCAGGCGGGCAGGCTCATCAAGGCCGAGGCCAGGCCACTCACGATCCATCGTTTCATCAGGTTCTCCAAGAAGTTGTGGGCCGGCTTCACAAGCCGGACAGGTAGAGGGCCAGGCTTTCCACCTCGGCATCGGTGAGGGGTTTGAGCACCTGGTTCATCACGCCATCGGCGCTGTTGCGGCGCTCGCCGGAGCGCCAGTCGCGCAGTTGCTGGTCGAGGTAGCGCCACTCTTGCCCACCGATCACCGGCACCAGCGGCAGCCCGGCCACGCCTTTGCCCTGGGCGCCGTGGCACTGCACGCAGGCCAGCACGCCGCGTGCGGCATCGCCTTGCTCATAGAGCCGCCGGCCGACCGTGTGCGCATCACCGCCTTCGCCCTTCATGCCAGGCTGGCTGGCGAAGTAGGCGGCGATGTCACGCACGTCTTCGTCGGACACGCTGCGGGCCATGATGGCCATCTGGTCGTGCTTGCGCGCACCGGAGCGGAAGTCGCGGATTTGCTTGAGGATGTAGTCGGGATGCTGGCCCGCCAGCTTCGCGAACTTGCCCTCGGGGCCGTTGGCGTGACCGGCGCCATGGCCGTCCACACCATGGCATTCGATGCAGCGCTCGGCATCGGCCTTGTCCTTGCCCAGCACCGGGTCACCCGGGGGCGATGCCACCTGGGCGGGCGGTGCCTTGCGCTTGGCGTTGGCCGCGTGGGCCGACCAGACCAGGCCCAGGGACAGTGAGAGCAGCACGGGGTACAACCATGACTTCACAGGCGATCCTTCATGTCAGGATTGCTTGTAGAAGGTGTGGCAGGCGCGGCAAGTGCGCGACAGCTCGGTGGCCGACTCGGAGGCGCCGGTGAAATCCTTGCTGCCGACCTGCTCGGTGATCTTCTTCGTCAACTGCAGGCTCTTGCGCGACAGCTCCACGCCATCGACGGCATCGCCTTTGCCCACGTAATGGGCTTCGACCGCGCCAAACAGTTCGTGCAGCTCCTGGGCATCTTTCAGGCTGCCAGCGGCATCGCTGCCGGCGATGTGCGAGGCCATGCTCTTGTTGGTGTCCTCGATGGTTTGCATCAGGTCCATGTCCAGTGCCGGCAGCGCGGCATGCACGGCGCCGGCCACGGCCAGCAGGGCACTGATCACCAGGGTGGGCTTGCGCATACGAAATAACAGCTTCATGTCAGGTGCTTTGTTCAAAGGCCGGTGCCGCGGCCACGCCCATGTGGCGGCGGCACCAGGTTCCCGGCGTCAGGCCAGGATGTCGGTCACGACCTTGCCGTAGACCACCGTGGGGCGCTCGGTGCGGCCGTTGGTCAGGTAGGTCGTCTTCAGATGGTTCAGGCCCAGCAGCTGCAGCACGGTGGCGTGCAGGTCGTAGGTGTCCACGGCCTTGTCCTTGTCGGCCGTTTGCAGGCCGATCTCGTCGGTGGCGCCGTAGGTGTAGCCCGCCTTCAGGCCGCCGCCCGCCAGCCACTGGGTGTAGCCCCAGGGGTTGTGGTCGCGGCCGGTGCCGCTTTCGCCCCAGGAGGTGCGGCCGAACTCGGAGGTCCAGACCACCAGCGTGCTCTCCAGCAGGCCACGCGACTTCAGATCGGCCAGCAGGCCGGCGATGGGCTTGTCCACCATGCGGGCCATCGTGCCGTGGTTGGTCTCCAGATCGTCGTGGGCGTCCCAGTCGCGGCGTTCGGATTCGACGCTGTTGGGCAGGCCGGAGACCACCTGGATGAAGCGCACGCCGTTCTCGACCAGGCGACGGGCGCGCAGCAGCACCTCGCCATAGCTTTGGCTGACCTTGTCGTTGATGCCATACAGCTCGCGGGTGGCGGCCGTTTCTTTGCTGATGTCCACCGCCACCGGAGCCGCGGCCTGCATGCGGTCGGCCAACTCGTACGATTGCAGGCGGGCGCGCAGCTCCGAGTCGTTCGGGTAGCGCTCAGCACCCAGGTTGTTCAGGCGCTTGAGCAGGTCCAGGGACTTGCGCTGCTGCGTGGGGTTGCGGGCGTCCGGGCGGTCCAGGTAGAGGATGGGAGAGTTGCCGGGGCGGAAGGGCGTGCCCTGGTACACCGCGGGCAGGAAGCCTGCGTTCCAGTTGGCCGAGCCGGCGCGCGGCTCGCGGTCGCCGTTGTAGAGCACCACGTAGGCCGGCAGATCCTTGTTGCGCGAACCCAGCGCGTAGGTGATCCAGGCGCCCAGCGAGGGGCGTCCGGGGTTCAGGTCGCCGGTGTTGAGCTTGAGGATGGAGATGTCGTGGGTGGCGCCCACCGTAACGCTCGACTTGATGAAGGTCATCTTGTCGGCGTGTTGGGCCAGGTTGGGCAGCAGGTCCGAGAACCAGGCGCCGCTTTCGCCGTGCTGCTTCCAGGTGCGCTTGGAGGCGTAGAGCTTGCCCAGGCCGCCCTGGGTGCTGGTCTTGATGCCCTTGAGGAAGGAGGCGGGCACGTGCTGGCCGGCCAGCTTGATCAGGTCGGGCTTGTAGTCGTACAGGTCCAGCGTGCTGGGCGCGCCTTCCTGATGCAACCAGATCACCGACTGGACCTTGGCAGGGAAGTGCGGGTCCTTCGGGGCCAGCGGGTCGGCCAGCTCGGCCGCACTGGCCGCCTGGAGGGTGCCCACGCCGGGGATGAAGCCGCCCAGGGCAGCGCCACCGACGCCCAGGCCGGACTTGAAGAGGAATTGACGACGTGAATCGTGGCTCATGTGAATGTCCTTGTGTGTGCGTGAAGAGGTGAGGCTCAGAAGCGGTAGGCAAAGTCGTTGGAGTTGGCGACCGTGTGGACCAGGTCCACGAAGGCGGCCGACTTCACCGGGTCGAACTGGGCGTTGGTCTTGATGCCCGAGGGCACGGCGACTTCAAACTTGCCGTTGGCGGCGCGTTGGCGGATGGCGATCTGCTGTTCGGCCAGGAAGCTCTTGAGCGTGGCCAGCTCCTGCTTGTTGGCGGGGCGGGCAAACAGGATCTGGTAGAGGCGGTTGAGCTGTGCGGTCTCGTTCGCACCGGCTTCGTTCACCACGCGTCCGGCCAGGGCCTGCGACCAGTCGAACACCACCTCGCTGTTGAACAGCGTCAGCGCTTGCAGCGGCGTGGTGGTCACATCACGCTTGTGGTGCGGCGCGTTGGGGTTGGGCAGGTCGAAGTTCGACGTGACGGGGTAGGGGAAGCTGCGACGCGAGAACACGTACAGGCTGCGGCGGTACCAGTCTTCCTTGTTCTCCGAGACGGCCCAGGTGGTGTCCCCAGCGAAGTCCACCGAGTTGCCCAGACCAGCCGAGCCCTTGACGATGGGAGGCAGCACCGAGGGGCCACCCACCTTGTCGACCAGCAGGCCCGAGGCGTACAACAGCGAGTCGCGGATGACTTCGGCGTCCAGTCGCTTGCGCGGATAGACGGCCAGCAGCTTGTTGTACGGATCGGCCTTCAGCACGTCGGCGCGTTCGTCCGAGGCCTGGCGGTAGGTGCTCGACAGCAGGATCTCGCGGTGCAGCTTCTTGATGCTCCAGCCGTTTTGCACGAACTGGCTCGCCAGGTGATCCAGCAACTCAGGGTGGGTGGGCTTGGCACCGGCGCGACCGAAGTCCTGCACGGTTTCGATGATGCCCTTGTCAAAGTACTGCGCCCAGACGCGGTTGGCATAGACGCGGGCGGTCAACGGGTTGCTGTCGCTGCTCAGCCAGTTGGCCAGCGCGGTGCGGCGACCCGACGAGGTGGCCGTGGGCTTGATGTCGAGCTGGACCTTGCCGCCCCACAGCGCGGGGATGCCGGGCTCTACCGCTTCCAGCGGACGTTCGTGAATGCCACCGAAACGCACGTGGGTGGGCGGCACCTCTTTGGCGCTCAGCTCCAGCGCGGTGGTGTACTGGCCCAGCACGCGGGTGGGCTTGAGCTTGTCGAACTTCTTGAGTTCGGCCGACAGACGCTTGTATTCCTTGTACTTCTCGATGTTGTCGGGGTTGTAGGCCGGAAAGCCGGGCTTGGTGGTGTCCTCCAGGTAGCCGGCGATGTCGCTCTCGCTGGCCACGGCGTCCTTGCGCCAGTTCACCCAGCGGTCCAGCGCCGTCCATTCGCTTTGCGGCTTGAAGATGGCCTCACGGCTGTCGGTCAGGTAGCGCTCGTTGTGGTACTTGCGCCCGGCCTCGCGCACGGTGTCCAGGATGGCCTTCTGTTGCGCACGGATGTCCTTGGTGGCTTCCTGGTAGGTGGCCAGTGCCTGTTGGTACTCCTTGTCGTAAGCGGTTTCGGAGCCCTTGGCCAGCGGCGTCTTTTCGTTGAAGGCGGTGTTCGCAAAGAAGGCCTGCAGCTGGAAGTATTCCTTCTGGCTGACACGGTCGGCCTTGTGGTTGTGGCAACGAGCGCAACCGATGGTGCTCGACAGGAACACCTCACCGACCATGTCGGTCAGGTCGGTCTCGATCTGGTACTTGCGCTGCACCAGATCGCGCGAGTTGTAGTTGTCGGGGTAGCCAGCCAAGAAGCCGGTGGCGATGCGCGCCGTCTGGTTGTCAGGCCACAGCTCGTCGCCGGCAATCTGCTCCTGGATGAAGCGGTTGAAGGGCTTGTCGGCGTTGAAGGCGTCGATCACGTAGTCGCGGTAGCGCCAGTTGTTGTGGCGGGTGCGGTCTTGCTGGAAGCCGGTGCTGTCGGCGTAGCGGGCCAGGTCGAGCCAGCGACGGGCCTGCCGCTCGCCGAAGCGATGCGAGGCCAGCAGGCGGTCCACCAGCTTTTCGTAGGCGTTGGGCGACTTGTCTTGCACGAAGGCCTGGATCTCTTCGGGCGTGGGCAGCAGGCCCCAGGCGTCCAGGGTGGCGCGGCGGATGAAGGTGGCGCGGTCGGCGTCCTTGGACGGCTTCAGTCCCTTGGCTTCCAGCGCCGACAGCACGAAGGCATCGATGGGTTTGCGCACCCAGCTCTTTTGTTGCACGGCGGGGGGGGCCACGTCGTTGACCGGCTGGTAGGCCGACCAGGCTTTGGGGGCCGCCGAGCGCGCGGGTGCGGCTGAAGCAGCGGCGTTCTTGGGAGCGTCTGCGGCCCATGCCGCGTTGGCGGCTCCCAAGACCAGAGACAGATATATCGCCTTATTCATTTTCCATTACCCCTTGGTCCTCATGCGGTTTGCGCATGCCTCGGACTGAATTGCACATAAGCCTGTTTTGCTGCGTCAAAACCCATGGCATCACGGGATGGGGCGTGATCTGTGGTGTTTTGCGCGCTCTGCCGGTCCTCTATTGCAACTATCGCGCCAGCTTTTGATTTGGCTGATATTGATGGGTGGGTGTTTGTTAAGTGCTTGTTTTGATTGTGTATTTGTATTTTTGATATGGGTATGAGTTCTGGGTATGTTGGTGATGTGTGGGGAGGGTGTTTGGCGCCTGTTGATTAAGGTGCAGGGGGTATGTTGGGAAATCAACAGTGCATATTGATAAATAAGCACAAGCCCTTGAAAAACCCTGAAAAAGGCTGGCACGCCTTATGCGTAATTGGGTTTCAAGTCGATTTGCAATCCATTCGTTCAGGCATATCAAGGAGTCATACAAGGTGCATTCGTTCAAAACCAACGTGCTGGCCAGTGCCGTGGTGCTGGCGCTGTCCGGTGCCGCTGTCCACGCGCAGCCCGCCAGCGAAATCCGTTCCCTCAAAGGCACGGTGGAAGATCTGCGCAAGCAGGTGCAGGAGCTCAAGAAGAGCAGCCCCAAGGCCTCGGCCAGTTCTCTGGATCAGGCCCGCATCGACGAGCTGACCAAGCAGGTCAATGAGCTGCGCGCCTTGCTGACGCAGCAACAGCAAGCGGCCCAAGCCGCCTCGCAGGTGGTGGCGTCTGCCGAGGGTGAGGAGGCCAAGGAGGCGATCGAGGCTCGCACACCGGCGACCCAGGCCGACATCACGGGCTTGCGGGCTGACCTGGAGAACTACAAGTACGACCAGTCCCGCCTGCAGGAGCGCAACATCCCCAGCGTGACCCGCAACACCCGCATCGGCGGCTCCCTCACGCTGCGGCATGACTTCCAGAATCCGGGTGCAGCCCGCACCGCGTCGTCCAGCGGCAACGGCCCCACCGACATCCGCCAGAGCGGCTTCAACGCCGCCGCCTTTGGTCTGAACTTCTCGGGCAACCTGTTCCGTGACTATGCCGAGGGTCGTAACCTCACCTACCGTCTGGCGCTGACTTCGGACAACACCGCTGCCAGTGGCAAGACCGGGCTGAATCTGACGGACGCCTACCTCCGCTACAGCTTCAACCCGTCCACCGGTAACCCCGAGGACCCACTGGGCACGATCACGCTGGGTCAGCAGACGGTGGCTTTTGGTCAGGATGCCCAGGCGCTGGACCCTGAAGTCAAGGCCGTGATCGGCAATGCCGGCTTTGTCTCAGGCCTTGGCCTGAACAACCGTCAGGTGGGCCTGGTGGTGGCTGGCGACGTCAGCCCCTATGTGGACTTCACCAACAACTACCGCGCGCCGCTGTTGTCCTATTCCTTGGGCTTGTTCAATGGCAACGGCCCCAACAAGGCCGACAACAACGACTACCGCGACATCGCCGCCCGCTTGGTCTACACCCTGCCGGTGGACTACAACAGCTGGCTGCGTCAGCTGCAGCTTGGGGCTTCGTACTACCGCGGCTATCTGTCGTTGGGCCCTGCCAGCACCTCTGGCGTGACCACGGCCACGGAAAAAGGCCGCAACGACATTTTCGGCTTCGACGTCAACTGGACGCACCTGCCGTTCTCGGTGTCCTACGAGTGGGCCTATGGCAAGCAGGAGCTCTACAAGCTCGACACCCTGGTCACCTCTGGCAAGAACGCCGATGGCTACAAGCGCGGCGTGGGCCAGTACATCAACCTGGGCTACACCTGGGGCGAGCAGTTCCTGGCCAGTTCACGCCAGCAGGGCAAGTTCGACGACTACTGGCCCAAGTCCTATCAGGCCTTCGTGCGCTTTGACACCTGGGACCCCAACCGCAGCGCCCTGGTCAACGACGACAAGAAGTTCGCCACCACGCTGGGCCTGAACGTGTTCTTTGCCGAGACCACCAAGTTCCAGGTGAACTACGTGCGCACCCGCAACCAGCTCAACGGTGCGGTGTCCACCGAGGCCAAGCCCGAAACCCAAAACCTGTGGCAAGTCCAGTTCAACGCCACGTTCTGACCCCCATCTGATTTCGGAGAGATACCCATGAAACGTCGTTCCTTCAACTCGGCTGTGGTGGCCGGCCTCGGTGCACCCGCCTTGATCGGTCTCAGCAGCCCGGCGCGCAGCCAGGCCCGCAAGCCCACCACCATCCGCATCGCCTTCTCCAACGCCGGCACCGGCGGTCGCCCCATGTCTTCGGGCACCTACCCGGCCAACGCCGCGCTGCTCGGTGACATCGAGAAAGAGTTCGCGGCCGATGGCATCAAGATCGAATACAAGTACTTCATCGGCGCCGGACCGGCCACCAACGAAAACTTCGCCAATGGTCTGATCGACTTCGCCTTCAGCCACGGTGACCTGCCCGTGCTGGTGGGCCGCTCCACCGGCCTCAAGCACAAGGTGATCTTGTCCAACGGCCGCCTGGGCGACGTTTACCTGGTCGGACCGGCCAGCTCCAACGCCAAGAGCGTGGCCGACCTCAAGGGCAAGACCTTGTCGGTGCAGAAGGGCACGGCCACGCAGTTGCAGCTCTACCGTGTGCTCAACAAGTATGGCTTCAATGATCCGGAAAAAGACTTCCGCATCATCAGTCAGATCCGCGATGACCAGCGTGCTTCGCTGGCCACCGGCAACATTGCCGGCTGCCTCGATACCCCTTTTGGCTTGGAGGCACGCGGTGTCGCCAAGCGCATCGTTGAAGTGTTCGACGATCCGCTGATCTCTTCGCCGGGCACCGTCTGGGTGGGCGAAGCCTTTGAGCAGCAATACCCCGACATTGTGCAGCGCGTGGTCACGGCCCTGGTCAAGCGCGCGCACTGGAGCACGCTGGAAGCCAACCGCGAAACCCAGTACCAGCTTTGGACCCGTTCTGGACGCGACACCTACATCGACAACAAGCAGACCTGGGGCCGCGTGAAGGACCTGCGTACCCGCATCAACCCGCTGCTGGACGACTACTACGTGGGCGGCCTGGTCAAGGCGATCGAAGAGGCCAAGAAGTACCGCCTGCTGCGCCGCGAGGTGAAGCTGGACGGCTGGATCGAGCGCAAGTACCTTAACCACGCGCTGGCCGAGCTGAAGCTGGAGACCTACTGGCCCACGCAAGACGCCAACGGCAAGTTCATCCGCACCTGATGCACCGCGTCTGACTGATCTGGAGATTCCCGCATGAGTGCATCCACCGACGACCGTTCGGTCTTTCCCGCCCTGGCCGTGCCACCGCCTGCCGCGCGCTGGCCCGACCTGCGTGTCAACCTGGGCACTGCTGCCACCTGGTTGGGCGGCCACGTGCTGCGCACCGCGCTGGCCTTGATCCTGCCGGTGCTGGTGTGGGGCCTGTGGTGGGTGACGGCTGATCGGCAATGGCTGCCCGAGCAGATCCTGCCGTCACCGGCCTTCGTGTGGGAATCCTTCACCATCGTCTGGGACAGCGGTGAGCTGTTCACCCAGGTGCAGCACAGCGCACGCCGCGTGGCGTGGAGCCTGCTGTTGGGCGGCGGCAGCGGGCTGATCCTGGGCTTTGGCCTGGGGCTGTCGGCCACGCTGCGCGCCTACCTGCTGCCCACCTTCCGTGCACTCACCCAGATCCCGGTGCTGGGCTGGATCCCGCTGCTGATCATCTTCGTCGGAATCGAAGAGGCGCTCAAGTTGTGGGCCATCTCCCTGGCCGTGCTGCTACCGGTCACGCTCACCACGCTGGACAGCATCACCGCCATCCCCCGCGCGCACATGGAAGTCGGCCGCGTGTTCGCCTTCTCTCGCTGGCAAACGATCACGCGCATCATGCTGCCGGCGGCGGTGCCAGGGCTGTTCAGTGCCGTGCGCCAGGGGGTGATGCAGGCCTGGCTGACGGTGATCTTCGTTGAGCTGCTGGCCTCCAGCGAAGGCCTGGGCTTCTTCATGGCCTACAGCCGCTCGCTTGGCCAGATCGACCTGGTCATCGTGTCGATGTTCGTCATCGGCGCCATCGGGCTGGGCATCGACGCCGTGCTGCGCCTGCTCGAAAGCCGCCTGCTGGGCTGGCGACGTTCGGCCTACTGACCGGATCACCCATTGAGCTTGCGGTCGTCCCCTCTCTACCCGTCAACGGAGTCTGCCCGTGTCCACGTCTTCTGAATCTCCCGCTCCCCGTTCCCTCGCTCGCACGTGGCCTGACCTGCGTCCGCTGGTGTTGCCCTTGGCGTTGATTGTGTTGTGGCTGCTGGCCACCTCGCGTGGCTGGGTGGACACCAAGGTGGTGGTGCCCCCCACGACGGTGCTGGCCACGGCCTGGCAAGAGCTGTTCAACCCGGTGTTCTACAACGGGGTCGCCCTGAGCCTGTGGCGCGACCTCTCCGGCCTGGCGCTGGGCACCACAGCCGGTATCTTGCTGGGCGTGCTGCTGGGGGTGTCACCGCTGGCGCGCTGGCTGATCGGCCCCACCTTCCACAGCCTGCGTCAGGTGTCCCTGTTCGCCTGGCTGCCGCTGCTGGCGGCCGTGGCCGGTTCGGGCGACCTGTCCAAGATCGTCTTCGTCGCCTTCTCGGCTTTCTACCCGATGGTGCTGGCCACGCTGGAAGGTGTGCAAGGCGTGAGCGCGGCCCATGCCGAGGTGGCGCGGGTCTACGGTTTCAGCCGCATGCAAACGCTGTTCCGCCTGATCCTGCCATCGGCAGCCCCCCAGATCCTGTCGGGCTTCAAGCTGGCGCTGGTCTATGCCTGGCTGGGCACCATCGGCGCGGAGTTCCTGCTGTTCGACTTCTCCAATGGCCTGGGCCAGATCGTCATCAAGGGCCGCTCGGCCTTCCGGGTGGACCTGATCTTGTTTGGTCTGTTTGTGATTGGCCTCATCGGCTATGGCTTCGCCCGCCTGACCACCGTGCTGGAGCAGCGCCTCTTGCGCTGGCGTCCACCGGTGCTGCACTGAGCCGCATCGTCCTTCTTCTTTGTTCACCGCTTCTCGTTTTCAGAAAGGAGCCTTGCCATGGCCCATGCAGGCACCATCGACATCCGTCACCTCCACAAGCAGTACGACGTCAAAGGCCAGCCCCTGAAGGTGCTGGACGACATCAACCTGTCCATCCGACCGGGGGAGTTCATCAGCATCGTGGGCTCCAGCGGCTGCGGCAAGTCCACGCTCTTGCGGCTCATCATCGGCCTGGAGAGCTGCTACAGCGGCGACCTGCTGCTCGACGGCCAGCGCATCCAGGGCACCAGCCTGGACCGCGGCATCGTCTTTCAGGAGCACCGCCTGTTTCCCTGGCTCACGGTGGAGCAGAACGTGGCGCTGGGCCTGCTCAATGCGCCCGGTACGCAAGCCGCCAAGGACAAGAGCGTGCAGGAGCACATCCACCTGGTCGGCCTCAAGGGCTTCGAGAAGGCCTATCCCTACCAGCTCTCCGGCGGCATGTCGCAGCGCGTGGCCATTGCCCGCGCGCTGGTGAACCGCCCGGAGGTGCTCTTGCTGGACGAGCCGTTTGGTGCGCTCGATGCCCTGACCCGCACCCGTTTGCAGCAGGAGCTGCAGCGCATCTGGCAGGCCGAGGGCATCACGGCCATCCTCGTCACCCACGACGTGGAAGAAGCTGTCTACCTGGGCGACCGCGTCGTCATCATGCAGCCGCGCCCCGGGCGCATCCAGCGCATCGTCGATGTCGATTTGCCCCGCCCGCGTGACCGCGTCGCGGTCGACTTCACCGCCATCAAGGACGACGTGCTGAGCGCCTTCAGCCACGAGATCCACCACGCCACCGTGGCCGAACGCGCCGAGCGCGCGATCCCCCTGGCCGCCTGAGCCTTCTTCACTCTGACCTTCGCGTTCACCTCATCATGAAATTGCTCACTCTGTTGCTCGCCCTGTCCGCTTCGCTCGGTGGCACCGCGGCCCTGGCCCAACAAGCCGCCACGCCCGCGGCCCCCGCCGCCAGCGCCTACGTTCCCAAGCCCTGGGTCTACAAGACGCCCAAGCTCAACAAGGCCCAGGTCGATGCCCTGCTGGCCAAGCCTGAGAAGCTGTTGATCCTGGACGTGCGCCGTCCCGACGAGATCGCCAAGTGGGGCGGCTTCCAGGCGTACTTGAACGTGCAGCTGGAGGACCTGCCTCACGTTGTGGCCTACATCCCCCGCGATCGCGTCATTCTGCCGGTGTCCATCCGAGCCAACCGTGGTGGCGATGCGGGTGACTTCCTCACTGCGCTGGGTTTCAAGGTGGCCGGCGCCACCGGCACCGAGGACTACCGCGAGGCCGGCGGCACGATCTACAAGCCCCAGCCCCCTGCACCTGCGGCGAAGTGATTCCCTTTCCCGGGCGCAGCCACACCTCGCCCGGCTTCACCTGACGTCACCATCATGGAACAGACCCAAACCTTGCCTCCGCACGACACGCCGGCTGACGCTGTCACCGCGTCGGATGCGGTCATCACCTCCACGCCTCGTCAACGCGTCCGCTTGTGGGACCTGCCGCTGCGCATCTTTCACTGGTCGCTGGTGACGGCCGTGAGCGTGGCCATCGCCACGGGTCTGGCCGGCGGCGAATGGATGCCGCTGCATGGTCAGGCCGGCCTGGTGATCGTCGGTTTGCTGAGCTTTCGCATCGTGTGGGGTCTGTGGGGCTCGACGTATGCACGCTTTCGCACCTTTGTACCGTCGCCATCCACCTTGTGGGCTTACCTCCAAGGTCGCTGGCAGGGCGCCGGCCACAACCCGCTGGGCGCCTTGTCGGTGCTCGCCTTGATTGGCGTGCTGGCAGCCCAAGTGGCCACCGGCCTGGTGGGCAACGACGAGATTGCTTTCACAGGCCCGCTCGCCTCGCAGGTGGATGAGGCGCTGTCGCTCAAGTTGACCGGGCTGCACCACCAGCTCGTCAACGTGCTGTATGTGTTGCTGGGCCTGCACATCGTGGCCATCCTGGTCCATGTGCACATCAAGAAGGACCCGCTGATCCGCCAGATGGTGACGGGCTGGAAGGAAGTGCCGGCCTCGGTGCCGCAGCCGCGTGCCGCTGGCCCCGTGGCCTTCATCGTGGCGCTGGGTGTGGCCCTGGGTGCGGTGTATGGTGGCAGCGGCCTGTGGATCGATGGCGTGGCACCGCCCTCGACAGCGTCAGCAGGTGCCTCAGGTGACACCGCAGAGGCGGTGTCACCCTCCGCCAGTCAGCCTGCCATCCCGTCGTGGTGACAACCAAGTCCGCCAATGCACAACGGCGCCTGTTCAGGGCGCCGATGGTCAGAAGCTCACGGCTTGCGCCTCAGTCCCTTCTGAACTGGTCTCCTCGTCCGGACTGTCGAGCAGGCCATGGCGTTTGAGTTGCGTGCGCAGCATGTTGCGCGTGATGCCCAGCACCTTGGCCGAACGCACCTGGTTCTGGCCAGCAAAGGCAAACGCCGCATGCACCACGGCCGATTCCACCTTGTTGAACAGGTCGGCTTCGCCGTGTGCGAGCAAGGCGTTCAGCACCTCGGTCAGTTGGACCAGGTGGGTCGATCCTTCGTGTGTCGCTTGATCGGACAGACTGTCCCTCGTGGAGATCGGACGCGGGGCCGGATTCGGTGTGGCGTTGCTCCCCAGACCCCCGACCACCAGCTTGCCATCGGGCGCTGGGTGGGCCTGTGCCGTCAAGGGAATCAGCTTGATGTCTTCCGGGCGGATCAGGTCATCGCGGCACACGATCAGGGCAAAGTGGATGACGTTTTCCAGTTCACGGATGTTGCCTGACCAGTGATAGCTCAGGAGGGCGGCCTGCGCCGCCTCGCTCAACTGCACTTCCTTTCGGTTCAGGCGTGAGCGGTACACGCCAATGAAATGCCGTGCCAGCGGCAGGATGTCAGCGGGGCGCTCTCGCAAGGGCGGCAGTCGCACACTGGCCACGCTCAGGCGGTAAAACAGGTCCGCCCGGAAATGCTGGGCTTCCACCGCCCTGGCCAGGTCGATGTTGGTGGCGGCCACCAGGCGCACGTCCAGCGGAATGCCGCGTCGCGAGCCCAGACGCACCACCTGCCGCTCCTGCAGCACACGCAGCAGCTTGACCTGCAGGGCCAGGGGCAGGTCGCCAATTTCATCCAGGAACAGGGTGCCGCCATTGGCCGCCTCGAACCAGCCTGCCCGTGCTTGGGAGGCCCCGGTGAACGCCCCGGTCTCGTGCCCGAACAGCTCGGCGTCGATCAGCGATTCGCTGAAGGCCCCGCAGTTCACTGCCACGAACGGTCCCTTGCGGCCACTCACCTGGTGAATGTGGCGCGCGATCAGCTCCTTGCCCGTGCCCGTTTCGCCCACCACCAGCACGGTGGCTTCGCTGCAGGCAATGCGCTCCACGCTCTGCAGCAGGTGCAAGGACGCCGGGTCGTGAAACACCAGCGCCTTGGCGCGGATCGACAACGGGGCCGTGGCCGAGTCGGGCAAAGTCAGAAGTCGTTCCATGATCTTTTGTTCTTGTGGGGGAAGGGGAGGCGGCTGGGCCGGGTGGGCATCGGGCCATGCCGTGGCGTCAATGGAGCGTGATCAACAGCCGACCGGCATGGCGCGGATCAGCACAAAGGCTTGCACCTGCACCTGCCCGTGGTTGCGCCACACCAGTTCATGTGCCGCTTCGTATTGCAAGGCCTCGCGCGGACGAACCAGGTGTCGCACTTCGCCCAGCATCACATCCAGCACACCTGTGGCCACGGCGACGGTGACGCGTCGCGCAACGTGTGACATGGGCATGGACAAGCTCGACGACGGGGCCAGGCGCAACTCATGGAAGGCATCCCCCGCCACATCGCCCAAGGGCTGCAGGGTGCGTAGCTCGGCTTCGCCCTTGCTCAAGGTGAAGGGGCTGTCGGCGGGAGGCTGCATCAGCAGGGCAGGCGCCTCGTGCGATGCCTCCAGGAACCACGAGACCGACACGCCCAGGGCTTGCGACACTTGCCACAGTGTCTTGATGCTGGGCATGCTCTTGCCTTGTTCCATCTGCCCCAGCATGGCCCGCGACACGCCACTTCGACCTGCCAGTTCATCCAGGGAGAGGCGATGCTCCTTGCGCAGCCGCTTCAGATTGGCGCTCACCAGTGAGAGCACCACCTGCTCATTGAGCCCCGGCTGGCCTTCAGGCGCGGGCATCACCCTGGGCGACACCTCGCGTCGTGGCGACCCGACCGGGGCGCCCAGGTGCGCCAGAGCTGCTTCTCGCCATGGCCTGCTGGAGAGGCTCGCGGCGCCGTCCTGCCGATAGATGGTGTTCGTCATGGACGACAACGATAGGCTCGCCGCCCCCAAATGAAAACGACCCTTTCTGCATGGTCATGTTCACTTTGCGCATGTGGAGGCCGTGCCTTGGCCGAGCATGCAGACATCACGTGTGCCAGGGCTGTCCGGTTGCTACATTACAAGGTTGTCTGCATTGTTCCGGGAGCCTCCGATGTCCGAGCCCATTCGTCTGACCCAATACAGCCACGGCGCCGGTTGCGGCTGCAAGATCAGCCCCAAGGTGCTGGACGTGATCCTCGCTGGCAGCGGTGCCCAGCATCTTGATCCCAAGCTGTGGGTGGGCAACGCCTCGCGCGATGACGCGGCGGTATATGCACTTGACGCGGAACGCGGTGTGGTGTCCACGACCGACTTCTTCATGCCCATCGTCGACGACCCCTTCGACTTTGGCCGCATTGCCGCCACCAATGCCATCAGCGACATCTATGCCATGGGCGGTGACCCCCTGCTGGCGATCGCCATCCTGGGTTGGCCCGTCAATGTGCTGCCCCCGGAAGTCGCACGCGAAGTCGTGCGCGGTGGCCGCTCCATCTGCGACGAAGCTGGCATCCCTCTGGCAGGTGGGCACTCCATTGACGCGCCCGAGCCCATCTTCGGGCTGGCCGTGACCGGGGTGGTGGACAAGCGTCACCTCAAGCGCAACGACACCGCCACAGCCGGCTGCAGGCTGTACCTGACCAAGCCGCTGGGCATCGGCATCCTGACCACCGCCGAGAAGAAGACCAAGCTCCGCCCGCAAGACGTGGGGCTGGCCCGTGACTGGATGTGCACGCTCAACCGCGCTGGCAGCCGCTTTGGCAAGCTCGCTGGCGTGAAAGCCATGACCGATGTGACGGGCTTTGGCCTGCTCGGCCACCTGGTCGAGATGGCCGACGGCAGCGGACTGAGCGCCTGGGTGGACAACACGGCCGTGCCCCGTCTGCCGGGCGTCGAACACTATCTGGCCGAGGGCTGTGTGCCAGGCGGCACAGGCCGTAACTTCGACAGCTATGGCGACAAAGTGGCCCCCATCACCGAGGCCCAAAAGCAGCTGCTGTGTGACCCACAGACCAGCGGGGGGCTGCTCGTGGCCGTCGCCCCCGAGGGCGAAGACGAGTTTCTGTCTGTGGCGGCAGAGCTTGGCCTGAAGCTCGCGCCCATTGGCCAGCTCACCGAGCGACAGCGCTTCTCGGTCGAGGTGCGCTGATGCGAGAGAACACGGCGGATTACCGCGCCCTCTTCCTTCAGGACGTCCCGATGATGGACGTGCGCGCCCCGATCGAGTTCACCAAAGGCGCCTTCCCCGGCGTGGTCAACCTGCCTTTGATGAACGATGCCGAGCGACAGGCCGTCGGCACCTGCTACAAGCAGCAGGGGCAGCAGGCCGCCATCGAGCTGGGACACCGCCTGGTGTCGGGTGACATCCAGGCCCAGCGCATCGCGGCATGGGCGCACTTTGCGCGCGCACACCCCGAGGGGCTGCTGTATTGCTTCCGCGGAGGCCTGCGCTCACAGATCGTCCAGCAATGGCTGGCGACCGAGGCAGGCATCACCTACCCGCGGGTGATCGGCGGCTACAAGGCCCTGCGCACCTTCCTCATCGAGTCCTTGCAGCACGATGTGGCCCAGACCCGATTCGTGGTGCTGGGCGGGCTCACGGGTTCGGGCAAGACCGAGCTGTTGCACCAGGTGCCGCACAGTCTGGACCTGGAGGGGCATGCCAACCACCGTGGTTCAGGTTTCGGTAGTCGACCGACCGGACAGCCTGCCCAGATCGACTTCGAGAATCGTCTGGCCATCGACTTGCTCAAGCAGCGCGCGCGTGGCCATGCCTGCCTCGTCCTCGAAGATGAGGGCACCCACATCGGGCGCTGTGCCCTGCCTCTGGTGTTGAGGCAGGCCATGGCCCAGGCACCGATGGTGTGGCTGGAGGTGCCCTTTGCCGAGCGCGTCGACCGCATCCTGCGCGACTATGTGGTGGCACAGCATGCCGACTTCGTCGCCGTGTTGGGCGAGCCCCTGGGGGACGCGTCTTACCGCACGCATTTGCTGGGCAGCCTGGCGAAGATTGCGCAGCGCCTGGGAGGCGAGCGTTACCAGAGTCTGCACACCCTCATGCAGGCGGCCCTGGAGACGCCGGGAGCGGGTGACCTGACCCTGCACCGCGAATGGATCACGGCGCTCCTGGGCGGCTACTACGATCCGATGTATGCCTACCAACGGCAACAGAAAGCCGACCGCATCGCCTTTGCTGGCGAGGCTGCCGAGGTGCTGGCCTACCTGCAACGGCCACGCTGAAGGCCAGGCGACGCAGGCGAGAGACGGCCGTCAGACCGGTTGAGCGGGATACACGTGCCGCACGGTCTCGGCAACCGTGTATTGGCGTGCAGAGATGGTGCTGACGAAGACCCAATCGCCGATCACCGAGGTGGGCGTGAAGGTCATCTTCAGGAAGCCTCGGCGCGATGGGTCCATCCACTTCAGATCGTCCACCACGTTCTCGAAGATGGCCTTGACCTGCACGGATGGAATCGCCGACAGGTACTCTTCCAGACCCGGTGAACTGACGCTGGCCGTGGCGAACTCGGCGCCCACCTGTGTGCCCGTCAAGGCGCTGTTGACATAGCCCGCCAGTTTCAGATCCGAATGCCAGGCATTGTGCGTGTCACCCGCCAGGGTGATGATCGGCTTTTGCAGCTGATAGGCCGTCATCAGCACGGTTTCACGTGCCGCGGGATAGCCATCCCAGGCATCCAGGTTGTAGCCCAGCTTGGGCTGACTCATCAGGGCTTGTTGGGTCTCCGTGCGCGCACCTTCGGGGGTGGCCTTGGCGGTCAGGTAGTCGGTCACGGCCTGTGCGGCTGCGTTCACATCGCCCCCTTCCAGGGTGCTCAACACCGAGATGGGGAAGGCCATGTTCCCCATCAACACCTGCTGGCCCAGCACCTGCCATGTGGCACCGGACTGGGCCATCTGGCCTTGCAGCCAGCCCAGTTGGGTGCTGCCCAGCAACTGGCGGGTCGGCGAGGCCAGGGTGGCCTGGGCTGTGCTCGCCGTGGCCGGATTGAGCAGGTCGCCAAAGCCCACCTGCTGGTCACGGCCGATCAGTCGGGTGTCCAGCATGTGCAGGCTCAGCAGCTGACCAAAGTCGAAGCTGCGGTAGATGACGGCGGGGTCACTGCCCGTGCGGATCGGCATCCACTCGTGGTAAGCCTGCAAGGCGGCCTGCTTGCGGTCAGCGAAGCTGCCCTCGGTCTGCGGATCGTGGTTGTCCGCCCCGTCCTTGTAGGCATCGTTGGCAATCTCATGATCGTCCCAGACGGCGATCATCGGCATCCGGGCATGCAGGGCCTTGCTGTCCGGATCCGACTTGTACTGGGCGTGGCGCAGGCGGTAATGGCTCAGCAGCGTCAGCTCTTGCGCGGGTTGCGACACACGGTCCAGGGCCGCGGCATTGGTCGAGGCATAAGCCGGGCTGCCGTCGGCGTTCGTGGCGCCGTACTCGTAGATGTAATCACCCAGATGCACCGCAAACTGTGCATCCGAGCGGGCCGCCTCGGCATACACGTTGAAAAAACCTGCCGGGTAATTGGCGCACGAGAACACCGCCAGTTTGACCTCGCTGACACTGCCGGTGGGCAAGGTGCGTGTCCGACCCACGGGCGATACATGGCGACCCTGACGGAAGCGGTAGAAGTACTCGCGGTTGGCCACCAAACCCGTCGCATCCACTTTCACCGTGAAGTCATGGTCGGCGCTGGCCTGGGTTTGCCCCTGGCTCACGATCTGCTGGAAGGCATTGTCCGTGGACACCTCCCAGACCAGGGGCACCGCCTCGCTGCGGTCCGGGTAGCGGGCATGCGTCCACAAAATCACCCGGTCAGACAGAGGGTCGCCGCTGGCCACACCATATTGAAAAGCGGGCGGCGCATCGTCGCCCCCACCGCAGGCTGACAGCGTCAGCCCTGACGTGCCTGCCGCAGAAAGCGCGGCCAGTTTGATGACGAAATCACGACGTGAAGCAGAGTGAGACATGGCGGCACACAGGCAAATGGAAGGGAGCAAGATTGCCCGATGGGCATGACGGTGGCATGACGGCGGAGGGCGCCCTGCCACGACACACGGACGAGGCACAGCGCCTTGTCGGCTTCACCTTGAGCGTGTCGATGGTGCGCAGGCCCCGTGAAATCCCCATGACACGGGGATGATGGGCTGATGATGGAGACCTTGAGGTCTAATTGGGGATCGAGGACACTCCCACCATGCCGGTCAGTTCGCCCACCCCACCCGTATCCACCGAGGAAGAAGCCCATCTCACGCTGGAGTACCTCTTGCGTCGCATGCGCTTCAAGAGCGACTTTCCCGCCCTGGGCACTTCGATCACACGCATCCAGGCTTTGTCCGGCTCCGAGAGCGAGAGCCTGCACACGCTGTGCGATGAGATCCTCAAAGACGTGGCGCTCACGCAAAAGCTCTTGCGTGTGGTCAACACGGCCCATTACCGCCGTGCCGGCACCGATCCCATCAGCACCGTCTCGCGCGCCGTCAGCCTGATCGGCCTGGCCGGTGTGCGCAACCTGGCCCTGTCCCTCATGTTGCTCGAGCACATGGAGGACAAGGTCCATGCGCAGCAACTCAAGGTCGAGTTCCTGCGCACCGTCATGGCGGGCACGCTCGCCAGCGAGCTGTCGCACCAGCCTCGCGAGGCCGAAGAGGCTTTTCTGGGCGCCCTGTTTCGCAACCTCGGTCGCCTGCTGGTGGCGTTTTACCTGCCCGAAGACGCCGAACAGATCCGCGCCCTGACCTCTGGCGAAGCCGAGTCGGGCGAGCGCCTGACCGACGCGCAGGCCTCCCACAAGGTCCTGGGCGTCAACCACGAGCAGCTGGCCGGGCACGTCGGCAAGAGCTGGGGGCTGCCCGACGGCTTGCTGGCCTGCATGCGCTCGCCCGAAGGGCGCGTCCCCACCCGGTCGCTGGCGGCCCGCCCTGAGCGCCTGTGGTGGCTGGCCAGCATGGCCAACCAGATGGCGCAGACCATGCTCGATACCGAGCCGGTCCAGCTGGGCGATGCCCTCAACGACATCGCACGCACCTACGGGGCCGCCCTGGATGTCACCTCCGGCGAGGTCAGCCAGGCTGCCGGGCGAGCCCGCAAGCGGCTCACCGAGTTGACACAGGCGCTCAACCTGAATGTGCCAGCACGCTCTCCCGGTGAGCGCCTGCTCGACACCTATTACGTCGATGCCCCCAACAGTGGTCAGGGCGAGGGCCCCAGCCCCGATGCCCTGGGGCTGGGCGACGACAGTGGCACCCTCGCACCCGAGCTGCCGCCCCCCGCCGTCGACACGGCCAGCATCCTCTCCAACGGCATTCAGGACATCACCAACTCCCTGGTCGAGTCTTTCCGTCTCAACGATGTCTTGCAGATGATCCTGGAGACCATGTTGCGGGCACTCCACTGCCGTCGTGTGATCTTCTGCCTGCGCGATGCCCGCACGGGCCAGCTCACCGGTCGTCTGGGGTTGGGGGAGGGGGCGGACGCGGTCAGCGCCCTGTTCAAAGTGCCGCTGGTCCTCCGCCCGGGTGACACCCCCGATTTGTTCTCGGCCGTTTGCCTCAAGCAGGTGGACACCCTGATCGCAGATGCCAGCGCGCCCAACATCGTCAACCGTCTGCCCACCTGGTTCCGCGACCGGGTCCAGGCTCCGACCTTCCTCCTGCTGCCGCTGGTCATGAAGCGAGCCGGGCAGCCCGACATGGTGCTGGGCCTGATCTATGCCGACAAGGGGCAGGTGGACAGCCTGCAGATCAGCGACAAGGAGCTGTCGCTGTTGCGAACCCTGCGCAACCAGGCCGTGATGGCCTTCCGTCAGGCCGCTAGCGGCTGAATTCTTGTGCCAGATCAAGTCTGGCATCCGGATGCAAGGTAGGATCCACCCCCTCGTCCGGGGGGTCTCCGCGGCGCGGTGAACGATGTCGACGGGGTGGATCTTGCAGGACGGATGGCTGGGTTGTTGGGACGTGCGCGTCAAGCGGAGAGGGGCATGAGCGGCATGGCCTGGCGCTGGCCTCAGCCTGCACGCACGCTGCCCACCGATCGCATGGCGGCCTCCGCCAGCACCCAGCCCGTCCGCTTGATCCTGCAGGTTCTGCGGCCCGCTGCGCTCGCGCTCCTGGTCGTCGTGGCGCTCTTCCTGTTTGGCGTCTCGCGCTACCTGCACAGCGTCGAGGTCCGGCGGACCGAGGCCTTTGCTCAGCATGCGGTCGCCATGTGGCAGCACCTGCGTGAGCAGCAACTGGGTCAATTGCGCCTGTTGTCCACCAACCTGACCAGCGATCCCCTCATCGCCCAGGCCATGCGTGAGGCCGATGTCCCACGCCTGCAGGCCCTGATCCGGGAGCGCTTCGCCTCCCTGCGCCAAAGCCACGGCGTCTCACACGGCTACTTCATCGATCCGCAACGCCAGGTGTTGCTGCGTGCGCATGACCCCGGTCACCGCGGTGACCTCATTGAGCGTCGCACCCTGCTCGACGCCATGTCCACCGGCAAGCCTGTGAGCGGCATGGAGTTGGGGTCCTTGTCCACCTTCACCTTGCGCCATGTCCAGCCGTGGTTCGTGGACGGCGTGCTCATTGGCTACCTGGAGCTCGGCTCCGACGCCGACTGGTTCATCCACGAACTCAAGCGGCTGCTCAAGCAGGACATGGCCCTGCTGATCGACAAACGTCACACCAGCGAAGCCCGCTACAAAGCGGGTCAACGCGTCTTTCACCTGCCGGGGCAATGGGGCGGTGATGCCCAGGTCGTGGTGCTGGGCCAGACCTTGCCGCACCTGCCCGGTGGGCTGCTGCCAGCGTGGCGTGAACTGGCCTTGCAAGGGGCCGGCGGCGTCATGGATTTGAGCGATGCCAGCCAGGCTTGGTCGGTGGCGGTGCGCCCGCTCACGGACCACGGCGGGCGCGAACTGGCGTCCTTGGCCGTGCTACGCGATGTGGCCGCCGAGCGGGCCGAAGAGGCGCATCAGCGCCTCAACCTCGCTGCGGCCGGGACCGCTGTGGTGGCCTTGCTCATGTGCGTGCTCTTTTTGCGCGTGCGCGCCGCCGAAGACTGGATCCGGCAATCGGATGCGGCCCTGCGTCTGGCCGCAGCCGCCTTCGAATCGCAAGAGGGCATCATGGTTCTCGACGAGCGGGGGGCCATCTTGCGCGTCAACCAGGCCTTCACCGACATCACCGGCTACAGCTTCGACGACGTGAGGGAGAAGCGGCTGGATGCCTTGCGTGCACCGGATTGCCCCGCCCCCCTGACGGCGCACATCCAGCAGCAACTGCGCCAGCACGGCCACTGGTTGGGGGATGTGCGCAGCCAACGCCGTCAGGGGCAGACCTTCGATGCCCGTCTCAGCCTCACCCTGGTGCGAGGGCAAGGCCGTGAGCCCAGCTTGTGCGTGGGCAGCTTCTCCGACGTCACCGAGCACAAGGCCGCCGAGGCCCGCATCGAGCAACTCGCGTTCTTTGACACGCTCACGGGGCTGCCCAACCGACGCCTCTTGCAGGACCAGTTGCAGCAGGTCCTGGTCGCGTGCCGACAACAAGGGCAGACCGGTGCGGTGCTCCTGATTGATCTGGACGACTTCAAAACCCTCAACGACACCCTCGGTCACGACATGGGCGATTTGCTGCTGCAGCACATGACCGCCCGCCTGCAGACCTGTCTGGGCGAGCAGGACACCCTGGCCCGTTGGGGTGGGGACGAGTTCGTCGTCGTGATGCAGGGGCTCAGCCCCGTCCGTGCGGAAGCCGAGGGGCAGGCCCGCTCGCTGGCGGCACGTTGCCTGGGCCTGCTGTCGCAGTCTTGCGACCTCGCCGGGCAGGAGTACCACACCAGCTGCAGCATCGGCGTCACATTGTTTGGCGCGGCGATCCCGCTCAGCCTCGACGAGCTGATGCGTCAGGCCGACCTGGCCATGTCCGAGGCGAAGCAGGCGGGCCGTCACACGCTGCGCTTCTTTGACCCCGAGATGCAAGCCGCCTTGAACCGCCGGGCGGCGCTGGAGGCCGACATGCGCCGCAGCCTTCAGCGTGAGGAGTTTCGACTGCACTATCAGCCCCAGGTGGATGCCACGGGGTGCATCTTCGGTGCCGAAGCCCTGGTCCGTTGGCCTCATCCCGAGCGCGGCATGATCTCGCCGGCCGAGTTCATCCCCGTGGCCGAGCACGCCGGCCTCATCCTGCCACTGGGTGAATGGGTGCTGGAGACGGCGTGTCGCCAGCTGGTCGCCTGGGCGCGTGAGCCCGGCTTGGCCCACCTCACCGTGTCGGTCAACGTCAGCGTGCGTCAGTTCCGTTTGCCCGATTTCGTCGACATGGTGCTTGGCGTACTGGCCCGCACCGGCGCCAACCCGCATCGCCTCAAGCTGGAGCTGACCGAGAGCGTCCTGATCGACGACATGGAGGCGGTCATTGAGCGCATGGGCACGCTCAAGGGGCATGGCGTGGGCTTCTCACTCGACGACTTCGGGACCGGCTACTCGTCGCTGGCCTACCTCAAACGCCTGCCGCTCGACCAGCTCAAGATCGACCAGTCCTTCGTGCGCCACGTCCTCAACGACCCGCACGATGCGTCGATTGCCCGCACGGTCGTGGCCCTGGCCGACGCGATGGGCCTGGCGGTCATCGCCGAGGGGGTGGAGACCGAAGCTCAGCGCGACTTCCTGCAGCAACATGGCTGCCGCTGCTACCAGGGCTACCTGTTCGGCCGACCCATGTCGCCGGCGGCGTTCGCGCAGTGCGTGCAGGGATAATGCGGGCCATGTTCCGCATCGTCCTCGTCGAACCCGAAATCCCGCCCAACACGGGCAACGTCATCCGCTTGGCTGCCAATACCGGCTGCGAGCTGCACCTGATCGAGCCCTTGGGCTTTTCGATGGACGACAAGCTGTTGCGCCGTGCCGGTCTGGACTACCACGAGTACGCGCCGGTGCGACGTCACGCCAGCTGGCAGGCCTTCCTGGACGCCATGCAACCCGACCCGAGCCGCATGTTCGCTTTCACCACGCGCGGCAGCCGCCCCTTTGGCGAGGTGGCGTGGCAGCCCGGTGACTGGTTCGTGTTCGGTTGTGAGACGCGTGGCCTGGACCCGGCCCTGCGCGATGGCTTTCCGCTGACCCAACGCGTGCGTCTGCCGATGCGCCCGGAGCAGCGCAGTCTGAACTTGAGCAATGCGGTGGCCGTGGCCGTGTTCGAGGCGTGGCGGCAGAACGGCTACGCGGGCAGCGTCTGAGCTGACCCGCGCAGTCTCGGCGTCGGTTTAGAACGCGCCGCCTTCGGCCTTGGCCTCACGGCCCATCAAGGCGCCCACGGCCTGCGCCGGGCTCAGACGGTCGTCCAGCACGGCCACCACCGCTTCGGTGATGGGCATGGACACGCCCAGGCTTTGCGCACGCTGCCACACGGTGGCGGCGCTGTAGACGCCTTCGGCGACATGGCCCAGGTCGTGCAGGATCTGAGGCAGCTTCTTGCCCGAGGCCAGTTGCAGGCCGACGGTGCGGTTGCGCGACAGATTCCCCGTGGCCGTCAGCACCAGGTCGCCCAGCCCCGACAGACCCATGAAGGTGTCAGCGCGAGCACCCAGGGCCACGCCCAGGCGGGTCATCTCGGCCAGACCACGCGTGATCAGCGCGGCGCGGGCATTCAGTCCCAGGTTCATCCCATCGGCAATGCCGGTCGCAATGGCGAGCACGTTCTTCACGGCGCCGCCCACCTCCACCCCGATCGGATCGGTCGAGGTGTACACGCGCAGGCTGTCAGAGTGAAAGGCGGCCACGGCCTGCTCGGCCAAGGCCGTGTCACTGCTGGCCGCGACCAGGGCGGTCGGCTGACCCAGCGCCACCTCGTTGGCAAAGCTCGGTCCTGACAGCACGCCGTTGCGGGCCTGCGGACGCAGGGCATCGGCAATCTCATGGCCCAGGCGGCCACTGCCTTTTTCAAAGCCCTTGCACAGCCACAGGGCGGCCGCATCGTCGGGCAGGCTTTGCAGCATGCTGCCCAGCGCCGCCATCGGCGTGCCCAGGATGACCAGCCCGTCGGCACCGCGGGCGTACGCCACGGCCTCGTTCAGGTCGTGGGTCAGGCGCAGGCTGTCAGGAAACGGTGCGTCGGGCAGATAGCGCGTGTTGCAACGCGCCGCCTGCATGTCGGCGACCTGTGCGGCGTCGCGGGCCCACAGCAGCACCTCGGGGTGGTGCCGCGCGGCGCTGATGGCCAGCGCCGTGCCCCAGGCCCCGGCTCCCAGAATGGCGAGCTTGGTGCCCATCCGCTCAGGCGTGACCGGCGGCAGCGGCTTGCTGCAGCTGGGCTTCGTACATGGCTTGGAAGTTGACTTCGGTCAGGTGCACGGGCGGGAAGCCGGTGCGGTTGATCACGTCGGCCACGGTGGCGCGCAGGTAGGGGTAGACGATCTGCGGGCAGGCGATGGCGATGATCGGCTGCATCTGCTCTTCCGGCACGTTGCGGATCTCGAACAGACCGGCTTGCTTGGCCTCGACCAGGAACAGGGTCTTGTCATTGACCTTGGTGGTCACGGTGGCGGTCACCGACACTTCGTACAGACCGTCTTGCACCGGCTCGGCGTGCAGGTTCAGCTGCACGTCCACCTGGGGCTGGCCTTGCTCCAGCAGGATCTGGGGTGCATTCGGCAGTTCCAGCGACAGATCCTTCAGATAGATGCGCTGAATGCTGAACGAAGGTTGGTTGGCTTGGTCGCTCATGAGAAATCCTTGGTGTGCGGGTGATCAATCCAGGGCGCTGCACATGGCACGAATGGTTCAGGCCAGTCAGGCAATCGCCAAGGATTATGAACCAGCCCGATGCCGCCTCGGCAGGGCGCAAGTCATCGCACCCGAGGAAGTCCCGGCGTGTGGCCCCCCACAAACAGGCGGGGGCGGGGCGCAAGAGCGCGTGGATGCCCGCCAGGCGGGCTGTGTCAGCTCGGTGCGTGGTCTCAGGCGCCGTTGAGCAGCGGCAGCAGGCCGCCTTGCTGATCCAGGGCGATCAGGTCATCGCAGCCACCCACATGGGTCTCACCGATGAAGATCTGCGGCACGGTACGGCGGCCCGTGATGGTCATCATGTGCTCACGCTGCGCCGGATCCAGGTCGATGCGGATCTCTTCGATGGCCTCGACCCCACGCTGCTTGAGCAGCATCTTGGCCCGCTGGCAGTAGGGGCAGACCTGGGTGGTGTACATCTTGACGGCTTGCATGGTGTCGTGGATTCGGTGGAATCAAAAAAATTGGGACGGCAGAGAGATTGTCTCCGCGGTCCCAAGTCCGCCTGATCTGTGTGGAGATCAGGCACCTGTGGCAGGCCGGTGGCGATCAGGCCTTTTCGGTCGGCAGGTGCGCTTCGCGCCAGGCTTTCAGGCCACCCGACAGCGACTGGGCGTTCTCGTAGCCCATCTTTTTCAGTTGTGCCACAGCACGTGCCGAGCGCGTGCCCGCGGCGCACACCACCACCAGCGGGATGGCCTTGTTCGACGGCAGGCCCTTGCCTTCGGCCAACTGACCCAGCGGGATGTTCTTGGCGCCGGTCACGTGGGCGGCGGCGAACTCGGCCGGCTCGCACACGTCGATCACCTGGGCCTTTTGCTTGTTGATGAGCTGGACAGCCTGGGACGGGGTCAGGCCGCCGCCTGCGCCGCCGGCCTGGATTTGCTGCCACAGCAGCATGCCGCCCGATGCGGCAGCAGCCACGATCCAATACCAGTTGGCCGCGATGAAGCTCGAAGAATTCATGCAAGTGCTCTCTTGTAAGCCCGCGAGCAGGAAGCCACGGGTCGAGCGGGATTATAAAATCGCTGGTTGCCCGGCTGGTCTGCACCGGCCCACTTTCACCTCGATGGGATCGCACGTCATGTACAAACTCGTCCTGATTCGCCACGGCGAATCCACCTGGAACCTCGAAAACCGCTTCACCGGCTGGGTCGACGTCGATCTGACACCCACCGGCGTGTCGCAGGCCATGTCGGCAGGTCAGCTGCTCAAGGCCGAGGGCTACGAGTTCGACATCGCCTACACCTCGGTGCTCAAGCGCGCCATCCACACGCTGAACTACTGCCTCGACGAGATGGACCGCATCTGGTTGCCGGTGGTCAAGAGCTGGCGCCTCAACGAGCGCCACTACGGTGGCCTGCAAGGTCTGAACAAGGCCGAGACCGCCCAGAAGCACGGCGACGCGCAGGTGCTGGTGTGGCGCCGCAGCTATGACACCCCGCCGCCCGCGCTGGACGCCAACGACCCGATGGGCCAGCGTCAGGACCTGCGTTACGCCGGCCTGCAGCCCGATCAGATCCCGCTGACCGAGTGCCTCAAGGACACCGTGGCCCGCGTGCTGCCGTACTGGAACGAAGAGATCGCCCCGACCATCAAGGCTGGCAAGCGCGTCGTGATCGCGGCCCACGGCAACTCCATCCGTGCCCTGGTCAAGTACCTGGACAACATCAGCGATGACGACATCGTGGGCCTGAACATCCCCAATGGCATCCCGCTGGTGTACGAGCTGGACGCCGACCTCAAGCCCATCAAGCGCTACTACCTGGGCGACGCCGAAGCCGCTGCCAAGGCCGCTGCCGCGGTGGCCACGCAAGGCAAGGCCTGATCAGGCTGTCAGGTCAGCCTCAGCGGGCTGACCAGATCAAGGGGCAGTGGTCGGAGAGTTGCCGGCCACGGTCCTGAGGGTCATACGGCAGGCGCGTCATCCGCAGGGAGGCGCGCCTGTTGTCATATCGGGCCTTGAGGCTGTCGCTCAGCAGGATGTCGTCGATGTAGCGGCTGTGCCGGTCGTCGGCATCGCAGGGCAGGTAAGGCTGGCCGGCGGTGGCGCGGTGAAGCACGGCACCGCGGGGCTGGTCATCGCTCCAGGCGGGCAAGAGGTTGAGCGGCGCACGCTCATCGGGGCCGGCAGCGCGGCGTTCGTCGTACTCCAAGTGCCGGTTGAAGTCGCCCAACACGGCAAAGGCCACGCCTTCGCGCACGCGCTGGTCGATCCAGGCTTCCACCACAGGGGCCTGGCGCTGCAGGCCACGGCAGGGGCTGAAATCTCGGTCCAGATCGCCCCGGAAACAGCCGCTCTTCAAATGCACATTGAGCAGGCGCACTTCGCGTGCGGTGCCAGGGTAGAGCGTCACATCGCCGCCAGCGCGTGAGCCGCCGTCCACATCCAGCTCGCTCAACTCGCCATTGCAGCGGTAGGGCACGCCCTCACGGATGGCAAAACCCACCTTCTGTGGGTGCGCGCGGCGCTCGAAACAGTCCAGTTTCCAGCCTTGGCGGAACACCTGACGTGCGGCGTCCGGTCCGTCGACTTCTTGCAGGGCCACCACATCCACCCGCTGCGAGGTGTGCAGGGCTTGTGCGGTGCGGGCCAGCGCATCCAGGTCCGCCTGGGTGCGGCCGGGCGGTGGCGTGCGACCCGGTGTGCAGGGCAGGGCGCGTTCATGGCTGCGCGGTTGCTGGCGCTGGCAGCGCGCGCTCAGTTCCGCCTGGGTGGCCGGGGTCATCAGCCACTCCAGGTTCCAGGTGGCCAGGCTCAGGCTGTCGCCCGACGCGGCTTTGCGGCCGCCCTCAAACCAGCCCGCATGGGCTGACCAGGCAGCCACCGCTGCCAGGCACAGCGCAGCCATCCATCGGCAGGGGCGCCCCCCGCGTGTGCGACGCACGTTCGAGGCTCGGGCTCAGACGCCCAGCGCGGCGCGGTCGAGCGTGTAGTTCTGCGGGCCGGCCACCGCGATCTTGATCGCACCGATGCGGTTGGCCAGGGCCACCGACTTGACCAGATCCCAGCCTTGCGACAGGCCGAACAGCAGGCCGCCGCGGAAGGCGTCGCCACAGCCGGTCGGGTCCACCACGGCCTCGGCCTTCACGCCGGGGACATGGGTGACTTCGCCTTGCACGTACACATTGCAGCCTTCGGCGCCCAGGGTCTCGATCAGGCCACGCAGGTGGCCACGCGACAGCTCGGCCAGGCTCTGACCGGTGCGCTCGGCCAGCATCTTGCCTTCGTAGTCGTTGACGGCCACCCAGCTGGCCTGCTTGACGAAGCGCAGCAACTCTTCACCGTTGAACATCGGCAGGCCCTGGCCCGGATCGAACACGAAGGGGATGCCGGCGGCCTGCAGTTGTTCGGCGTGCTCGATCATGGCATCGCGACCATCCGGGGCGACGATGGCCAGCTTGATCGCCGGATTGGCCTCGATGCGCTGGATGTGGGCCTGGCCCATGGCGCCCGGGTGGAAGGCCGTGATCTGGTTGTTGTCCTGGTCTGTGATGATGATGGCCTGGGCCGTGTAGTCGTTCTCGACGGTGTGGACGTGCTGCAGGCTGATGCCCAGGTGCTCCAGGTGGTTGCGGTAGAGCACGCCGTCCTTGCCCAGCGTCGCCATGACCAGCGGCTCGCCACCGAGCTGCTTGAGGCTGTAGGCGATGTTGCCGGCGCAGCCCCCGAATTCCTTGCGCATGGAGGGCACGAGAAAGGACACGTTCAGGATGTGCACCTGATCGGGCAGGATCTGCTGCGCGAAACGGCCGGGGAAGGTTGTGATGGTGTCAAAGGCCAGGGAGCCGCAGATCAGGACGGACATGGTGAGTCTCGGGTAAGGGAATCAGGGGTAGAACAGCTCGGCGGTGTAGCCGGCGGGCTGCAGGGTCGGGGCGCGCAGGTGCCAGACCAGCGTGGTGCTGCGCTGCGGGGGCACCGCACGCGGACGTGCTGCGAAACGCGTCGAGGGCTCGCCACCGTCGTGCCACAGGGCATCGGCCGGCGAGAAGCTGCGTCGGGCGACGACGGTGCCCCCGATGTCGGTCAGGGTCAGGTCCACGTTTGGCCAGGCCAGGTCCACGTTGGCGCGGTTGCGCACCACCACGGTGAGACGGTAGCGGTGCGGACCTTCGGAGTCGGCACGCAACAAGGTGGCGCTGTCGACCTGAAGGTCGTCGATGCGCAAGGGCGGTTGCAGCGTGCAATGCGCCAACTGGCACCACGAGGTCAGGGCCTCACGCCAACTCGGGTGTTGGGCGGCCAGGTTGTCGCGGAACTGGTGCACGATCTGCACGCCCAGCGACAGCAGCAGGGCGATGGACAGGCCGGTGAGCACCCCGCGGACCGAGGGCTGGCGCCAGAAGGCTTGCCGTTGTGCCTGACGGATGAAGGCCGGCGTCTCGGTCTGGGAGGTGGCGCGTGGCGCTTTCTTGGGCGCGGGCTTGGCCGAAGTCTTGGAGGGCGCGGCCGGGGGGGCGCTCAACGGTGCAGGGGCCGAAGGCTGGCTCTCCTGGGATGCTGAAACGAAGCGCGAGGCTGATGGCGTCGCCTCGCCGCTGGGCTCGGAAGCGGTTGGCATGGCCAGACCGTGGGCATCGGCTTCTGCATCCAGCAGCGCGTCGGTCGGGAATTCGGCGTCGGCGAATTCTGGGCCCGGTGTGCGGTGGCGCGGCACGGCCCGCTCCCGGCTCGACGGCATCAGGTAGCGCGAGTCCAGCGCATCGGCTTCGTCGGTGCTGGGCAGATCGGCTTCGGGCAGCGGTGGGGGCGCCAGCGGCGAGGACGCTGCCGCGATTGGCGCGGGTCTGACCGGGGTTGGCGGTTCGTCAAAAGGGGCCGGCGCAACGCGACGTCCCCAGCTCATTTCTTCCGCCGGGACGCGGGTGTCGAGCTCGAAGTCGGTGGTGGCCGGGACGGGCCGGGGCGGCTCGGGCGGCAACTCGTCTTCGGTCAGGCGGCCGAAGCTTGGTGCTGGGGCAGGCTGAGGTGGCGGTGCCGCAGGGGCGGCACGCGGTGCACTGACCGCTGCCGGCTCAGGCGTCAGAGGTGCCGGCGTACGGCGAGGCGGGGGCGCCTCGCTGTCCATGTCGAACAGGGTCGGCAGGGCGTTGAAGACCTCATGACAGCGGCCACAACGCACCCAGCCTTCAGAGACCTTCAGTTGGTCTTCGACGATCTTGAAGATCGTGCCACAGTGGATGCATCGGGTCGCCAGGCTCATAAGGCCCGTTTATGCCATTGATTTGGCCGGTTTTTGCGCCGTCATGAGGATCCACCCCTCTTCGGCGTTGGCGACCTGCAACTGCAGGCCCACTTCCGCGTAGGCGTCCTTGAGCTCCTGCTCCTGGCGCGCCAGGATGCCGGCTAGCACCAGATGACCACCCGGAGCCACGTGACCGGCCAGCAGCGGCGACAACATCTTCAGCGGCGTGGCCAGGATGTTGGCCAAGACCACCGGGTAGGTGGCCTGAGCCTCGCCGACGACATCGGGCAGGCCGGCCACGATGGGCAGGCTGCCGTCGGCGGCCTTCAGGTGGGCCAGGTTGGCTTCGGCATTGGCCACCGTGGCCTCCACCGCGGCCGGGTCGATGTCGACTGCGTCCACCACACCGGAGCCATGCAGGGCGGCGCCAATGGCCAGGATGCCCGAGCCACAGCCGTAGTCCAGCACGCGCTGCCCCTGGTAAGCGGCCGCGTTTTGCGCGATCCACTTCAGGCACATGCGGGTGGTGGGGTGGGTGCCGGTGCCGAAGGCCAGACCCGGGTCCAGACGCATCACGGTCTTCGCTTCAGGGGGGATCTCGTGCCAGGTCGGCACGATCCAGAAGCTGTCGGTGATGGGCACGGGCTTGAACTGGGACTGCGTCAAGCGCACCCAGTCCTGCTCGTCCACCGGCTGGATGCCCTGGACATGGATGTCCGTGGCCCAGTCCTGCGCCAGGATCAGGGTGGCGGCCTCCAGGGCCTCTGCCTCGCTCGGGAAGAGGCACTTCAGGGTCGAGCGCTGCCAGGCCTCGCGGGGCACCGGCATGCCGGGCTCGCCCCACAGGGCCTCTTCGTGCTCGGTGTCGGCGTCGGCGTCTTCCACCGAAACCGACAGGGCGTCAATTTCCATGAGCGCATCGCTCAGGGTCTCGACTTCGGCCTCTTTGGCCAGCAGGGTCAGTTCAAACAATGCCATCGTGTGCAGACCTCAACGCTTGCGCGCTGCCATCCAGTTCTCCAGATAGTGGATGTCGGTGCCGCCTTCGACGAACTTGGCGTCCACCATCAGCTCGCGGTGCAGCGGGATGTTGGTGTTGATGCCTTCGACCACGGTCTCCGACAGGGCGGTGCGCATGCGGGCCAGAGCCTGGGCACGCGTGTCGCCGTGCACGATGATCTTGCCGATCATCGAGTCGTAGTTGGGCGGCACGAAGTAGTTCGTGTAGATGTGCGAGTCCACGCGCACGCCGGGGCCGCCGGGGGCGTGCCAGGTCGTGATGCGGCCGGGCGAGGGGATGAACTTCACCGGGTCTTCTGCGTTGATGCGGCACTCGATGGAGTGGCCGCGCAGCTCGATCTGGCGTTGCGTGAAGGGCAGCTTTTCGCCGGCCGCCACGCGGATCTGCATCTGCACGATGTCCACGCCGCTGACCTGTTCGGTCACCGGGTGTTCCACCTGCACGCGGGTGTTCATTTCAATGAAGTAGAACTCGCCGTTTTCGTACAGGAACTCGAAGGTGCCCGCACCGCGGTAGCCGATCTTCTTGCAGGCGGCGGCGCAGCGGTCGCCCACCTTCTCGATCAGGCGGCGGGGGATGCCCGGGGCCGGCGCTTCTTCGATGATCTTCTGGTGGCGGCGCTGCATGGAGCAGTCGCGCTCGCCCAGCCACACGGCGTTCTTGTGCTGGTCGGCCAGGATCTGGATCTCGATGTGGCGCGGGTGCTCCAGGAACTTTTCCATGTAGACCTGTGGGTTGCCGAAGGCGGCACCGGCTTCGGTCTGCGTGGTCTGCACGGCGTGCAGCAGGGCGGCTTCGGTGTGCACCACGCGCATGCCGCGGCCACCACCACCACCGGCGGCCTTGATGATGACCGGGTAGCCGATGGAGCGGGCGATGCGGATGATTTCCTTGGGGTCGTCGGGCAGGGCGCCTTCGGAGCCGGGCACGCAGGGCACGCCGGACTTGATCATGGCCTGCTTGGCCGAGACCTTGTCACCCATGATGCGGATCGACTCGGGGGTCGGGCCGATGAAGGTGAAGCCGGACTGTTCGACGCGCTCGGCGAAGTCGGCGTTCTCGGACAGGAAGCCGTAGCCGGGGTGGATGGCCTCGGCGTCGGTCACTTCCGCGGCCGAGATGATGGCCGGCATGTGCAGGTAGCTCTGGGCCGATGGGGCCGGGCCAATGCAGACGGCCTCGTCGGCCAGCTTGACGTACTTGGCGTCGCGGTCGGCTTCGGAGTAGACGACGACGGACTGGATGCCCATCTCGCGGCAGGCACGCTGGATGCGCATCGCGATCTCGCCGGGGTTGGCGTTCATGTTTTTCTTGAACATGGCGAAGTCCCCGCCTTATTCAATGATGAACAGAGGCTGGCCGTATTCGACAGGTTTGCCGTTTTCCACCAGGATCTTGGAGAGCACGCCGTCCTTGTCGGCTTCGATCTCGTTCATGATCTTCATGGCTTCGATGATGCAGACGGCCTGACCGGCCTTGACGGTGTCGCCCACTTCGGCGAAGGCCTTGGCTCCGGGGCTGGAGGCGCGGTAGAAGGTGCCGACCATCGGCGAGGTCACCACGTGACCAGTTTCGACAGCAGGTGCGGGGGCTGCAGCGGCGGCCGGGGCGGCTTCGGCAGCGGCCGGGGCAGCCGCAGCAGCGGCGACCGGGGCGGCTTGCGGAGCAGCCTGCATCATGACCACGGGGGCGGCGCCAGCCTTGACGATGCGGACTTTGCCGTCGGCCTCGGTGATTTCCAGCTCCGAGACGTTGGACTCGGAGACGAGGTCGATCAGTGTTTTGAGTTTACGCAGGTCCATGGTGTTTGACTCCAGCAAAGCAGTGAGCGGTGTGCGCTCAGTAGAAACAGGCGACAGTGAGCGCGATCCGTGTGGGATCGGTCAGCCGCGAGACGGGGCGCCCAGACGGTCCAGAGCGGCGTCGAGGGCATGGCGATAGCCCGCCGCACCCAGACCCACGATCACGCCTTCGGCGAGGTCGGAGAAATAAGAGTGGTGACGGAAGGGCTCGCGCCGGTGAACATTGGACAGGTGCACTTCGATGAAGGGCAGAGCCACGCCAGCCAGGGCGTCGCGCAGGGCCACGCTGGTGTGCGTGAAGGCACCGGGGTTGATGACGATGAAGCGCGTGCCGTCGGTGCGCGCGGTGTGGACGCGGTCGATCAGGGCGCCTTCGTGGTTGCTCTGAAACGAGGTGAGCGTGGCGCCGCGCCGCGCGGCGTGTTCGGCCAGGCTGCTGTCAATCTGCGCCAAGGTGGTCGACCCGTAAACCTCAGGTTCGCGGGTGCCCAACAGGTTCAGATTGGGGCCGTGGAGGACAAGAACTTGCATGTGCTTCTGGCAAACCCTTACACCGATACTGCAACGGTGGCAGAAGTTAGGCCAAGAAAATCAAAGTAGGCGGATTTTAGCCACAAATGGTTCGCCGACCAGATATTTCTTGAGTCTGGCTGGATGCTGGTGTTTTCGGTCAGGCGGGCTGGATGCGCCGGGCCTGTTCGCTCAGTCGCGCCAGATCGGTGGCGCCCATGATGCGATGTCGAACGCGTCCTTGTGCGTCGATCAGGACCGTGAAGGGCAGGCCCCCCACGGTGTTGCCCAGGGCCTGGGCGAGTTCGGTGCCGCCAAAGCCGGCGAGCCCGATGTCGAATCCTACCTGTACTTTGGCCAGAAATTCGCGCACCGGTGTCGGGCCGTCCACCGCCAGTCCGACGACTTTCCAGCCTTTTGCGCTGAATTCGCGGTGGAAGCGGTCCAATTCCGGCATTTCCTTGACGCAAGGGGGGCACCAGGTGGCCCAAAAATTCAACACGATCGGATGACCTTGCAGTGCACGCCAGGCGAGCGGGGCGCCTTGCGGGGTGTCGAATTGCTGCTGCCAGAAGGCGGCGGTGAGCTGGTCGCCATCGTGCAGCGGTGCGCTGGCGGCCATCTCAGTGGGGCTTGGTGCCTGCGACGGCACTGGGGTGTCGATGGCGGGTTGGCTGCCACGGCGCCAGGCGAACCAGCCGCCAGCCAGTGCTGCGCCGAGTCCCGCCGTGATCAGCAGTGCCCGGCGTGCCTGTCCCCGCTGGGAAGATGCGGGCAAGGGCGTCGTGGACAACGCTGGAGCGGCAGGCGGGTGGCGGCGTGCGGTCATGGGAGGCTGCAGTGGGTTGCGGTGGGAGTCTGGGCGCGTCAGGAGGCGATGTCTAGCAGGCGGCGCAGGGCGGGCAGGTCGCCGCGCTCGCTGCGACCTTGGGCATCGGGCTTGAGCGCCCCGCGCAGGTCGTCGGCATCCAGGATGGTCAGGTGCAGGCCAATCGGCTCGTTCAGCGCTGGGCAGGGCACGGTCAGGCTCAGACGGTCCACGGGCTGGCCGCGTGGGCCGGGGGCGCTGCCGACGTCGTAGTCCACGCCTTGGTTCAGCAGCATGATCTCGGCGGACTTGCTGTCATCGCAGTAGAGTTGCAGGTGGATGTCGTTGAGGCGGGTGGCGGTGCCACGCCAGACGGCACCGGTGAGGTGGGGACGGAACTCCGCCAGGCGTTCCATCCAGAGCGCCGCCAGTTCGCGCAGGGCGCGCAGTTCGGCGGGCTGGGTGTCGGCACAGAACACCTGCAGGTATTCGAACACGGCCGACTCCACCTGGTCGTTGTCCGGCAGGTCGCCCCGGCCGGTCAGGCCCAGTTGTTTGGCGGCACGGCGCTTGGCGGGGCCGTACTCCATGCCTTCTTCCACCACGATGCGGGCGGCGGTGTGGGCGATTTCGATGCTGGCGCTACTCATCATGGAGGCATTGTGACCTGTCTGTGGACCAGCGTGCGAAGAGCGCGCCGTGACCTCATCGTGACAGTGGGCTGCCGCTCAGCCTTACATGCCCTCATGATCTTGAACGACGCGCTTGTGTGAAATTTATATCGGTGATGTGTGTGTGCTTGATGTTTGGTGGAGCAGCAGGTTCAACTGTATTTAACTGCAAGTGCTGACGCTGAATCGAGTCCGGGCAGACTGGGCGAAGATGGCGCGGTTCAGTGTGGCTGCTTCTGATTCGATTGGAGTCGAGCCGCCATGCGTTGGGCTAGTCGCGCACCGTGTAATCGTCCTGGTGTCTCAACGAAGCGGTAGCTCAGTTCGACGGCAATCACGGTCAAAATCAGCGCGGTCAAGCCAAAGCGGGCGCTGTAGTGACCGTCAAAAACGGTGCCGGGCGGGCTGACTCTGAACCAGATCTCGCGCGTGATCCCGAAGATGGTCATGTGCGCGAGATAAAGTGAATAGGATCTCGACGCTGTCCAGCCCACCATTCGTTGGGTGGCAGAGGTTTTGGTGTGTGTTGCAGGTGCCTCGTAGCTCGCGAGCCAGACCATGACCCCACACACCAGGGCCAGCAAGGTCGTGTTGAATCGCACGATGGCGGGCTCCGCCGGAATGGTGATGAGCAAGAGAAACAGCAGACACTGGAGTGCGCGCTTTTTCCATGTGCTGGTGAACGTCGGCTGAAGGAGCCGATGCAGATGTGAGCGAGTGAAGAGGGCGAGCAGGACACCGATCGAGATGGCTTCCGTGCGGAAGGCCCAGCCAGGGCTCCAGGTGGGGCGAGTCCAGAAGGCCTGAGCCACGATGATGGCTGCAAGAAGCCAAGGTAGCCGCTTGGTGCCGAGCGACATGGCCAAGATGGGGAACAGCAGGTAGAACTGTTCTTCCAGCGATAAGGACCAGTACACACTGAGTTGTGGAAACCACAGCGCACATTGCCCAATTTGATTGTGGCAGTCACTCCAATGGAAATTGGCGACGTGCAGCATCGCTGCCAAACCGCCGCGGATCATTTCTTTGAAGGGGGCAAACGCTCCTACTTCATTGAAAGCAAGGCTGCACAAGGTTGGGATGACAACCCACAAGGCAGCCGTTGGCCACAGCCGCCAAGCTCTGCGAATCCAGAAAGGAATGGCAAGGGCTGCGAAGCGGTGAGCGCGTTCGCCGGATGGTGGGGGCGTGGTTGGAAGCTGATTCAGAACCGATAGGGTGATGACGAAGCCTGATATGCAGAAGAACAGGTCCACCCCACCCCAGAAGGTCGTGTACTCGTAAACCGCTTTGTATTTCGAGTCACCCCAGACAAATAGCACCCACAAGTGGTGAAAAATTGTCATGCCAATGGCGAGCGCGCGAAGCGACTCGATCGACTGATTCTTCTCGTGTTGTCTGGTTGGGGAGGATGCAGTCATGCCGTTGACCTTTGATCTGATCGGAAAGTCATGACCACGCGATCAGATGTGCGGTGCAGAAAAAACGCCCGCGTGGAGCGGGCGATTCAGGGGAATGAAGTGGGTCGGTGTCAAGCTTCGCGACGCAGGGCCGGGAACAGGATCACGTCGCGGATGTTGGGTGCGTCGGTCAGCAGCATCATCAGGCGGTCGATGCCGATGCCGCAGCCACCCGTCGGGGGCAGGCCGTATTCCAGGGCACGGATGTAGTCGGCGTCGAAGTACATGGCTTCTTCGTCGCCGGCGTCCTTGGCGCTGGCCTGGGCGGCAAAGCGGGCGGCCTGCTCTTCAGGGTCGTTCAGCTCGGAGAAACCGTTGCCGTACCCACGGCCGGTGATGAACAGCTCGAAGCGCTCGGTGATGCTGGGGTTGGTGTCCGAGGCGCGGGCCAGCGGCGACACTTCCACCGGGTAGTCGATGATGAAGGTCGGCTGCCACAGCTTTTCTTCGACCACGGCCTCGAACATGCCGAACTGCAGCTCGGCCAGGTTCCAGCGGGCGGGCGGCTCTTCGCCCAGGCTCTTGAGCTTGTCGTGCAGGAAGGCGGCGTTGTCGGCCTCTTCCGGCTTCAAGCCGGCCACCTGGATCAGCGAGTCGCGCACCGTCAGGCGGGCGAAGGGCGATTCCAGGTCCACTTCCTTGCCACCGTAGGTGACCTTGGCGGTGCCGACGGCCGCGCGGGCGGCGTGGCGCAGGATGGACTCGGTGAAGTCCATCAGGTCGTGGTGGTTCCACCAGGCCGCGTAGAACTCCATCATCGTGAACTCGGGGTTGTGTCGCACGGACACCCCTTCGTTGCGGAAGTTGCGGTTGATTTCGAACACGCGCTCAAAGCCGCCGACCACCAGGCGCTTCAGATAGAGCTCGGGTGCGATGCGCAGGAACATCTCTTGGTCGAGCGCGTTGTGGTGGGTGGTAAAAGGCTTGGCGTTGGCGCCGCCGGGGATGGGGTGCATCATCGGCGTTTCGACTTCCAGGAACTGGTGGTCGACCATGAAGGCGCGGATCGAGGCGATGGCCTTGGAGCGGGCGATGAAGCGGGCGCGCGACTCTTCGTCGACGATCAGGTCCACGTAGCGCTGGCGGTACTTCTGCTCCTGGTCGGTCATGCCGTGGAACTTGTCGGGCAGCGGACGCAGGGCCTTGGTCAGCAGACGGATCTTGGTGACCTTGATCGACAGCTCGCCGGTCTTGGTCTTGAACAGGGTGCCCTCGGCGCCCAGGATGTCGCCCAGGTCCCAGTGCTTGAAGGCCTGCAGGGCGTCGGGGCCGACGGCGTCCAGGGTCACATAGACCTGGATGCGGCCGGTGGCGTCTTGCAGGGTGCCGAAGCAGGCCTTGCCCATGACGCGCTTGAGCATCAGGCGGCCGCCGACGCTGGCGGTGATGCCCTGGGCTTCCAGCTCGGGCGCTTCGGTGCCGTCGTGGGCGGCGTGCAACTGGGCGGCGCGGTCAGCGGGCTTGAAATCGTTGGGGAATGCCACGCCCTGGGCACGGATGGCGGCCAGTTTCTCGCGGCGCTCGGCCACCAGTTTGTTGGTGTCGATCGTGGGTTCCGGAGCCGTTTCGTGCGGGAGATGGGTGTGGGACGTGGTCATGGTGGCGGCAAAAGTGGAGTCGGCCAAACCCTCGATTGTATGAAACCGTGGGCACAATGAGGGCCATGTTTGTGCAAGATTCCGATTCCCACGCTGCGACGACCGGTTGGCGCCGGCTCTGGCAGGCCTTGCCGAAGGCGGCGTTGGGCAATCTGGTGGCGAAGTTGCTGATCGTGAGCCTGGGCTTGGCCATCACGGTGATGGTGGCGCGCCAGGGGCCGCGGGTGCAGGGGGCGTTTGCGCTGTTCGTGGCGGTCGAAGCCGGTCTGCTGACGCTGTTTTCGGGGCTGGGGCTGTGGCTGGCGCGGCAGATGTCGCAGCAGGCCGACGCGCGGTCGGCACGCACCCTGCCGATGTTGCGCGGCGTGCTGCGGGCGGCGGTGGGCCTGGGGGCGGTGGCCTCGCTGGGGCTGCTGGCGCTGTCCTGGGGGGCCAAGAGCCTGCCGTATTCGCAGTTGTGGTTGCTGGCGCTGGCGGCGCCGTTCTTGTTGTTGGTCCCCACGGCCACCGGCCTGTGGCTGGGCGAGGGGCGCATGTGGCCGATCAACCTGGCGCAGGTGGCGGCACCGGCCTTGGTGCTGGGCGGCCTGGCGGGCGTCGCCTGGATTGGGGAGGGGACGACGCGCAGCACCTCCATGGTCGTGCTGGTGCTCACGGCCTGGGTGAGTGGCAAGTCCCTGGTCGCGGTGCTCACGGCCATCTACGCCTTGCGCAACGCCAGCCAGCGCGACGATGACCTGGCCGAGCACCTGCGTCTGTCGGATCAGCCACCGCTGGGGGACACGCACCCGGTGTGGTGGCATCAGTGGCCGTTTGTGGCCACCATCGGCATCACCAATGTCATCAGCCTGCTCAATTACCGCGCGTCACTGTTCTTGGTGGAGCACTTCCAGGGCCTGAGCACGGTGGGGACCTATTCGGTGGCGGTGACGGTGGCCGAGTTGCTGTGGCTGCTGTCCTCGTCGGTGACGGTGTCGCTGTACGCCCGCATCGGGCATCCGGATGTGAAGGTGGCGGCGAGCATGACGGTGCAGGCCGTGCGCATCAATGTGCTGGCCACGCTGGCGGCGGCTCCCGTGCTGCTGGGTCTGGCCTGGTGGGGGCTGCCGTGGGTGATGGGCGAGGTGTATGCCGCGTCCTTGTGGCCGCTGGCGGCCTTGCTGCCGGGGGTGGCGGCTTATGCGGCGGCGTCCAGCCTGTCGGCCTTCTATACAAACCACCTGGGCCGGCCGCAGCTGTCGGGGGGGATCGCCGGTCTGTCCTTGCTGGTGAGCTTCGGCCTGGGCTGGCTGCTGGTGCCGCGCTGGGGTGCGGTGGGGGCGGCGGTGTCGTCCAGCCTGGGCTACATCGTGGCGATTGCGGTGGCATATGGCGTGTTCCTGCGTCACGCGGGGCTGCCGGTGCGGGCCCTGTGGCAGCCGTCCTTGACCCGCGTGCCGTGACCAGTGGGGCGCATGCGTGGATTCAGCCCGCTCTTCAGGGGGCGCGGGCGTGGAGGAGGCGTGGATCGGGGACAATAGCAGGTTGGCAAGGCCGCCGTGCCTGGTCGTGCTCGTCGTCTTTCTCACCCCTGTCATGTCGGTCCTGATCCAGCGACTCAAACACCCTGTCGTGCGCGTGCTCGCGGCCTTCACCGGTCCGCGCATCGTTTATGGCTGGCGCAATGCCGATGGCAGCTGGTGCCCGCACACGCGGGTCAGCACGCACAGCTGTGTCGAAGGGCGAGACAAGCTGGTCTTGCAAGACCATGTCTTCATCGGGCACTTCAACCGCATCGACGGCTCCAATGGGCTGCTGATCGAAGAAGGCGTGCAGGTGACCAACTATGCCTCCATCCTCAGCCATTCCAGCCACCAGGCGGTGCGGGTGATGGGGCGCCGCTATGCGACCGACCCCAACCCCCAGGGCTATGTGCGCAAGGCGACCCGCATCGGGGCGTACAGCTTCATCGGGCCGCACAGCGTGATCGCGCCGGGCGCCCAGGTGGGCAAGGGCGTCATCGTGCAGGGCTTCAGCTTTGTGTCGGGCAGCGTGCCGGACTTTGCCATCGTGGCCACGCGCGAGCAGGGCAAGCGCGCTGAGGTGGTGGGCGACACCCGCGAGCTGGACCGGGCGCTGTTGCAGCGTCATCCCGAATTGCAGGCGCTGTACGCGCAGTGGGCCGGCAAGGACCATTTGCGCCAGGCCTTGAATGGCGGGGCTGAGGCGGGCACCGCGCAGAAGGAACAGGCATGACGACCCAGGTGAGTTCGGTGGGCAAGGTGAATTCGGCGCAGGCCACAGGCCAGTCGGACGAGGGCGTGCGCATCCTGTTCTTCGCCGATGCGTCGAGCGTGCACACGCGCCGCTGGGTGGCCGCCGTGGCCGAGCGCGGCGCGCGGGCCGTGGTCATCACGCGGCAGCCGGCCGAGGTACCGGGGGCCGAAGAGGTGATCGCCGTGGCGCCCGGCTCGGACAAGCTGAGCTGGTTCACCGCGTTGCCGCAGGTGCGCCGGGTGGCGCGCGAGGTGGCGGCGCGCTTTCAGCCCGACCTGGTGCACGGCCACTATGTGACCTCGTATGGCCTGTGGGCCACGGCATGTGGGTTGAGCCTGCCCAAGGTGCTGACGGCCTGGGGCAGCGACATCCTGGTCACGCCGCGGCAGAGCCGCCTGATGCGCATGGTGGTGGCCTGGTCCATGCACCACGCCGATCTGGTCACGGCCGACTCGATGGACATGATCGACGAGATCGCGCGTTACCACCCGGCTGGTCCCTGTCACCAGATTCTGTGGGGCGCAGACACGGACAAGTTCGTGCCGGCCCAGCCCGCGGACGGCTTCGAGGTGGTGAGCCTGCGCACCTGGGAGCCCAACTACAACATCGACGTCATCATCGAGGCATTCGCCCGTGTCGTGGCCGAGCGACCGGACACGCAGATGACCTTGCACCTGTTGGGCGGGGGCTTGCAGCAGGCCGAGTTGGAGCTGAAGGTCAAACACCTGGGCGTGCAGGATCATGTGCAGTTCCACGGTCGGGTGGGCGATGCGGCCATGGTGGCCGCCATCCAGCGCAGCCGCGTGTCGGTGTCGGTGCCCACCAGCGATGCCACTTCGGTGTCGGTGCTCGAATCCATGGCCTGCGGCCTGCCCATCATCGCCTCTGACCTGCCGGCCAACCGCCAGTGGATCGACGAACAAGGCGGCTGGATCGTGCCGGTGCGCGATGTCGATGCCCTGACCCAGGCCCTGCTGCAAGTGCACGATCAACCTGAGCAGGCGGCGCAGAGGGGCCAGCACAACCATGCGCGCATCGAGCGCGAGGCCTCTCGCCGGGGACAGATGGACGCGATGTGGCGCCTGTACCAGCGCGTGCTGCACCCGCTGACGCCCCGCTTGGCGCGCCGTCGTCCGGCCGAGCGCACCTGATTTGCCTGCCGCTACCTCGCCACCTTTGATGCCCCTGCCGCCCATGCCTGATGCCCGCATCGTCTCCGTCATCGTGCCGTGCCGCAACGAGCGCGACCACATCGAGGCCTTCTGCCGCAGCGTGGCCGCGCAGCAGGTGCCCGAGGGCTGGACGCTGGAAGTGTGGGTGGCCGATGGCCTGAGTGACGACGGCACGCGCGAGCGCCTGAGCGCCTGGTGTGCGCAGGATGCGCGCTTTCACATGATCGACAACCCCGGGCGCATCGTCTCGTGCGGCCTGAACCGCTGCATCGAGGCCAGCCACGGCGAGTTCATCGTGCGCCTGGACGTGCACACGGTGTACGCCCCCGACTACATCGCGCGCTGCCTGGCCGTGTGGCAGGAAACTGGCGCCGACAACGTGGGCGGACCCTGGCGGGCGCAGGGCGAGAGCGGGCCGGCGGCGGTGGTGCAACGGGCGGTGGCCGCGGCGTTCCAGTCTCGCCTGGTGGCCGGTGGGGCGCTGTCGCGCGACCTGGCCTACAACGGTGAAGTGGACACGGTGTACCTCGGGTCCTGGCCCCGCGCCACCTTCGAGCGTTTCGGCGGCTTCGACGAAAACCTGGTGCGCAACCAGGACGACGAGCACAACCTGCGCATCCACAAGGGGGGAGGCCGCATCTGGCAATCGTCGTCCATCCACTCGACCTACTTCCCGCGGGCCAGCAAGATGGACGTGTTCCGCCAGTACCGCCAGTACGGTTACTGGAAGCCGTTTGTGATGCTCAAGCATGGTCAGGCGGCGGCCTTGCGTCACCTGATTCCCGGCTTGTTCGTGGCCGCGTTGATCCTGCTCTTGCTGGTGACCCTGATCGGGGTGCCGATCTTGATGTGGGCGCCGCTGTCACCGGGGCTGCGCGAGACCTTGACCGTGGTGGTGACCGCGGCCGCTACGCTGGCCTTGTTGCAGGGCTGGCTGTATGGCACGGCGGTGTTCTGGATCAGCTGGCGCATCGCCCGCGAGCAGGGGCGCGATCTGCGCTGGCAACTGCCCGATGTCATCGCCGCCTATCATTTTGGTTACGGTCTGGGGTCGATCCGAGGCTGGTGGGACGCCCTGGTGCGCCGCCGCCCCGATCCGGCTTTCGGTCGCCTGACGCGTTGACCTGTTTTCAGTGAGATTCCCATGAGTTCAGCTTCTGCCTCGCAGCCCTTCCTGCCCTTTGCCTTGCCCGAAATCGGCGAGGAAGAAATCGCGGAAGTGGTGGACACCCTGCGTTCCGGCTGGGTCACCACCGGCCCCAAGGCCCGCCTGTTCGAGCAGGCCTTTGTCGATTACCTGGGCGACCCCAGCCTGCAGGCCATTGCTGTCAACTCGGCCACGGCTGGCCTGCACCTGGCGCTGGAAGCCCTGGGCATCGGCCCCGGTGACGAGGTCATCACCACCACGCACACCTTCACCGCCACCGCCGAGGTGGTGCGCTACCTGGGCGCCGATGTGAAGCTGGTGGACATCGACCCCGCGACGATCAACATCGACCCGGCGGCCATCGAGGCGGCCATCACGCCGCGCACCAAGGCGCTGATGCCGGTGCACTACGCCGGCCTGTCGGTGGACATGGATGCGATCCACGCCATCGCCCAAAAGCACGGCCTGAAGGTGGTGGAAGACGCGGCTCATGCGCTGCCAACCACCTGGAAAGGGCAACGCATTGGCACCCTGCAAAGCGATGCCGTGGTGTTCAGCTTCTATGCCAACAAGACCATGACCACGGGCGAGGGCGGCATGCTGGTAACGCGTGATGCGGCGCTGGCGGCGCGCGCCAAGGTCATGCGCCTGCACGGCATCAACCGCGATGCTTTTGATCGCTTCACCGCCAAGGTGCCGAGCTGGTACTACGAGATCGTCGCGCCCGGTTTCAAGTACAACCTGACCGACATCGCCGCGGCCATGGGCCTGCACCAGCTCAAGCGCCTGCCGGGCTTCCAGACCCGCCGCGAGCAGATTGCCGCGCGCTATGACGAGGCTCTGGCTGACCTGCCCTTGATCCTGCCGCCGCGCCCGGTGCATGCGGGCGATCTGCACTCGTGGCACTTGTACGTGGTGCGCTTGAGCGACGCAGCTCAGATCCACCGCGACCAGTTGATCGACAGCCTGTTTGCCGACGGCATTGGCGTGAGCGTGCACTACATCCCGCTGCATCTGCACCCGTATTGGAAGGAGCGCTACGAGCTCAAGCCCGAGCAGTTCCCGCACAGCCAGAAGGCCTACGAGCGCATGGTGACCCTGCCGCTGTACACCCGCATGACGGACGACGATGTCGAGCGTGTCATCAGCGCGGTGCGCAAAGCCTGTGGCCGTTGAGGCGGAAGCGACCTTGATCTTGACTGCGCGATGAGCAAGCGGCTGTTTGATGTGCTGATGTCGTCCCTGGGCCTGCTGGCGCTGGGGCCGCTGCTGATCTTGATTGCGCTGGCGGTCAAGCTGGACTCACCCGGTCCGGTGTTTTTCCGGCAGGAGCGGGTTGGGCGGTTCGGGGTGCCGTTTCGCATCCACAAGTTCCGCACCATGCGCCACGACCCGGCGGGCAATGGCCTGCAGATCACTGTGGGCGCCGATCGCCGCATCACGCGGGTGGGGCAGTTTCTGCGTGCCAGCAAGCTCGATGAATTGCCGCAGTTGATCGACGTGTGGCAAGGCACCATGAGCCTGGTCGGCCCGCGCCCCGAGGTGCCACGCTATGTGGCGCATTACCCGGCTGCGCTGCGCGACAAGGTGCTGTCGGTGCGCCCGGGTATCACCGACATTGCCTCGATCGAGTACCGTGACGAAAGCGCTGTGCTGGCCCGTGCCGCCGACCCCGAGCGTGCCTACATTGACGAGGTGCTGCCCCACAAGCTCGCGCTGGCCGCCAGCTATGTGGATCAGGCCTCGGTGTGGCTGGACGTCAAACTGATTCTGCGCACGATTGGCGCGATTGTGCGCGGCTGAGGCCGGCCAGACCAACGAGGCCCAAGCCCATCAGGGCCCAGGTGGCCGGTTCGGGCACGACAGCGACCGTGAAATCAGCGGGTCCAGGGAGGGTGCCGTTGATCGTCAGGCTGGCGTAGTTGTCTCCAGATACTTGGAGCGTGAGGCCACCGAGGTATTGCAGATTCAAACCAGACGCAAGAAGGCTTTGCCCCGAGTGGGTCAGCGACAGCACAGGAATGTCGATGCTCACGTCGTGGAGGGAGGGCCACTGTGGCGATGCGTCTGTGCTCACCTGAACCACGCTGCTGTCAAAAGTCCAGATCACGCTGCGTGTGCTCGTACCAGAGTTGCCAGCCAAAACTGTGGCTGAAACCTGCCCGGTGGCGAAGTTCACATCCAGATTGCTGACGGTGACACTCCCCCCGCTGCTCACCCCCAACACGGGTGGGGCATCGATGCGGAAACCTCCTGCCGTTTGCCAGCTCAGCAGTTGGTTGGGTGTGCCCTCGGCCGGCAACCACTGGGCACCCGTCGATGGGATGCCGACGGCGATGCTGTCGTACGTGTTGTCTGGCGTAACTGTTGGGTAAGCAACGGTGTCCCCAAATGAGTAGACCTTCATGTCGCCAACGTTGAGCGTTTCGACAGTCAGTTGACTCCATGTCAGGGTACCAGAACCGTTCCAATCAGTTGCCACCTGCGCTTGTGCACTGACCGTGCCGAAGACCAGTCCCGCTATCACAGCGATCTGTCGGATGTGTGTGTTCATGCTTATTGCCCCCCAAGATGATTGTTTTGATGCATCGTTCGGCATACATGTCCGACGATGACTCATCTTAGGGAGAGAGCAAGGGGTTTGCACCACCTGACTTGGTGGAGGCACAAACCCGGGGTGGTCTGGTCGATCTCAATGCGCCGCCTGGAACATCGCCTCTCCCGCCGCCATCGCGTTGCCGGTTTGCTCATAGGTCTGGCACCACAGCGGATAGCTGTGGATGACCTCATGCTGCCAGGGGTGAAAGCCGGGCTTGTAGTAGCTCAGCATGGCGCCGGTGTTGCGCGCGAACAGACCTTTGTAGCCATACAGCCACCACGCGCCCTTGACGCACAGCCACAGGCGTTGGCCGCGTGAAAAGCCATCGCCCATGAGCAGGCGGTTGGTCAGGCGCATGCTGTCGGTCACCACCTTGTAGAGGGCGTGGGTCATGGCCACGCAGCGCATCACATAGCCCACCTTGGCTACCTTCTGCATCACGTCGAAGGCCACAGCCTTGTGTTCCATCTCCTCGATGGCATGCCAGGCCCACAGGGCACGCACCTGCGGATCGGCCGGGCCCATGGCGTCGCGCGTGGCAAACAGCATCTGCGCCATCATGGCCGTGAAGTGCTCGAACGCGGCGGTCAGCGCCAGGTTGTAGCTGGCCGAATAGCGCCGGGTGTAGCCATCGAACAGGCTCTTGGCCTCGGTCAGGATGGTGTCCACATCGCAGCCCTGCTGGCGTAGCAGGTCGTTGTAGTGCGTGTGGGCGATGCCATGCTGGCCTTCCTGGCGGATGAAGTTCTTCACGTCCTCGGCCAGTTTGGGGTCGGTGATCTGGTGGCGGAAGGCACGCACACTGGTGATGAAGTAGCGCTCGCCATCGGGAAATGCTGCCTGCATGCCGTCGAACACGCGGGTCTGGAAGGGCTTGTTGCCGTACCACCAGCGTGGGGTCTGCGCGGTCAGACCGAAGTCGAGCTTTTCGCGGGGCACGATCTCTCCGGGGCCTTGGTTCTTGATGTGGCTCATGTCCAGTCTCCGTTTTGTCTGTGTGGGCAGTCTAGGAAGACGGGCGCAGTGCGTTGGTTTGGGCGCACGACAGCAAGGCATCGCCGGCGACACGTGATCGATTTCCCTGGTCGATTCCAGTCTGCGGAATCCGGGTTTGCGCGGGGCCTGGGCTAAGCGATGATGTGGCCCTTGCGTTTGTTTCCAACCGTCCCCCAACGAGATCCCCCATGAGCACAATGTCTTCTTCCACTTCGCAGGACGGCCTGCGTTTTGACGGCCGCGTGGCCATCGTGACCGGCGCCGGTGGTGGCCTGGGCCGTAGCCACGCCCTGCAACTGGCCGCGCGCGGCGCCAAGGTGCTCGTCAACGATCTGGGCTCGGCCCGTGATGGCAGTGGCGGCAGCAGCGCCGCCGCCGAGGCCGTGGTGGCCGAGATCCGTGCCGCCGGTGGCGTGGCCATGGCCAATGGCTGTTCGGTGACCGATCCGGCTGGCGTGCAGGCCATGGTCGATCAGGTGATGGCCGAGTGGGGCCGCATCGACATCCTGGTCAACAACGCCGGCATCCTGCGTGACAAGAGCTTTTCGAAGATGACGCTGGATGACTTCCGTCTGGTCGTCGATGTGCACCTGATGGGCAGCGTCTATGTGACCAAGGCCGTGTGGGACATCATGAAGGCGCAGAACTACGGTCGCATCATCTTCACGACCTCGTCGTCGGGCCTGTTCGGCAACTTCGGTCAGGCCAACTATGGTGCCGCCAAGATGGCCGTCGTGGGGCTGATGCAGACCTTGTCTCTGGAAGGCGAGAAGTACAACGTGCGCGTCAACTGCTTGGCGCCCACTGCCGCCACGCGCATGACCGAAGACCTGATGCCGCCCGCCGTGCTGGCCCTGCTGACGCCGGAGAGCGTGTCGCCGGGCGTGGTCTTCCTGGCCAGCGAAGACGCGCCCACCCGCGCCATCTTGTGCGCAGGCGCTGGTGGTTTTGCTGCCTCGCACATCACCCTGACGGAAGGCACCGTGGTGCCGGAAGGCGCCGACGCGGCCGAGCAGGTGGCGGCCCGCTTTGCGCAAATCGACGACCGCCATGGTGAGATGGTGCCGGCCAGCGGCGCCGCGCAGTCGCAAAGCCAACTGGCCAAGGTGATGGCCGCTCGCTCGCTGGGCTGATCCGGTACGCAGCTGTGCGCGTAGCGGGGTGACCCCTCGCTGCTGCGCCGGACGCATATGCGGGCACACAAAGTTGTTGCCTGCATATGGATGGGCGATTTGCTTCGTTCCCGACGGATCGGTGTTTTTTTACAGTGAATTCACTGCTTCACAACACACCGCTGTCACCATGTCGAATCACATCAAACACCCCTCCACGCGTCGTCACCTGCTGAGCGTGGTCAGTTCTCTGGCCCTCACCGCCACGGTGGCCCTGGGTTCCCTGGCGCCTGTGGCCGCCCACGCCAAGGACATCGAGTTGCTCAACGTGTCGTACGACCCGACCCGCGAGCTCTATCAGGAGTACAACAAGGCCTTCTCGTCCTACTGGAAGACCAAGACCGGTGACAACGTCACCATCAAGACCTCACACGGTGGTTCGGGCAAGCAAGCCCGCTCGGTCATCGACGGTCTGGACGCCGACGTGGTGACGCTGGCGCTGGCTTATGACATCGACGCCGTCGCCGAGAAGAACCTCATCGCCAAGGACTGGCAAAAGCGTCTGAAGCTCAACAGCTCGCCTTACACCTCGACCATCGTGTTCCTGGTGCGCAAGGGCAACCCCAAGGGCATCAAGACCTGGGACGATCTGGTCAAGCCCGGCGTCTCGGTCATCACGCCTAATCCCAAGACCTCGGGTGGTGCGCGCTGGAACTACCTGGCTGCCTACGGCTATGAGCTGAAGAAGACCAAGTCCGAAGCCAAGGCCAAGGAGTTCCTGGGCAAGCTGTTCGCCAACGTGCCGGTGCTGGACTCCGGCGCCCGTGGATCCACCACCACCTTCGTCGAACGCGGCATTGGTGACGTGCTGCTGGCCTGGGAAAACGAAGCCCTGCTGGCCATCAAGGAGTTGGGTCCGGACAAGTTTGACGTGATCGCGCCGCCGCTGAGCATCCTGGCCGAGCCGCCGGTGGCCGTGGTCGACAAGGTGGTTGACAAGAAGGGCACCCGTGCCGTGGCCAATGCCTATCTGGAATACCTGTACTCGCCGCAAGGTCAGGACATCGCCGCCCAGAACTACTACCGCCCGACCGATCCGAAGGTGGCTGCCAAATACGCCGCGCAGTACCCCAAGGTCAATCTGTTCAAGATTGACGAGTTGGGTGGCTGGACCAAGGTGCAGAAGGAGCACTTCGGTGACGGAGGCGTGTTCGATCAGATCTACGTGAAGAAGTAAAGAAGTCAGGATCAGGCACACGCATCAACATCCAGTGGGGTGGTGCCGGCGCAGGGATGGAGGTCGCGCCGCTGCATCTTGGGGGCTGCTTCACACCGAGGCAGCCCCTTTTTTCGTGCCTCATTGTCGTTTCGTGCATAAGCAAGTAAGAAATCAGTTGTTTGTCGAATGAGGTCACGTCCCTAACATGCCTTCATTGCATCTAGAAAGGGCCTTGTCATGCTGTTTTCTTTGAAGACCTCCTTGTTTCGTCTGACCGCGGTGGCGGTCATCGCCTCGGGCCTGAGCGCCGGTGCCCAGGCCGACACCAACCTGCTCAACGTCAGCTACGACGTCAGCCGCGAGTTCTACAAGGCCTACAACGTCGCTTTCGCCAAACACTGGAAGCAGACCACGGGCGAGACCGTGAACATCAACCAGTCGCACGGCGGCTCCAGCAAGCAGGCGGGCAGCGTCATCGCCGGCTTGGCAGCCGATGTGATCACCATGAACCAGGCCAGCGACATTGACATCCTCGCCGACCGTGGCGCCCTGGTGCCCGTGGACTGGGCCAAGCGCTTCCCGAACAACAGCGCTCCCACCACGTCCGTCACTGTGATCCTGGTGCGCAAGGGCAACCCCAAGGGCATCAAGGACTGGGCAGACCTGGCCAAGCCGGGCGTGTCGGTCATCATCCCCAACCCCAAGACGGCGGGCAACGGGCGCTACACCTACCTGGCCGCCTGGGGTTCTGTGATCAAGACCGGTGGCAAGCCTGAGCAGGCCCGTGCCCTGGTGAGCAAGATCTTTGCGAACGTGCCGGTGTTCGATGGTGGTGGCCGTGCCGCCACCACCACCTTTGCCCAGCGCAACATGGGCGATGCCCTGGTCACCTTCGAGAGCGAGGTGCCCCTGATCCAGAACGAGTTCAACGGCGACTACCAGGTGGTCTATCCCAAGATCACCATCCTGGCCGAGAACCCGGTCAGCGTGGTCGACAAGGTGGTCGACAAGAAAGGCACACGCAAGCAGGCCGAGGCCTATCTGAAGTACCTGTGGTCCGACGAAGGCCAGCAGATCGCGGCCAAGTTCCACCTGCGTCCGCGCTCGCCCCAGGTCCTGGCCCAGTACAAGTCGGCCTTCCTGCCGGTGTCGACCTTCACGGTGGACGAGGTGTTCGGCAGCTGGCGCAAGGCCCAGGCTGACCACTTCAAGGACGGTGGCATCTACGACCAGATCACCCTCGGCGCCCGCCGCAACAAGTAAGCCGCGCCGTCGTTCTCCAAGCGAGTTGTCATGATTTTTTCCAAGACCTTGCTGCGGCGGCACACCGTGTTGCCCGGCTTCGATCTGGCACTGGGGCTCACGCTCACCTACCTGTGTCTGATCGTGCTCATTCCCTTGAGCGCCACGTTCCTGCGCAGCACCGAGCTCACCTGGGATCAGTTCATGGAGGTGGTCACCTCGCCGCGCGTGGTGGCCTCCTACAAGCTGACCTTTGGGGCCTCCTTGCTGGCGGCGGTGATCAATGGCGTGTTCGGGCTGCTGGTGGCCTGGGTGCTGGTGCGTTATGACTTCTTCGGCCGCCGCATCGTCGATGCCCTGGTGGACCTGCCGTTTGCGCTGCCCACCGCCGTGGCCGGCATCACGCTGACGGGCTTGTATTCGGCCAATGGCTGGATCGGGCAGTACCTGGAGCCCCTGGGGCTCAAGGTGTCCTTCACACCCATCGGGGTCTTTGTGGCGATGACCTTCATCGGGCTGCCCTTTGTCGTGCGCACGGTGCAACCGGTGCTCGAAGACATGGCCTCCGAACTCGAAGAGGCGGCAGCCACCCTGGGCGCCAGCCGCTGGCAGAGCTTCACCAAGGTGATCCTGCCCATCGTGATGCCCGCCTTGCTGACCGGCTTTGCGCTGGCCTTTGCCCGTGCCCTGGGTGAGTACGGCTCCATCATCTTCATCGCCGGCAACATGCCCATGGTGTCCGAGATCACGCCGCTGCTGATCATCACCAAGCTCGAACAGTATGACTATGCCGGGGCCACCTCGATCGCCGTGGTGATGCTGGTGATGTCCTTCATCATGCTGCTGGCCATCAATGGCTTGCAGGCCTGGACGCGCAAGCGCCAGGGCAAGTAAGAGAGGTTGTGACCATGAGTGCTGTGTCTGTGGCCCAACCCTTGCCGGTGCAGAGCGTGGCCCCGCCGAATGTGGCCCGTGCCACCACCGAGCCGGTGTGGGTGCGTCGCGTCTTGATCGGCGTGGCGCTGGTGTTTTTGTCCTTGTTCCTGTTTGTGCCGCTGGTGTCGGTCTTCTTCGAGGCTTTCAAGAAAGGCTGGGAGGTCTATGTGGCCGCGATCACCGAGGCCGATGCGGTTTCGGCGATGTGGCTGACGCTGATTGCGGCCGCCATCTCGGTGCCGCTGAACCTGGTGTTCGGCGTGTCGGCCGCCTGGGCGATTGCGAAGTTCGACTTCCGTGGCAAGAGCGTGTTGCTCACCCTGATCGACCTGCCGTTCTCGGTCTCGCCCGTGATCGCCGGTTTGATCTATGTGCTGGTGTTCGGCCTGCAAGGCTGGTTCGGCGAATGGCTGATGGCCCACGACCTGAAGGTCATCTTCGCGGTGCCGGGCATCGTGCTGGCCACCATCTTCGTGACCTTCCCCTTTGTGGCGCGTGAGCTGATCCCGCTGATGCAGGCGCAAGGTCAGGAGCAGGAAGAGGCCGCCCGCGTGCTGGGGGCCTCGGGCTGGCAAACCTTCTGGAAGGTGACGCTGCCGAATGTGAAGTGGGGGCTGCTCTACGGCGTGATCCTGTGTAACGCCCGCGCCATGGGCGAGTTCGGTGCCGTGTCGGTGGTGTCGGGCCACATCCGGGGCGAGACCAACACCATGCCCCTGCACATCGAGATCCTTTACAACGAGTACCAGTTCGCCGCGTCGTTTGCCGTCGCGTCCCTGCTGGCCAGCCTGGCGCTGGTCACCCTGGTCCTCAAATACATCGTTGAACGCCGGGTCCATCAGCAGATGGCCCAGGCCCAGCAAGCCGGAGCGGCAGCATGAGCATTGAAGTCAAGAACCTGGCCAAGCGTTTCGGCCAGACCGTGGTGTGCGACAACCTGAACCTGAACATTCCTTCGGGGGAGTTGGTCGCCTTGTTGGGCCCTTCGGGCTCGGGCAAAACCTCCTTGCTGCGCATCATTGCCGGCCTGGAAACCCCTGACAGTGGCACCGTGCTGTTCAACGGCGAAGACACCACCCATGTGGCCGTGCGGGAACGCAATGTGGGCTTCGTGTTCCAGCATTACGCGCTGTTCGGCCACATGACGATCTTCGAGAACGTGGCCTTCGGCCTGCGGGTGCGCCCCAAGGCCACGCGTCCACCGGAAGCCGAGATCCGAAAGAAGGTCACCGAGCTGCTCAAGCTGGTGCAACTCGACTGGATCGCCGATCGCTATCCGCACCAGCTCTCCGGTGGTCAGCGTCAGCGCATCGCCCTGGCCCGTGCCTTGGCGGTAGAGCCCAAGGTGCTGCTGCTCGACGAGCCCTTCGGCGCTCTGGATGCCAAGGTACGCAAGGAACTGCGCCGCTGGCTGCGTCGCCTGCACGATGAAATGCACATCACCAGCGTCTTCGTGACCCACGACCAGGAAGAAGCCATGGAAGTGGCCGACCGCATCGTGGTGATGAACCAGGGCCGCATCGAGCAGGTGGGCGCGCCCGATGAGGTCTACGACCACCCCGCCACACCTTTCGTGCTCAAGTTCCTGGGCGACGTCAACCTGTTCCACGGGCGTGACCACGCGCAAGGCGCCGTGGCGGGTGATGCCGAGCAGGCTCAGTCGGTGAGCTACGTGCGTCCGCACGAGGTGCAGGTGCTGGCCCAGCCCGCCGAGGGCAGCGTGGCCGCCACCTTGATCGACGTGCTGACCGTGGGTCCGAACACCCGCCTGGCTTTTGAGCGCGGCGATGGCAAGGGCGAAATCGAGGTCGAGCTCTCGCGTGACGAGTATGCGGCGCTGCGAGATGCCGGCGTCCTGGTCGTGGGCCAGGTCGCCCACCTCAAGGCACGTCGCGTGCGCCACTTTGAAGCGCCGGCACAGGCGGGGGCAGCATGAACTTTCAGCAATTGCGTTCGGTCAGGGAGGCCGTTCGGCGGGGGTTCAACCTGACCGAGGTGGCCAACGCACTGCACACCTCGCAACCTGGCGTGAGCCGTCAGATCCGCGAGCTCGAAGACGAGTTGGGCGTGGAGTTGTTCCAGCGCGTGGGCAAGCGCCTCACAGGCATGACCCCGCCTGGTCAGCAGCTGCTACCGGTGGTGGAGCGTCTGTTGCGCGAGGCAGAGAACCTGCGCCAGGCCGCGCGCGATTGCGCCTCGCACGATGTCGGGCCACTGTCACTGGCGGCCACCCACTCGCAGGCGCGTTATGCACTGCCAGGCGCTGTGAAGGACTTTCGTCAGCTGTACCCACAGGTCACGCTCAGCCTGCACCAGGGGTCGCCACGTCAGGTGGCCCAGATGCTCATCAATGGTGAAGCCGACATCGGCATCGCCACCGAAGCCCTGGACCAATATGACCAGCTGGTGACCTTGCCTTGCTACAGCTGGACCCACAGCGTGGTGGTGCCGCCCGATCACCCCTTGCTCGATGGCGAGCCCTTGACCCTCGCACGCCTCGCCCGTTTCCCGATGATCACCTACGACGAGGGCTTCACTGGCCGCTCGCACATTGACGAGGCCTTTGCCAAAGAAGGGCTCAAGCCCAGCATCGTGCTGTCGGCCATGGACGCCGATGTGATCAAGACCTATGTCGAGCTGGGCATGGGCGTGGGCGTGGTGGCCTCGATCGCCTTCGATCCGGATCGCGACCGCAACCTGCGCGCGCTTGATGCGGGGCATTTGTTTGCGATCAACATGACCCGCCTGGCCTTCCGCCGGGGCACGTTCTTGCGCGGCTACGCCTACGGCTTCATGGAAACCTTTGCACCACCGCTCACCCGTGAGGTGGTGGAGCAGACGGTGAGACAGGCGGCCGAGACGGTGCCGGTGTGACGTCCGTCTGTGTCCTCAGGCATGCCCGCGCAGGTAGCGCAGCATGCGACCCTTGTAGGGTACCCCGTCGCTGTCCTGGTTGTTGAGGTTGATCTCCTCCAGGGTGAAGCCCTGGTCGGCCATGCGCTTGTTGAAGGCCGTGCGGTTACCCCGGTTGGGGTCCACGATCAGCACCTCGGCGCAGGGCAGGGCATGCCGGGCGATGAAGCCCGACAGCAGCCCTGATTCGTCTCGTTCGTACAGCACGTCGCTGCCCATGATGAGGTCGAATTGGCCGGACACTGTCGGGCGACCTGGGCGTTCCACCGTGTCCGCATCGTCTCCCCAGTTGCCATGGCGATAGGGCAGCGGTGGCAACGCGTTGAGGTCGACGTTGTGTTTGAGGAACGTCTCGGTCAGCGGGTGGCAGTCAGACGCCGTGACGTCCGCGCCCTGGCGATGCACGACCATGCTGGCCAGCGCCAGGCCACAGCCCACTTCCAGAATGCGCTCGCCTGGCACCAACGGGCGTTCGGCCATCCAGGTGGCCAGTTGCCGGGACGACGGCCACAGCATGCCGAACAGCGGCCAGGTGGCGCTCGAAATGCCCAGCGCCTCGGCCTCACCGAGTGGGTCGGCGTACTGCTGACGGTCCAGCAGGGACTGGATGTGGAGATCTTGGGTGCCCGGAATGGGGACGCACTCCTGCTTGGTCTGGTAGCCCGGCATGTGCTGAGGTGCCCTTGGAGAGGCCTGTGCCGCTGACAAAAACAGGCACTCGGCGTGAATCGGCGCAATGCGACGGGCTCATGGGCAGTCGATCGACCACACGGCAGCACCAAACTGCGAGCGGTCAAGGCCGAAGGGCATTCACGCGGGGCAAGACGAAGAGGTGGTGTGCCATTCATGGCGACCACTCGGCGCAGTCTAGCCGATGCTCGATGCGCATGGTACCCCTTGAAACTTGGCGCGCCGTCCCTATAATCCTTTAGCACTCACATGGAGCGAGTGCTAACAGCCTGAAGGTTGTGGCCGTGCTCTGTGATCAAGTCTATCGATGTGAGCATTCACTCACGTCGTATTCATTGTCAAACTGATGTCTCAAGAGACTGGAGAAGTCATGAAACTGCGTCCCCTGCACGATCGCGTGATCGTCAAGCGCCTGGAACAAGAAACCAAGACCGCCCTGGGCATCATCATCCCCGACAACGCTGCCGAGAAGCCTGACCAAGGCGAAGTGCTGGCCGTCGGTCCTGGCAAGCGCAATGACAAGGGTGAGTTTGTGGCCCTGAACGTCAAGGTGGGTGACCGCGTCCTGTTCGGCAAGTACTCGGGCCAGACCGTCAAGGTCGATGGCGAAGAGCTGCTGGTCATGCGCGAAGAAGACCTGTTTGCCGTCGTCGAGAAGTAATCCGACGCCCTGCGCAAACCCCATCCATTGATTCACTGAATTCGGAGATATACACATGGCAGCAAAAGACGTCGTTTTCGGCGGCGAAGCCCGCGCACGCATGGTTGAAGGCGTGAACATCCTGGCCAACGCCGTGAAGGTCACCCTGGGTCCCAAGGGCCGCAACGTGGTGCTTGAGCGCTCCTTCGGCGCCCCCACCGTGACCAAGGACGGTGTGTCCGTGGCCAAGGAAGTCGAACTCAAGGACAAGCTCCAGAACATGGGCGCCCAGATGGTCAAGGAAGTCGCTTCCAAGACCTCTGACAACGCTGGCGACGGCACCACCACCGCCACCGTGCTGGCTCAAGCCATCGTGCGCGAAGGCATGAAGTACGTGGCCGCTGGCATG
>JAJUGJ010000006.1 GCA_029268225.1 Burkholderiales bacterium | reverse complement strand
GGCGATGCCCTCACCTATGCCCTGGGCACAGGCCCCGCCAACGGTACCGTCTCGGTCAATGCCAACGGCAGCTGGACTTACACGCCTGCCGCCAATTTCAACGGCTCGGACAGCTTCACCGTCACCGTCTCTGACGGCAAGGGTGGCACCGCCACCGCCACGGTCAACGTGGGCATCTCGCCTGTGAACGACGCACCGATTGCGAGAAACGACAACCTCACAGCAGTCGAGGACACACCGGTAACCTACACGGCGGCCCAGTTGCTGGGCAACGACGCCGATATCGACTCCGCCACCTTGACCATCGCCAGCGTCACCTCTGGCAACGGTGGCTCGGTCGTGTTGAACCCCAACGGCACCATCACCTTCACACCGAACGCCAACTTCAATGGTGTCGCGGACTTCACCTACACCGTCTCCGATGGGGCACTGACCTCGGCACCAGCCACCGTCAACGTGCAAGTCGCTCCTGTCAATGACGCGCCTGTCGTGGGTACAGCCTCCGCCACCTTGCTTGAGGCCAGCCTGTCGGGATCCAGCACCACACAGTCCGGCACCATCAGCGTCAGCGACATCGACGGCAACGCCCTCAACATCCGCTTGACCCAGCCCACAGTCAACCTGACTTCAGGCGGCACCGCTGTGAGCTGGAGCTTGAGCTCAGACGGCAAGACCTTGATCGGATCTGCGGGCAGCGTAGAGGTCATCCGCGCCACCATCGATGACCAAGGCGCATACAGCGTCACACTCTCCAAGCCGATTGACCACCTCACAGGACAAGGACAGAACACCGCCTCGTTCAGCATCGGGGTCACGGCCTCCGACGGCAGCCTCAGCACGCTGAGTGCGCTCACGGTGAACATCACCGATGACACACCACAAGCCAGTGCGACCACTCACAACCTTCGCGTCCGCACCGACTCCATTTCCGTCAACGACCTTGACGCGGGCTTCACCAGCGACACCTACATCAACGGAACGTCACAAGTCACCCGCACCAACGTCGACAGCCACGACACCCTCATCGATCGTCTGCGCTGGGGTGATGCAGCCACGAGTTCGGGCCGCTCTGGCTACGACCTGGTGGACAACGTCAACCTCACCAGCAGTACCGGCGCCTCCATCACGGAAGGCACGCCATTCAAGCTGGGTGACTTCACGCACTCCAACTACGGGATCTACAGCGGCAGCTCCACCTTGGACTACACCGACGTCACCATCCGCATGGATGTCGTGATCAACGGCGTCTCCACGCCCATCAACTTCACCGTCCGACTCAACCACACCGAGACCACCAACAGCAGCGATGCCATCGCTTCACGCGACATCATCAACCTGCCCGCACAAACCGTCAGCGTGCAGATCGCAGGTCAAAGCTACACCGTCAGCTTGCTGGGTTTCCAAGACAGGTCTGGCAACATCGTCAACACCATCTACACCGACGAGAACACCAACAACAACACCTTTGGCATCTACGCTCAGGTCACCTCGACACAGACGCCCGTCCAAGCCAGCGGTGAATTGCTCAGCCAGGCCGGCGCAGATGGTGCCTACCTGTCAGAGGTGGTCATCGACGGCACACGCTACGCGTACAACCCCAGCAACGGCGGAAGCATCAGCGTGCTCTCTGGCACCAACCGCGGCACCTTCTCAACGGCAGAGCAAACGCTGTCGGTCAAGACCGCACTGGGTGGCACATTCCTGATCGACCTGGATGACGGCGGCTACGTCTACACCGCGCCAACCAACGTGACCACCAGCGCCGTGGACCGTCTGGACTTCACAGTGCGAGACACCGACGGAGACACTGCCAGCTCCAACGTCAGCATCAACGTGGCTCCGCCCGTCACAGTCACCTTGAGCAACAACGGTGTGCCATATCAAGGCAGCAGCGACCCTGAAAACATCACCGGCAGCAGCGGCAACGACACCATCTACGGTGGTGGTGGCGCCGATCAGATCTCTGGCGGCGGCGGCGTGGACACCATCTATGGTGGCCAAGGCAACGATGTCATGAGTGGTGGTCAAGGTGCCGACGTGTTTGCCTGGACCCTCAATGACCGCGGCACACCGGGCAGCGCCTACCACGACGTGATCACAGACTTCAACACAGCCAGCCGGGCCTCCGGCGGTGACGTCCTGGATCTGCGCGATCTGCTGCAAGGCGAATTGCACACCGGCACGAACGTGGGCAACCTCGACAGCTTCCTGCGCTTCGAAACCGTGGGCAGCAACACCCTGCTTCACATCAGCAGCACAGGTGCTTACGGCTCGGGAGGCTACGCCGCAACCAAGGATGACCAGACCATCACTCTCCAAGGCGTCGACCTGAGCAACAACAACTCGCTCACCAACGCCCAGATCATCCAGAACCTGCTCGCTGCCGGCAAGCTCATCACGGACTGATCAAGGCCGCAACGCGATCCCAACAAAAACGGCCCCCTCGGGGGCCGTTTCTCATTGTCACCGCCAACCGAACGTCAGCGCGCATTCAAAGCTTCATCACTGGCCCCGTCAACCCATCCAGTCCCAACTGGAACAACACGGGCACATCGGCGCCATCGCTCACGCCCTCGGCATACACCTGCAAGCCCAAACCATGCAACATGCCCACCGTGGCCTGGACGAACGCTGCACGTGCGGCATCACGCGATACCCCCTGAATCACAGAGGCATCGAGCTTCACATAATCAAGACCCGCCTCAAACAAGAACTCGATGCGCGTCAGACGCTCCCCAGCGTGCTCCAAGCCAATGCGAGCGCCCAAGGGCCGAAGCTGCTTGCACAACTCGCGAACCAGCTCGAAACGCTCCACAGCCGCACTCTCGGCAACCTCCAGCCACAACAGCCGAGTGGCTTTGGGTGAGGCCATCAGCAAAGCGCGCACCCGCGGCACAAAACCACTGTCCAGCAAAGACGCGGGCGACAGGTTGACGCCCCGTGGCACCCGATCCTGTGAAATCGCCTCCAGTGCCAAACTCACCGCCAAGGCGTCAATCTGAGACATCAAGGCCGTACGCAAGGCCATCGGCAACCAGGTCGAAGCCACTTCAAACGCACCATCGCGCGCCACCTGGAGACGCATCGGACACTCGTGATGCACCAACTTGCCCTGGCGGTCCACCACTGGGAACGTCACCAAACGCCCTCGGCGCTCCGCCAATGCCTCCAAAAGGCTTTGACGCCAGGCATCCTCACCCAGAACTCGGTCAGCGCCCTCGTCGCTATGCCCCACCTCCACGGCAAACGGTCCGCGCGCCTCTGCACGTGCCAGCGCGGAATCCGCCGCGGCCAACACCTGGGGTTCGGACATGCCGCGTGCCCACGTCACCCCCCCCAGCGCAAACGACGCCGAGACACCTTCCCGGCTGAGCACCCCTTGCCAAGCTTGCACGCAGGCCTGCGGGGCCACCTCACGCAAAGCATCCACCCCCTGCACACACACGGCAAAGTCCCCGCCGTTCAGGCGCCCCACACACGCACCACTGGCGCTCTGTGTCGCCTCTCTCAAAGACTGCCCCAACTTTTGTAACAGGGCATCGGTCTGCATGTGCCCCAGGCTGTGGTTCAAGCCCTGCAGATCACTCACCCGCAAGAAATACAACACCCCGGCACCTGCGCCTTCTTCATCCTGCAAGGCACTGGCCAATTGGGTCATGAAATGGGCCCGGTGCGACAACCCGGTGAGCGGATCGCAATGTGCCTGCTGACGCAGCACCTCCACCTGTGTGGCCTGCTCGTCGAACAAGGCCTTCAAACGCATCACCACACCATTCATCGCCTGAGACAAGCGCGCCAATTCCGGCACCCGTGGTTCCTTGACCGTGATGAAGCGACGCTCCATCAGCGCCTGCGCTTGCCCCACCGTGGCCTCCAGCGGCTGGCGGATGCCACGCACCCCGAAAGTGGCCAGCACACCGGACACCCCCCCCAGCAACGCCAACCATCCAGCCGTTTTCAACGCCCCTTCCCACAACTGCGCATGGGCAAACGCGGAATGACTCACCACCTCGACCGAGCCCAGAGCACGCCAGCCGTCAGACACCTGAGCCACCCCCGGCGCAGACACCACCGGCATCAGATTTACGAACCACGCCGGCACAGCCGACTGCTGGCCGCCTGCGTCCGAGACCTGGTTGAACACCACCTTGCCCGTGGCGTCCTTCAACGTGATCCGTTGGTAATAGCCCGTGTCAAACATGGCCATCACCGCCAACTCCATCGCAATGGCATCGCCCTTTTGCTGTGACAGGTTCAGGGCCAAAGCCTGCGCGTTGTCGGCATTCTTCATCCGCAACTGCGTCTCCAGATAGCCCTGCGATGACGCCATCCACACCGCAAAACTGCCCAGAAACGCTAATAACAGCGTACCCAGCAGCAGCAACCAGATCTGACGAATCAATGACATACCTGCACCATCCTCACCACCAGCCTTCGGCCTTGGCTTTCGTTAACATGTCCCGCCAGCGTGACAAGCGGGCCGAAGGATCGCCGGCGCTGGACGCGCCCACCCCTTGCCACATGCCTTCGGCGTTGAAACTGAACACGGGTTTGAGATCCGGCCGGCGCGAAGCCGGACGAATGTCACCCAACAAATTGTCGAGAATCAGCGGCTCGGCCAGGGGGTCGCTGTAATACGCGAGCACCATGTGGGCCTGCGTGACGGCACCGATCTGTGCTCGCACGTACACCAGACGCAACTTGGCGCTGGGCACCCCAGCTGCCATCAGGGCAAAGTACTTGGCGATCGCGAAGTCCTCGCAATCACCCTGCCCCCGGTTCATCATCTCCAGCGGTGAAGCCCAGTAATCCAGCTGTCCCCACACATCCTTGTCATCACGGAACTGAATGGCGCGATTGAAGAAAGTGTTGACGCCCTTGAGACGGGACTCCTCCTCCAGATCTTGGGCCTCCATGATTTCTTGCGCCAGCAACTGCGCCCGCGCCGCCACTGAAGGCCCCAAGCGCTGCGCCTGCGTCAACATGCGCTCCGACACCCATGCATGACTGCCTACGCCAACCCACACCAGGCAAACCGCCAGCAAGGCAGCTCGCGCGCAACCCAGCCTGCTCCCTTCAGCACTGAAATGTCTGAGCAACAGTGAACGCCAGATCACACGCAAACGAAAGACTCAGCCAATGGTGCATCCCGATACGCCCCCCCATTCTGGTGGGGGCTGATCAATGCCGGATAATGTAAGAATCTGTAAGCATAATTTGATGCCAGAATGCCCAGATCATGACACAAGCCCTTTGTGTCATGGAGCAGCCACAGCGCCGTTTCGGCAGCTGGGCGGTGTTTGCGCACATGAAATTGAGGATTACGTGAACAACAAAACGATCAAGCTGAGCCTGACAGCCCTGAGCCTGGCCATCCTGTCCGTCGCCGCCCACGCACAAAGCGCACAACCCACCGGCCTGGCTGCGGCCGTGCAACAGGCCATCAACAACAACCCTGACGTCACTGCGCGCCTCAATGCCCTGCGTGCCGCAGGCAACGAGGTGGATGTTGCCCGAGGCCAGTACCTGCCCAGCGTCGACCTGACAGCCAGCGTAGGTCGTGACAACGACCGCATCACCTCGCGCAGCCCCACATCGCAAAGCCTCAGCCGCACCGGTCTGGCCCTGAGCGCCAGCCAGATCCTGTGGGACGGCATGGCCACGCGACAGGAAGTGACACGGCTTGATCACGCGCGCCTCACCCGCTACTTCGAGTTCCTCAGCACCACCGAAGACACCGCGCTGGAAGCCGCTCGCGCCTATCTGGACGTGGAGCGCTACCGCAAGCTCGTCACGCTGGCCGAAGACAACTACGTCCAGCACAAGTACGCCTTTGACCAGTTGCAAACCAAGTTCAAGGCTGGCATCGGCCGCGGTGTCGATGCCGAACAGGCCAACGCCCGCCTGGCTTTGGCAGAGTCCAACCTGACCACCGAACTGGCCAACCTGCACGATGTCAGCGCCCGCTACCTGCGCATCGTGGGCGACGTCCCTTCCGCCACATCGGCCACGCTGGGCGTCGACCTGTCCAAGGGCATCCTTCCAGGCAATGTCGACACCATCAACCAGGCCTTGTCCAAGCACGCCAGCATCAGTGCCGCCATTGAAAACCTGCGCGCTGCACAAGCTCAGGCCAAGGGCGCCGAAAGCCGCTACCAACCCACCGTGGAAGCACGTGTGCGCACTGGCGTGGGCAAGAACTTCGACGGCGTGCAAGACCAAAAGCGTGACAGCTCGGCAGAAATCCTGCTGAACTGGAACCTCTTCAACGGCGGCAGTGACAAAGCTCGCGTGCGTCAGTACGCCGACCTGCTCAACCAGGCCGCCGACCAGCGTGACCGCGCCTGCCGTGACGTTCGCCAGACTGTGGCCATCGCTCACAACGACATACGCAAGCTGCAAGACCAGCTGGTGGCACTCGATCGCAACGTGCTGGCCATCGAGAAAGCCCGTGACGCCTACCGTCAGCAGTTTGACATCGGCCAGCGCAGCCTGCTGGACCTGCTGAACGCTGAAAACGAGCTCTACACCGCCAAGCGCTCCTACGCCAACGCCGAATCTGATCTGCAGTTGGCGTACGCACGCACCCAGGCCGCCAAACACAGCCTCACCAGCACCCTCGGACTGTCTCGAGACACCGAAGGTACCGAAGGCGCCCCGCAGGACTGGCAGGCCGCCAACGACGCGGCCCAACGCTGCCCGGTGACCGCCATCGACGTGAAGGCCACCAGCCTGGGTGAACTCGATGCCCGCGCTCGCAAGCTGGCGGTGCCTGCCATCACCGCGGCCACTCCGGTGGTCGCTGCGCCCAGCGCCCCCGCTCCGGCACCCTCACCCGCAGTGGTCACCGTCTCACAGCGCCTGCGCGACTGGGCTGACACCTGGATGGCAAAGGACGTGGATGGGTATCTGGCTTTCTACGCCAAGGACTTCGCCCCCAGCCGCAGCACCTCGGCCAAGTGGATTCAGGAGCGTCGTCGCCTGGTCGGCAAGACCGGCACGATCGAGTTGACACTCGACAACATCCAGACGCAGGCCGTGGGTGACACTGTCGTGACGCGCTTCGACCAGAAGTACAGCTCCAGCAACTACAAGGACAACAGCGTCAAGGTGCTGACCTGGAAGCAGATTGACGGCAAATGGGTCATCGTCAAGGAAAGCAACCGCTGATCGCGGCTCAGCTTCTCTGACCAACCCCACAAGGCGCCCTTTCAGGGCGCCTTGTCATTTCAGGGCTTGTCAACGGTTTGACACACACCGGTCGCAGACTCGCGGCTTTCTGGTTGTCTCTCATCGTGCGCCCCCTTTCCTCTCTGCCGAACTGCGCATGGCTCGCTATGCTGGGGTCCCGACATGGCCGTTGGCTGATGTTCGTCAGCGCCACCCTGTCTCTGGGGCTTCTGGCACTGGTCTGGAGTTTCACCTGGCAACGCCTGGAGTCGGAACGCATGCTGACGCGTGCGAACGCCCACGCCCAGCAGCAGAACCTCACAGCCATCATCTCCGAAAACCTGGGCCAGGTCATCGATCGCGGCAAACTGATGGCCATCGCTGCCGAGAGCTGGTTCGGCGGCCACGCTGCAGAGGTGCCCTCACGCTTGAACGCGATGATCGCAGCGGACCGCATCTTCCTGCGGGCCGCCTTGTACGACGATGCGCTTCGCCGTGTCTACGCCAGTTCACCGGGAGAGGATCCTCCCGAACTGCGGGCGGCTTTGCTTCACCTTTTGCAGCCGCCCCCAGGCCAGTCCGTCGCCCACATTGCCTTGGCACCGAGGCCTCAGAGAAATGAGCAGGCCTGGCAGGTTCCGCTCTTGCTCCCCGTGCCCGGTCCGGATGACCGCAACGCAGGGGTGCTGCTAGTCGTGCTGGACCTCGGTTACTTTCTGCGCCTGTATCAGCACATCGACATGGGGCGCACTGGCTTGATCCAGGTCGTCCGGCTCAACGGAGAGGTCATTGCAGAGGCTCGCCAAGAGGGCCTCGTGCTGCAAAGCCAGGTCGCGCATACCTCCCACCTGCTACCCGTGAGCCAGCCATCCGACAGGCAGCGCTCGGATGAGCGCGAACGAGGCCCCGCGTTTCTCTCCAGCCATCAGCAAGTCCATCAGATGCCATTCCAGGTCATTGTCAGCCGGGAGATGGACGAAATCCTGGCGCCACACATGGCCACGCGCGAGCGCTTCCTGAGCGTGCTGCTCCTGGTCAGCGCCTTGTTCCTGGCGGCCACCACGTGGGTGACCTTGGGCATCCGCCGACAAGCCAGCTACGCCGCCGCACTGGCCGAGGCCGACCGCAGCAATCGTGCCCTGATCACCCAACTGGAGGAAGAAAAGCGCCGGGCCTTTGTCATGGCCGCCCATGATCCCCTGACCGGTCTGCCAAACCGGCGCATGTTCAACGAGTTGCTGAGCAGCCACCTGCAGCAGGCGAGACGAAACCGCAAGCACTACGCGCTGATGTACATGGACCTTGATCGCTTCAAGGAAGTGAATGACACCCTGGGTCATCATGTCGGCGACCTGCTGCTCCAGGCTGTGTCTGCACGCCTGCGCGCACTCTTGCGTGAGTCAGACCTCATCGCCCGCCTCGGGGGCGACGAATTCGCCATCCTGCTCACCGCCCTGCCACGAGCCGACGACGCCGCCGTGGTGGCCAGCAAGCTCGTCTCCGAGCTCTGCAAGCCGTTCACCAATCTGGACGGCCATGACATTCAGGTGAGTCCCAGCATCGGTGTCGCCCTGTTCCCGCGTGACGGCAACGACACCGACGCCTTGTGCCGCAATGCCGACGCGGCCATGTACCAGTCCAAGCGCGCTGGACGAGCCCGCTACACCTTCTATGACGCCTCCCTGAACCCCACCGACGCACGGCTCTTCAACCTCGCCCAACGCCTGCCGCATGCGATCGCAGACGGCGAATTGGTGCTCCACTTTCAGCCCAAGGTGAGCCTGAATGACTACCAGATCAGCGGCTTCGAGGCCCTCGTGCGCTGGCAGCACCCGGAGCTGGGACTCATCTATCCCAACGACTTCATTCCCCTGGCGGAGCGCACCGGCGCCATTTTGGAGCTGGGTGACTGGGTGGCTGAAGCCTGCTGCCGGCAACTCGCCAGCTGGCGCAAAGAGGGCCAGCGCCTCGTGCCCATTGCCTTCAATGTCTCGGCCGTTCAACTGCACGACGACATGCTGCCCGAGCGCATCTCACAGCTCCTGCACCGGTACGACCTGCCGGGCGAGCTGATCCAGGTCGAGATCACCGAGACCTGCCTTGTGGAATCGATGGACGTGGCCAACACCGTGCTGCACCAGCTGGAGCGATTGGGCATCCACATTTCTCTGGATGACTATGGAAGCGGCTTCTCCAGCCTGGGCTACATCCGAACGCTGCCGATCCACTGCCTCAAGATCGACCGTGGCTTCATCCATGACATCCGCAACAGCCCCGACGACGCCGTCATCGTGAGCTCCATCATCACGCTGGCGCACAACCTCAACATGTGTGTGGTGGCCGAAGGCGTGGAGCTGGTCGACCAACTGGTGCACCTGAAAACTGCGGGCTGCGATCAGGTCCAGGGCTACTTCTTCAGTCGTCCGATCCCAGCCACTCAGGCAAGCGCACTGCTCAGCCGTCCCTCCATGGCCCCCACATGAGCGTGCTGCGTCACATCTTCACCCTGCTCGTGGCGCTGGGCCTGCCTGCGCATGCAGTCGCACAGCCCCCACATGCCTGCGAAGACCCCAGGCCGCTGAGACTGGCCCTGGTCCCGGAAAAAGACCCATACCGGCAAGCGCAACAGTACCGCCCGCTGCTCAAGGCCCTTGAACACACGACGGGAAGGCGGGTGGCATGGATTCCGACCACATCTTATGGCGCCGTCATCGAGGGCCTGCTCACCGGTGACATCGATGTCGCCCAGATGGGCCCCGCATCCTACGCCGTGGCCATGAGCCGAGGTGCCCAGCTCACACCGGTGGCCTCGTTCCGCCTTCGCCCGGGCCCGGCAACCCCGGATGCGAGCGCGTACCACTCGGTGCTCATCAGCAAGCGATCGACGCACCTGCAAAACCTGTCGCAACTGCGAGGCCGCACCCTCAGCCTCACCGATCCAGCCAGCACCTCTGGCGCCGTCCTGCCCAAACAGGCGATCCAGTCGCTGACGGGGCTCTCGCTGGAAAGTTACTTCTCACGCATCACCTTCGCCGGTTCGCATGATCGGTCGCTGGAGGCTCTGCGTCAGGGCCGGGTGGATGCGGCGTTCGTCTCCAGCACCGCCATCGACGAAGCGGTACGGCGCGGTACCCTCCGCATGGACGAGATCCGTGTGCTGTGGCGCTCACAGCCGATCCCCTACGACCCCTTCGTGATCCGCACGCCCTTGTGCCCAGCGCTGCAAGAGCAGATCCGCAAGGTGTTTCTGGGTCACACCCAGCGCCTGCAGCCGATGTTGCAGGAACTGGGCATGACGGGCTTCGTGCCGGTCACGGCTGAGGATTACCGCGAGATACGGCAACTCTATCCGTGAGGCCCGCTCACTTCGCGATGCCGCCGGGGTAGCACAGCCCCCCCGTGATCTCGATGGTGGTGGCATTGAGCGCTTCGTTTTGCACGCAGTAGCCAATCATGTCGGCAATCTCCTGCGGCTCGATCAGGCGATCGATGTGCACATCCTTCAAGATGGCCTTGAGCGCCTCCTGGTTCATGCCCGTGAGCATGGGAGTGGCGGTGTAGCCCGGCGCAATGCCCACGCAACGGATGTTGCGGATGCCACGCAGCAGGAACTCCCCGACGATGATCTTGGGCATCATCGCCACCGCCGACTTGGCCGACGAATAGTTCAGCTGTCCGATCTGCCCGATCTTGTTGACCGATGAAATCGGCACCAACAACCCCTGCCACCCGCCATTGACCATGGCCTCGGCCGCGTCACGCAGGGTCAGGAAGGTGCCGGTCAGGTCCACGTCGATCACGGGCTTCCACTTGTCCATGCCCATCTTGCGAGAGACCTTGCCGGTGGTCTTGTCCAGCGCCAGCATGGTGCCGTCGCGGATGATGCCCGCGCACGCCACCGCAATGTTCAACTGACCAAACGCGCTCACGGTGGCCTCGACAAAGCGTGCGGTGTCAGCCTCGCTGCTCACATCGGCCTGCACACCGATGGCCTCGCCACCCATGGCCTTGATCTCGGCCACCACGCGGTCGATGTCCTCCTGCACCATGTCAACAATGGCCACCTTGGCCCCTTGCCGCACGAAATGCTTGGCCACAGCCTCGCCAATGCCCTTGCCACCGCCCGTGATGAGGGCCACGCTATTCTTGATGTCCATGAGTCGATCCTGATTGACGTGAGTAAATTGACTTGACGCCAACAGCTTAGGCGCCATTCACCCCCGCCATGATGACAGATGCGTCACACTGTCAGGTCAATTTGCTGGACGGTGCCTGCGCCACCTGCCTCGCTGAGGTAAACGCTGCTGGAGCGCACCGTGCCCAGGCTCTGCTGGTCGGCCCCCTTGAGTTCGAAGGGCGTACTCACGGCCCCCAAGTACAGCGCACCAACCCCCAAGGTGCTCAAGGACCGCATCGTGGCCGACGCCGGCGCGACGGTCGCGGCGCTCTCGCCGTCGGCTTCGGTCGTAGCGACAGCTCCCGCTTGCGGCATCCACACCTGCAAGCGTTTGAAAACGGCATCGGCCTCATCGATCCAGCCGTTGCCATCATCGTCCCACTGGGACAGCTCGGCAAACCCCTCGCCTGTCATGGGGCCGAACAGCTCGCGGCCATCATCGACGCGACCGTTGCCATTGCGGTCCAATGCCAGATAGCCCCTGTCACCTGACAGAAGCGCCACCTGCTCGACTTGACCATCGGCATTCAAGTCAAAACTGAAGCGCTGATCCTGCAACTGCGCGGCCATCCCATCGAAATTGATCACCAAAGGATCTTGCTGCGGCACCGCCCCGCCTCGCAACACCGTGCTGGACACCTCGGTGAAGCTGCGCTGCATGCTCAAGCTCAGCTCGAAGCTGACTTGACGTCCGTCCGCCGTCAGGATCACCCCCTGCGCCGCAAAGTCGCTGGACTCGGCCTCGTGATACAGCTCGTGCCGCTCATACGACCAGGATGGTCCACCCGCTGCCAAACCCGAGGCGGACGGGGGCCCGGCCTCCTCGCGCACGCGCAACTCGCCTTCACCTTGCGCGCCTTGCGACGCTGCCTCGCGAGCCTCCTCGCCATAAAGACGAATCACCTCGCCTGTCAGCCGCTCCAACATGTCGCGCAAGGCGAGCAAGCGCGGCGACAGGTTGCCCGACACCACCCCGGACGCCTCAGTGTTCTCGGCGGAAGACAGAGGCTCTTCCGCCTTGCCCGTCGGGTTGATGGCCATGGGGGCCGGGCGCGGCAAAGCGGCGGCAGCGGCAGGCGTGGCCGCGTCGGGCCTTGATGCGCCAACCTGCCACTGCAAGCGCTCACTGACCACATGGGCACGCTCAGACCGGTGCTGCGCGCGCAGCGACATCAAACTTGCTTCCACTTTCATCACCGCACCTCCATGACCTTGGAGGGTTATCGGCCGCGAACCGTCCACGTTGAAGGGCGACCGCCAAACAAATTCACAGGGTTGCCCCTCGCTGGCAGACAGCGTGACAAATCGCACAACCGCGCCGCTTCCCGGTAGACTTGACGCGCAAACAAGGGAAGCGAAACAAGATGGCATGGACACGCACAAGTCGCTGGATGGTGGGGGCAGGCCTGGTGGCCGTGGCTGCACTGGCTGCAGGTGTTTTCCTGAGCGGCCAGTCCGAGTCGGACAGCGGCCTGGTGCAGGTCAATGGCCGCATTGAGAGCGACCAGATCGTGGTGTCGGCGCGCGTGCCTGCGCGCATCTCCGAGGTGCTGGTGCGTGAGGGCGACACGGTGAAATCAGGCCAAGTCATGCTCAAGTTGCACGACGACGGTGTGGCCGCTCGCACGGCACAGGCTGCGGCCGCGGCGGCAGCCCAAATGGCCCAAGTGCGCGCCCTCGAATCGTCCCTGACCTTGCTGCGCAGTGAAACCGCCATGCTCACCCAAACAGCACAGGCCGACCTCACCGCAGCCCAGGCCGAGCTCACCCGGCTCGGCGTGGTGGCCCAACAAAGTGCCCTGGAGCGCGACCGCGTCAAGCAACTGGCCGAGCAAGGCTTTGTCGGGCCCCAGGCGCTGGAGCGCGCGCAGGTGGCCACCCGGAGTGCGCTGGAGCAATACAGCAGTGCCCGCGCGCAGGTTCAGAAAGCCCAGGTCAACCTGCAAAACGCACGCCTCGCCCCCCAGCGCATCGCATCGCGCTCCGCCGAATTGCAGGCAGCCATCGCCCAGGCCGAGATGGCCCAAGCCAAGGCACTGGAGGCCGCCAGCGAATCCAAGGAGCTCACGGTCAGCGCCCCCGTCAATGGCCATGTGGTAGCGCGCTACGTCAACCCCGGTGAGGCCGTGAACCATGGCGTCCCGTTGTACGCCATCACTGACCTGTCCAAGGTCTATCTCAAGGCCTACATCCCCGAACCCATGTTGGGCCGCATCCAACTGGGCCAAGCTGCCCAGATCTGGACCGACTCTGCCCCCGAGCAGCCCATCGAGGCCAAGGTTGGCTACATTGCCAACCGAGCCGAGTTCACGCCCAAGGAAGTGCAAACGCGCGATGAGCGCACCAAGCTGGTCTTTGAAGTTCGCCTTTACCCCACCAAAGCATCGCAGCTCAAACTGCTGCCTGGCCAGCCTGCCGACGGCATGATCCGCCTGAGCCCGGACGCTGCCTGGCACGCCCCCCGCCATTGAGCTCATGGACTCCCAGTTCGCGTCCAGCAGCATCCTGCCTGATGAGCGGCGGCGGGCGCGACCCGTCGTGCGGCTGCACAAGCTCGTCAAGCGCTACGACCTGGTCGAAGCTGTGCGACAGGTCTCCCTGGACATCAAGCCTGCCCAGATCTATGGCCTGATCGGTGCCGACGGCGCAGGCAAGAGCAGCCTCATGAAAGTGGTGGCCGGGGTGCTCAGCCACGAAGAGGGGCAGGTCGAGGTGCTCGGACGCACCATCGACACCGAACAGCAGGCCGAGCAAGTCAAAAGCGCCATCGGATTCATGCCTCAAGGCCTGGGCCTGAACCTTTACCCGACGCTGTCCATTGAAGAGAACATCGACTTCTTTGCCCGCCTGCGCATGGTGCCCCCAGCGCAGTTGCGCGAGCGCAAAGAACGGCTTCTTGAGGTCACCCGCCTCAGCGCTTTCCGAGCGCGCCCCGCCGGCCAGTTGTCGGGCGGCATGAAGCAAAAGCTTGGCCTCATCTGCACCCTCATCCATGCCCCGCGTCTCATCATCCTCGATGAGCCCACCACCGGTGTCGATCCAGTCTCCCGCCGAGACTTCTGGCTCATCCTGGCGCAACTCATCCACACCGAGCAGATCACTGCACTGATCTCCACCGCGTACCTGGACGAAGCCAGTCGCTTCGACCATGTGGCCCTGATGCACGAAGGGCAGATCATCCTCGAGGGCGCGCCCGACCTGCTCATTGACCGCGCGGACGCCACCATCGTGCAGTGTCCCGCAGAAGGTCAGGCGCTGGCCGTCCTCACGCAAGCCTTTCCCCAACACGAGGCCACACAAGGTCAGGTGAGGATGTTTGTGCCCTTGCGGGATCCCGGCCAAGCCCAGAGCCAGGTCCAAGCAGCCCTGGTGGCCGCCGGCTTACCCAAGGTCGAAGCACCCATCGTCACCCGGCCGCAACTGGAAGACCTGTTCATCGCACACCTGTGGACCGATGCCATCGCAGCGCGTTCGTACCTGCCGCCATCACCATCAGCCCGCCTTGCCGAAACAGGCGCAACGCAGCCTCTGGCCGCCCCCGTTGAAGGCCCGGCGAGAGATACCCGCGCCAACGTCAGCCCCGAAGGGATCGGCCAGCGTGACAGCGGCTGGGCCATCGATGCCCAGGCCCTGACGCGAGATTTCGGGTCGTTTCGCGCCGTCGATGGCGTGTCTTTCCAGGTCGGCTATGGCGACATCTTCGGCCTGCTAGGCGCCAATGGTGCGGGCAAGACCACCGCCATCAAAATGCTGACCGGCATCCTGCCCCCCAGCGCCGGCCTGGGCCGCGTCGCCGGATCAGACATGCGTCACGCCCGCCAGGCGATCAAAGAGCGCATCGGCTACATGTCGCAGGCCTTCTCCCTCTACACCGACCTCACGGTGGAGGAGAACCTCATGCTGTTTGCCGGCATCTACGGTTTGCCCCGCAAGACAGCCCGCGAACGTACCCGCTGGGCCATTGAACTGGGCGAACTGCACGGATATGAGCAGGTTGCCGCCATCAGTCTGCCCATGGGTCTGCGCCAACGTCTGGCTCTGGGCTGCGCCTTGGTCCACCGCCCGCGCGTGCTCTTTCTGGATGAGCCCACCTCCGGCGTGGACCCCATTGGTCGCAAGCACTTCTGGAGCATTTTGCGCAAGCTGGCCCGCGAAGACGGCGTTGCCATCTTGCTGACCACCCACTACATGGCCGAGGCCGAACTGTGCGACCGCGTGGCCATGATGTACGCCGGACGTGTCGTGGCCGACGCGCCGCCTGTCCAGCTCAAGCAAGACCTGCTTGCACGTCGCGGCCAATTGCTCGAAATCACCCCGCGCAATGCCCTGCTGGCCATGCAGGCGCTCCAAGAAGCCGGTTTCGCAAACGCGGTGCTCCACGGCCGCAACATCCACATCATGTCGCACGATCCTGAGGCCGACCGTGCCCGCATCTTCAGCGTGCTGCGTGCAGCCCGTCAGCGCAGCGCCAACGTCATTCCCCGGCCCCTGACGATGGAAGACGTCTTCATCGACATCGTGCTCAGCCGCGAAGGTCAGGACGCAGGCGCCCATGCCCAGGAGGCCGCATGAACCTGCTGCGTGTGCGCACCCTGGTGGCCAAAGAGGTCAGCGAAGCGCTGCGTGACCGGCTCTACCTGACCCTCGCCTTTTTCCTGCCTATCCTGCTGATGCTGGTGTTCACCTACGGCATGACCAGCAACATCGACAACGTCGGCGTCGTCATCGTCGACGAAGATCAAACCGCCGCCAGCCGCGAATACACCCAGCGCTTCCTCTCCACCCGCCACTTCAAGCAGGTGGAGGTCACCCACGCCCCCACCCGCGCCGACGCAGCCCTCGCCGCCTACCAGGCCCGCTTGCTCATCTGGGTCGGTTCAGGCTTCGAGCGCCAACTGCAAAGCGGCCAGACCGCCCAGGTCTCCATCCAGATCGACGGCGCGTTCACCGAGCCCGCGCGCACCATCGGCGGCTACGTCGAGGCCATCAACGCCCAGGCCAACCAAGACCTGCGCCAGCGCTATGCCGCGGCGCAATGGGGCGCCCGCTCTGCCCTCACCCGCCAAGTCACCCAGCCTGTGGCTTTGCAGACCCGCTACCTCTACAACCCCGAGTTGCGCAGCGTCGCCATGATTGCGCCCGCGCTCATGATGATGATCCTGATGATGTGTCCGCCGCTCCTGATCGCGGTGAGCGTCGTGCGCGAGAAGGAAAGCGGCTCCATCTACAACATCGCCAGTTCCACCGTCACCCGCTTCGAGTTCCTGCTTGGCAAACTCATCCCGGTCGTGGGCATCGGCATGGTCAACGGCTTCATGCTCTGGGCGCTGGTCGCTTTCTGGTTTGACGTGCCCTTCCGCGGCCATGCACTGGCTTTCACGCTCGCCATGCTGCTCTACGTCATCGCCACGTCCAGCATGGGTCTGCTCGTCTCGGCGGCCGTCAAGACACAGCAGGCCGCCATCATCATCACCACCATGACGGCGGTGATCGCCTCCATGCAATTCGCCGGCCTCTACGCACCGCTGGAGACCGCCGACCCGGTCAACCAGTTCATCAGCCACCTGTTCCCCGCCGCGGATTTTCTGCGCGTGATTCGCGGGGTGTACGTGCGCGGCGCCGGCATTGAGGTGTTCTGGCCGGAAATGCTGGCCATGGCCGCATACGGTGCAGCGGCCCTCACCCTGGCCCACGCCCTGTTCCACAAGAGGACCGCCACATGAGCTTGCGCCGCTGGCTCACTCAGGTGAGCGCCCTGATGACCAAGGAGTGGAAGCAGCTCTACCGCGACCGCGCCCTGCTCAGCTTCGTCATCTTCATCTTCACGCTCGATATCCTGCTGGCGTCTGGTGCCCCCGCGCTCGACCTCAAGGAGACCCCCATCGGCATCATTGATCGCGACCACAGCACCTTGTCGCGCGAGCTCGTCTACCGTCTGCCCAAGCAGCAGTTCACCATCGTTCCCTTGGCCGATGACGATCAACTCGTCTCACGCGCCCTGGAGCGCGGAGAGCTGCGTGGTGTGCTCACCTTGCCTCACGGTTTCGAGAGAGACCTGCTGCGCGCGCAAAGTCCGTCGCTGCAGTTGGTGGTAGACGCCAGCGATGCCAACCTCGGCTTCCTCCTGTCCAGCTACACCGAACGCATCCTCTTCACCCTGGTGGGCGAATTGATCGGCGGACAGGCCGCCGCGCAAGGTCGGCCTGTCGTGCTACCGCAGATCGACATCCAGCCACGTACCCGCTTCAACCCCAGCCTGACGGAGTCCTGGTACGCCACGCTGTCCGAGCTGCTCACCATGGTCACCGTTGCGTGCATCCTCTTGCCTGCTGCCGCCCTGGTACGCGAGAAGGAGCGAGGCACCGTGGAGCAACTGCTGGTGTCCCCCCTGTCCCCTCTGCAGATCGTGCTGGCCAAGGCCTTTGCCATGACATCGGTGGTGCTACTCGGCTCACTGGTCGCCGTCGGCCTCGTCATGCACCAACTCGTGGGTGTCCCCTTTGTCGGTAGCCCGTGGGTCTTTTTCACCCTGATCGCGCTTTACGCCATCACCAGCTCCGGGCTGGGAGTGCTCGCCTCCACCTTCGCCCGCAACTCGGGTCAGGTGGGCCTCATTGTCGTGCTGCTGGTGATGCCCATCATCATGCTCTCAGGCACCTGGAGTTTGCGCGAGAGCATGCCCTCATGGCTGCAGAACATGGTGGCGTTCTCACCCATGACCTACTTCGTCGACATTGCATATGGCGTGCTGCTCAAAGGCAGCGACCTGACGGTACTGTGGCCCAAGGGCATGAAAATGGCCCTGCTCGGACTGGTCTTCTGGGCGTTGGGTGTATACCGTTTCCAGCGACAGTTTCGCTGACAGCCCGGTCATTCAGGGTCGTTGACGCGCCATCATCTCGCGGACATGGCGTGCCGGGATCGCATACGAAATGCCCGACGGCTGACTGAGCGCAGACTCACGGCCCCCCTTGAGCAGCACCATGTTCACCACCCCCACCACCTCTCCCGAGGCCGGGTCAAACAAAGGACCGCCGCTGTTGCCAGGGTAGGCCGTGGCGTCCAACTGAAAAATCAGGAAGTTGCCCTCACGCAAGCCTCGGATGGCCCGCTCGTTCAGTTGCCCGCTCTGTGCCGATGGCAACCGTGCCTGCGTGATGGACGACACCATCGCCCTGTGCGTCACAGACGAGAAACCCAAGGCCCCACCAATCGGGAATCCCATGAAGGCCAGCTCCTGCCCTTCCTTCACACGATCTGAATCTGCCACAGGCAAGGCCGGCACCGGTGGGCCCTCAATCTGCAACAGGGTCAGGTCGTGGAAGACGTCTTTCTCCAGCACCTTGGCCGCACGCGTCTGAAACGAATCGGGGCCCGTGCGAACCTGCACCACCAACTGCCCCGCCGTATCGGCACTGCCAGCGGCTTGCAAGACATGGGCATTGCTCACCACCCAGTTACCTGACCCCACCACAAACCCGGTGCCCCGCAAACTGAAACGCGGCGCCGTGGTCGGGTTGTAGCTGCCCACAATCACCACGGCAGGCTTCACCTTGACGATGGTATCGGGCAGCGCGCTCCACTGGGCCTGTGCGGGCAACGCCCACAAGCCGAGTGTGGCGCAGCAACTTGCTGCCAGAAGCACGCCGCGGCGCGCCAGAAGGCCCCCAACCCGCTTCGAAGACGACGGCATCGACATTCAAGCTCCTTGCCGGGCAGGCAACAATTTACGCAACAAGTGCAGGGTCAAGCGGCCCGGCGGCATACGCAGCCAATGCCCACGAAGGTACAACACCCCTCGCGCCAGCGGCGTCCATCGATCAGACGTCAACTCGTGAGCCGGACTCAACGCACGCACGAACAAACCGTCCATCATCCGCAAAACCCACTGCGACGGGCTTGCACCAGGCGCACCGACCAACTCGGCCAGCACAGCTGCAGGCACGTCCGTCCCGAACATGGCTTGCACGTAGCGCAGACCGTAGAACAAGGGCCGGGTCAGCTCCAAAGCCACCGCGCGCGCCACCAAGCCCGACCAAAACCCAGGATCTGGCCCATGTTCCTGCAACAGGGCATCCAGGTCAACCAATCCCCGCAAACCCTGCTCGAACTCACCTTCATGCATGAGATGAGTCGCACTGTGCAAGACCTGATCGATGGGTGCCAGCACCTGCAAGCACGCAAAACCGGGCACAGGCCTCGCCGCCGCCAGCAACAAGGCCGAGCTCGGATGCACACGCGCCGACAGCGGCATGATCGCGTGGTGCACATCCAGCACCGTGCCTCGCTGAATGTGCACCATCGGCGGCAACTCATGCATCCAGGTTCGGTAATAACGCTGGTCGTAGTCGGACTTGGCCCGGCTGGTCCACCCGCCCAACATCAGCGCCGCCTCCGCCTGGGCCAAACACCCACGCGGCACCAACACATCCACATCAGACACCATGCGCCCCTGCGCTGCGGCCTGCTCTGCCGCCACGTAGGCGGCCCCCTTGAGCAGTACCACCGGCACCCCCAGCCCCTTCAGAGCCAGGTCGATCTCTTGCAGCTCGTAACCCAACTCACGATGTTGGCGCGCCACCAAGGCCTGCGCCGAAACCAGATGGCGCTGGACTTCAGCAGGAATCGACGCCCACAGATCATGGCGCTGTGCCAGATAGCTCAGGCGCGCCAACAGATCGGCCGCACGTCCCAGGCGAACAAGGTCATCCCAGTCCTTCGGCACGAGCGTGCGCATACGCCCAGGCTCTCGGATCACTTGCACAAGGATGTTGCCGACATTTGCATGCACGGTCAGCCCTCCAGACGATCGAACCAGGCCACAGCATCATCCAACTGGCTATACCGGAGGTCGAAGACATCGCACTGCGCGACCACATCCGCCAGTGCTTCAAACCCTTGGCGACCGTGCACATGGTGATTGAAGCTGTTGCGATGCAAGTTCAGCAAGGCCTGAGCCTTGGGATGAGACGTCACAGTCAACGGTGCATCGGCCACATAGCGAGGAAACACCACCCAAGCAGGCCGCGCCGGTACGTCAGCCTGCGCCGTGCTTTCTGGCGACACCTGCATGTGGCACACCGTCCCTTTGAGCGTGTCATGCGCCATCGGCCCGAACACCGCATCCGGCGCACGCGATCGCATCACACTGATGGACGTGTTCTTCAAGCTGATCGGACGCGGAGATGCCGTCAGGAGCCCCGAACTCGGATCCAGCAGAGCCATCTCGTCCGACATCAAGCGCCAACCAGCCATCATCAAGGCAGCGCACAAGGTGCTCTTGCCCGATCCCGGTGGCGCGGGCATGACCACCGCCTGTCCATCGCGCTCCAGCACGGCTGCATGCAGCGTGATCCAGTGATGGCAATGACTGGTGATACACCAGTTCAGACCCCACTCGAAAAAGGCGTATGCCTCACCGTACGCCAGGGGGGTGAACGGACGGAGGCCATCGAGTTCAAACACACACAAAGCCCGCCCCGGGCGCCACTGACGTCGAACCGTCACGTGAAAGTCCGCAAAGTGGCCCGGCTCGGTCCAGCAAACATGCCGGGCGTAAAGACGGGACAGCCCCTCCGCCACGATCGGGATGGCACTGCGCACATGAACGACGAAAGGAGGGGTACGCAAGTACAGACCGGTGGTCCGCAACGCCTCCAACAACTCGTGCTGCGGCACTGAGGCCACCGAACGCGGACTCAAGCCGAGAGACACGTCACAGCACCCATCTTTCGGAAGTCGTTCAGCACTGCCTCAACCAGTTCCACATCCACGCGTTCGGGCGGCTCACCAAGCAGGTCGTGCGCCAACTCCATGGCAGATTGCGGGTCGGCCTGCAGCCATAGGCTGTTCAGCAAAAGAAAAGCCGACTCTGACACCTCATACAAGGTCGAATCGGCCTCATCGTAAAGCACCCCGCCCTGGCCTTCCCAGCCCCGCAAACCGAAACGAGCGGCATTGAACGTGTACTTCACCTCTCAAGTCACTTCCAGAGCATCAGCCACGATGACGACCACCACCCCTCGGATCACCACAGTCACGATCACGCGAGCGGGAGGATGGGTCAACCAGACACTCGCTGAAACCCGTGCCGGTGTAAACACGCTGGAAGTAGTCGCAAGTGTCAGCCAGATCCCAGTGCACGCCAGCAGTGGGTGACCAACGGCCATGCTTTTGCCAGATCTCCTTGCAGCGCTGTTCACTGATGTAGGAGTCGCTGCCGTACTTGCGGGCTGAAAGATAACCAGCAGCCAAATACTGCGCCAAGCGTTCCGTATCGTTGTCAGGCGACATATTGAACAGCTTCGTCAGGGTTTTCTTGGCCAGCTTGACGTCAATCTCAGGGGCAAAGCCGCAACCACGCTTACCGGTTCCATCGCAACGATCTGTGCCGAACAAGAGCTCATCACAACCGCTCTGCGTCTTGCACTGGTCCATCGGAATGTACAGGCCCGTGGTCTTCGCGTTGGGCGACACACTGCCTCCGGTCGTGGTGGCAGAGGCAAACGACGAGGCCATCACAGCCACGTTGCCGCTGGCAGAGTGTGCCAACACCATTTCCGTCTTGAACGCCGCGACAACGGGTGCAGCCGCCAGTCCGGCACGCACGAGCTTGCGTCGGCCAGCGTTCAACCCAGCGGGCCGCGCGTCAACGTCGGGGGTTTGCGTGTGCTCGTGATGCTGTTCTGACATGACTTACCTCGTGAATTTCGATGGGGTTTTCGCTTCGCCCCTTTTTATGTGACCGATGCTGAAAACACCCTCAAAGCAAGCAATTTCTATACCCTACCCGCCTTGCTCCCCAAGTGATTGATTTGCATCACTTTTCGGCACCTGAGCAACGACACTTGTTGAGAAAGCGTGGATGCTGTCAAAAATACCGACACCTCATAGCGGCTGAAGCATTTTATCGACTTCAGCTTGGCGATTGAAACTGCTGCCCATCTGTTTGAGGGCCTGCAGATTCGCCTTGGCACCAGCCTTGTCGCCTGCCTGGATCTGAATTTGGGCCAAGTTGAACTTGAACAAAGGCGTGTCGGGTTGCAGTTGAACCGCCCGCTTCTGCACCTCCAGGGCCTTGCTGAAGTTCTTCTCGGCAGCCAGCATCATCGCCCAAGTGTCCAGAATGGCGGGGTTGTCAGGCGCAATCTGATTGGCCTGATCAATGAACCCCATCGCGTCCTTGCGTCCCAACTTGCTGGCCACCCAGGCCATGTTGTTGAGAGTGACCGGGTTTTGGGGCTGCAGGCTCAAGGCCTTCTGGTAGTGCGCTTCAGCGCCCTTCAAGTCGTTGGCTGCCACGGCACGATCGCCCAAATACAAGCTGAAGGCCAGATCCTTCGGATGCCCCCGCAACCACGACGCAGCAAAGGCATCGGCTTCGCGCTTTTTCTGCGCCGCCAGATGCGCCGTGTGCAGCTTCACCGCCAACTCCGTGGCATTGGGCGCCAATCGAAGGGCCTGTTCATACGACACCATCGCCGCGGGCCAGTTGCGCGATGCCATATGGACCTCACCCTCCAGGGCAAAGCCGACCGGCTCCTGGGGACGCTGCTTCTGAATGTCCTTGACGATGCTCAGAGCGTCTGGCACCCGCTTGTCACGGATGGCCAACTCGGCCAACCCCTGTTGGGCCACAATCAAGTTGGGCTGAATCTCCAGGGCCTTGCGCAAACTCTGAGCGGCTCCAGCCGGATCCTTGTTGGCCATGTAGACACCGGCCATGCGCAGATGAGGCAACGTCGACTGGGGCTGAAGGGCAGCCATCTTGCCGTACGTGCTCACCGCCTGGTTGAACTCCTTGGCCGCCATCTGAGCCTGTCCCAGCGTGTCGAGCAGCTCCGCACTCTTGGGCAGCGCGGCCACGGCGTTCTGAGCAGCCGTCAGCGCGAGTTTGGGCTCCTGGTTGCGCAGATGGTGCGCAACCAGCAACTGTCGAGGCAAGACCTCGTTGGGCCCCACTTCCACCGCCTTGCGCAACAGACTGGCCACCTCTTCCTTGCCGGCCTTGCGGATGGACTTCACCCGTGCCAAGCCCAGCAAAGCCTGCACGCTGTCCGGCTTGCGCTTGAGCAGGTCTTCATAGCGCTTTTGCGCCGCATCGGGCTGCTTCTTCACCAAATCCAATTCTGACAAGGCACTGACCGCAGGGAAAAAGTCCGGAGCTGCCTCCAAAGCCGCCTCAAGCGCCTTGCGGGCCCCTGCCGTGTCGCCCTTCTTCATCAGCACCTGCGCGCGCAGATGGCTAGGGATGGGATCATTTGCACGCTTTTTGGAGAGCTGTTCAATGGCCTTCAGGGCCTCATCCAGCTTGCCTTGACGGGCCAGCACATTGATCATGGCCATGTCGGCGACCACGCCTGTGTCCGACGCAGCGATGTCTTGCAGCTCATTGAAGCCCGCATCGGTCTGACCGGCCACCATCTTGCTCATGGCCAGTGAAGTGCGCTTGACCGGGTCCTTCGGATCCAGCGCAGATGCCTTGGCAAAGTAACGCTGAGCACGCTCCTGATCGCCGTGAATCATGTAGGCTTGGCCGGCCACGGCCAGCAACGCCGCATCATTGTCGACCTCGTCCAGATTCGCAGGCAACGTGGCAATCGCCTTGTCAACCTGCCCCATTCGCAAGTAAGTCGCAACCAACACACGACGGGCCAGTTTGAGTTCAGGCGAGGTGGTCAGTGCTTTCGCCAGCATCGACTCCGCTTGGATCAAGGCATTGGATTGCGCCTCAATCGTGCCCGCCAACTCCAGGGCCTGCGGGCTGTCAGGCGTGGCGCGCAGCAACTGCTGGGCACTCTCGCGCGCGGCCTTCAGGTCCTGCTTTTTCAGCGCCAGTTGCGCCTGCAAGTACAAGGTATAGGGCGACTTCGGCGCACTCTTGCTCAGGGTTTCCAGTTCAGTGGTGGCTTCCGGCAGCTTGTTTTGCGCCATCAACACCCGCACGATGCTGGCCTGCGCATCCTTGTAACCAGGCTTTGCCTTGACCGCCTCCCGATATGACACCAACGCATCATCGGGACGCTGTTGGCCGAACAGTTGAATGTCCCCACGCAGTTTGAAGGCCTCCTCGTTCTGCGGCGCCGTCTTCAGAATATCCGCGATCTGCGTCAGAGCCCCATCGAAGTCCCGGTTGGAAGCCGTCACTCGCGCTTTCAGCAAGAGCGCCGGCACATGATTGGGCTGGGTTTTCAGCGCTTCGGCCAGTTTGGCCTGCGCCTGCTCAGTTTTGCCTTGCGCAAACCATGCGCCGGCCACCAAGGTCTGCAACTCGGCCTGAGCAGCCGGACTGGACAACTGGGTGTCGGCGTACGTCTCGGTCACGGCCTTGGCCTGCCCCTGGCTGAGCATCGCCTGCGCCAGCAAGGGCACGATCTGTTCTCGTGCGTACCCTCCGGTCTCCGCCTTCTTCAACTCGATCTGCGCCCCCGCCGCATCACCAGTGGCCAACAAGGCCTTGGCCAGCAAGAAGCGCGCTTCCGCCAGATCGGGCTGGTTCTGTAAGGCATTCTTCAACTGAATGATGGCTGCCGCATGGTCGCTTTGCGCCATGTAATCCTTGGCCGACTGCATCAGCTTGGCAGGGTCGTTGCCGCTGCACGCAGCGAGCACCAAAGACAGTGTCAGTGCCGCAGGCAAGGCGCGGAAAACGGAAGAGGTGTGCTTCATGTCGGAACCCATGGGAAAGACTGAGACTTACTTCAAACCAAGGCGGTGCATCAGGTCATAGAGCGTGGGGCGACTCACCCCCAGCAACTCGGCTGCACGCAAAACATTGCCATCAACGCGGGCCAGCGCAGCAATCACCGCCTTGCGCTCGGCCTCGTCACGCACCGTGCGCAAATCCAAGGAACGGTCAGACTCATCGAGTTCGACCGGCGCCAGGCCCAGGTCATCGGCCGTGATCTGCTGACCATCAGCCATGATGCAGGCGCGCTTGATGCAGTTCTCAAGCTCGCGAATGTTGCCAGGCCACTTGTGCTGCTCAATGGCACGCACGGCATCGGCGGAAAGGGACAAGGTACTGCGCCCGCCTTCCGACGAGAAGCGTTTCACAAAGGCATGAGCCAGCAAGGCCGCATCACCGACACGCTCACGCACCGGAGGAATGTCGACCACGATTTCGGCCAAGCGGTAGTACAGGTCTTCGCGGAAGCGTCCCTCGGCAATCAGTTGCTTGAGATCCTGGTGTGTGGCGCACACGATGCGCACATCCACCGGGATCTCCTGGCGACCACCAATGCGCTCCACCACACGCTCCTGCAAAAAGCGCAGCAACTTCGATTGCAACGGCAGCGGCAGATCACCGATCTCATCGAGCATCAAGGTGCCGCCATGGGCAGTTTCAATTTTGCCGACCGTGGTCTTGACCGCGCCGGTGAACGCGCCCTTTTCATAGCCAAACAACTCGCTTTCAAGCAAGTTATCTGGAATCGCGGCGCAATTGATGGCCACGAACTTGTTGCTCTTGCGAGCACTGCTCTGATGCAGGCCGCGTGCCAGCACCTCCTTGCCAGTACCGCTCTCACCCAGAAGCATCACCGTGGCACTGGTGTTGGCAACTTTCTCGATGGTGCGGCACACGCGTAGCATGCCAGGGTCTTTGGTGATCAACCCCGCCAAGGCATCCGGCGTTTGCATGCTCTGCAGACGGCGGTTCTCGGCCTGCAACTCTGCCAGACGGAAAGCACGCTCAACGGTCAGCGCCAACACTTCAGGCTCAAAGGGCTTGGCCAGAAAATCGTAGGCGCCCATGGCGATGGCCTTCAAGGCGTTGGCCTGGCCGTTCTGGCCTGTCAGCACGATCACCTTCGTGTCAGGCTCGACCATGAGGATCTGCTCGAGCAACTTGAACCCTTCGGACACAGAATCGGCATCCGGCGGCAGCCCGAGATCCATGGTGACAACCGGCGGAACAAAGCGGCGCAATTGCACCATCGCGCTGTGCCGGTCATCGGCGGTGACCGACTCGAACTGATCCAGCGACCACTTGATCTGCTTTTGCAAGGCCAGATCGTCTTCCACGATCAGCAATGTGTTTGCCTTGTCCGTGCTCATGCACCATCTCCCCTGAGTAGGTTGCCAGGTTGTGCCACGTCCATCACCGGCAACAGCAAGGTCACAAGGGTGCCCTCACCCTCCTTGCTCTCCACCGTCATCTTGCCACCCAGCTCTTGTATGTATTGCAGACTCTCGTATGCACCGATGCCCATGCCCGCGACCTTGGTAGTCTGAAACGGTTTGAACAATCGGTTTTGCAAGAACTCATCGCTCATGCCGACCCCATTGTCACCTACCTGCAAGCTGGCGTGACTACCGAATCGGTGGGACTTGACCCAGACATCGTGCCCATGGTGCTCGGTGGCGTCGAGCGCGTTTTGAATCAGGTGGCCAACCACCCGTTTGAGGCGATCGGCATGCCCTCGCGTGAACACGTCGGGCTGCAGGTCCAAGCGCACGGTGCGACCTCGGCTTTCTGCCGAGCGCGCCCACTCCTGCGCAATCGCCCCCAGATCGACCCCGACAGCCCCTCCCGTCGGCGCAGCACCCTCGCGCAACTGCATCATCAACTGCTTCATGCGCTCCAGCGAGTTCTCGACGGTCATCAGCATGTCAGCCTGGAACTCAGGGTTGTGCTGCAATCTCTTGGCGTTCTTCACCATCAGCGACAACTGGGTGACGATGTTCTTGAGGTCATGCACCACGAAAGCCGACATGCGGTTGAATGCGTCAAACTTGCGCGATTCGAGCAACGCTTCCGTTGCCTGCATTTGTGCCAAAAAACTGGCCGCCTGTGCCGCTGCCGTTTTGAGCAGATCGGTGACTTCCCAATTCAGCTCCAGCTGTGTTCTTGGCTCCGCAAGCAGCACAAAGCCGAGGTGCTCCCCCCCGATGGGCAAAGGAACCAATAACCAGGCCTGCGGCAGGGAGGCCAACCATTCAGGCAGGCACAAGCGCTCATACCGGTCAGGATGTGCGCGGTACTCCTTGAGGTCGATCACCCAGCCCGTGCGCCTCATGAACTGCACCAACTCGGAATCCAGAGGTTCACTGGCACCAGACTGCGGGACATTCCAACGCGCAGCTTGGACGTAATGGCTGTGCTCGGCGTTGAGCAGCCACAACGCGCCGGCAGGACTCTCCACCATGTCGGCCAACCCGCGGATGACGTGCTGACTGAGCTCCTGAGGTTGTGTGTGACTCGTCAAGGCACGGGTGAACTTGAGCCACTCTTCACGATAGTCGTAGCGGTAGCGCAGGAAGTGCTTGCCCAACCACACCCTCACACGCGCACGCAGAGTGCCGGACAGCGCCAAGGCCACCAAAGCCACCACCGCCAGGAACACGAGTGCCACCTGCAGCACCCGCCCCCACTCGCCGCCAAAGTAGCGTACGTAGTAGCCCAGCGAAGAGATGAACAACAGGTACAGCCCCGCCATCATCAAAGTGGCCGAATGGAAAACCACTTGGCGCGACACGCGAATTTTGGACATCCAGTTACGATGCCTTGCGCTGGGCAAGATCAGCAAGGGCACCATCAGAGCCTGAACAAACCCTCGCGCCGCAGCCACATCGTCGTCGACGCCGTTGAAGAGCGCCGCCTCAGAAAACAGGTAAACGTCAAACAGCAAGGTGCCCGCCAAGCCCAGACAGATCGGTTTGGCACTCCAACGAGCATCTGCAGGCAAGTTGCGAAACAGTTGCTCGATCAGCACGAGCCCAAACACCGCCAACACGGTCATGGGCATGTAGTTCGGGGTGAACGCTGCCACCAGGGTCAGTGTCCAGGCCACCGCCGTCATGCGCCGAACCAATACGCTGCGATGCCCCCCCTCGCCACGTGCCGCGCCGAGCAAATGAAGCACGAAGGCAAACCACAAGCCATAGCGGATCACATCCAGCCATTTCGGCGCCCACAGCCATGCGCCATCGGCACCCGACAGGACAACCGCAGGGACGCTCCAGGCCCACATCACTGACATGATTGTGGCCGGCAAGATGGCTTGGGTCGCGTGGTGCCCCTCGGTTTGACGCGGCCGCTGCCAGATCAGACGCAGTGTGAGCACCAGATAGGCCAGCCCGGCCAACGCCTGCCCCACCACCATCAACAGGTCGGCTTCCAGTCGCATGAGGCTTACTGCGCGCCTTTACCCGTCAGGACCACACCCACTGTTTCGAACAGAATCACCAAGTCCAGGAACAAGGAGTGGTTCTTGACGTAATAGAGGTCGTACTGCAACTTCTCGGTGGTATCCGAGAGCGAGCCAGCATAGTGGTAGCGCACCTGAGCCCATCCCGTCACGCCCGGCTTGACGCTGTGTCGAACCGCGTAAAACGGAATGTCACGTGTCAACTGATCAACGAAATACTGGCGCTCCGGTCGTGGCCCCACCAGACTCATGTCCCCCTTGAGCACACTGAACAACTGAGGCAACTCATCGATCCGCACCTTGCGAATCACGCGTCCCACTCGGGTCACTCGGCTATCGCCAGCCGTGGCCCACTGTGGTACGCCATCCTTTTCAGCGTCGGTGCGCATGCTGCGAAACTTGACCACATGGAAAATGCGCCCGTGTAGTCCCACCCGTTCCTGACGGTAAAGGATCGGACCTGGGCTGTCGATCCGGATCAAGATGGCCGTGATCAACATCAACGGCAGGCTCAACACGACCAACACCAGCGCCCCAATGATGTCGAACGCCCGCTTGATGAGGGTTCGAAAGAACCCCTGGTTGAAGCCCTCACCAAAGATGAGGTAACCCGCGGACATGGCATCCAGGCGGATCTGCCCGAGCTTCTGTTCGAAATGTCGGGCAATGTCCATCACCCTCACACCCTGCAGCTTGCAATCCAGCAACTCCCGCATGGGCATGCTTCCGCCGCGCCGCTCCGTCAAGGCCACCACGATCTCATCGACGTCATGGTCTCGCACGACATCAGTGAGACTGCGCCCCGGAACCACACGCTGCACCTCAGGCACCGCGATTTCACTTTCATTCGGGCTGGCAAAGAAGCCCACCACCTGAACGTTCGGGTCGGAATGCTGGAGCGACTCAGCGACCGCACGCGCACGTTGCCCCGCCCCGTAGATCAGCACGCGCTGCACGGTCACGGCATGAGGCAAGGTCTCTACAGACAATTCACGCCAGATCATGACGAGTGACATCGTGAGCGCCAACATCGCAAAGGTGGCCACGAGGTTGTAGCCTTCGTCCAGTTGCAGCAGAACGACAAACACGAACGCCACACAACACGACACGCCCCATGCCAGCACGGCCCGCGTGCGCATGACGCCCTTGGCGAAAGAGCGGCTGTACTCGTACAACCCGAGTGCGCTGTTGACCCCGGCAAAAACCAGCGCCACAACACCGCCAATGAAAAAAGCCTCCGCCAGCACATCAGAGGTGCTGACCTGCGGGCCACGTTGCAGCCACATCGAAATGGCCGAAACCAAGCCAATCAATACCGCTTCACAGACGACCTGCAACACAGTGCGCCTGTGAAAGTAATGCCCAAACACCTTGATCATTTTGTAATTCTTCCCTGTCTCCACAACGGTGTCCAACGCACGGCGTTGAAAACCAATTGTTACGAACCATTCTAGGCAGTTCTGTCGTGTAACACACCCCCCCAAAACGACGATATGAGCAAGAGAGCACCGCTCAAAAATGACAGCCGTGGGAGCTCCGTCACACTGATGACACATGACAAGATGCCGCATGACACCAGCCCCACCAGTATCGGCAGCAACCATGTCTCGCCTGTGAAACACAGTCTATATACCCAATAGAGTATGAGCGAGAGCAAAATCAAGTGGGCGAGCGATCCTAGCAGTCCACGCTCCACCCATAACTCCATCCACAGGTTGTCGGCATGCCAGGGGCGAAAATATCCCGTACTCACCCAAAACCAGCCGCTGAAACCCTGCGAGAAATCCGCATGGTGCAAGAATCCCTGATTTGATGCGTTCTGAATCTGCCACCCGAGTACATCCACGACACGGTTGGTTTGCGTGACAGAGAGCATCGCCATGCCCTCACGATGGCCTGCAGCACCAGGCAGTCGCGTCAGCCCCTCCCCCCTCAAGGGCCAGACATAGGCGCGAGCAGCCCCCGGTTGGACCACCCCTTCCGCACTCAAGCAGCGCAGTTCATAGAGCAAGTGCCGCTCGCACAACTGGAATCGCACAGACGCCGGCAACGGGGCGCTCACGATCAGATGCACCAGATTCGGCACGGGCTGCAGCGGTACCCTGCGCGCCAGCGCGAGACGCCCCACCAGTTCAGGATCAGATTGAGGCCCTTGCAAGCGCACAGCCTGCACCTCGGGCTGGGCTGGCCAGAGAACGGCACCAGGCATGGCTGGACCCGATGCGAGCGCGCTATGCCGGGCTGGCAGTCGCCCTTGCCCGATGCCCCACCACCAGTCAACGGGGCGACTCAGCAATCTGTGCATCGACTGCCAGTGCGCCCAGCGGCTTTCGACATCCACACTGGTCTGAGACAGGCGATCCGACGCAAATCGCCCGACTCCCACCATCACCATTGCCTCGACCACCAGTGCGACGAGCAACCAGCGCTGCGCGACCATCCGCCAAGGCGAGGATGCCCGGTCCTGCGCCGACGACAGTCGTCCCGCCAACACCCAGAACAAGACACTGCCTCCAACGAATACGCCGGCCAGACCGCGGGAGTAGGTCGTGATGACCACATAGACCAACACCACCAGCAGCATCGCAGCCACAGCCCATTGCGCTGGTGTGCGGGCACGCCACAAAGACCACCATGCGAATGGCGCCGTCAAGGCGAGGAAGACATCGATGGCCCCGCCCCCTACGTGCATCTCCCAGAACCAAGCGGTGGTGCGATAGTCGCTGCGCAAATCCCAAAGGCCGATGTAAACAGCACGCTCCCATACTGCCAATGCGCACACCAACCCGAGGCTCCAGAGGATGCCAGACTGCACGCTGTCCACCGTCCGCTGCGTGTCGCGCCGATACAGCGTGTGCAACCAAGGAGCCAGCAGCAACAGTCCCACCATGCTTTTGGCCACACGCCACACGTTGCCTGCGCCCTCATAGCCACCAAACAGCAAGTCAGGGGTACCGCCCCCTGCATCCAGCCAACCACGATAAGCGGACACGGCCCAGGTCACCCACACACCAGCCCAGGCCATCCACAGCAGCCACCGCGCGCGTGGCAAATCATCCAACGCCACCGACACGGGGAGGGGCAAGCGCGCCACCCGCTGTCGAGCACCACAAACCTCGTGCAGGTAGCCACCACCCAAAACCAGCAAGACCAACACATCGAACTCGTCGGTCACACGCCAGCCACTCCAGATGCTCAGGCTGGCCACCGGCAGCAATCCAAGCAGCACCGTCAGCCCCCACCAGGGCCGCACAGCTGACATGAGCGCAAGGCCAATGACCACCAACATCCAGACGGGTGAGCACAAAAATGGGTGTTGACTCACCAAGCCAGCGGCCAAGCCCCATGAACTCAGCGCCAGCAGACCTTGTGCCGCCAAGCGCCACGATGCTGTCCGGGCGCTCAACACCGGCTCACACCAGGATCTCGACGCACGGAGGGTGCCCCAGGAAGGCCTGTGGGCTGGCAGTCGCCCCATAGGCCCCAGACTGGAAGATCACCACAAGATCCCCCGCCTCTGCCCTGGGCAAGGCAACCTTGTGTGCCAGCACATCCAGCGGAGTGCAAAGCGGGCCGACCACACTCACCTGCTCCAGCGAGGGCTCGTCCGCACGCTGAGCCACCGCCACCGGATAGTTGCGACGCAAGACTTGCCCGAAATTGCCCGTGGCAGCCAGGTGATGATGCAAGCCCCCATCGGTGACCAGGAACACCTCGCCCCGCGAGATCTTGCGCTCCAACACACGGACGACATAGACACCCGCCTCGGCCACCAGAAACCGTCCTAGCTCCACCACCAGTCGCGCCTGTGGCCACTGCCCGTGCAGGCGCTGCTGCGCAGCCAACAGGGCTGAGCGCACCGGCTGCACATCCAACGGCTGCTCGTTGGGGAAATATGGAATGCCCCATCCGCCACCCAGGTTCACCTGCAGCACAGGCCCCGGCAAGTGCGCCTGCAGTTGCAGCAGCATGCTCACGGATCGGTCAATGAGCTCGGCCAGCAGTTCGGCCTTGAGCACTTGCGAGCCGGCGTACACATGAAAGCCCTCGAACTGCAAACCGGTCTGCGCGATGCGCGCCAACAGGGTGGGCACCTGCTCCAGATCGACGCCGAACACCTGGGCACCACCGCCCATGCGCATGCCGGCACCGCGCAACTCGAAATCCGGATTGACACGCACGGCCACCCGGGCAGGCAAAGCCATCTCGGCAGAAAGGCGGGCCAGCAACTCCACCTCGCGGGAAGACTCGATGTGCAAAAGCACCCCAGCGGCCAACGCCTGCCTGAGCTCGCCTTCGCGCTTGCCTGGCCCTGCAAAGCTGATGCTGGAAGGTGAACAGCCCGCATCGAGTGCCGCCAGCAACTCGCGGCCCGACGCTACGTCCATCCCGTCCACCACAGGCGCCAGACACGACAACAGCGCAGGCATGGGGTTGGCCTTGACCGCGTAGTGCAGGTGCACACCATTGGGCAGCACCGCACGCACCTGGGCAATGCGACGCAAGATCATCTGCCGGTCGTAGGCATAAAACGGGGTCTGCCCAGCACGATGGGCCAGACGCTCCAGAGGAATGCCGCCCACGCACAGTTGCCTTTGAAGCACCTCAAAGCCGCGCATCGTCTCTCCAGCACTGACGGTCAAACTTGCCATTCGGGTTACGCGGCAGGGGCGAAGCGACCCACACGACCTCGGTAGGCACCATGTAAGCGGGCACGGCTTGCCTGAAATGATTCAGCAGCGACGCATCGCGCACCGCATCACTTTCGGACATGCGCACTTCATCACCATGCACCACCAGGCGGATCACGCTGCCCAGTGTCTCGTGCGGAACCGGCACGGCCACAGCCTCGAGAATGCCATCGTGGGCCATCGCGACCTCCTCCACCTCGGTCGGGCTCACACGATAGCCCGACGTCTTGATCATCTCGTCTCGGCGGCCAACAAAGTACAGAAAGCCCTCCGCGTCCCGACGCACGGTATCGCCAGAGAACAAGGCTCGCTCGGGCACCGCACCGTCCGATCTGCCTGCGGTCGCGGCTTTCGGCAATGGTCTGAAGCGCTCTGCCGTCGCTTCCGGCCGCTCCCAGTATCCCAACGCCACCAGAGGGCCGTACTGCACAAGTTCGCCAGGCTCACCGTCTTCGCAAGGGCTTCCATCCTCTCGCAACACCAGCACCTCGGCATTGGGAATGGCCTTGCCGATGGAATCGGGTCGACGACTGACCTCATGCGGCGGCAGGTAGGTGGCACGGAAAGCCTCGGTCAAGCCGAACATCAGGTAGGGCTTTGCGACCGGGGCCCGCGCCTGCATGGCGGCCAGCACCGTTGCGGGCAGGCGGCCACCGGTATTTGCCCAATAGCGCAAATGTTGCGTCGCCTCGGGCGGCCATGTGACGGCCACCAACTGCGCATACAAGGGCGGCACCGCCGTCAAACCCGTGATGCGGTGCTGCGCCATGGCACGGACCACATCCATGGGCAGGAGGTAGTTGAGCAGCACAACCTTTGCGCCGACCAGAAAGGCTGTCGTGAGTTGACTGAAACCAGCGTCGAACGACAAAGGCAACGCAGCCAGCAACACATCGCCAGCGTGATTTTCCAGGTAGGTGGCCACACTCCCGGCCCCTGCAAGCAAATTACGGTGCGAAAGCATCACCCCTTTTGGCAAACCTGTGCTGCCCGAGGTGTAGAAGATGGCGGCGAGATCGGTTTCGAGCGCTCGATGCGGATCGGCCGCTGCCACCGCGCCAGCAGCTGTTGTCACCACATCTGCATCAGCCCCCAAAAGCACCAAGTGTCGAAGACTGGGGCATGTGACCTGCAGTGGCGCCCAGTTTGCTTGCCGCGTTGCTGGCACCATCAATACCACCACGCCACAGTCTCGCAAAATGTGCTGAACTTGGGCAGATTTGAGCAAAGGGTTGATGGGGACCAACACGCCCCCCGCCCGGCTCACCGCGAACATCGCCGCGACCGCTTCGGGCTGCTTGTCTGCCATCACAGCGACACGCTGCCCAGCACGCAGCCCCAAGCTCAGAAGATGCTGCGCCCATGCTTGAATGCGAGCATTCAATGTCGCATGACTCCACGAAGTATCCCCGGCAGCCAGCGCAGGCCGCTCCGGCCAGCACGCTGCCGAGCGCGCGGGTAAATCATGGAGTAAAACCGGAGGTAGCCCCCCCCTGAAATCGGGCGCCAAAGTCATGATTTCATGTTACGGCAGAAACTCTAGAATACATGCATGGATCTCATGAAACATGTGCTCAAGGTGTTGGATGATGCATTGCACCTGCAGGGACAAGCATTGAACTTTGATGTCAATACCCCCTTATTGGGGAGTTTGCCTGAACTGGATTCCATGGCGGCAGTGGCCCTGATTACCGGGTTGGAAAATCATTTTGGTGTGACATTTGATGAAGCCGATCTGAACGCCGACACCTTTGCGTCGGTAGGCAGTTTGTGTCGACTGGTGCAAACCTACATGGGCACTGCCTGACCATGACCGATAGGCTGCCTGACGCGTTCTTCTTGCCCGTGCGCGGCGGGTCCTTGTTTTGCCTGTATCACGCCCCTCAAGGACCTGTGACGCGCGGGCGCGTGCTGCACCTTCACCCGTTTGCAGAGGAGCTCAATACATGCCGCCGAATCAGCGCGCAGTTTGCGCGCGCGCTGGCGGCAGCAGGTTACGCAGTGCTGCAGTTCGACATGCACGGGTGCGGCGACAGCCAAGGTGATTTTGGTGAAGCAACATGGCAAACATGGCTCCACAATGCCCACGACGCCTTGAGTGAATTGAACCGACGCGCGGGCGAACATCACGACAACATGAAGCAACTCCCGCTATGGCTTTGGGGGGTTCGCAGCGGCGCCCTGCTCGCAGCCGACATGCTGAGGGAGAGCGAGACGCCGTGTCAGATGCTATGGTGGCAGCCGGTCGTGAGTGGGCAGCAGGTGCTGCAGCAGTGGTTACGACTGGATGCTGCAAAAGAATGGCTGAACAAGGGCAAGGAACGCCACGAAACTGCACCGACGTTGAGCGAGCAACTCAAGCGTGGCCAAAATGTCCATGTTGGGGGCTATTCCATCACCCCGGCCCTTGCCAAGGAGTTGAACGACGTGCAACTCACGCCCGCCCGCCCGCACCCGATGGTGCCCAACAAGCTTGTTTGCATGGAGCTCGCAGCGTCCGGCGCTTCACCGTCCCCAGGCATCACCAAGCAGATGCAGCTGTGGGAAACGCGGGGATGGCAAACACTCGCACGAAGCGTCACCTGCCCGGCTTTCTGGCAGCAGTTCAGCGATGCGGATGCCTCAAACCTGATTGAGGCAAGCTTGGCTGCTCTCGCATGAATGCGGCCCATCCATCATGTCTACTTGCGTCGAAACAGCCGTCAAAATCCTGACAACGGAGTCATCCGCTTGGGGAATTGTTGCCGAACCTCAAAGCGCCTCCTTTGAAACCGGCGTGGTCATCATCACCGGCGGCCTGCAGTACCGCTCGGGGGCACACCGACAATCTGTTTCACTTTCTCGACAACTGTCTCTCGCTGGTTTTCCAACGATCCGATTCGATCTTGCCGGGCTGGGGGATGCAACGGGAAGCATTCACAATTTCGAGCACCTGCGGCCACAAGTTGATGCGGCGTTAGCAGCCTTGATACGACAGGCCCCGAAGGTAAAGAAAGTGGTACTTTGGGGCTCGTGCGACGGCGCATCCGCCGCACTACTGCAATGCGCCGACCGCCCCGATCCACGCATCGCTGGCTTGTGTCTGGTCAACCCGTGGGTCCGATCGGACAGTGGTCTGGCGCGCACCCACATCAAGCACTATTACGGGCATCGTCTGACGGAGTGGTCATTCTGGCGCAAACTGTTCGGCGGCGGCATTGGACCGAAGGCGATTGAACAACTGCTTGGCAACCTGCGAGCCAGCTTCCGCCAACGACAAGCCACACACAGTTTTCACGAACAAATGGCACAAAGCTGGCATGCATTGTCAGTACCCATCCTGCTTCTGATCAGCGAGAAAGATCTGACGGGACAAGAGTTCATGGATCACGCCAGAACTGACAAAGCATGGCATGGCTGTTTGCAAATGCCCAACGTGCAGCAGCACATCATGCCAGGTGCAGACCACACCTGCTCCACCCCAGGCGGGCATGAGTTGTTGGTTCAGTTGACTCAGCAATGGCTACTGAGTCGATTCAGGCACTGATAACTCGAGCATCTGTCTTTTTAGGCATGTAGCGGCGATATACCTTGCCTGCACTGTGCCTGACCCACGCCAGACATCCCCGCAAACGCCTTCTGTCGAACGCAATCAAGCCGACTCGCTCGCGTCGATGTGACATCCAGTCCTTTTTGTACAAATCATCACCGGTCAGGTAATCCACCTCCTGAACAAGGTCCACATCGATCACATGCCGCATCAGCGCTGCGGTCAGAACAGAGCCAACCGAAAGACTTTCGCAACCGGTCCGATAAGCCAACTTGAAAATGTTGGCCTTGCGATCCTGGACGATCCAGACTTGAGCGGCGACCACTTCGCCATCCAACCAAAGCATTCCCAAGCGCAAAGTTCCCTGCCTGGCCAACATGCGAATCAGAGCCGGCATGAATGCAGCATTGGGCTCGGGTGCTTTCCAGCTGTGTGCATAAACGCACTGGTATGCAGCAATCCCCTCCTCCAGGGCCGGGGACGACTCGCTCAGAACGTCAATACGCCATACATGCGAGCGATTCAACCTGCGCCGGGCCCGCTCCACGGTGTTACGCAACGACGCCGGACGTTGCAGCCAATACCGGTCAAAGCCACCAGCAGCGACGGGGTGATACCAGTTCCCAAAGCAAAAAAAACGGTCGACGCAGTAGCCACACGCACGCAAACCGCCCTCCATGCCCTGGATGAAGACCCCGTCGACCTCCAATGGTTGCAACCGGACCACGCTGGCACCTGGCAAACGCTTGATGCGGGCGACCAACTCGCGCCAATCAACCTCCTTGCCTCGCCCCTCTGACCAGACCGGGCCAAAAAGACTGCTGTAGTGATTACTCAGCCCCTGCAACGGCCCGCCAACTTCCGACTGCATCAGATGGAGCCGACCTATCACGCCCTCATCATCCGCCCGAAAGAGTTCCATGACGTGAACCCTAACAGGCAGTTCCGACAATCCGTATTGCTGCAAATTCTCAAACCAAGCTGAGGTATCGAACACTTGTGAGGCTCGCCGTGTGAATGGTCAGATTGTGCAGCAGAGTTCCGCCACAGCCATTCAACCCAAGCACCGACAGTGGCGTCAGCACCCCCACCAGAGGGGGGAAGATCACTCGAAAACCCCAATATGTTGAGCGAAAATGCCTCTCCAACCCATCGGGGATGAGTCCATTTCAGGCATCTGCATGTACCCAACAACCGGCTTCAGGCTAGACATCAATGGACTGCGCGCCTGGGCTGTCATTGCCGTCCTGCTTTACCACTTTGAGATACCGGGCTTTGCTGGCGGTTTTGCTGGCGTAGATGTATTTTTTGTCATCTCCGGTTTCCTGATGACAGGGATTGTCCAACGAGAACTGAAAGAGGACTCATTCAAATTTCTCGATTTCTGGTCGGCACGGGCTCGCCGCATTATTCCCGCCTTGTTGGCACTGTGCGTCACGCTACTCCTCCTGGGATGGTTCGCCTTACCTCCATCAGATTACAAATCCCTGGCCAGCCATGCGGTTTACAGCCTGCTCTTCATTTCCAATATCGAGTATTGGCTCAGCGCAGGATACTTCGACTCCACATCCCACGAGAAGTGGCTACTTCACACTTGGTCTCTTTCGGTTGAATGGCAGTTTTATCTTATTCTGCCCATCATTTCATGGACTGCTTGGAAAATAAAGAGAGGCACTTCAACACAGCAATGGACCTTGACAGTGATTTTATTGACATCACTGCTTGCTGCATTGCTCTTGACCCCGCGTGACGGCACTGCATCCTTCTACCTGCTGCACACACGGGCATGGGAGTTATTGGCTGGAGGGATATTATCCTCCACGAGCCACAGCCATGTACCGGAAAAATTCAGAAAGACGCTGTCCTTCACAGGTTTATCCTTGATTGCCAGTTCCATTTTACTGTTTACGCCAGAAACACCATGGCCCCACTGGGGGACGCTTGCGCCTGTGACTGGCACCATGCTCGTGATCGCCGGAGGTTACCCCACCGCCCTCACTCACCACCGCTGGGTTCAATGGGTTGGCGAACGCTCATATTCCTTGTATCTGTGGCATTGGCCCGTATACGTCGTCTTGGTCACCCTGGAGTGGCGCCAATCCCCTTGGGCCATCCCATCCGGGCTGTTTGTCGCTGTCGTCATCGCGATGCTGTCTTATCGCTTTGTGGAACGACCAAGCAGGAGAATTCTGACTGCACAAAACGTCAAGATCACGCTGATAGCCGTCTCGGCAGCAACGATATGTGTCAGCGCGCTGGGCTTCATGGTATGGCGAGCACAAGGTTTCCCCTCGCGACTCCCAATCGAGGCGCAAGCCATCATGGCAGAGCAGCAAAAAACCCCTCATCGTGCCAAGGAGTGCGAAGGGACATCTGGCGTGGCGTCGCCGATGTGTGAGTTTGGGCATTCAAGCACAAAAATTCTGGTGATTGGCGACTCTCACGTCTTACCCATGATGCCCGCGGCAACCCGAGCGTTGCCAAATCTGACATGGATTCCAATCAGTTATGTGGGCTGCCCGCTGATCAAGGGACTCAAATCAAACATATATGCCAATTTGAAACGGGACGCCGACTACAACTGTGAAGCCCATAACCGCTGGGTTCAAGACATGTTGTCGAAACAACCACCGCAGTACCCCGCTCTGTTGGTCGGGCGGTACGCCATCCAAGCCATCGGGTTGAACGAATCCGGACGCCATCAGAACGTTCCTGTGGGTTACATCAGCGAGCCCACCCAGCAGGCCACAGCAGAATCGATTCGTGAAATGGCAACGGCCCTCACACAGACCGCGTGCGAGCTGGCCCGCCATCGGCAAGTTTTCATGCTTAGACCCATCCCGGAAATGCCTGTTCACGTCCCCCAAACTGCCATACGCCGCATCATGTTTGGCACCCCAATAGAAATTCATATGCCGATCGCGGATTACAAGACGCGAAACGAATGGGTTTGGCAAGCTCAAGACGCAGCCAAGGAAAAATGTAACGTCGTGCTTCTCGACGCCACTGACACGTTCTGCCCGAATGGAAAATGCGAAGGCATGATCGACGGGCTGCCTGTCTACCTAGACTCAAACCACCTCAGTGAACGCGGAAGCCAACTGCTCATCCCCACCCTTCAACAAATAGCCAGCCACATGAAACTAGCGGGCAAGCTCCACTGAAGACCCATGTCGACCCCCACAAATCAGCACAGGCGAGTCCCGAGAGTTTGTCTGGCTCTTCTCATGGTCGTGCTCCTCTTGGTGGGTGGCGTGCTCATCCTTGCGCGCGAATCCAAAACAGGCTATTCCGTCTGGGAAGAGATCAACTACCGCACCGCTGGCGAACTCATCCGATATACGCTTGAGCGCCTGGAAGGGCATCCGACTCTGGAGCAAATCGCCCATCCGGTTCTGTATGCTGCGCAGCGTCGGATCGAACGACCTGTCGTCACACCTCGATCTCTGATTGACACCATGAGCAAGGGGCAGCAACGTGTCGTGCTGCCCCCCCAAACCTACGATCAAGCCGGGCACCCCAAGGCGCTTGAAGTGCTCAACCTGCGCCGTCAAGCGGATGCGATACCTGCGTCACCGATGCTGGGCGCAACACATGGCGTGCACGATGCGACTGAGCTTAAGGCTGCTGCGGCGCGCGCGCGCGCTGGTGATGTGATTCTCCTGATGCCGGGCCGCTACATGCTGAGCGGCTGGCTTCAACCCAAGAACGACGGAACGGCGTCACAGCCCATCATCGTACGAGCCGAGATCCCAGGGACTGTGACCATCGAGATCAATTCGGGGACGATCCATCAAGATCGCGCTTATTGGATCTACGAAAACCTGACGATTGAGGGGCATTGCGGCGAGAGAGACACGCCATGTGAGCATGCATTTCACGTTGTAGGCGGTGGACGCAATGTGGTCATTCGCAACAACCTCATTCGCAACTTCGCCGCGCACATCAAAGTGAACGGTGAACGCGGACAATTTCCCGACAACGGCTTACTGCAGTTCAACACACTGACCAACGACAAGGCATACGGACACGGTGCCTTGACGCCTTTTGACTTGGTGGGTGCCAGCAGATGGATCGTTTCAGACAATCACGTCAGCCACTTCGTCAAACACTGGGGCAAGAATGCTTCGTATGGCGTGTTCATGAAAGGTGGCGCTGAAGGTGGCCGCATTGAACGCAACATTCTGGTCTGCTCCACAGATGGTGACATTTCCCACTTCGGTTCGCGCGTTGGCATCTCCCTTGGCGGCGGGTTGACGGAGAAGCCTTTTTGCCCGGACAAAGAGTGCATATACGAACACAAAGCTGGAATCGTCATCAACAACGTCATCATGAACTGCAATGATTTCGGTGTGGACAACAACCGTGCGATCCAATCCGTGATTGCCCACAACACAGTGATCAACACCTACGGGATCGGTGTGCGAGGCATTCCCTCAGATGCAGAGGTCTATGGCAACGTTGTCGATGGCGCCATCAATGCACGTCGTGGTGGGACGCTGACCAGCACCGTCAATCTTCAACGCGGTGTGCCAGAGCACATGCAAGACCCTTTCCGACTTGATTTCACCTGGCGTCACATGCCAGAGCCAATCCCCACGCACCCGCTGGTCCGTGATGATTTCTGTGGGCTCCCACGCGCAGCCCGCTCATTGCCGGGCGCCTTTGGTGATGCCCGCGCTTGCAATGCCTCGGTGCCAGCGACACCTCCGCAACCATGAACCAACTCCTTCATCGATTCCTGATCACGGCGTCCGTGCCGCAGCGGATTGCGCTCTTTCGACTGATGCGGTCAAGAATCAGCTGGAGCCCTGAGCAGATTCGCGCTTTCCAAGAGCAGCACCTCAGAGAAATCGTTGCTTACTGCTGGCGGTACATCCCGTTTTATCGAGATCACTGGCGCGGTGCGATCGACGACCCCCGAGCCATTCAAACCATCGCCGATCTCCAGAGGCTCCCCATTCTCACCAAAGATCATGTGCGTGAGCACCTGAGCACCCTGGTGACGACCGACCCGAGGGTCAAAAGCACCGAGGCCCGCACGGGGGGCAGCACAGGGCGTCCCATCATTTTCCGGATGACCTACCGCGATGAACAACTGGCCTGGGCCCATATGTACATGGGCTGGTCTTGGGCGGGTTATCGCATCGGTGATCCGTTTCTCATCGTAGGCGGGGAGTCCGTCGGCATTGGATTGGGAGACAAACGCACGCTCGCAGACAAGGTGATGAACAGATGGGTCACCAGCGGGTCCAACCTGAGCCTAGAGCGCACTCGTGCGCTCACCCAGACGCCACACTTTCACAAGATACGCCTGATTTATGGCTACCCCAACTCCATCAAGGAGTTGTGCGAGTACTTGGAGCAACTGGGCACCAGACCAACCGCTCTTCAAGGGGTCATCTGTACTGCAGAAGTGATGCTGCCAGAAGTGAGGCAGCGCATTCAGAACGTACTGAAGGTGAAGGTGTTGGACCAATATGGCCTCAACGATGGCGGACTGCATGCCTGCGAAGGCCCGGAGCAGGACGGACTGCATCTGTCATTTCACCGGGGTATTCTCGAAATTCTGGACGATGACAACCGCCAGATTCGGGCGCTGAAGCAGACGGGGCGGGCGGTCGCCACCCTGTTCTCCAACCAGGCCATGCCCTTCATCCGCTACGAAACTGGCGATCGGGTTCATTGGCACAGCTTTGACACCGCCCCATCGGGGGTTCGCTGGCCCCGCATCGGCCCGGTAGACGGCCGAACTGGCGATGTCTTGCACTTCCCCAGTGGAAGGAAGGTTCCCATGCCTGGCCTGACCTTGGTCATGCGTTGGATTGAAGGACTGTCCAGCTATCAATTCATACAGACAGATGCTAACCAAGTGCGCGTAAGGCTTGAGCGCGGCACAGGTTTTGCCATGACCGAGGATCAGGTTCGCCAGTTCCTACAAGAGAAAATCGGCACCGAAGTGTCGTGGCTGATTGAATGGGGCAAGCCCGAACTGACTCAAAATGGGAAGCTGCTCATCATTCGCAATGACTGGCTCAAACGGCAGCCCCCGCCCTTCTCTGGTCGTTGACATGTTCAGCCTCATCATTCCCGCATACAACCGAGGGGCACTGCTGCCGCAGACCTTGCGCAGCGCCTTGGCCCAGACGGTCCCCTTCCGCGAGATCATTGTGGTCGACGACGGCTCAACGGATGACACCGCTCAAGCCGTCGCGCAGTTTGGTGATCGCATACGCTACATCCGTACCGAGAACCAGGGCGTACAAAAGGCACGCAACGTCGGGGTGGACGCTGCAGTGGCAGATCGCGTGGCTTTCTGTGATTCTGATGATCTTCTCGACCCCGAATACGTCGAGGTCATGTCGACGTGGCTTGCCTCGCACCCGGACACTGACGTCACCTATACGAACTTTTCAACATTCGACGCGCGCCCTTGGTACCCAGACAAGTTTTTCGCGGCCCCTCCGGGCTACTTTGATGGTGCCGAAATTAATCAAGGCTTCTACGTCAACATCCCCGATCTGTACATCAAGTCCATTCGATACCCCTGTATGTGGGTCACCGGCATGACGGTCAAGACCGCGTTCTACCAGAGAATCGGAGGATTTGACCCTTCCTTCCGGCGGGTCGTCACTGAAGATTGGGAGTTCAACCTGAGAGCCATTGCCAACGGTCATGTCGCCTTGTATCGGCGCCCACTGGTGCGTGTTCGCTACCACACGGGCAGCCAGTCGGACAGTGCCGTGCGTCTGCATCTAGGGGCCGCCAAGGTGTTGAAACACTGCCTGGAGCAACATCCCCCAGCCAGTCGCTACGCAGGTGAAATCCTTCAGGAAATTGAGCGTCATAGCGGCTTGGCGTTCAATGCGGCATTCGCCGCAGGTGACTTTGCACATGCAAAACAAGCACTCGCCCAGCCACACTTGCACCTCGCAGGCGCCAAGTTCGAAGTAAAAAAGAAGATCGTGAAATTGCCCCACCCGCTGAGGCTCGTCGCCTGGCAGGTCACACAGTGGGCCTCGCCTCGAAAGAGGGCCGCCACATGACGGTCAATGCGCCAGCACCTGTCGAGGACCCAAAGGCATCGCTGGTTCAAGGCGCTTTGTGGGCTCTTGGCATGCGCTGGTCTGTTAAGGGCATTGGCCTGCTCAGCACATTCATTTTGGCGCGCTTTTTGGCACCCCAAGATTATGGTGTGGTCGCCCTGGCTTTTCTGGTCGTCGGACTGGTGGATGCTTTTTTGAACGCGGGATCCAATCAGGCCCTCGTCAGAATCGGCAACCCGGACACAGATCAGATCAACTCGGCCTGGACCTTGCGCGCCATTCAGGGCATCGTCATGGCCATCGTGCTGGCTGTGCTGGCGCCATTCTCGGCGCAGTACTTCACGGAACCACGCGTACAAAACGTGCTTTGGATCGTGGCTGGTGGCATGGCGTTCATGGGGTTTTCCAACATCGGTATGGCGCTGGCTTACCGTGATCTGCAGTTCGGGGTTGAATACCGCTCTGCTGTTTTCACCAAAATCACGTCCGTCGTGTTCACCTTGGCCACAGCCTTGTATTTTCGGGACTACCGCGCGCTGGTCTGCGGCATCTTGGCTGGCTATGTGTGCGAGTTCGTTCTGAGCTACCGCTTGCACGCGTATCGTCCCAACTGGTGCCTGTCTCGCATTCCCGAGATTTGGCAGATATCGAAGTGGCTGCTGATCACCGGGATCGGAAACTTTGTGCTCAAGCGCACCGACCAGATCATTGCAGGCAAGATTGGGGACACGCGCGAGTATGGTCTGTTCACCGTCGGGGCTGACATCGGACAACTTCCGACGGGCGAACTTGGCCCCACACTCACTCGCCCCTTGTTTCCAATTCTCGCTTCAATGCAGTCTGACTGGGAACGTGCGAAGAGTGCCACCTTGCGCACCCTGTCTACCGTGAATGCCATCACCATTCCCATGGGATTTGGTTTGGCGGCAGTCAGCCTGGAGGCGACGCGTGTGCTGCTGGGGCCGCAGTGGCTCGAAGCCGCGCCCTTTGTCGCAGGCTTTGCCATGATCGGCGTGGTCCAGTACCTCACCGGCCCTCTCAACACGCTGATGAATGTCGCCGGCCATGTCAAGGTTCAGAGCAAGATCGTCTGGTTCGAATTCCTGGTGTTTTCATTGCTGGCACTGGCGCTGACTCCTGCGTACAAGCTGATTGGCCTGATGATGGCCAGACTGCTCAGCGGCTTGGTACATGCCATGCTGGTGATTTTTGCCACGCAAAAGCACATGCGGTTGCCCGCGAAGCGCTCGCTTGCCACGTACGTCAGGCCATTGACAGGCAGCATCCTGATGTATGTCCTGCTGACCTCGTTCCACATCAGCGATGTGGCCGGGATCGAGTTGGCCTTGAAGGTGCTGGTGGGGGGTGTTTTCTACACCAGCTGGCTGTTGGGAACCTGGGCTCTTGCCCGGAAGCCCGACGGCATCGAGCCCATGATTCTGGCAACGATCACGCGCGTGATGGCCCGAGGGCGAGCAGCATGAACATCTATGGCTTCATGCTGGTGAAAAACGAAGCGGACATCATTGGGCAAACCTTGGAGTCTCTGATTCGCTTCGGTGGCTTCACGCACATCTTCGTTTTTGACAATGGATCAACAGACGAAACAGCCCAGATTGCCAAGGGTTACGCCAGTGCCAAGCTCAGCGTGAATGCGCTGCCCACCCCGTTCAGCGACAACCTGAAGTTTGAAACGGTCTATCGACATCGCCACCTGATGCAAGAGGGTGACTGGTTTGCCATTCTGGATGCCGATGAGGTTTATGCAGAACCTCTCCTGCCGATCCTGACCATGGCGGAAGGTGAAGGAGCCAACTTCGTCGAGTGCAAATCAGCTCAGTTCTACCTCACCGACGCCGACGCAAGCTACACATTCGACCCCGCCAAACCGGCGATTGAGCAACGTTGCCATTACCTGGTCAACTACGGTGAGCCACGCGTGTTCCGCTATGCGCCCGACACCACGCTCACAGCCGATGCAGTCAAGCAAAGGGTCGGTGGATTGAAGTCGGCATCGCAGCAATTCTTGATCCATCACTTCCAGTTCAGATCTGATCAGCAAACCCAGAAGCGCATCGACATTCGCAGGCAAAACGACCAGCACTCCCACAACTGGGGACACATCAACTCAGTCCAGTGGCGTGACTACCTTGTACCCCATCGCCATTTGCATCGGTATGACGGGGAGATTCGCTATGGTCTGCCGCCGGGTGCCAACCTCTACAAAATCAAGGATAACGCTGCCTACACGATGGCCAATCTGAAATGGCTGCAACGACATGGCCACCTGAGCCCCGCGCAGCTAGGGTTCATGTCGGCCGGCCTGCTCAAGAGGATGATTCGCAAGGTATGGTGAACCAGCATCGCAAACGAATCTGCATCAGTATCCTGAATTGGAACAACGTCCAAGAGACGCTGGCGTGCATCCAATCTCTGGGCGGGCTGGACAATATGGACGTTTCGATCATCGTGCTGGACAACGGATCAGTCGATGACTCGGTTCAGGTCTTGTCACACCTGCATGGCATCACCTTGATGAAGTCTGAGGTAAACCTGGGCTTTGCTGGCGGGCACAATCTGGTGATGCAGCACGCCATGCAGCACGGATTCGATTATGTCTGGCTGCTGAACAACGATGCCTGCGTCGAGCCTGGCTGCCTGCCGCGGCTGTTGGATGCCTTGGAGACCGACCCCGAGATCGGCGCTGTCAGTCCGGTGATCCGAGACAAAGCAGCGCCTCATTCGGTTCAACATGCGCTCAGCTTGCTCAACGCCACCGGAACTGGCGTGGTCGAGTACCCGGACCTGCAGCAGGCCATGCACATGCAAGAGGCTGAACCCCACAAGGTCATCTTGTGGGGCACTGCACTGCTGTTGAAACGCAGCACCATCGAGACCGTTGGTCTGCTCGATGACAAGCTCTTTGCCTACACAGAGGACACCGATTACTCCTTGCGATGCCTTCAGCACAAACTGAAGAATCAGGTGGTATGGGAGGCCAGCATTCAACATGAGTCCCCTCCACATCCACGCAAGCCTCATTACTACTACTACACACAGCGAAATGCCATCCTGATGTGGCGAAAGTATGTTAGTTGGATTAAGTTAATGCACCTGATTCGCTGGAATGCGAAGCTGGCAAATAACCAGATAAATAAATTATCAGGAAGAGTTGCCGAGCAAGTGGCCATCAAGCAGGGCATGTGGGATGGATTGGTCGGCAAAACTGGCGCATTCGCAGCTCAAAAAACGCTCCGCACCCATCAAAAAATTATTATTGAATGCCTACTGGCCGTAGCATGACAAAAGTACTCATTAGTATTCTGAATTGGAAGAGCGCAGACAAAACCTTAGAGTGCGTCCAATCGGTCAAAAGCTCCGTCATCCCCACCAACCTGCAATGTGATATACGTGTGGTGGACAACGGCTCAGGAGCATCGCAAGTGGCGATGCTGAAAGCCTGCCTCCCGAGTGACGTGGCACTGGTGACAAATCAAGTGAACACAGGCTTTACCGGCGGGCAGAACCTCAATATTCGCCATGCTCTGTCACACGGATACGACTACGTTTTCCTGCTTAACAACGACACCGTTATTGACCTTCACGCAATTGGCGACTTGATTCGCGAAATGAGCGCGGATCCTCGCTGCGGTGCGGCATCGCCGGTGATCGCACGCCTTGGCAAGCGAGAGATTATTGACTTCTGTGGCGCAATTCATGATTGGCGACTGATTGACACAGTCAGAGCTCGAACGCTTCATGAGGCACAGCGTTTACTAGTGGACCATCCTGATGAAATATGGGCCGTGGGAACAGCCTTGATGTTAAAGGTGGAGGCGCTGCGGCAAGTCGGCATGTTGGACGAGCAGATGTTCGCCTATTACGAGGATGACGACTTGGGTGTGCGACTCAGGAAAGCTGGATGGCGGACACACATCGTCTTGAGCGCTGTCGTCGAACATGCTTGTTTTGACGGAGACATGTACCAGCGCCCCCCTTACTTCTTCTACCTGATGACGCGCAATGCGATCTTCTTTGCACTCAAGCACGTGCCCCCTGGATATCGACGAGGTCTGAGACTGCGCTACATCGATCGCTCTCTGGTGATGGCCGAGAAGCTATTTGCGCAAGGGCAACCTGAGAAGGCAAATGCCTGCATGCTGGGGTTGGCAGATGGATTGAGCGGTCGCGGTGGACGGCCTGTGCTCGACCGCACTGTCCCTCTTTGGATCCGTGCGCTGCGGCCGCTGGGTCGTGCCTGGAACACGAGGCGTTGAGGAGGACTATGCTCGTCTCAGTTGTTGTGGCCACCCGTAATCGGCCGGAGTTGCTCCGTGCAACCTTGCTGGCGTTGAAGGCACAAACCCATCAAGCCTTGGACGTGATCGTGCTGGACGACGGATCATCGGCAAGCGCCCGTGCACGTTACGGTGACTTATGGCGCGAACTGGACGAGCGCTTTCGCCTGGTTCTGCAAGGGCAAGATGGGCAGCGGGGACAAGGCCCTTCAGCCTCACGCAATCAAGCCATCCAGTGTGCGCAAGGCGAACTCGTTGCCTTTTGCGATGACGACGATCTTTGGATTGATGCGGATCATCTGCGTCGTGCCGTTTCGGCGTTTACGGCACACCCTGATCTGGATCTCTACATCAGCAATCAGCGCGTCGTGTATTCGGATGGGGCCGTGCGGGAGGACTGGTTGCCCGGGCTCTCTGCGCACCTTCCAGAGATGCCCACGCTCACCAACGGATGCCACCAGATCACGGCGGAACAGTTGTGTCGGTCCGGAGGCTTTGCACACCTCAATATGCTGCTGCTTCGTCGCACACTGTTACTGCAGGTTGGGGGATTCTGGGAAAGTGTCAACTATGAAGAGGACCGTGACCTCTTCTGGCGATGTGTCGATCGTGCCAGACTGGTGGCCTACAGCCCCCATGTGACCGCTCAGCACCACGCCCCCGACCGCAGCAAGCAGAACAATGTGTCAATGACCATCCCCCCCGCTGATCGGTGGTTGATGGCCGCGATGGTGAGCCGTCACATTGCCATGTCGGTATCCAACCCTTACATTGTCCGCCTGAGCCTGAAGCACGAAGGAGACCTGCTGCGTCACCTGTCCGAGCATTGCAGTCAAAATGGGCGTCACACAAGCGCAAGGCTTCTGGCGTTACAAGCGCTGGGTGCCAAGTTCACCTGGAAATGGGCGCTCTACTGCGTCTGGCTTCAGGTCAAATCTCTGATGTCCGTTCTCTCCCCGTTCCGGTAATTGCATGGCGCACGCAGCAAAGAAGGTCTTGGTCATTGGCGATGACACGCGAAGTTTCCTGGCATGTGTGCGCTCTCTGGGGCGCAAGGGCCTGGAGGTTCATGTCGCGCCGAACACTTGGACCTCGCCGGCTTTGGCGTCACGCTACATCACGCAAGTTCATATCCTGCCTTATTACTTAGGCGAGGGCCATGAGTGGCTGCAAGCCGTGCGAGCGCTGCTGGAGACCGAGCAGTTCGCGCTCGTGTTGCCTTGTGAGGAGCGCAGCCTGCTGCCTCTGATTCGACACCAACACGAACTCCCTCAGGCCACTCGACTGGCCATTCCGGATGAACGCGCCCTCGCAGCCTTTTTTGACAAAATTCAAACGCGTGCCTTGGCAACGCAGTGCAAGGTCCCGGTAGCGCAAGCACATCTTTACAAGAGGCTTGCCCCGCTGCCAACAGACTATCCTCTGGTGGCGAAGTACCGCAAGTCCTACAACTGGCCAGACTTGTACGTCCGCACACAGGTCAAGATTGTGAAGAGTGCAGCGGAGTTGACGCAATGGCTGCGGCAGCATCAACCTGCGGACGAGGAGGTGTTTTTCGAGCATCTCGTTCCCGGGGTGGGTGTGGGCGTTTCGGTGCTGTGCGATCACGGCGAGGTGCTACAGGCATTCGAGCATCAGAGGGCGCACGAAGTGTCAGGCAGCAGCTTTTATCGCAAAAGCATGCCGCTTGACCCGGAGCGGCTGGCTGCTGTTCAACGCATGGTTTCTGCCGTTGAATACACGGGCCTGGCCATGTTCGAGTTCAAGGTAGATCAAAACTCAGGTCAATGGCATCTGCTGGAAGTCAATGCGCGCCCCTGGGGCTCTCTTCCCCTGCCTGTCGCATGGGGTGTTGACTTCCCGTACCGCCTCTATCAGTTGCTGGTACTGGGCCAACGCACCCCAGCGGCCCCCTACCCCACACCGCGCTACGCACGCAACTTCATGTCGGACCTCTGGCAGTTCCGGATGGCGAACCGCGCCTTGCAAGCGCGTCCTGTAGCCAGGATCGGACACGCGCTACGCTGGACAAGCGGATTGCTGCGCGTCCTGGTCAATCGAGAGCGGCATGACACCTGGGTATGGGACGACGCGGGGCCAGCGCGCGTCGAGTTTCAGCAGTTGTTCACAACGTTGTTGGATAAGCTGAGAGGCTCACGTCACGGGCGCCCACGCGCCCTACCCCCACTGCCCAGTGATCGCATTCCTCGCGTGCTCTTTCTGTGTCAAGGCAACATCTGTCGCAGTTCATATGCAGAGAAAAAAGCGCGTCAACTGATTGCCCAAGCAGCGATGAACGTGGACATTGACTCTGCGGGCATGCTCCCACGCAACCCTCGCCCGGCACCGTTGGTGGCCCAACAAGCGGCACATCAGCACGGTGTGGACCTGAGCACACACCTATCCAAGCACGCCTTTGAGCCACTGCTCAGGCAGCAAGACTGGATCGTGATTTTCGATGACATCAATCAACAAGCGGTGACCGAGCGTTATCCAGACCTCGCGCCGCGGTTGGTATACCTGGGGGACTTGGGATCTACGTCCGACCGACAGATCCCAGACCCCGATGGCAAAGACCTACGCACATTCCTGCAAACCTATCACCGCATTGACGCTTGCCTGCCGACATTGCTTGAAAAGGCACGTCAGGCTCAACACGGTGCCGGTGGATCCACATGCTGAATCTCCAGGCCCACGTTCCCATACACCTCCCTGAGTCCACACGCCCGGTACTGACCATCGTCGTTGACACCGAGGAGGAGTTCGACTGGTCGAAACCATTCGATCGACGCAATGTGAGTGTGACGGCGATCGCCGCACAACCCTTGGCGCACGAGCGTGTGTTTGACAAACACGGTGTCGTGCCCACGTACGTCATAGACTGGCCGGTGGCGACAACCCCATCGGCAATCGCGGTACTCAAGCCTTTGCTAGATGAGGGTCGTTGCGACATTGGCACCCATCTTCACCCATGGGTGTCTCCACCACACGAAGAAGACGTGAATGCGTTCAATTCCTACGCTGGCAATCTGCCGCGAGAACTGGAGTTCGAAAAGCTGCGTCAATTGACGGAAGCCATCACTGCCAACTTTGGCCGGGCGCCAAAGGTGTTCAAAGCGGGTAGGTATGGCGTGGGACCGAATACTGCAGAGATCATTGCCCAGTTGGGCTATGCGATCGATGCCAGCGTTGTGCCTTATACCGACATGTCTGCGGACGGCGGTCCCAGCTTCGCGGCGCATGGTACGTCAATGTACTGGTTCAGCGCCAAGGGCCGTCGCATGATGGAGCAACCCGCCACGGCGGCGTATGGAGGCTGGCTTCACCACCAAGGCCCCTGGCTGCACAAACTGCTGATGACCCGGACCGCGCGACGGATGCGCCTGCCGGGTATCGCCTCGAAAACAGGCATGCTCGAACGTGTCAAGATCACACCAGAAGGCTACACGCTCGATGAATTGAAACGTGCCACGCGATGCTTGATGCGAGGCGGCGAACGCTATGTGGGTTTGACGTATCACAGCCCATCATTGCAGCCAGGTCATACACCCTACGTGCGCAACGCTCACGATCTTGAGCAGTTTTTGGGTACGTTGGATGGCTACATTGAGTTTTTCAAGAGCGAGTTAAATGGTGTCGTGATGTCGTCTGAGGCGTTATATCGGAGCATCTCACATGAACGAGCGCAGCCAACCCTGATGTGACGAACCGTAACGCAGCCAGCACCCCTCATTTAGGTGCCGACAGTACAGAATTATCATAAAGCGCCCCGGTGTCCGAAAAACCACTGCAACATTTTGTAGCTGCATCGCATAATCTTCATGAATCCATTGCTGTCATTGGTATATGAAGAAAATTGCAATAATAACCAGAACCAAGGATCGCCCCATTTTTTTGCGCAGATGCGCAGATGCGCAGATGACCTCATCAAACAGCAATTTCGCGATCTGCTTTGGGTCATAGTCAATGACGGCGGACAATCTAGCCACGTAGACGATATCGCCACCTACGCTAGAGAGAATTGCTTAGACTGCTTGGCAATACATCTCACACAGAACGTTGAAATTGCCGAAGCAGCCAATATAGGCATAAAACAATCATCCTCTGAATACATACACCTGCATGACGATGATGATACGGTAGAGCCCAATTTCTACAGCATCATGTGCGGCTATCTTGATGGCGATATCAAAAAGAGATTTGGTGGTGTAGTTTGCTCGACTTATAGAGTGGACGAATGCGTCAGAGAGAATAATATCCAACAAACGAGCAAGCAACCGCTACATCACAGCAAAAGCGCAACGCACATAGCGGATATTATTACCAGAAATCAATTCAGCACGATTTCATTCGTATTCCGACGGAACTGTATTGAAACTATCGGGTACTACGATCGTGAGCTCACAGTCTTAGAGGACTGGGACTTCAATATTCGATTTTTAATGCAATTTGATATTGCATCCATCTACGACCATCTCGCCAACTATCACTTCAGAAGTGTTGCGACAGGCCCATTAGCACAAACTGTACAAAGCTCTATTCAGCACGAACTTTATGCTGCATTATTAAGAAACAAGTACTTCCGCAACGGACTCAAATCAGACGGTAACGCCATGCTTGGCTTACTCACAAACATCGGACGAAACTTTCAAATCCAAACCGGAAAGCTAACAGAAATCCAGAACCACATCGAATCAGAGTGGACGCTGAAACGATTTTTAAAAAAAATGTACTCGCAAATTAAATCACACAACCAATCGACATAAAAATCACAAAATGAAAGGGATCAAAAAATCAGGAACACCGAGCTTAACAAGCAAATCAGCAATTACTGCAACAGCAATCATACTGCTTATCACGCTCATTTATCAGGTAATTCAAAACCCACTGATGACCAACAATGGCGACTATCACCGAGCCATTGGGGGTCTTTTCCACATCCCTTCATGGTCCCAACCGCCTGATGGCGTATGCCCTCAATTAAATCTATCATGGCCTTCATCGACCATGGGTTTGGCGGTTAAAGCCATCTCACTGTCAAGCCTATTCACAGAAACGGGCTGCATGCCCATTATCGCATACCCGCTAACGCTGTTAGCCATATTTACATCCGGCATTCTTCTCACAATCAAGCAAAAACAAGGACTAACGCTCCCCATTCTCACACTGATCTTTTTCGCCATTAGCTTCTCCCCATTATTTTCATCTTTTTACGAAGAGGCAGCGCTGCTGCCGACAATGGCGTGGTTGCTGTACGGCTACATCAGAATGCTCGACAAGGGAAAGCCTCTTATATTTATTCTGGCAGCAGCCTTCGTTATTTATACCAAAGCTCAGATGATTGTGTTTCTCCCACTTCTATTGGGATTAACACTCCTCAAAAATACAAGAAAACCCCTACCCATCAAAAAACGACTAATCGGCGCACTTTTTCTGTTAATAAGCTTGGGCGCAAATATTGCAGCCAAGTCATCAGATGTCACCGCAAACGCGTTCAATAGAGCATACAACGGCATTGGCTGGGCCGTTCTAGATGTCGCATCATGGCCTGCCTCAAACTTTAATCAAAGGCATGCCTTTTTTTACGCAAACAGAGAAATATTAAAAGCACATCAGGACGTTCAATTACAAGCTCAGATCGACTTAGTCGGCACATCATTTTGGCCAACAGGGAAGGAAATCATGCAACTCAAAGGCAAGAGCTACTTAAACACACACATCACGCTGAGATCATTTGCCGAAATGCTATTCTCAAATGGCGTCCTAAAACACTACTTACTCAGCACATATGCAGTAGCCCTCAAATCAGACTACAGCCTGGAATATTTGCAGCAACAACCAAGCAAGAACACAGATCAACAATTCAAGCCAAGACAAACCATCACAAGATCTTTTGGTTTTATATATTTTTTCCTGTCCACAGTAATCGCAGCAACATTGCGTGGGCGCTGGACATGGATAATTGCCCCCTACATCATTGCGCTACCCTTGGTCGTGGTTTTAGGCGACGGATTCTACGAGTTTGAGAAGCACATGATTCCCTTCTTCATCATGCTGCCATTTTTAGCCAGCATCGCATCCGACCGAGGAAATACAGATCAATTAAGGGCCAATGGAAATTGATGTCATAGCAATCAATTTCCATCAATAAATGATCCGGTTTTCATTTTCCACAACCGCAGGCAAAGCAGCAAGCATCACGATCAAAAAGTAAACCAACTCAAAATATGCCAGACTGACACCGCCACCGGCAGCCATGAAGGCAACCAAGGCAAGGCATCCGGCATTGCTCAGATCGAGTGCCCACCAACCTCGGCCAGTCTTCGTCACGATGGCCTTGACGCGCCGACGTGCATGAAACGCCGAGGCCAGCAACGCCAGGAAGAGCATCAAGCCGACATAGCCCAGGTCACCCAATACCTGAAAATAAACACTGTGCGCCGCTTTGGGTGTGTACCTGCTCATGTCAATCGTGAAGGGGCTGGGGCGATCCTTGTACTCGTCCCAAATCCAAAAGTTCTGCACGGCATTGAACCCCCCACCCAGCACCGGGTGATCGTTGGCAATGGCCAGGCTCACCCGCCACGCGGCAACGCGGTTCATGAACGAGTCATCTTCGCTGGCTGTCTGGATCGACTCGATGCGATCGAACCAACGCTCCGGCGCTGCTTGCATGACACCGAGCGCCAGGACTGCAACGAGCAGCAGAGACACGATCTTGCGAGGGCTGATGATCCAGTACCAGAGTCCTACCACAGCGAGTGCCAGGAAACCCCCACGGGAATTGGTCCCGATGATGGTCATGATGGTCAGCAGTACGCCGACAGCAGCGGCCCACTTGGCATACTTCACTGCACTGTAGCGATACAAGTACATCAAGAGTGGCACCAACATGGCCATACCCAGTGCGTACAGATTGTTGTCCGTGAGGCTAGAGTTCGGCACTCCGACAACATTGTGAGCGCCGCCCGACGCAATCACTTTCAGCCCATCAACCACCGCGTGCAGCCCCAAACCCAAGGCCAGCACCACCACAGTCAGATGAATGCGCCAACGTGAACTGAGAAAGAACGGCGCCATCAATGCGAGCGCCATCCCTTTCCAGAAGGTCTCCACACGAATTTCCAGCAGCGGGTTGGGTTGTAACGCAAAGGCCGCAGAGAGCATGCCGTGCACAACGAAACAAAGCAGCAAAACCGTGCTGGCATTCCATTGAAACTTCCCGCGGTCTTTGACCCGTCCCAGAATCAGCAGCAGCGTGGCAATCCCTGCGAAAACAAACACGAACCTGAAGTCCAGCATGAACCCGTACAGGTAATTCCCTGGCGACATCACCGTCGTGAAAATCCACAGCAGGAACGCAATGAATCCGTCCATGAACGCCATGGGCACCAACCCCAGCGTGACGACAAACATGAAAAGGTCTCTCACTTTTTGCCCTTTTCTTTGTCTTCTTCGTAAGCAAACAAGCCCAAGTCAGCCGGCGTCCTGTCTTGCTTTTTGTTGAACTTCACGATCATCCAGCAGCAATAGGCCAGCAAGAGCACGTCCAGCGCAAACAGCAAGGATTCCATGATCAATGCGCTCCGTGCTGGTTCGTGTACATGCGCCGGAACTTCTCCAACAGCACCGCAACACGGCAGGGCCAAGCGTTCTCCTCGGCATACCGCCGGATCTCGTCGGATCGCCATTGGGTCTGCAACGCAGATGCCAGCGCACGACTCAAGGCCTTCTCATCACCAAATGGCACCACTTCGCCCAGTTCTGGCCGGCATACCACTTCACGGTTGCCCCCTACATCGGTGGTGATCACCGGCAATCCGCAAGCCATTGCCTCCAGAAACACGTTGGCCCAACCTTCCGCCCTGGTGGCGAGCACGAAAACATCGGCAGCACTGAGAATCTCGGCCAAATCTTCGTGTGGCTTTGGGCCCAGAAAACGAACGTGCTGGACCAAATTCAGTTCCGCGACCATCTTCTCCAATTCCGCACGGTTGTTGCCTTCCGCGCTGGCACCGCCAACAATCAGGTAAAGCAAATTGGGCTGAACCTTCAGCAAATCGGGCAGCAAAGGGATCACACGGTGAAACCCCTTGCGCTCCACCATCCCCCCCACTGAGATCAACACGCGCGCATCGGCGTCAATGCCCAATCTCGACCGCGCCAGTTCTTTGGGCCAAGGTCGAAATTTGCTGATGTCGACACCATTGCCAACCACCTCCGTATTGGCGGCATCCGCCCCCAAGGACAAAGCCAGGTGCTGTAACTCGGAGGAGACGGCGATGATCTGATCTGCTCGCTGGACGGCCTTTTTCAACGCACCCGCCAAAGCTGGCGTCCGTGCATGACGAAGTTCGGTGCCTCGCAGTGTGACGGCAACCGGCAGCTTCAACCACCGACCCAAGAAAGTTGCCGCGTAGCCGTCCGGGTACGCGAAATGGGCATCAATGACATCCACAAGCCCTGCCCGCTTCAATCGTCGCACGGTGGCGTAGGTGCTCATCGCCATGAACCAGCCATCCCACTGCTTGAAGATGCCAGGAAACGAGAGGTAGCGGGGATACCAAACGTCCACGCCTTGTTGCTGCAGATACCGCGGCGGCATGGGGCGGAAATGAGGCTTGATCAGACGCAAGAGCGACTGCAATGGAAACCAAGGCGTCGGTGCAACCACCACAATCGGCAGGTGCGCCGCCACCCTGAACATTCGTTCACGTACGAAGACACCCGCACTCGGCTGCGCAGGGCTGGGAAACAGGCTTGAGTACACCAGCAGCGCTGGTCGCTGTGCCTGCTCGGCCATCAACGCCACACGCCCTTGGTGTCAATCACCACCTTGTCCTTGATCAGCTCTCGGTCCAAGTCCATGAACTCTTCATGATCGACCAGCAGCAGCAAGATGTCGGCTTTCTGAAGTGCCGTCTTCAAGTCTGTCAAAGGGAACGGGGCTTTCGCCGGGTCCACATTCGGGTCACAGGCCAAGATCTCGCCAATCTGCGCCCCGCGCAAGTGCTGCACGATCTCCAACGAGGGCGATTCGCGCATGTCATCAATGTTGGCCTTGAAGGTCAGCCCCAAACACGCGATCACCGGTTCTTTGAAGCGCGCGGCCTTGGCACGCACGCGTTCGATCACCCAGTGCGGCTTGTCGTCATTGACCTCACGCGCCGTGCGAATGAGGCGAGCCTCCTTCGGGGCACTCGATACGATGAACCAAGGGTCCACGGCAATGCAGTGTCCTCCCACACCCGGACCGGGCTGAAGGATGTTGACGCGCGGATGGCGGTTGGCCAGTGAGATGGTTTCCCAAACATTGATGCCCAGCTTGTCGCAGATCACGGAGAGCTCGTTGGCAAACGCAATGTTGACGTCGCGGAAGGAGTTCTCGACCAGCTTCGACAGCTCAGCGGTCTTGCTGTCCGTCTCGAGAATGGCGCCATTGCAGAAGGTCTTGTACAAGGCCTTGGCCTTGGCCACCGCCGCCTTGGTGGTGCCACCGATGATGCGGTCGTTATCCACCAACTCGCGCAGGATGTGGCCCGGCAGCACTCGCTCAGGGCAGTGCGCTGCGTGCACCTTGCCCGCCAGCTCGGGCCGTGCTTCGCGCACGATGCGCTCGATCAACTCGGTGGTGCCCACGGGTGAAGTGGACTCCAGAATGATGAGGTTGTCCTCACGCAGATAAGGCACGATGGCCCGCGTCGCTGCCTCGACGTACGACAGGTCCGGCGCCTTCGGGTTGTCCCCCTCGACCTTGAAAGGTGTGGGCACCGCGATGATGAAGGTGTCGCCCTCTTCCGGTACCAACGAGGCACGCAGGTTGCCACTGTTGACGGCCGATCGCACCAGGACGTCCAAATCCGGCTCGATGATGTGAATGCGCCCCGAATTGATGGTGTTGACCGCTGCTTCGTTGACGTCCACACCCACCACAGTGTGCCCCTTGGTCGCCAGCATCGAAGCCGTGGGCAGGCCGATGTAGCCCAGCCCCATGACGATGATCTTTTGCAGTTCGCGTGCCATTCAAACTCTCCCTTGCATATTCGTTAGTGTGTGCACGATGCGCGCCACGGCCTTTCCATCACCGTATGGATTGTGCGCGCGTGACATGGCCTGGTAGGCATCTGAGTCGGTGAGCAGTCGCTCGCACTCACGCACAATGGCCTCCCGCGAGGTGCCCACCAGCTTGACGGTTCCGGCGGCCACTGCCTCGGGCCGCTCGGTGGTCTCTCGCATGACCAGCACTGGTTTGCCCAGCGATGGCGCCTCCTCCTGGACCCCACCGGAGTCGGTGATGATGAGGTGGCTGCGGTTCATCAGGTAAACAAAAGGCAGGTAGTCCACCGGCTCGATGAGGTGAACATTCGACAAGCCCCGTGCAGCCAGAATGTCCTGCACCGGCTGGCGCACATTGGGGTTCAGGTGCACCGGATACAGAATCTCCACCTCAGGGTGGCGCTCGGCCACATCGGCCAGGGCGTGGCAAATGTTCTGAAAGCCTTCCCCGAAGTTCTCTCGCCGATGCCCGGTCACCAGGATCAGTCGCTTGCTGGCATCGAGGAAGCGGAAGCGCTCGGCCAACTCGGTTTGCAGCGTCGCAACGGTTTTGAGCTTGTTCACCACGGCGAGCAGCGCGTCGATGACGGTGTTGCCGGTCACATGGATGCTTGCAGCGGATACGCCTTCCGCCAGCAAATTGGCCTCGGAGGCGGCGGTCGGGGCGAAGTGCAGGTCTGCCACCGCACCGGTGATCTTGCGATTCATCTCCTCCGGAAACGGCGCGTACTTGTCTCCCGTGCGCAGGCCAGCTTCAATGTGGGCAACCGGAATGCGCGCGTAGTAAGCGGCCAGGGTGGTCGCCAGCGTGGTGGTGGTGTCACCATGCACCAGCACCCAATCCGGGCGCTCGGCGGCCAACACCGGACGCAAGCCCAGCAGAATGTTGCTGGTGATGTCGTACAGGTCTTGCCCAGGCTTCATCACGTCGAGGTCGTGCTCGGGCGTGATCTCGAACAGACGTAAAACCTGATCCAGCATCTGCCGATGCTGCGCGGTCACACACACCACGGTCTGAAGTCCGGAGGTTGCCTGCAAGGCCTTCACCAGGGGCGCCATCTTGATGGCCTCGGGCCGCGTGCCAAATACCACCATCACTTTCATGCGTGGCTCCCGTTCCGGATGTCTTCGTAAGCTTGCCGGTAGTTGGCGACACTGTTGCGCCAGTTGCGCACGGACTCGACGAACTCTCTGCCGTTGGCCTTCATTTGCGGCCAGCGCTCCGGGTGCGTCAGCATGTCCACAATCGCATTTGCAAGCGCGGCCTTGTCATCGGCCTTGAAGAGCCAACCGGTCTTGCCGTGTTCGATGAGTTCCTTGTGCCCGCCCACGTCCGAGGCCACGAACAGATGCCCTTGTGCCATGGCTTCCAAAGGCTTGAGCGGCGTGACCAGTTCAGTCAAACGCATGGAGTGTCGCGGATAGGCCAGGACGTCGATCAGGTCGTAGTAGCGGTTGACTTCGGCATGAGGCACACGTCCAGTGAAGACCACGTGCTGCGTCAAGCCCAGCGACTGCACCTGCGCCTTCAACGCCGCCTCCTGAGGGCCACCACCCACCAGCAGCAGGCAAGCATCCGGACGCGACTTGATCACCTCAGGCAAAGCCGCCACCAGCAGATCCAGTCCCTCATAGGCATAGAACGAGCCGATGAACCCGACCACGGTACGCCCCTGCAGCCCCCATTTTTCCTGCAAAGCGGGATCGGGGGCTTGCGCCAGCTGGAAAGTCTCGACGTCCACGGCATTGGGAATCACCGTCACCTTGCTGGCCGAGACGCCACGCGCCACGATGTCGGCCCGCAGTCCCTCACAGATGGTGAAGACGTGGTTGGCACGGCGAATGGCAGACGTCTCCAACCCACGAGTCAGGCGATAGCGCAAGCTGCCCTCTCGGGTGGTCCCGTGATCCACCGCTGCGTCTTCCCAGAAGGCCCGGATCTCGTACACCACTGGGATCTCCAGTTTGCCGCCGACGCTCAAGGCAGGCATGGCGTTCAGCACAGGAGAGTGAGCGTGGATGATGTCAGGCTTGATGCGCTCGGCCACCTCCTCGATACGGGCCTCGAGCGCACGCATCAATTGCCACTCACCCACCACGGGCCAGCTGGCACCCCGCCCCTGCGCAGGTTGCGTGCGGTAGAAGGTCAAGCCATCGACCGTCTCTTCGGGCATCGACTTCGCCCCCTGCTTGGGCGAGGTGACATGGAAGGTCTCCCATCCGAGCGCACGCTGCTCCCGCAACAAGGCTGCGGTACGGAAGGTGTAACCGCTGTGCAGGGGAATGGAGTGATCGAGTACGTGAAGGATGCGCATGTCAACAGCGTTGGAACAATTGATCGTAGTAGGCCACCATGGCATCCATGCCAAAGTCTCGTTGCGCCTGAGCGCGCGCAGCCCGTCCATTGTCGCGGGCTTGCTGTGGATTGAGCATGTAATGCATCAAAGCGTGCGCCATGGCATCCACATCATCAGAAGGGACCAGCCGGCCGGTGATCTCTTCGGTCAACAGGTCGGGTGTGCCGCCCACGGCCGTCGCCACCGAGGGCAAGCCGCAGGACATGGCTTCTTGCAGTGTGCAAGACGTCCCCTCAGTCTGGGACGGCAGGACGAAACAATCGAGGGACTGCAAGACGGTGGCCACATCGGCGCGCGCACCCGGCAACCAGGCGAGGTGACTCACACCCGCGGCAGACAGGATGCGCTCGATCTCGGTCCGCAATGGCCCCTCCCCCACGATGACCAGCCGTGCGTGTTCACGTGCAGTCGGGCACAAGTCCAGCAAACGCACGAAGGCGTGCGCCAGCAAAGGCTGGTTCTTCACGGTCTGCAAACGTCCTACCGTGCCGATCAACCAATGGTGACCCGGCTCAAAGGGGCAGCCTTCGGGACGGGGCTTGCGATGTGCAGGCGGTGAAAACTGGGCGGTGTCCACGCCATTGGCGATCAAGGTGCGCCGATCAGCAGACACGTCAATGCGCTGCGCCAGATACTGGTCCAAATCCTGCGACACCGACACGTAGTGGCTCACGAAGGGTCGGTAAAGCTTGCGCAAACGCTGATACTTGACGTTCTGCCCCTTGGGGTCGCTGGCATCCCAGCCGTGCTCGGCATGGATGCGAACCGGGACGCGGGCCAACCACGCCAGCGGCACCACTTCGAGCGCGGCCAGGTTGCAGGTATGCAGAACGTGAGGGCGGTAGCGCCGGAACAGCTTGTAGATGGCCGGGTACAGCGGAATGGCATGACCTGGCGGTTTGTGCAGACAGACGCGCTCCACACCTGGGGTCTGTATGCGGTCCATAAAGTCTCCCATGTCGGTCAAAGACACGAGACAGTGCTGGTAGCGCTCAGGCGGTAGACGGTTGATCAACTGGATGACGACGTTCTCCAGCCCCCCCATGTGGAAGCTGTACACGAAGTGCATCAGTCGAATGGGCGAAGTGGTACGCATGCTCAAACCACCTTGACAGCCTGCTGGCTGCCTCGCACAAACGTCAACAACCAATACGCCCAAGCCTTGGGATGCCAGAACGAGTGCGCCAGCGCCTGCGCAAAAGCCCGTCTGGCATGCTCCGCCTGACCATGCCAGAAATGCAGGTAGCCATGCCCGAATGCGATGCCAAACAAGCGGCGCTGGAGTTCATGGTCAGACACCACCCGACCGTCCGCACCACGCGCACCGTAACGCTCCAGAGCGCGCCGCAAGATGAGGTATTCGGCATTCTCTGGCCAAGGCTGTCGGGTGATGCTGTCCGCATGGATGCGATACCACGCGACACAGTCATCCAACTGGTCGATGCGGTGCTGACGTGACAGGCGCAGCCAGAAATCGTAGTCGGATCCGGTTCGGAGGGACGCATCAAATCCCTGCGCTGCATCCATGGCAGAGCGACGAACCAGCGCGGTGATGATGTGCACCACGCTGTCCAGCAACAGATCGGCGTACAGGTCGCCCTGCAAGGCCGTTGTTCTCAGCGGCTCGGGTTGCGCTTGCCAACGCCGAGCCGCAGCCTCGTACGCATCTTGCGCGGGCGGCTCGGCAAAACGTCCATCGGACGTCCCAGCCTCCCACCGCGAAAACCGCCCGAAAACGGCAGCGACGTCAGGATGGTTCTGCAGGTAGGTCACCTGGCGGAGCAATTTGCCAGGCAACCACACATCGTCAGCGTCGATGAAGGCGACGTATTGCCCCCTCGCGTGCTGCAAGGCCAGATTGCGTGCGCTGGCCGGGCCCTGTTGATGCTGTTGCAACACGCGTACGGCATCGCCATAAGTACTCAAGACACGCAGCGAGTCATCGGTGGAGCCATCGTCCACGGCAACGATTTCGATGGCCTCGTAGCCTTGCCAGAGCACGCTGTTCAAGGCCTGCGCCAGCGTGGACGAGGCGTTGAACACCGGCATGATGACCGAAACCAAGGGCTGCACCGACACGCTCTGCCTCACGCCGTCTGGTGGCTGACACGCAAGAACGCATCAAACATGATCAAAGCCCACAGCGCGTCGGAATGGTCAGACTGGCCTTTCAGATGCCCCTCGACCATGCGCTCCAGCGCCTCACGCTGGAAATAGCCGCTGTCGATCATGCGCTCGCTCAGCACCGATTCGCGCATGCGCTGCGCCAGTGGACCACGCAGCCAACGCGCCAGCGGCACCGAGAAGCCCATCTTGGGACGGTACAACACGTCGTGCGGCAGCAAGGGCTCGAACGCCTTCTTGAACACGTACTTGCCCTCGCCGCCCTGAATCTTCAGCGAACTGGGCAGGGTCGCCAGCCACTCGACCAATTCATGGTCCATCAGAGGCTCGCGCACCTCCAGCGAATGCGCCATGCCAGCCCGGTCCACCTTGGTGTTGATGTCGCCCACCAGCCAGGTCTTGTAGTCCAGGTACTGGATGAGTGCCAGCGGGTCATCGGTGTTGGCCTGAGCCGCATGCTGACGGAACAGCTCGACCGTTTGGTAGCCACCGAGGCTTTGCTGGAAGGAAGCGCTGAACAAGGCATCGCGCTGCTCGGCACGCAGGCGCGACATGCTGTGCTGATAGGCCTCGGCCGAGTCCATGGCCAAAGCCTGGAAGGTGGTCTTGGCGCGCAGCGGACGCGGCGCCCAGTCGGCCTTCGGGTACCAGCGCCCCAAGGGGCCAAACACCGATTGGCGCACGCCCAGTGGCAAGCTCTGGCGCGCACGCTCCTCGCCCAGGTGCATGCGGTAGCGTCGGTAGCCGCCCAGACTCTCGTCCCCACCGTCGCCCGACAGGGCCACCGTCACGTGCTTGCGCGCCATCTGGCACACCCGGTACGTGGGCAAAGCGGAGCTGTCGGCAAAGGGCTCGTCGTACAGACGCGCCAAGGTGTCGATCAGGTCGAAGTCGTCGCTCTGCACGATCTCCAGACGGTGGTCGGTGTGATAGCGGTCGGCCACCATCTGCGCGAAGGCCGACTCGTTGAACTTCGGATCGTCAAAGCCGATGGCGCAGGTGCGCACCGGCAACTTCGACAAGCCCGCCATGGTGGCCACCACCGCGCTGGAGTCCACGCCACCCGACAGGAAGGCACCCAGCGGCACATCGGCGATCATGCGCAGGCGCACCGACTCACGTATGCGCTCACGCAATTCGGCCTCGGCATCGGCCAGCGAAATCGGGTTGTCCAGCGTGAAGTGGACATCCCAGTAAGGCTTGGGTGTGGGCAAGCCGGCTTGGCCACGTCGCCACGTAAGGGTGTGTGCGGGCGGCAGCTTATGAGCCTGGCGATAAATGCAGCGTGGGTCGGGCACGTAGCCCAAGGCGAAGTAGTCTTCAACCGCCTTGGGGTCGATCTGACGCTCAAACCCTGGGTGGGCGGTGATGACCTTCAACTCGGACCCAAACACCAACGTACCGTCGGGGAGCAAAGCGTAGTGCAGGGGTTTGACACCCATGCGGTCGCGCGCCATGAACAGCGTCTGCTCGCGCTGGTCCCAGATGGCGAAGGCGAACATGCCGCGCAGGCGGTGCACGCACTCGGCCCCCCAGGCCATCCAGGCCTGCACAATGACCTCGGTATCGCTGCGGGTGCGGAAGACATGGCCCAAGGCTTCCAGTTCAGCGCGCAGGCTCTGGAAGTTGTAGATCTCGCCGTTGAAGACGATCCCCACCGTGCCATCGGCATTGAACAAAGGCTGCTGTCCGGTTGCCAGGTCGATCACCGACAAACGCCGGTGGCCCAGCATCAGACCTGGCTCGAAATACAGGTCGGCTTCGTCCGGCCCTCGATGGGCCTGTACATCGTTGATGCGCTGCGCCAACGCAGGGTCGAACGAACGTCGACCCTGGGTGTCAAACAGGCCTGAAATACCGCACATGGTTCAGTGTCGAGATTGGGTTGCACGCAAGGCCGCCAGGATGGCCGACCCTTGGTCACGCAAGAATGTCTGCAGGGCCCCCTCAGCCATACGCTGACCAGCCTCTTGGTCGGCGCCCGCGGGCACCGGCGCATAGATCACCACAATGGCACCATCATCGCCCTGCCCTTTGAACTTTTGCCAGGCTCCCCACAGCTTCGCCTTGGCTGGGCTGGCGGTCACGCGACCATCCACCCAGAAAAACTGCCACACCAACAGGCGCGTTGACTCCGCATGCAAGACCGCCCCCTGCTCGCGCAGCACAGCACGCTGCACCGTCAGGGGCTCGCCTTCCAGTTGTGTCGACACCGCATCCCCCGACACCTGAGACCAGGCCTTGTCTTGCGAGCGGACCAACACATTGGTGGAGCTGACCAGCTTGCGCTCGTAGTTCTGCCCGCGATAGAACGACAAATGTAGTCCCACGCGCTCGCCAGCGGCATTCACCCATCCTGTGTGAGATTGGGCATTGGCGCCCTCGAAGGCAGGTGTCCACTCAGCGGGTGGGGGCGTGAGTTGCCAACTGGCCTGCGACACCAAAGGCTGCCACTGAACCGCGCCGGTTTGCACCCGCGCCTGAAGCTGCCAGTTCATGACGTGGGGCAGACCGACCGCCAGCAATGCCCATGCGACGCACCACGCACTGCGCGCGGATCTGGTCACAACAAGATTGGAAACTGATGTTGGCGCCACGAACGGCGGAACCGACTCCCGGTCAGCCCAGCGTGCACCGATCATGAACATGATCGTGATGACAATGCCGAAGAATACCCAGCCATAGACCAAATGGTCCACACCCGTCGCCAGGGTGTTACCTGACCAGTGCCCCAGCATGACAATCAGATAGGCACGCATCCAGTTGGCCAAGAGCGGCACCAGGATGGCCACGCCCACAAAGAGCAGTCGCTTGCGCAGGCTCTGATAGTTGATGTACGCAAACAAGCACCCCACCGTGAACGACGCCACCAGATAGCGGATGCCGCTGCAGGCCTCGACGACCGACCATGAGCCGCTGGGGATGATGAACTGCAAGCCCTCGCGATAAACAGGAATGCCACTCAAACGCAGCGCAGCAACAGTGAAATCCGCCGTCCACTCCATCAAATGGGGCAACATGAAGTCACCGACAGGCACGGCCAGAAACAGGTACAGCAACGGGAACATCAGTGCCCGCGTGACCCGCCACCCCAGTACGGTGGGCACGGCCGAGACAACGAGGGCCATGAAAGCAAACTGTGTGACAGCGTTCACCGCGACCAGATCACCCGCCAACCACAACAGGGCTGACGCCGTCATGCCCAGCAGGCCCCACAGTGAGGGCATTGGCACCAAGGTCGCCAGTTGCGCCCGCTTGCGCCATGCGAGCCACAGCGCCGCGGGCGGCACCACGAGGCCGTGTGCATAGGTGTCCGAGCGCCACCAGATCGTGGCCATACCGGAAGCAGTAGGCCAGTACGCCACCAACACCACAGCCCACAAGAGCATCAACATCCACAGCGGCTTACGCCACACCGAGGCGCTCACGATGACCCCTCCCCCGCCACTGCGGCGTGCGCAGGCGTCAGCCAGACATCCAGGGCAGACAAATGCGCTTCCCAGCTGAAATGCTTGAGCACAAACTGCCTGGCAGCATGCCCCAACTCGGACGCCTTGTCAGGAGACTGCAAAAGCAAGTCCAGTGCCTGCACAAATTCAGAGGCCGTGGCCGCACGCACCACCCCAAACTCAAAGCCGGCACCGATGGCATCCGCACACGAGGGTACCGTGACCACAGGCTTTTCCATGGCCATGGCTTCAAGGATCTTGTTTTGTATGCCGCGGGCCACCCGCAGAGGCGCCACGACGGCAGCGGCATGCTGCAAGTAGCCACGCACATCGGGCACCGTGCCCGTCACCACCACCTGCGGCCCGGCCAATGCCTTGACCTGAGCCGTCGGATTGCGCCCCACAATGTAGAAGCGCAACTGAGGCCAGCGCTGCGTCAACAAAGGCAGCATCTGCTCCACAAACCAGCACACACCATCCACATTGGGCCAGTAATCCATGGCCCCCGTGAACACCACTGGCACCTCCCCATCAATGAACGGTGACCGACTTCCTGCCTGAGGACTGAAATACTCGGCATTGACCCCATTGCTGATGGCAGACACACGGTCGGCCACCTCAGGCGCCAGGGACTGAAACAGAGCCGTTTCGTTGGGCGTGACAAAGAAGGACTGTCGTGCGCGACGAGCCACCTCACGTTCGAAAGCCAGCAAACGTGCACCTTCGCGCCGATACAGCCACGACATCGGCCAGCGGTGCTCTGGTGCGTACTGTCCCCACTTCGACGAATCCACATCGACGAAATCAACCAACATGGGCACATCAGGCAGCAAGGGTATGGCGAACTGCGCCATCACCCCAGAGAAAACCACGGTGGCGTCAAGCTTGTGCTGCGATTGGACTTGTCGCACCCAACGATGCATGCCTGCATGACGGTAATAGGTCTCCGACAGAGAGCGCCCCGTCAACAGCCCTCGGGCACTGAGCAACTTGGTGCTACGCGGATTCAGGCGCTCGATGTGCAGATCCGGGCAAATCGCCTGTAGCGCAGGCACCTGAGCGACATCCTCCGGATCGTCGATGAAGGTTCCCAAAAACACACGGTGATCCCGCATGAGGTGGCGCAACAAATGGTACGAGCGCACCTTGTCGCCCTTGTTGGGCGGATAAGGCATCCGATGGACCAGATACAGGATGTTCGCCATGTCAGCCCAGGTTGCGCACGATGAAAGGCCCCAGCCAGTTGGCCAGGCCCAGGGGCATGCGCCGCCAGGTTTCAATCAAGAGTTTGTATTTGGCGTTGGTTGGGTTGTTCTGAGGGATGCCGTCTCGCTTGAAGAGTTGATACTCGTAGCGCAGGGGCGTTGGTTCGAAGCCCCAGTTCTTTTTGAAAGCGTAAGGGCCTGTGCCCTGCTTGCTTCGTCCATAGTCGAACACCTTGAGCCCCCGGGCACAAGCGCGGCGCATCAACTCCCAATACTTGAAATCGTTGGCGGCCAGATCACGTGCTGCGAGATCATCGCCCGCGTAGTAAGGCAAGACCTCATCGCGGAAGTAGAAAGTCAACACACTGCTGAGCGCCTTGCCTTCGGCACTGGTGACGGTCAAAACCTCGCAGTCCGGCCCGAACACCTCCATCAGGCGCTGAAAGTAACGCTTGGACAGCGCAGGCGTGCCATGACGGTGGACGTTATCCGCGTACAGCGCAAAGAAGCGATCCACCGAGGTATCCACCTGCGCGCTCAGGCCGTTCTTGATGCCCTTGCGAACCATCGCGCGCTGCTTGCGCGGAATGGCGAGCATGTTCTCCTCTTCCGTTGGCAAGATCTCCTTGCGGAAGGTCACATACAGGTCCTGTGTGGGCCACTCCGGATGACGCTGCGTCTGCAGGTAGCGCATCTCCAGGTGATCCACACCCAGCCCCTCGGCCAGACGCACGGCCTCAGCCTCAAGCGCCAGCGCTGCGTCTTCACTGTGGGCCACCACGCCGCCATAAACAGCAAAAGGCAAGCTGGTCAGTGCATTGCCAAACAAGCGGCTTTTGACATGGGCCAGTGGCAAGACACCTTCGATCACCTCACCTCGGTGGGCATACAAGAAGTGCGTAGGGTGCCGAAACACCTCTTCCATGATCTGCTGCCAGCCCACTCGGTGAAAGAACGTGGCCGTTGGGTGTGCCAACACGAATGCATCCCAGCGCTGATGCCAGTCGCTGCGCCTCGTCTCCAGCCTCGATACCTGCAAACGATGCACGTCAGACACCTTGCACCTTACCCTTCACTGGCTTGTTCAGGAAGATGTGGTCCATCCGGCCCCACTGGAAGTCTCGCAGCAGGCGCTGCAAACGCTGTTCCATGCGTGGGATGTTCACGTAATGCCGGAAACGCGTACGCAGATCAATGCCAGCCACGCGGGGCTGCTCCGCGTCGATCTCCCAGGGGTGAAAGTAGAAGATGGCTGGCTGCTGGTCCCTCTCGTTCACCTGACGCAGCATCCAGCGCGAAAGACCGTACGGGAAAAGACGGAAGTAGCCGCCACCACTGGATGGCAGATTGCGATTGAACAGACGCAAGGTGGTAGGCGGCACCTCGATCAGGTCATGGCGAATGCGATGCGCAAAGCGAGGTGCATCGGGCATGCCATAGTGATCGTGCTGAATCGGATAGATGCTGGAGCTGTAGCGATAACCCTCCTGCTCCAACACATCCAAAGCCCACAGATTGGTCTGCCCGATCGAAAAGCTGGGCGCCCGATAACCCGTGACGGTCAAACCGGCAATGTCTTCCAGCAAATGCTTGGCTGTTCGGATGTCCTGTGCGAAGGCCTCAGGCGTGAGGTCACTGACGCGCTCATGCCCATAGCCGTGGCTGGCCACCTCGTGTCCGTCCGCGGCAATGCGGCGCACCAAGTGCGGATAACGCTGCGCGATCCATCCCAAGGTGAAAAACGTCGCATGGGTCTTCTCGGCCGCCAGCATGTCCAGAATGCGCCCGACGTTGCGCTCGACCCGGCACTCTCGCGTGTCCCAGTCGCGGCGTGCGATGTAAGGCGCGAATGCCGAAACCTGGAAATAGTCCTCAACGTCAATGGTGAGGGCATTGATCATGCTCATGACTGCCCCTTGCCCGCCGCGATCTTTTGCAACGCCGACAGGATCTCGATGCTCAGGCGCTCCTGGCGCAACACGCTTCGCTCAATGCGCAATAGGTGAGCGCTGAGTTGAGCGGCTGTGAGACGAGACAACTGCTCTTCAAGACTGCGCAGATCATGGCTGTCGGCGTCCAGATCCAAGTCCACATTCAAAGAGGTCGGACGCGCTGCGGGCGAGGCCTGCAACACCGCCTCGGCGGACACGGGCTCCAGCGGTGGTGCCGTCAGCTCTTCCTGAATCTCGGCCAAGACCTCCTGGAGCACAGGTGCCGTGAAATGCGTGACCTCCGACAGGAAGCCGTGCAGCATCAAACGATCGCACAAGGCATTGATGCGGCGAGGGATGCCGCCAGTCTGCTCATAAATGCCGGCAAAGACATCGGCGTCGAACGTGGGCTTGTCGGTGGCGCCGGCGCAGCGGAGACGGTGTTCGATGTAGCCCTGCGTCTCCTCCGCATTCATCGGCCCCAAATGACAACTGGCGGTCACGCGTTGGCGCAACTGCAGCATGTCAGGACTTTGCAAAATGTTGCGGAACTCGGGCTGACCGATCAAGAAGGTTTGCAGCAGCGCCTGCTTGCCATGCTGAAAATTGGACAGCATGCGCAGCTCTTCCACCGCCTGAGGCCGCAGATTCTGTGCTTCATCCACGATCAGCAGACATCGCCTGCCTTGCGTGAGTTGGGTGATGAAAAATGCCTCAAGCGCCATCAGCAACTCGGCCTTGGACGCATCCTTGACCTGAACGCCAAACGCAGCCCCGACCAAACGCAGGGTGTCTTCCGCGCCCAGTTGCGTACTGACGAGCTGCGCTGCCACCGTGGTGTGCGCATCGATGCTGTCCAGCAGCCCGCGCACGATGGTGGTCTTGCCCGCTCCGACCTCACCGGTGATGACGATGAAGCCCTCCGCTCGCATCACCCCGTACTCAAGGTACGCACGAGCACGACGGTGAGGCTTGCTGCCGAAGTAAAAATTGGGATCAGGGTTGAGCTGGAAAGGCTTGCTGCTCAACCCGTAGAAAGCTTCATACATGGGTCAGAAACGGTGAAGGATGTTGCCGACCAGCGCGTTCTCGGAATACGGATTCAGTCCTGTGTTCGAGTGAATGCGGCGCAGCTGCAAACTGCCTGAAGTGCGCGGTCCCACCTGCGTACTGAGGCCCAAGGTCAGGGTGTACTGCGAGCTGCGCTGGGTGTTCAGATCACCTTCACTGCGCTGCAGGGTGTACGACGCGTTGGCCGAGGTCACGGGCGTCAGACGATGAGCGTAAAGAAAGCCCAGGCTCTGGGTTTTCACCTGCGAGGTCACATCAAAGTCGTCGCCAAGCGTCAGGTTGTTGAGCAGACGGTTGCTCTGACCGCGCACATAGCTCACCGTGAAGGCGCCACGGCGACCGGTCATCAAGACGGACAGCTGCTGGTTACGCTGCAGCGTTGCTTGCGAGACCAAGAAGGACTGACTGACCAGCAGGTCTCCCGGCAACCCTCGACTTTGCAACTCCGCCTGTACCAGCTGAGCGCGCTTGACCGGATCCGGCTCCAGCGGACTGAGTAGCGCGTCCAGCAGGTCATACAGCGTGCCAAGCGTGGCATTGACGTTGGCGTTTGGCGAAGTCGACACACTGCGCACATCCGACAGACGCACCACGGTGCGCGCGGCACGATGCTCAAACGACACATTGTGGCCGGTGCCGAAATAACGATCGTTCACACCCGCGACCAAGGTTGTCCGGTCGGATGGGCGCCAGACCAGATCCACGCCATGGTTGGCGTATCGCTTCTTGTTGAGTGTGAGCAGATCGTTGGACTCCTGCCCGAGAGTCAGGCCCGTGATCCACTGAGGCGACCACGCATAGGAAAAGCGCCCCGTCAACGAACTGGACTCGGTGGAGCGGCCTTGGTCGTAATCCACCTCTTGCTGATCTGCCGCCAAAGACCACCCTGCCGCACCCAACTGCCGAGCCAGGCGTCCAGACCATCCCAGGGTATCGGAGTCGCTGCGCGCATTGGTCTTGCTCTGGGTGCCTTGCAGGTTGACACGCGCCTCGTAGTTCACACCATACGGAAACTGTCCTCGCACATAGGGCGAGAGACGATACGTGGCGGTTTGCGACTGGTTGGCATTGGTGGACGAGGCGCCAGCCACAGGGCCAAACGCAGACACCAGTTGCTGCGACACCGTGCCAGACACATCCACAAAGGCCCAGTTGTCGATGGCATTGATCTGCGCATTGGCGTTCAAACGGTGCTGGAGGTCGTCTCCTCCTGTGTCCTGGGCACGGTACAACCCGCTGAGCCCGTAATCAAAGAAGCCCTTCACACGCCCCTGGTTGGCAACCATCCGGACGCCGGGTGTGAGCTCGAGGATCTGCTCACTTTGGGGCTGACCGCCCTGCAGACGGGCGTTGTCTGTGAGCGTGACGCGCATGCCCAGACGGGGCTCAATCCAGACCGAGGGTTGAAGCGAAGCATCAGACTGAGCCCAGACAGGGCTCAGGGCCGCCACTGCCGCGCCGCAACACCAACGGTGCCAGTGTTTCATGATTGCACCTCGGCTTCCGCGAGCGACTCACGCTGGCCATAACCATAGCCATAGCCGTAGCCATACCCATAGGCATCCTGGCCCGTGCTGCGCGCCTGGTTGAGCACCATGAGCTTGACCGGACACGACTCGATGGTCGACAAAGCGTGCTTGACCTGGGACTGCAAAGTCTTCTCTGCCTGCACGACCATGACGATCTGCCCCATGTGCGTGGCAAGCACACGAGACTCCGTGGTCAGCAGCAGCGGCGGGGAATCAAAAATGATGATGCGGTCGCTGTAGCGTTTGCCCATGTCATCAACCAGGTCGGTCATGGCAGCGCTGGCCAGCAATTCTGTTGCCCGAGCATGCGGTGAGCCGCTGGGCAGCAAAGTCAGGTTGTCGATGTTGGTGCGCAAAAGCACCTGTGACATCTCCAGCTTGTCGTCCACCAACAGGTCCAGCAAGCCGGGACCTGGGGGCAAGCCCAGCACTTTCATGATGGAAGGACGGGCCACGTCGGCGTCCACCAGCATCACGGTGTAGTCCATTTCCATGGCCATGCTGAGCGCCAGGTTCACGGCAGTGAAGCTCTTGCCCTCACCTGGCATGGAACTGGTCACCATGATGAGGTTGCCGTTTTGAACCACCGAGGCACCCTTGCCGGTGGCATTGTCGATCAAGGGGCGTTTGATGACGCGGAACTGATCGGCCACCATGGAGCGTGGTGCATTGGGCGTGACGAAACCGGACGAGGTCAGGCGGTCGAAGTCGAGCTGCACCACCTTGCTGCCCACAGGCGCAGAGGCTGGACGGGGGCGAGCCGGCGCATCAGCCACCGCCGGCGCGATCTCGGACGGAGCAAGAGTCTGCGCTTCGTTCACGGAGACGGCTGGCGAAGGCTGCGCCACAGCCGTCGGCATTTGGGCGCCGGCCTGTCGGAGTTGCTCAAGCCGCTGGGCTGCTTTTTCAATGGAGTTGGACATGGTCAATCAACTGAAGGAGCCCGTTTGGTAGGCCAGGGTGGCCATACCGACTGCAAACAATGCCACCAGGGCCATCAAAGCACCTGCAAAGCGCTTGAGGCTACGCCGCTCCGCCTGCACATGTGCCTCGTTGGTCACCAGGGACACGACACCCAGCAAGGGCAGATCGGTCGCATGACGCAAGGAAGACGCATCAAAGAAAACCGGTCGGATCTGGCTGATCAGGAAGGTCACGCCCAATCCAGCGGCCAAGCCAGCCAGCAGAGCCAGGGGCAGCAGCAGCAAACGGTTGGGGGCAACGGGCTTGTTGGCAGCACGGGGCGGGTCGATGACGCGGAAGTCTGCAAAGTTGGAGGCGTTCTCCAGTTGACCGGAGAGATTGGCAGACTCACGACGTGACACCAGGTCGTTGTAGTTCTTGCGATGGATTTCGTAGTCGCGATTGAGCTGAGCCAGTTCGGCCTCAACCTGCGGGGCCACTTTCATCTGGTCTTGTGCCCGAGCCGCCCGTGCCGTGTACTCGCCCACACGGGCGCGCAACGAGGCCACCTGCAACTCGGCTGCCGCCAGAGTGCGGCTGTACTCCATCACCGCTGGCGAGTTGTCTGTCAGCACCGACTTGGGCGCCGCGGCCGCCGCTTGACGCAGTGCCGCGATCTCGCGTCGCTTCTGATCTTCGAGATCACGAATCAGGCGACGCGTATTGGCGACGTCAGGATGCTCCTCGGTGAAACGCTGCAGCAATGCGTCGAGGTTGCGACGCTGTGCGTCGATGCGCCCATCAATTTCTGGCGTGGCAACCGGCGTGCTCGGGTCGGACAGCTTGGGCGCCGCGGCACGGGCCAACTCCAGCTGACGACGGGCAGCATCGCGCGCGCTCTCGGCCTCACGCAGTTCCAGTCGCGCGGCACTCAAAGAGCTGGCGATGTCAGACACCCGACCTGCCGCGTCCAACTCACCTTGGGTTTGCAGGGCGATGTTCTTGAGCTTGAATTCCTTCAGGCGGGTTTCGGCTTCTATCAGCTTGGCCTCGTAGGCCTTGATCTGCTCGTCCAGAAACCGGCGCGCCGTGTCCGAGTCGGTGCGCGAAGCCCCCAGGCTGGACTCGACGAAGATGGTCATCAAGGCCTGCACCACACGCTGGGCGCGCTCGGGCGTGTCATCGCGGTATGACAGGGTATAGAGGTTGTCACGACCCGCCATGCGGATCTGGATGCTTTTCATGACCTCATCAATGAGCGCCTCTTGCTCGGCCTTGTTGCGAGTACCAAGGTCGAGGTCGGCCGCACGGATGAGCTTTTCAACCGTGGGACGACTGATGAGCGTGCGGCTCAGCATGGCCACCTGCTGCTCCACATTGGGCTGCACGGCAAGCCCGGACATCAGCGGACGCAAGATGCTCTGGGTGTCAACATAGACCCGGGCCGAGGCTTCATAACGGTCCTGCATGAGGAACACCAACACGGCCCCCACCAGGGCCACCGCCCAACAAACGGCCACACCCAGTCGCCGGTACTTCCACATCCCCCTGAGAATGGTGGAGAGTTGCTTTAATAGTTCATCCATGCAGACAACGCAAACGGTAAGGGATCAGGACACCTCGGACGAGGTGTCGCGTGCTCAGAACCAACTCTGAGGAATGATGAGAATGTCGCCCGGCAGCATTTCAACGTTGGCTGAAATGTCACCGCGCTTGAGCAAGTCATTCAGACGCACCGTGTAGCGCTTGTTGTTCTCTGAGGCTCGCACGATCGTGGCGTTGTTGCCGTCCGCAAAATCAGTGAGTCCTCCGGCTGCGATCATCACGTCGAGCACGGTCATCTTTTGCTTGAAGGGCAGGAACTGCGGTTTGGCTGCCTCTCCCACCACGCGAATCTGCTCGCTGTAAGGACCCACGAAACTGGTCACGATGACAGTGACCACAGGATCGCGCACATACTTGCTCAGCGCCTTTTCGACATCGCGCGCGATTTGCGTGGAGGTCTTGCCTTGGGCAACCATTTCGTCAACCAGCGGGGTGGAAACCTTGCCGTCGGGGCGAACAGGCACAGAGCCCGACAGTTCGGGGTTGCGCCAAACGTTGATGCTCAGGGTATCGCCGGGGCCAACGATGTAGTTGTAGTCGGGGGATGCAGCACCTGCGGGCGCCGCGGGATACCCACCGGTATTGGCACAACCGGCCACCAAGGCCGAACCCAGGACCAGGGACACAGCACCCAACATGGTCCGACTTCTGGATGTCAACAGCTTCAAGGCGAGCTCCTGCGATTTGTAAAAATGCCCATGACAGATTATTTGGAATGTAGCGCAGACATGCGTCAACTGAAAGCATCTTCATTACCAGCCCCCGTATTTGCCCTGAGAGCCCCCTCATCAGAGGGGGCCGACATGGCAATCGAATGACCAGATATGACGGAAATATGTCTGCCTGCATCTCAGGACAAAATAAAAAAGTATTTGCATGCAGCTGAAATCAATCCCCCATATTAGGGATACCCGCCGCACCGGTGGTGCTCTCAAGGGTGGCCGGACGCCGTACCGGCAAGGTCGCTAGAATTTCAGCCTTATGTATCGCATCCTGCTGGTCTGCCTGGGCAATATCTGTCGTTCTCCCCTGGCGGAGGCGGTGTTCCATGATGTTTTGGCGCGTCGAGGACTTGCTTCTGTGTTGCAAGTTGACTCGGCAGCGATCGGGCGCAGCCATCTGAAGGAAAAGCCTGACCGCCGAGCGATCACATGCGCGCTGGCGGGTGGCTACCGACACATCGAGCGCATTCGCTCGCGTCAGGTCAAAGCGCAAGACTTTGCGCAATTCGACCTGATTTTGGCCATGGATGAGAGCGTGTTGAACGCCCTGCAGCGCCAGTGCCCGCCGGAGTTTCAGCACAAGCTGGACCTGTTCTTGCGCTTTGCCGATCATGACGGCGATCTGGATGTGCCTGATCCGTATTACGGCAATGTCGAGGGCTTCACGACGGTGCTTCGCCTTTGTGAGGGCGGGGTGGCGGCAATCATGAACAAGATGATGCGCCAGTTGGAATTGGGGCGGCCATGATCTCTTGGGTGGACTGCACATTTGAAGCACATGCCGAGCCGATCCTGGCCATCTTCAATGAGGCCATCCTGACCTCGACGGCCCTGTACGACCACGAGCCGCGCACCATGGACCACATGCGAAGCTGGTTCAGCACCAAGGAGTCGGGCCACTTTCCCGTCATCGGGGCAGTGTCGGATGATGGTGAGTTGATGGGATTCGCCTCGTACGGCACGTTTCGACCATGGGCGGGCTATCGACGCACCGTCGAGCATTCTGTGTATGTGCATGCGGCCCATCGCCGGCGTGGCTTGGCAAAGGAACTGATGCGGCGCCTGCTGGAACGAGCCAGAGCGCAGAATCTCCACGTGATGATCGGCGTGATCGACGCGAGCAATCAGGCCAGCATTGATCTGCACATCCAAATGGGCTTCACACATGCGGGGACGCTGCGCCAGGCGGGGTTCAAGTTCGGCCGGTGGTTGGACGTGGACTTTTATCAGCAGATCCTGTCTGAGGATGTCCCGCCTCTCTGATGGAGGTCAGCGCCCCACGGCTCGCAAGGCCAATAAGATCAACACGGCGCCTGCCAGGATGATGGTCAAGGTTTGCCAGAACAGGACCGGATTGCGTTCGATCATCGCTGGCGGGCGATCTCGTCGATAGCGCGCACCGGGCGCACGGAGATCCTGAACGAACTCTGTGATGGCCTCCTGGCGACGATGGGGCTGGGGATGTAACGCGCGTTGCAGGACAGCATCCAGCCACAAGGGCAGGTCGGGTCGCCGGCTGCGGACAGAGGTGTAGCGCAGCTTTCCGAGATCGGCGAGCGATCGAAGCCGTGTCACCTGCAGCCCATAAGGTAGATGGCCGGTGAGCATCTGATAGGTCAACACCGCCAGGGAGAAGAGTTCGGAGGACGGACTGCCCTGCCCGCCTACGAAGTACTCGGGCGCGGTGTATTGCAGCGTGCCCATCAGAGCCCGAGCTTGCGCATCGCCAGCCACTTCGCTCAAGCCGGCCACATGGGCGGCGCCCAGGTCAATGATCTTCACAGTGCCGAGACGGTCAAGCATGAGGTTCTCGGGCCTCAGGTCCTGGTGCAACATTTCCTTACGGTGAAAGGCCTGTAGGCCCTTGGCGGCTTGGGCAATCACCTCCCGCACGGCGTGAAGGCTCGGCTCAGGGTGGTCAACCATCCACTGCGCCAGAGTCTGCCCGTCAATGTGCTCAAGGGCAACGAAGAGATGCGCTCGCGGACGGGGTGGAGGCAGCGCCTTGACCACGTGGGGACTGTCGAGGCGGTGGGCAATCCACTCTTCCAGCAGCAGGCGATCCAGATAATCGGGCTGCTCACGCAGGTCCACCGAAGGCGTCTTCAGCACCACGGTTTGCCGCGTGTGCAGATCCAGCGCCTGAAAGACGTGGCTGCGCGAGCTGGCGTGCACTTCCCGCACGATGTGGTAACCCTCGAACTCGTCTCCCGCCTTCAGTGGCGGCGGCAACCTGAGGCCGTCTCGCTGTGTGAGGTGCTGGCCCACCTCGGCGTCAGGCAAGGCATCGATGCGCACAAGTTGCACGGTGAGATTGTCTCGGCTGCCACGCTGCAGGGCCACCTCGGTCAACCTCTGTGCGGCAAGGTCCAGATTGTCGGGGCTCTCGATGCAGACGGCATTCACCGTGTCGGCATCGAGGTACTCGTACGCACCGTCGGTGGCAAGCAAATACAGCTCACCGGCTTCCAGGGACCAACTTCGATGGTCAATTTCAAGGGTGGCAGCCGTCCCCAGTGCCCGACCCAGGTAGGTATCCGTCTCGGAGACACGCACGCGGTGATCGTCACTCAGTTGTTCCAGCGCGTGGAGATGAACGCGGTAGACGCGGGTGTCCCCTACGTGCACCAGATGTGCCATGCGGCCTTTGAGAATCAAGGCACTGAAGGTGCAAACGTAACCCCGATCCTTGTCAAAACGCGCATCGCTTCGCTGGGTCTGCGCGTGTAACCAGGAATTGGTCGCACTCAGCACCCTCTGGGCGGCGCGCCGCACCGTCCAGGCTTCGGAGGTGCCGTAGTAGTCGTCCAGAAAGCCACGCACCGCTGCGGCGCTGGCAATGTGACTGACGGCACTGCTGCTGATGCCATCGGCCAGTGCCACGACCACCCCCTTGGTACTCAAATGGGGCTCAGCAGGCAGCACCGCACCATGGAAGTCCTGATTGAGGGGTTTATGGCCAGCCTGAGAGTGTTGCCCCAGGGTGAGGCGCAAGCTGGCGCTCATGATGCTGGCCAAGGAGATGCGCAGGCTCAGGCGGTGACGCGCTTGGGAGCAGGTTTGTAATGGGTGGCATACAAGGTCGCCCCCACAAAGGTCAAGCCGCCAACCAGATTGCCGAGGACAGTGGGGATTTCATTCCAGATCAGGTAGTCCATGATGGTGAAGTTGCCGCCCAGCATGAGCCCGGAAGGAAAGAGGAACATGTTGACGATGGAATGCTCAAAGCCCATGTAGAAGAACACGAGGATGGGCATCCACATGCCAATGACCTTGCCGGACACCGAGGTGGACATCATGGCGGCCACGACGCCCGTGGACACCATCCAGTTGCACATCACACCGCGGATGAACAGGGTGAGCATGCCGGCTGCGCCGTGCTCGGCATAGCCGAGAGTACGACCCTCGCCGATGTGACCAATCTTCTGCCCAATGGCATTGGGCGCCTCACTGAAGCCAAACGTAAAGATGATGGCCATGAAGAAGGCCACGGTGAGCGCGCCGGCAAAGTTGCCTGTGAACACCAAACCCCAGTTACGCATCACCCCACCCCAGGTGGCGCCTGGACGCTTGTCGAACACGGCCAGCGGTGCCAGTGTGAAGACGCCTGTCAGCAAATCAAAACCCATGAGGTAGAGCATGCAAAAGCCCACCGGGAACAGCAAGGCGCCGAGCAAGGGATTGCCTGTGTTGACGCTGACCGAGACCGCAAAGGCTGCGGCGAGTGAGAGGATGGCTCCCGCCATGAAGGCGCGAATAAGGGTGTCACGGGTGGACATGAGCAATTTGGATTCGCCAGCGTCGACCATCTTGGTCACGAACTCGGCAGGGGCAAGGTAGGCCATGGTGCATCCTTGAAAGAAAGGGAGACTCAAAATGAAAACGGCGTCTGACACCCCCTGCAATGCGCAGGGACAGTGTCAGGACGCCGTCATCCAAACAGGCAAGCCGTCTTCAGCTTGATGCCACTTTTGAATGCATGTTCTGTGCCAGGTCGGATGGGCATGCGCGACGGCGCAACGCCGCCAAGATGGTGCGCGCGCGTTCAGTTTTGGTGCACATCGGGGCGTGGCCCGAACACGAGATCGGGCAAGGCTAACGCGGCCTCCGCCACATCGACGAGCTTGCGGTTGTGATCCATGGAGGTCTTCTGCAGAGCGCGAAAGGCCGCCTCCTCCGTCAAACCCATGCGCGCCATGAGTGCACCTTTGGCTCGTTCGATGAGCTTGCGCTCGTGCAGGGCTCGCCGGGCCGTCTCCAACTCGGACTCCATGCTGGCCAGGCGAGCGGTTTGTGCCTGCAGCATGTCTTCCAGAGACGAAACCTTGGCAGCGTCATGTGCATCGCTTCTGTGGCTCTTGCCATCGGGTTGGGCACCCAGGACTGGCGCCGCATCCGGCTGCTCATGGGTGTTGAAAAACCGGCTGACGGCATCGGTGTGGGGGGGCGGGTTGTCACGCAACCGCCTGAGCAGGCCTTCTGCGTCACGCAGGTCTTGTTGGTTCGCGTCAAGCTGCGCTGCACACGCCTGACGCAAAGCCTCGACGAGCTCGACCTCACATTGCCATAGCGCGGCAATGCGCACGCTGGCCGCCTCGAACCAACTGTCACTCAGGCGTGGATCAAGGACAGTGCCATGTCGGGCCGTGCACAAGGTACGACGCAGGCGTTCCAGCATGGCCACGGGAGGTGTCAACTGGTGCTGCTGCCATTGTGACTGCAGGTTGATCGGCGCGAACTCCTCGAACACCTTGAGGCTGTGCTCTTGTGCTTCAATGAGCTTGACAATGCGCAGTTGCTGATCCTCGCTGCAGGCACCTGATGCAAAGAGGGCCGCCCCCACCGCACGCTCCTGACCCGCGGCCTCCTTGCCTTGAATCAGGTGGACCAGGGCCACCAACAAGCGAGAGATGCCAGGATGAGGCGCAGCCTCAGCCAACTGATAGATCAGCTCGACCAAGCCGGCGATCACACGGCTGTACGCGGCCACCACCTCGTGCGCGGTGGGCTGTCGCTGCTCAATCTGCAAGCGCAAGGCAGCCAAGGCCTGCAAATCCAAATGCACCCAGGCCATCAACGCCAGGGTTCGGGCGCTGGTGCCATGCGTGCGCAGCCCCTGCTCACTGAACAAGGCAAGCAAGCTGCCTTCGAGAGGACGCACAGCATCCACTGCCGCTTGGCGTTCCACCTCAAAACGTTGACCGGCGGAGGCCAGGTAAACGCTGGCCGCCCCCCGTTCACGCTGCAGTGCGTCAATGAGCTGCCCCACCACCCCGGCCAATTCGACGCGCTCTGCGAGATGCCGCACGGCATCGAGCTCGATTTGTTTGGCACGCAGGACAAGGTGAGAGGCGGACAAGGTCATGAGCAAGCAGATAGGTCACGGAAACATGTGGGACAGCGTCAGGCACCTGGCTCATGCCAAGGCGACGCGCACCTGCCCAGCGTGAATGCTGACGCGGTGCGCCTGCACGGAGTATGCGGGGGACTCCAGACACTCGCCGCTACTCAGCTCGATGTGTTGCTTGTACAGGGGCGATGCCACCACGATGCGCCCACCCAAACTGCCGATGAGACCACGAGACAGCACGCTGGCACCTGTCTTTGGGTCAATGTTATCGATCGCATAGAACTGATCCTGTCCCACGCGAAACACGGCAACGTGCCGCCCTGCCACCAGGGCACACACCCCGGTGTTGGGCACGATGTCTTCCACGGCGCACACCGGGGTCCAGGCCACGTCGGCCTCTTGGTGGCCGGACTCCTGCGCTGCGTGAGGAAAATCCAGAATGGCTGCGTTCATGTTGTTCTCCTTCCAGGGCTCTCAGGCAGTGATTTCGTCGGTCTGGGGGGCGTGCTCTTCGGGCCGAGCGGGACGGATCTGTCCCCGCTCCTTCACAAAGACGATGCGCTCGTCCGTCGCATCGCTGTTGACGAACGAACGGAAGCGCTTGCGCACCTCGGGGTCGGTCACAGCCGTCTTCCATTCGCACTGGTAGGTGTCAACGACATGCTGCATCTGGGCTTCAAGCTCTGCCCCCAAACCCAGGCTGTCATGGAGGATCACGTCCTTGAGGTAATCCAGACCGCCCTCGAGGTTGTCGCGCCATGTGCTGGTGCGTTGCAGGCGATCCGCGGTACGGACATAGAACATCAACACGCGGTCGATCGTGCGCACCAACTCGTCTTTGCTCAGATCCGAGGCCAGCAACTCGGCATGACGGGGCTTCATGCCACCGTTGCCGCACACATAGAGGTTCCAGCCCTTTTCGGTGGCGATGACACCAATGTCCTTGCCCTGGGCTTCGGCGCACTCACGGGTGCAGCCGGAGACGCCAAACTTGATCTTGTGCGGGGCACGCAAGCCCTTGTAACGGTTCTCCAACTCCACGGCCAGACCCACGCTGTCGCCGACGCCGTAGCGGCACCAGGTCGAGCCCACGCAGCTTTTGACCGTGCGCAGAGACTTGCCGTAAGCATGGCCCGACTCAAAGCCCGCGGCGATCAGTTCTTCCCAGATCAACGGCAGTTGCTCGACACGCGCGCCGAAAAGGTCCACACGTTGACCACCGGTGATCTTGGTGTACAGCCCGTACTTCTTGGCGACCTGCCCCACCGCGATCAAGCCTTCGGGCGTGACCTCGCCACCGGCCATGCGAGGCACGACTGAGTAGGTGCCATCCTTCTGGATGTTGCCCAAAAAGTAGTCATTGCTGTCTTGCAGGCTGGCCAAGTCTTTCTTGAGAACGAAGTCGTTCCACACCGAGGCCAGAATGTTGGCGGCGGTGGGCTTGCAGATGTCGCACCCCAAACCTTGCCCATGCTTGGCCAGCAGTTCGTCAAAAGTGTGGATGTTGCCCACGCGGATCAGGTGGTAGAGCTCCTGGCGCGAGTAGGCGAAGTGCTCGCAGACATGGTTGTTGACCGCCATGCCGCGCTTGCTCATCTCGGCCTTCATGACCTGGGTGACGAGGGGCACACAGCCGCCGCAGGTGGCGCCCGCCTTGGTGCAGGCTTTCAGATCGGCGATGGTGGTGGCCCCCTCCCCCACCGCGGCGCAGATCTGCCCCTTGCTGACGCTGTTGCACGAGCAGATCTGGGCCGAATCGGGCAAGGCCTCCACACCCAAGCCCGGCTTGGCCTGGCCATCGCTGGAGGGCAGGATCAGGAACTCGGGTTGGTCGGGCAAGGTGATGCCATTGAGCACCATCTGCAGCAAGGTGCCGTATTCATCGGCATTGCCGACCAGCACGGCGCCCAACAGCTTCTTGCCATCCTCGCTGACAACGATCTTTTTGTAGACCTGATGGATGTCGTCGTTGTAGTGAAAACTGCGGCTGTGCGGCGTCTTGCCATGCGCATCGCCGATGCTGGCCACGTCCACCCCCATCAGCTTGAGCTTGGTGCTCATGTCGGCGCCGGTGAACGTGGCTTGCGCATCGCCGGCAATGTGCCGCGCGGCCACACGGGCCATGTCATAGCCCGGCGCCACAAGGCCGAAGGTTTGTTCGTTCCACGAAGCGCACTCGCCGATGGCGTAGACGTGGTGATCACTGGTGCGGCAGTGGTCGTCGATGACCACGCCTCCGCGCGGCCCGATTGCCAGCACACACTGACGTGCCAACTCGTCGCGCGGACGGATGCCGGCAGAGAACACGATCATGTCGGTCTCGTGGTAACTGCCATCTTCAAAGACCATGCGGTGACGGTGCTCAGCCCCGTCCACGATCTTCACGGTACTGCGACTGGTGAGCACGCTCACCCCCAGCGCCTCGATCTTGTGGCGCAAGATGCGGCCACCTCCCTCGTCCACCTGCACGGCCATCAGTCGCGGTGCAAACTCCACCACATGGGTTTGCAAGCCCATGTCGCGCAAGGCCTTGGCGCACTCCAGCCCCAGCAGACCGCCCCCCACCACCACGCCCGTACGAGACTTGGCGCCTGCAGCCTTCATGCCTTCCAGGTCTTCAATGGTGCGGTAGACAAAGCACTTGTCGCGATCGCGACCGGGGATGGGGGGCACGAAGGGCGTGGAACCGGTGGCCAGCACCAGCTTGTCATAGGACAGCACCTCGCCATCAGCGGTGGTGACGGTGCGGTCGCGGCGCTCGATGGCCACCGCACGGGCGGCCAGGCGCAGTGTGAAACCGGTACGCTCGAAGAAGCCGGGCTCGACCACGGAGAGGTCTTCGGCCGACTTGCCGGCGAAGAATTCAGAGAGATGCACCCGGTCATAGGCGGGGCGCGGCTCTTCACACAACACGGTGACTTCGGCGTTCTGCAGGCCCGCCTCGGCCAGGCTCTCGAGAAACTTGTGGCCCACCATGCCGTGGCCAACGACGACGATTTTCATATGCACTCCTGCGACGCGTGAGGGAGGCGGCCCTTAGTGAGCAGCCGCACCCAGGCCCCTCACAGGGGAGCGAGTAAGCTCCAAACCTGTCAGATGAGACCCGAAAAGCAAAAAATGAGAGAGACAGCCGCGCTGCCTGCATGGTGCTGACGCATCAAGACGATGCCCGCCGTCGTTAGCGGAAACCATGTCTGTGCACTGAGGCGACGCTACCTTCGGGCACGCAGGTTAACCAGCAACATACGTGCCAACCTGGCGCACAAAACCGGTGCACGCGCGGGGATTACCATGTTCCAACTGAGCATCCGACGAACGCCTTCGCACATGGTTTACGGGATCACCGACCTCACCACCTTCATCCTTGGCACCATCGTGATCGTGCTGCTGCCTGGACCGAACTCGCTGTACGTCATGACGGTGGCATCGCAGCGGGGCATCGGTGCAGGCTACCGCGGCGCCTTGGGCATCTTCACTGGTGATCTGATTCTGATGAGCTTGGCCACAACCGGTATGGCGTCGCTTTTCCAGACCCAACCCGCCCTGTTTGAGGGCCTGAAGTACGCCGGGGCAGCGTATCTGGCCTACCTGGGATGGGGACTTGTGCGTGCAGGCTTGGCGGGTTGGCGAGCACCCACCGTCACAGCCCAGCCCGCGCCATCCGCCTCATCCAATCGACCGTTTCAAGCGGCCTTGCTGATCAGCCTCATGAACCCAAAGGCGATCTTGTTCTTTGTGTCCTTCTTCATCCAGTTCGTCTCTCCCACCTACTCGCACCCCTGGTTGTCATTCGTGATCCTCGGAGTCATCGTTCAGGTGTGCAGCATGGCGTACCTGTCGGCCCTGATCTTTGGCGGTCGTTACCTTGCGGAAGCATTCAGACGCAGACGCCGCCTGGCAGCACTGTGCACGGGCAGTGTTGGAAGTTTGTTCATCGGCTTTGGCATCAGACTGGCTGCGACGGGACTGAATTGAGTCTCACACAGTTTCTGCCCCCGCTCTTCGCCGCATACAGCGCCTGGTCACTGTGCGCAATCAACTCTTCCAGCGACTTGGCAGACTCGCCTGGAATGCCAAATGACACGCCAACGCTGATGGTGATGGCAATCCCTTGCTCCTGAAAGCGAACTGGCTCCGCCTCGATCGACTGTCTGATTTTCTCGGCCAGAACGAGAGCACCCGCCCCATCCGTGGCCGGCAGGACCGCCAGGAACTCCTCACCACCGAAACGGGCCAGAAAATCAGACTGCCGCATCCCATGACGGACACGGTTGGCCACCTCCTTCAGCACTTGGTCACCTGCAAGATGGCCATGCTCATCGTTGACCTGTTTGAAATGATCGATGTCCAGCATCAGGAAAGCCAAGGGTGTGCCACGTCGGCGGGCTTGTGCCCCGTACATCGGCAGCAAGTCTTGCAACGCAGCACGGTTGTAGAGGCCCGTCAGCGCATCATGTGTCGCCAGAGACCGCTGTTGCTCAATGGCGCGCTCCATCTGCATCAGCACGAAACCCATGCTGTTGATGAGCACCACCGCCATCACGATGAAATAGGTGAACGCCTGGACGTGACTGGGGACGTTGTAGCGCGGATCCCAGTCGGAGGCGAGCACCATGAACAACGTACGGCACACCAAGGCTCCGAACAGCATGGCAGCACCGCCGATCAAGACCCATCGCCCTGTCAAGCGCCTCTCGAGCAGACCGGGGCCCCACGCCTGACGCAGAAGCATGAACGCCATGAGCCCCTGGGTGGCCGCGACAAGTGTGTTGCGCAGGAGATCGTCGTGCAGAAACACTGCGACCACGACCATGTTCAGCGCCATCGGTGACCACACGGCCCACTGAGACAACGTTTGGACACGCTCGCGCTGAAAAGACGCGATGGCCTGCGTGTGCAAAACGAGAGTCAGACTGGTCAACAGATTGGTCAACACGATCGACAAGTCGGTCCACCCCCATGCTCGCAGCCCGAAAACGGGATAGGACAGCGAGTTCAACACCAGCCCCAATCCCCACAGTGTGAGCCCGTGGTGGACACGGGCTCTCCAGGCGACGAACAGAACTGGAATGGCCAGAGAAATGGTTGCCGCGGTCACTGCTGCCAGCAGCGTCACAAGATCCAGTGTCATGTCGGTAGGAACAAAGGCGTCTACAGCGCAGAGGTTCCCATTCTCAAGGGAAATCGGACGCATCTCTCAGGTCGACGCACCACCCAATCCGATGGACAGCCCCACGACAGCTCTCGCCGGCAGGTGCGCTAAAAACAAAAAACCCCAAGTGACAAAATCACTTGGGGTCATGTTATGGCGGAGAGGGCGGGATTCGAACCCGCGGTGGGCTATTAACCCACACACGCTTTCCAGGCGTGCGACTTAAACCGCTCATCCACCTCTCCGAAGCCCTCAACTATAGCAAGTTTTTGGGCCGCCGTTCAATTCACAGCGACTTTCTTGCCGTCTTTGTAGACGTACAGCGTCAAGGCAGGGTTTTTCAGATCACCTTGGGGCTCAAACGCCACCTTGGCGGTCACCCCCTGGTAGTTGGTTTCGGCCAATTTCGCGGCGTACACCTTCGGGTCCACCGAATTGGCACGCTTCATCGCATCAACGAGCACCATCGTTGCATCGTAGGTATACGGCGAGTACACCTGAAACTGCTTGGGGAATCGGGCATCGTAACGCGCACGCCAGCCCTTGCCGTTGGGCATTTTCTCGATCGAGGCGCCTCCAACAGCACACACCACGTTGTTCAAGGTGCGCGCACCACTCGCCAAATCCTTGAGCTTGTCGGTACAGATGCCGTCACCGCCAAACAAATAGGCCTTCGTCAGGCCCAGTTGCTGCATCTGGCGCAACATCGGACCCGCCTGAGGGTCCATGCCACCAAAGAAGATGCCGTCGGGCTTCTTGTTCTTGATGGACGTCAGGATGGCCATGAAGTCCACGGCCTTGTCATTGGTGTACTGCTGACTGACCACCTCGATGCCCAAGCCTTTGGCTGTCTTGGCGAACACCTCAGCCACCCCCTTGCCATAGGCCGTCCGGTCATCAATGACCGCCACCTTCTTGACCTTGAGCACCTGGTGCGCGTACTGCGCCAAACCCGCCCCCAGCGCGTTGTCGTTGGCCAGCAGGCGGTACACGTTCTTGTAACCCAGTCGTGTCAACTCCGGGTTCGTGGCCGACGGCGTCACCATTGGCAAACCACACTGGCTGTACACCTTGGCCGCGGGAATGGTGGTACCAGAGTTCAGATGCCCCACCACACCATTGACCTTGGCATCGCACAACTTCTGTGCTGCGGCGGTGCCCTGCTTCGGATCGGCGGCATCGTCTTCTGCCATGAGTTCAAAGCGAACCTTCTTGCCCCCGATGGTGACCCCTTGGGCATTCAACTCGTCCACCGCCATCCGGGCGCCATTCTCGTTGTCTCGGCCGTAGTGCGCCTGGGGACCGGACACCGGTCCAACGTGACCGATGCGCACGACGGTCTGGGCCTGTGCGGAGTGAGACATGGCAGCGGTCATCACCACCGACACCGCGAGCAGGGAACGCCCTGCCTTGAGGAAACACGACATGGAAAACTCCTGATTGACGATACAAATGCCGAAAGACATCAGCAGCCGAACGAAACCCGTTCAACGCTGGCGCAACTTGGCCAACTCTTGCGCCACCGACCGTGTCACGACATCGCGCATTGTGAGGCTCAGCTCGTCACGCAGATCCCGGATGATGGCTTCACTGTGGCGGGCCAGAATGGGTGTCAAGGCCTCACGCAAACGGAACTCGAGCATGCTGTCCACCCGCCGCTGCACGTCCGCCATCACGCGCTGTGCGAGCTGATCGTGGGTCAACTCAGCCGACTTCACCGGTAACGCTGCCACCACTTCCGATGTCAGCACAGGCTCGGTCAACAAAGGCACATCAGCCAACTCCAGAGGCTGCTGCCCTGTTCCGCTCGCCCCTTCATCCGCATGCGTGGGGAGCACCAAGGTCTTGATCGGCGTCCAGCCTGGCGCACCGTCTCGCTCTGGCAGGTTGCGCGAGACAATCATGTGAGGAGGCTCTTCGCCCTGTACGCTAGGCTGCACAGGCGCCGCTTCAGTGTCCAGGTGCAGAGGCTCAATGACCTCGGTCAAGGTGGGCACATGCGGCAGATGGGGGCGATCCGTCTCGTTCATTCTTTGACCTCGTGTGGGTTCACCTGCCAGCCTTTGGCGGCATAAGATTTCCAGCGCAGACGGCCCTGTTGGCGATCGGCCACCTCGTTGGAGACAATGTCAAACAAACGTGCAAAGCGCTCAACACCTGGAGGCATCGCCTGCCCGATGTTGACCAGCACGCTGCGCTCACCCGGCGCGGAGGCCGGGTCTGCCGTGAGCCAGATCGGCGTGCCGTGCTGACGCACCGGCACTGCACCTTCTGACTGAGCCAACACGTGGGGCACGAACTCACGATCGTCGAATACCCACAACTGGCGATCCAAGGCCTTCAAGGCCGTCACATCGCCCGTGACAACCACCTGAGCACCGGCCCGATAGGCCTTTCGCAACAGGCGGCAAGCGTAAGCCAGCTTGTCAGAGACGCCATGGTGAAACTCGACGATGCTCATGTTCGCACCCAACACGTCCTCAGGCCTGGCCAGCCACGGCTTTCTTGCGCACGGTCTTGGCTGCCGCCTTCTTGGCGACGGGCCTGCGAGCTGCAGCGCTCACCTTGCCTGCCGTCTTGGTGGACTTGGCAGGAAGTGGCTGAATGGCATCAGCCCCTGCACCAGCCTGATTCAGGATGAACTGGGTGAGCAAGCCGACTGGACGCCCCGTCCCCCCCTTGGCAGCACCGGACTTCCAAGCGGAGCCAGCGATATCGAGATGCGCCCAACGGTATGCCTGGGTGAACTTGCTCAGGAACACCGCGGCCGTGATGGCACCGCCCTCCCGACCACCCACGTTACCCAGGTCAGCAAAGTTGCTCTTGAGCGACTCGCCGTACTCTTCGTCCAGGGGCATGCGCCAGGCGGTGTCCAACGCCTCCTGACCTGCGGTCAGCAGCGCCTGGGCCAGAGCATCGTCAGCCGAGAAGAGGCCGCTGTGCTGATGCCCCAGTGCAATCACGCAGGCACCCGTCAAGGTGGCAATGTCAACCACGGCAGCAGGCTTGAAGCGTTCGGCGTAGGTCAGGGCGTCACACAGAATCAGGCGACCTTCAGCGTCGGTGTTGAGCACCTCGATGGTCTGTCCCGACATGCTGGTGACCACGTCACCCGGCTTGGTCGCCGTGCCGCTGGGCATGTTTTCACAGGTGGGGATCAAGCCAATCAGGTTCACCTTGGGCTGCAACTCGGCGATGGTGCGGAAGGTGCCCAGCACGCTGGCCGCACCGCCCATGTCGTATTTCATCTCGTCCATGCCGGCACCTGGCTTGAGCGAAATGCCCCCCGTGTCAAACGTGATGCCCTTGCCCACCAAAACCAGCGGCGCCTGAGAGGCAGCAGCCCCCTGGTAGCGCAACACGATGAACTTCGGCGGCTGGGCCGAGCCATTGGTCACGGACAAGAAGGAGCCCATTTTGAGCTTCTCCAGAGCGGGGCGTTCCAGCACTTCCACCTTGATGTGTTTGTGCGTCCGGGCCAGTTGGCGCGCCTCCTGTGCCAGATGGGACGGCGTGCAGTAGTTGCCGGGAAGGTTGCCCAGCTCGCGCGCCAGTGTCACGCCCTTGGCCAGAGCTTCACCGCGTGTCAAACCTTGCTTCACCGCCGCCAGTTCGGTGTCTGCACACAGCACGGTGACCTTCTTGAGGGCTCCGGGCTTGGGTGCACTGGGCTTGGTATGGCGAAACACATAGGTGGCATCTGCCACGGCCTGCACCAGCGCCTGTGCGTGAGAAGCGGTCAGGGACAGCCCTTGCGCCACGGCGACCGCGGTGTGTGCCACGCCCAACTCCTTCACCGAGGTCAGCGCCTTGCCCACCGCGGCCTTCACCCCCTTGGGCTGAGCGGAACTCGCCACCGCCAACACCAGACGGGCGGACTTCAAACCAGCGGGCCGATGCACATACAGTGTCCTGCCGGCCTTGAGTGCAAAGTCATCGGCCTTGACGGCCTCATCAACGATGCAATCGAGGGTGGCATCGCCGGTTTGGATGAGTTCCGGCGTAAGCACCACCACCAGGGCGTCGGCATTCACCTGAGACAAAGCGGGCCCGTGGGCCGAGATAGCGCGGTAGTCCATGCTGTGCAAGTCCATAATGGACAGTTGAAAACAGATCCGAACAATGTTATTCGATTCCTCCGTACGCCGAGAACTCTGGCGCAGCTTTATCGGCACCGTGGTCGTGCTGCTCACCGTGGTGCTGACCATGTTGCTCATCCGCATCCTGAGCCAGGCCACGAAGGGGGCTTTCGCACCCGCCGACCTGAGCCTGGTGCTCAGCTACACCCTCATCGGACAGCTGCCCATCATGGTGGCCCTCGCCGTGTTTGTGGCGGTGGTGACCGTGCTGAGCAGACTGTGGCGTGACAGCGAGATGGTTGTCTGGCAAGTCAGCGGGGCGAGCCAGTTTGCCTTCATCAAGCCGCTCATGAAGATGGCGTGGCCGACCATTGCCCTCGTTGCCCTGTGCACCTTGGTGGCTCGCCCCTGGGCACAGAACCAGACCGAGGTACTCAAGCAGCGCTATGAGCAGCGCTCGGACATGGCTCGCGTGGCACCAGGTCAATTCCAGACCTCCGCCGATGGCAAGCGCGTGTTCTTCATCGACAGCCACAGCGACGGACAACAGACCGCTCGCAACGTTTTCATGGTGACCACGGACGAGAATCAGGAGTCAGTGGTGACCGCGCGAGAGGGCCTGCTGCAACAGGAGCAAGGTGTCCGTTATCTGGTCCTCGCCCAGGGCGAGCGGACCCAGACAGATCTGAAAACCGGCGAGAAAACGCTGTCCAATTTCAACACTGCACGCATCGCCGTGGGAGATGCCCCCAGTGTCGAGTTGAAGGTGCCCGAGCCTCGCAGCATGTCCACCCTGGCCTTGCTGGCCATCGACACACGGCAAGCGCATGGTGAACTGACCTGGCGTCTCGGCCTCATATGGGCCACCTTCAACATGGTTCTGGCAGGTCTGAGTCTGGCTGCCGGGAACGCGCGACGCAACAGCAACTGGAACCTCGTCTACGCGCTGCTGGTCTTCGTCGTGTATTTCAACCTGCTGAGCCTGAGCCAGTCCTGGGTCAGCCAAGGAAAGCTCTCCTGGGTTCCCGCCTTGCTACTCATTCATGGTGGCCTGACGATGGGTGCCCTGCTGCTGATTTGGTGGAGGGACGGCGCCGTGCTGCCAGGCCGACACGTGAGCCGCAAAGCCCTGACGACGCCACAGGCGGAGGGCACGCCATGAACACCGTACGGAAACTGATCTACCGCACCGTCATCAAGCACGTGCTGGGCGTGACCTTGGCTTTCTCTGCCCTGTTCTTCTTCATTGACTTCGTGGACGAGATCCGCAAGTACAGCGCCCTCGACTCACTGGTCAGTTGCCTCTACATGCAGGGGCAACACTTTTACGACATTTTCCCGATCGGCCTGCTGATCGGCGCCATCATGGCCTTGGCAGGCATGGCACGAACCACCGAGTTCACCATCTTGCGCACCGGAGGGTTGGGGCCGGGCCGTGCGCTGAGCTTGCTTGGTGTACTCGGTGTTTCTGCAGCAGTCCTGATGGTGGTCGTCGGCAACTGGGCCGTGCCCTGGACGGAACAACAGCTGACACTGCACAAAGCACAGATTGGCCAACGCGGCACCCTGAAGCTCGGCGGCAGTGGCACGTGGCTGCGCGAACGTCGCGACATCTCTGGCGAGGCGGCGCACACGGTCACGGTCAACGTCGGTTCCGCAGTCAGCGACACCGAGTTCGGTGCGGTGCGCATTTTCGAATTCGATGGCCAAGGACGCTTACAGCGCCGCTTGTTTGCACAAGAAGCACGCATCCAGCCACTCGGTGGCGAGGTCTCAGCTCAAGGTTCGGTTTGGCACCTCAAGGGGGTCACGGAGGTCGTTTGGCTGTCTCGCGAGCGGCAAATCGATGAGCAGGCCGTGCGCTCAGGCGCACAACTGGTCCGCGAGTCACAGCATGACAGCCTGGCATGGCACAGCAGTCTGACGCCCCTGGTGGTGTCGGCCTCGGTCCTGCCACCTGAAACCATGTCGACATTTGCGCTGTGGCGCTACACCGAGCATCTGGCCAGCAACGCGCAGGCCGCCCAACGCTACGAAATCGAGTTCTGGAAGAAAAGCTTCTACCCACTGGTGTGCTTGGTGATGGTGGCGTTGGCCCTTCCCTATGCCTACTTGCACGCGCGCAGCGGAGGCATGAGTTTGAAGATTTTTGGCGGGGTGATGTTGGGCATCAGCTTCGTGTTGGCCAACCATATTTCCAGTCACCTGGGACTGCTGCACGACTGGGAGCCCTGGCTGGCCGCAGCAGCGCCCAGCGTGCTCTACCTGCTCTTGTCCATGAGTGCCTTTGCCTGGCTCGTTCGCTACCGTTGACCCTCACCATGACCAAAAACGGCATCCTGTTGTTCGCCCATGGGGCCCGTGACCCAGCTTGGGCGCAGCCTTTCGAAGCCACCGCAAACGCTTTGCGTGCTCGGGCCGAGTCGCAGCACGCGGAGATTGCACTGGCTTTCCTGGAATTCATGAGCCCCACCTTGCTGGAGGCGGGCCGCCAATTGGCCGCGAAAGGATGCACCCAGGTCACGGTGGTGCCCCTGTTTCTCGGCGCAGGCGGACATGTCCGCAAGGACTTGCCCCGCCTGATGAGCGAGATGGCTGAGCAGCACCCACATGTCCAATGGCGACTGAGTGCGGCAGTGGGTGAAACTGCCATCCTGATCCAGGCCCTCTCCGATGCCGCCTGGGCCTTGGCCCACCAGGAGTGAACCGCCATGAACCTGCACCAGTTCAAGTTCGTCCACGAGGCCGCTCGCCGTAACCTCAACCTGACAGAAACCGCCAAAGCCCTGCACACATCGCAGCCGGGCATCTCCAAAGCGATTCTGGAGTTGGAAGAAGAACTGGGGGTGGACATCTTCGTGCGCCACGGCAAACGCCTCAAGCGCGTGACCGAGCCTGGCCTGCAGGTGCTCAAGTCGATTGAGGTGATCCTGAGAGAGCTCGGTAACCTCAAACGCATTGGTGAGGAATACGCCCTGCAAGACGCCGGCACCCTGTCGATTGCCACCACGCACACACAGGCCCGCTATGTCTTGCCAGAGCCCGTGGCGGCCTTGCGCAAGAAGTATCCCAAGGTCGCCGTGAGCCTGCACCAAGGCACGCCTGAGCAAGTCGCGCAGATGGTGTTGGACGAGGTGGCCGACATCGGACTGGCCACCGAATCACTCAATGACTTCTCGGAGTTGGTCACCCTGCCCTGCTATGAGTGGCAACACGTGGCCGTGATGCCCGCCAGCCACCCACTGGCCTCGGCGCCTCGCCTGACACTCGAGCAGCTGGCGGCCGAACCCTTGATCTCCTATCACCCCTCGTTCACCGGTCGTCGTCGCATCGACATGGCCTTTGCGCAGCGAGGACTCAAGCCGAACGTCGTTCTGGACGCCATCGACGCCGATGTGATCAAGACCTACACCAGGCTGGGCTTGGGCATTGGTTTGGTGGCCGAAATGGCCGTGAAAGACGACCCCACCATGAACGCGCCAGGCAGTGACGTCGTGTCGCGTCCGGTGGGGCACCTGTTTGGGCCCAACGTGGCGCGACTGGCCTTCAAGCGTGGTGCTTACATGCGTCAGTTTGTTCTGGCCTTTGCCGAACTGCTGTCTGACAGACTGACCCGCGCCCTGATCATGCAGGCCATCTCATCTCAGCCGGGACAGACGACGAGCGTGGATTACGGCTTGTGAGCGCTTCGGGGCGCGGCCTCGACATCCGACAATCCCGGCAGATCAATGTGCTCGACTTCCTGATCATTGGCCGCGGCTTGCTTGCCTGACACCGTCACGTCACCATAGGACGAGCGCGGCACCTCATCGCCAGACAGGTCATCAAGTTGGAGGTCCAGGCTGAGGGTCGGCTGGGCGTCAGGGATGGCCTTGACCGGACGGGTGGCCATCAGGGGCTCGACCTCGCTGTCGTGTGCAGACAAGTCGAAGGGCGCCGCACCAATGTGGCTGCTGGGCTCCGTGGCGAGCAAATCCACCCGTGGCCGCTCACTGCCCTCGCGCTCAGACAGGTCACGAGCGACCGCATACAAGAACAGCAGTTCGCGGTAAGCCGGCAATTCGAAAGTGTCTGCCTCGCTCTCGGGACGGGTCAGCGACTTCTCAAGCACCTCCATGGCCTTGGCAGGAGACGGCCACAACGCTTGCAGACGCTCGATCACACCCGGGTAGTCCGCCAACTCGTGCCCATGTTGGAGGTCGGCCTCCCACGCCGGTGCGTGCGCGTTGAAGCGCTGGTTGAAGGTCGCCTGAACACGTTCGTAATCAGCATGGCGCCCCAGCCGCTGATAGATCTCCAGCAACTTGAGGAAGGGCAAGGGACTGGCCGTCACCGAATGAACATGGGATTCCAGCAGATCCACGGCGGCATCGTCCTGACCCAGCACCACGAAGAACTCAGCCTGCTGCTCCAGATCGATCAGCTCCTCGACCGATACCTCACGCATGACCTCATCGGGCTCAGGTCGAGCCGTCTGCACGGCCGCCACCACCACCGGTTTGGTCGGCGCGCTCGCCGCCACCACAACTGGCTTGAGCTCCGCAGAAGACGGTGCAACGGGTGCAACCGGAACCTGCACGACCGGACGGCTTTCTGGCACAACCTGGGCCACTTCAGCGGCAGGCATCGGATCAGCCTGCGCCACCGGCTCCTGCATTTGCGATTGCCACCACTCTGCCTCGGCTTGCTGACGACGTCTCAGCTTGACAAACAGCGCTGCGCACAAACCCACGCCACCCAATGCCAGCACACCCAGGAGGTACACAAGCCAAGAAGGCCCCTCAGACGCCCGAGCGCCAGTGGCCACGCCTGCAGACGCGCTGGACGCCGCTGAATCCACCGGAACCGCCCGTGCCTGAAGCTGGGCCAACATGCGCTCTTGCGCAAGGAGCTTCTGCCGATCACGAGCGATGTCTTCGGGAGACGAGTTCATCGCCTGCCACAACGCAGCTGCCGCCGCTCGCCTTTCCAGAACCTCGGGAGTGGCTGCGGCGTCATCGACCGAATTCGGCGCACTCAGGGATCCTGACATGCGCAAATCTGGTTGCACGGCGGCATCGGCCTCCACGGGATCCAGCACGAGACGTCCGGCAGGCGGCTGTGCCACCTTGGGAGCCAGAGACAAGCTGGTGCGGGAAGAGTCCCCCGTGCCCTCGTCCGAGACTTTGCGCGCGGCCTGAGTTGAAGTCGCAGCGCGCGACGGGGCGGCCGCTTTGGTCGACACGCGACGTGACGGCACCGCTCCAGGCTGAGCCGAGGACAAGGCAGCTGCCTGAGGTGCGCGAGGTGCGTCAGGACCCACTGCCGAGCCCGACCGCGGACGCAACTCGGTCGTTGCAAGGGGCGCCTCGCCGATACTGGGCGCCGCCACGCGACTCAAGGACAAACCCGGCGGATCCGCCAAGGCCACAAACTGGCGATTGATCTTTGCTTGGCAACCGACGACCAAATGGTAGGTCACGATGGGCTCATTGACCGGCGTGGTGGTGCGCACCTGTACCGAGGCATCGCGTCCTGTGCCACTTGCCAAGGACACCTGTACCTGAGATGGTGAGAGCTTGTCGTCACCAAACAGCACCTCGGCCGAAACGCAATCGGCATCGAGCGTTTCACCCGCCTCCAGTCGAAGCGGCACACTGACGCGAAGGGGTTCGCCAAGAACCGCGTGGCTGACTGGACGTCCGAAGCCCATGCCGTGGGAGGTCCCAGACGCCAAGACGAGCGTCGCACCAGCAAGTGCTGCGGCCGATACCCGCTTAAAGTTGTTCATCTCGGTGCATCATGAGGCCTAGGTTTTCACTCTAGCATGAACATCCCGTGACACTCATCACGGTAAGCCCCCTAAGTGGGCCGATGCATACACTTGAATCTGCGGGGTGATTACCCCAATGACCGTTGCCACACCTTGCCGCTTGAAGACGCCCATGAGCACTGAATTGCTGACTGAACGCCACGGTGACACCCTGGTCCTGACGCTGTCTGGCCCCGCCACACGCAACGCCTTGTCACCCCAGGTGTATGCCGCGGGCGTGGAAACGCTCAACATGGCGGAATCCAACCCCGATGTCCGCGCGGTGGTGATCACGGGTGCCGGAGGACACTTCTGTGGTGGTGGCGATCTGCAGCGACTGGCTCACAACCGTGCTCACGATCTGTCCGCACAGGCGGGCAACATGGACGCCTTTCACCAGTGGGTCGAGGCCTTGCGGTGCTTCCCCAAGCCGGTGATCGCCGCGGTTGAAGGTGTGGCTGCTGGCGGCGGGGTCTCGGTGGCCCTGGCTTGCGATCTGATCGTCGCTGGAGAAAACAGTCGCTTCCTGACGGCCTACAGCAAGGTGGCTCTGTCTCCAGATGGAGGGGCCAGTTGGCACTTGGCTCGCGCCCTTGGGCGCAGTCGAGCACTGGCACTCTTGTGGCTGGGAGAGAGCCAAACCGCACAGCAATGGGCCAGCTACGGTCTGATCCATCAGATTGCCCCGGCCGGCACGGTGCTGGATGAGGCGCTGAAACTGGCATCCCGCCTGGGCGAACTCTCACCCGATGTGCTCGCGAGCATCAAGGAGTTGGTGAACGACGCATCACAACCCTTGCGCGCCCATCTCGACCAGGAAAAACATCATTTCCTGATCAACCTCAGCAAACCTGCGGCAGGGCAAGCCATGGAGGCCTTCCTGAACGGTCGTCAACGCAAGGGATGACGTGGCAAGCCCAGGTCAGCCGACCAGGCGCGAAACCGCCTGCAAACGGGCTGCCAGTTGTGCAAACAGGGCGCTGACAAGTTTGAGCTGTGCCATCGCAATGGGCTGACCCGCCATGCGAGCCGTCAGGATGCCTCGGTTGAGGGTGACCACCAGAACCAGGGTGTCCGACCACCACGACGTGACCGCCTCTTCGAGCGCCTGAACCGTTTCCGGGTCGAGCCAGTGCGTGGTCACTGGCTCGGCATTGGCAAACAGAGAAAATCGCCGCGCGAGCACCGTGCCGTCGGGCAAGTGAACATGCGGATGCATCGCCAACCAGCGCATCTCGTCTGGCAGCGTGTTGTCGATCTGCGTTTGCATCGCGTTGGTGAATCGACTGAAAACGTCTGACTCCAGTGTCTGAGCCAGCACCTTGGAGAGCAGGATCAACTGCACATCCCCGGGGATCCCGGTGTCGCAGCGGAAACGCAACTCCTTGCCGATGATGTACGGCCGCTGGGAATTACCCCACTCTGCGCGCCACCCTGCCGCAGCTTCCACGACATGCCCACCACCAGCCTTGTCCTTGACATGCTTGAACGCATGCCCTTCGGCCTTGGCCCATGACTGCAGCACGCGGGCGTCTTCCGATTCGACATGATCGGGATCGATCAAACGCTTGAGGGCATCAAACATGAGAGGCAAACCTGTGATGGGGTGAGGGATCGTCAAACGTCCATGGATGAATCAGTGTAAATCACACCCACGCAATCTCACCCGTCATGCCGACGCGCCATGCTCCTGAGTGCATGTGCGCCAGAAGCAGACGCTGTCCACCACAAAAAAGGCCGCGAAACATCGCGGCCTTGGCTTTCATCCGGCAGGATTTACTTGGCGCGACGCTGACGGCTGGCCGCCAGACCGAGCACGGCAGCGCCCAACAGGGCCAACGAACCAGGCTCGGGAACGGTGCCCGGATCGCCGATGCCGCCACCGGTGGTGGAGGTCACGCCCTTCAGGCCCGAAACGTACACGGCGCTGTCAAAGATGGAGTCCGACGTGTCGGCAATGGCAATCTCAAGCGTGTGCTCGGACAGAGCCGAATTGATCAGACCCGTGACCGTGAAAACCTGCGTCAGGCCGTTCCACTCGATGTCATACAGACCGCCGCCAACGGGGTTCAGGATGAAGTTGGTGGGGTTGCCAGGGGTGTTGCTGATCAGCTCGCCGCTGGGGAACTTCGCATAGTTCACGCCGTCCACGAAGAAACCAAAGATGTCGGTCACGCTCTGGGTCGGGAATTCATCGGTGGCAAACACGAACTGCATGGACACAGCGTTCAGCCCTGCTGCGAGGGTGAAGTTGTAACGCAGGACGTTGGCGTCGCTCGTGGTGTTGCTCGCCAGTGTGGCCAAAGGCGCATAGCCACTACCACCGACGAGGGCGGTCGAGTAGTTGTTGACCGTGTTGGACAGCGGCACGGAAGCGTTGCCCCCCGACGTCAGCACAACACCATCCTGCATTTGCAGTGTGGGGGTCGAACCGGAGCTGGGAGCCAGGTTGAAGCCGGAATAAGTACCTTGCTGGGTGGCGCCACCCAGAACCAGCGACGAGCCACTCAGGTTGATGCCCGAGCCAGGCGCAATCAGGGCGCTTGTGAGCTGCGCGACGTCGTTGGTCGGGTTGACCACCAGCGCGGCAGAGGCCATCAACGGGCTTGCCACCCCGCAAACCAGACCTGCGCGGAGCAGGTTCATCCAACCCTGTGTTTTGAGCATGAGCATTGTGTTCTCCATAAAGAAAAAGCCATTTGGGGCTTCACCAGCCGCCATAGAGCAATTTCCTTGCCAACAACTCATGACCGAATTTCCCCCAGGGAGAAACCTGACGCCAGGGACTTGGAGATCGTCGCGTGTAAAGAAGCTCGACACTGATATCGTGTGACACACACCGACGATGCTGGCCTGCCAGGAGGGAGTCGAACCCCCGACCGCCCGCTTAGAAGGCGGGTGCTCTATCCAACTGAGCTACTGGCAGACTGAGGCCGCGAGTTTACGTCATGCGCGCCACCGTGACAGCAGCAGCGCGTTGCTGACCACGCTGACACTGCTCAGTGCCATGGCCGCCCCAGCAAGCATCGGGCTGAGCCCCCCAAAGGCCGCCAGCGGGATGCCGATGATGTTGTAGCCAAAAGCCCACGCCAAGTTCTGCCATATCTTGGCCGAGGTCCGACGGGAGATGTCGAGGGCCGCAGGCACGAGGGTCGGGTCTCCACGCATGAGGGTGATGCCGGCAGCGTTCAGAGCGACGTCAGCACCACCTTGCGGGTTGGCCATGGCCATGCCAACATCGGCAGCGGCCAGCGCAGGGGCATCGTTGATGCCATCGCCCACCATGGCGATCACAGCCCGCCCCTTCCGCTCTTCGCCTTGCTGCAAACGCAGAATGTGGTCAGCCTTGTCGCCCGGCAACACCTCGGCAATCACCTGCTGGATGCCCAGTTGTCTGCCGATGTACTCGGCGGCACTGCGGTTGTCACCGGAAATCATGACGGTGCGTACCCCGAGTGCGTGCAGGCCCTGCACGGCTGCAGCAGCTTCTGGCTTGAGTTCATCGCCAAAAGCCATGAGCGCCACGACTTGCCATGCTGCTTGAGTTGGCGTGGAGGCGTCCGACTCGGCACCATGCGGCACCGACCCAGGCTGAGCTTGTCGCAACAACCAGGAGACGGTGTGACCCTGGGCGTGCCAGGCGTCCAGCGTGTTGCGCCAAGCACTCGGTACCACATTGGCACACAACTCGGTCATCCAGCGGGTACTGCCCAAGGCCCACGTTTGCGCCCCCTCCTCCGCAAGGGCAATGCGCCCCTGGATGCCCCGCCCAGCCACGGCCTGCAGGTCGTGGGCAGCGGGCAAACTCAGGTTCAACCGTATGGCCTCGTCAATCACAGCGCGTGCGAGGGGGTGCTCGCTGCCCCCCTGCAAGGCTGCGGTCATTTGCAGCGCCTGGTTGCGGTCAAGCGCCATGCCCGTGGCGACCTGCCAATCAAGCAGTCTGGGACGCCCCTGCGTGAGGGTGCCTGTTTTGTCGAAGGCCACCACCTGCACATGGTGAGCCACCTCCAGCGCCTCGGGATCTTTGATGAGGATGCCGTGGCGAGCGGCTGCACCGGTCCCTGCCATGATGGCGGCCGGTGTGGCCAGCCCCAAAGCGCAGGGACAGGCAATGACCAGCACGGCCACAGCACGAATCAGCGCCACTTCCCCCCCCAGGCCGGCCCACCACCACCCAAGTCCCGTGACCAGGGCGATGAGGAGCACGGAGGGAACGAAGACCGCAGAGACGCGATCGACCACGCGCTGGATGGGCGCCTTGACCGCTTGCGCCTCCACCACGCGGCGAATGATGTGTGCCAGCATGGTCTGCCCCCCCACTGCCGTGACGCGCATCAGCAGGCGCGCCTCGGTGTTGATGGCACCACCCGTGACGGGGTCACCAGGCGCTTTGCTCACGGGCAGCGGCTCCCCCGTCAACAGGGACTCGTCAACATGACCTTGCCCTTCCAGTACCACGCCATCGGTGGGGATGCGCTCGCCCGGACGAACGATGAGAACATCGTCGACCAGCACCTGCTTGAGCGGCACCTCGACCTCCCCCTGCGGACCTTGGCGATGAACTGTCTCAGGCCGCAGTGATTGCAACGCCCGGATCGCGGCCGTGGTTTGGCGCTTGGCTCGGGCCTCAAGGGCCTTCCCCAGCAACACCAGGGTGATCACCACCGCAGCAGATTCGAAATAGAGGTCGGGGGTATCGTGCGCCAGGTGCGGATCGGTGGTGTGGCTGTGGCGCCACCACAACCACACGGACAAGCCCCAGGCCGCGGATGTGCCCAGCGCGACCAACTGGTCCATGTTGCCGCTGCCTGCCTTGAGGGCCGCCCAACCCGCTTTGTAAAACCGCGCGCCCAGCAGGAACTGCACTGGGGTGGCCAGAGCAAATTGCACCCAAGCCGACCAGAAATGATGGGCCCCCCACAGCATGGGCAGCACAAGCGGAAGGCTGGCCACGCAACCCAACAACACCGCGCCCCAGACATCCCACCAGGGCACCACCTCTTCCACGACGTTGTCGTCGGCATGCTGAATCTGGGCGTGGTAGCCGGCTCGCTCAATGGCTGCCAGCAAGGCTTGAGATTGCGTGTGGATGTCGGCCTCGTCAGACGCATCCATCCATGCCACGGTGGCCGTCTCTGTGGCGAAGTTGACCTGCGCCTGCGCAACGCCAGGGACTTTCTTGAGCGCTCGCTCGACCCGAGCCACGCAGGCTGCACAGGTCATTCCCCGCACAGCCAGTTGCACCGTGTGGTCAGGGCTCGTTAACGCCCCCATGTCCGACACAAGAGGGGAAACTTCGGATGCAGGCATGGCACAGATATCGGGTTCACTTCACAATGGCGTCAGTATCACCTCTTGAAAGGATCCCCGCCATGACAACCCCTGCCACCTATCAGTTCCATGTGACGGGCATGAGCTGCCAGCACTGCGTCAAGGCCATCACGCAAGCGGTTCAGGATCAGGATGGTGAGGCACTGGTCACCGTGGATCTGACACAGGGTCAGGTGACGGTACAGACTGCGCTTGGCGAGGAGGCAGTGCGCGAGATCATCCGTGAAGAAGGCTACGGCGTCGCCTGATGAATGCACCGCTGCACGAATCCCATCTGAGCGCCTGCGGTATCCGCACGCGTGTGTTGCAAGCTGGCGCCAACCTGCGTGCCACCGAGGCGGTAGTGTTGGTGCACGGGAATCCCGGATCTGGCGAAGACTGGGCTGAACTGATGGGTCACCTTGCGCCGTATGGTCGTGCCATTGCGTTGGACATGCCTGGTTTTGGCAAGGCGGACAAACCCTCTGACTACCCCTATTCGGTCGAAGGCGGCGCCAGCTTTCTGGGAGAGGCGCTGAAGCAGCTGGGCGTCAGCCGTGCGCATCTGGTGCTGCATGACTTTGGTGGACCGTGGGGACTGATGTGGGCCGCCATGTCCCCCCTGTCTGTGGGCAGCCTCACGCTGATCAACACCGGCGTGCTGCTGGGATACCGTTGGCATACGATGGCGCGCATCTGGCGAACTCCCATTCTGGGCGAATTGCAACAATGGTTGACGCATCGGGCGGGCTTCAAGTGGGTCTTGCGCAAGGGGTCACCGCGTGCGTTGCCCGAGGCGTTTCTGGATCGCATGTACGACGATCTGGACACGGGCACGCGCAGGGCCATCTTGAAACTTTACCGAGCGACATCGGAGCCCAGCCAGGGCGCAGAGTTGCTGGCGAAATTGTTGCGCCCGCATCGTTGGCCCACACTGGTGGTCTGGGGGGATGCCGACCCTTATCTGCCTGTGCCCTTGGCCGAGCGACAGAAAGACGTATTTACCCAGGCTGAAGTGGTTCTGCTGCCCGGCAGTGGCCACTTTCCTTTTGCCGACAATCCGGAAGCCGTGGCCCGGGCTGTGACGCCCTTCCTGGCGCGTCAACTGGGGCACGCCGACCAACCATGAACGCCGTCAGGACGACACCGAGATGAGCAAAGACAGGGACAGCCAGTGGCAGCAGCAGAAAACCGACGAGGTTTCAACCTTCGAGCAGTCGGGATTCACTCACTCCAGCACGCTCGATTCCCGCTTGGGCGAAGACAGGCCACGCCAGCGGCCTTCGTCGCGTCGCAGCAGGCACAGTCGCAAGCCTTCCTGGCTGCTGCTCTTGATCTTGATGGTGGTGCTGGCCATGGTGGCCGTGCTGAAAGTGGTCACATATCTGACGTGAGCGCTTGCCGTGGCACTGTGCGCGCTGAAGCTCACTTCCTGACCCGACTCGGTCGCTTGGATTTGCCATCCTTCAAAGAGGTTTGCTGGTTGATCTGATCCAGCCAGAGCAAGGTGTCCACCTGCGAGAGGAAATGGCCCAGGTAATCGGGTGAGAGGCTGCGCATGAGGGCCAGCGAGCGCAGCATGAGCCGGTGGGAATTGAGCGGGCCGGCGTTGTCCGGGCCGCGGTCGATGGCCTGCGCCACCTGCTGGTCTGCTGCGATCTTGGTCCAGACGTTGCTGAAGCCACGCACGCTTTTCAGGTCGTTGGCGTTGCCGCCGTCTTCCGGGTCGACATCGGGCGCCTGCGTGCGATCGTGGATGTAGCGGTTCAGCCGGGTCAGCGGTGCGGCGTGTGCCGAGGGCATCCGGGGTGTGGCTGCGGGTCCGCCTGAAGCCGCTCCACCGGACGACGTGGCCTGGGCCACACGCTGAGCGTAATCGTGCAGCGCGGCTTGCAAACGCTCGCTCAACAACTGGCGCACGGCCTCGGGCTGGGTGGCCAAACGGCGTTCCAGCACTTCCAGGTAATGGAAGCGGGCCGGATCGTGGCGATCGGCTCCTGCTTCGCGCAGCGCGGCCAGGGTGGGTTCGCTCATGGCTTGGCAGACGAGGTGGTGACTGCTTGGGATGCCGTTGGGGGCGTGGGCTGGGGTGCCGTTTGGGGCACCGGTGCCATCTCGACGCGCCGATTCAGCGCCCTGCCCTTTTCATCGGTATTGGGCGCCACGGGCTGTTCGGCACCGAAGGCGGCCGCAAACACCTGGGACGAGGGCATGCCGGCGTCGATCAGGGCGCGGGTCACGGTCAAGGCGCGCTGGGCCGACAGCTCCAGGTTGTCGGCAAAGCGGCGGTTGCCGTCGCGCAGCAGGGTGTCGTCGGTGAAGCCGCTGACCATCAGCATTTCCTGGCGTTCGCCCAGGTAGACGCGCAGGGGCTGCACGAGGCTTTGGAGCAACTGGCGACCGTCGGCACGCAACTGGTCCGAGCCGGTGTCAAACAGGACGCTGCCGCTGATGCCGATGCGGCCGTCGTTGAGGGTGACGCGGCCGCTGGCCAGCGGGCCGGCCAGGGCGTGCTCCAGGGCGATGCGACGCTGCTCTTCCTGCTGGCGCTTTTCGACCTCCTGCTTGAGGCTGCTCACCAGGTCCATCTGCACCACGAGCATGCCCACCAGGATCAGGACGAAGGCGCCCAGCAGGCCAGACATGAGGTCACCGAACACGGCCCAGACTGGGGCCGTCTGCTCGATGGCGTCGTCCCGGTCTTCCGGGTCCATCATCGGGCGCCCCCTTCAGCGGATGCCAGGGCCTTGCCGTGCAGGCGGCGCAGGTCTTCGACGATGCCCTGCTGCGAGCTGATGCTGAGATCGATCACCTCACGGGCCTGCGCCACGTAGTAGGCAAGCTGCTCGTCGCTGCGAGTGAGGGACTGGCCGATGGCGCTTTCGATGCCCTGCAGGCTGCTCACCAGCTTGTCGCTGGTCTCGCTGAACAGGTTGACGCCATGCGCGAAAGACTCGCCCAGGCTGGACAGCTCGACGGCGCTGGCGGCCACGCGGGCGGCTACCTCGTCGACCTGACCGGCTTGCTGGCTGAGGGCGTTCGTGAACTGGGCCCCGGCCTCGTGCAGCACGGTGGTGGCCGATTGGACCATGGACTCGATGGCCGCGCGCTGCTGACCGGTGGCGTCGTTGACGGACTGCAGCAAGGTGCCGAGCTGGGCCATCATGGCGGTGCGTTCGGACAGGGCGAGGTTGTCGCGCTCGCTGATCTGCGCCATGTCGCGACGCAGTTGCACGATGACCTCGGCGGCGGCCTGCGGCACTTCGGAGGCGGTTTGCAGCAGGCGGTTGAGCGGCGCTTCTAGCGCGGTGCCCAGGGTGGCGAGGTGCTGGCCCACGGCGGCTTGGAGGGTGTCCAGGCGCTCGACGGCGGCGCGGCCGCGTTGCGCTTCTTCGTCGCGCAAGGCCTGCAGCTCGGTGCGCCAGAGGGTGCTCAGCTGGTCCATGCGCTCGCCTTGCGAGGCGATCCACGCTTGCTCGGAGGCCAGGCGGGCGCGCACCAGCTCTTCCGACTGGCTCAGCAGCTGGGTCACGCTGGCCAGGGTCTGGCTGACGTGCTGGCTGGCGCGCTCGGTGATCTGGCCGGCGGCGCTCTCCAGCGTCTGGCAGACAGTCTGCTGTTGGACCAGCGTCTGGCTGCCGACGCGTTGCCATTCGGCGGCCAGCGTGGCGGCGGTGCTGTCCATGGTCTGCTGCCATGCGGCCAGGCGTTGCTGGTCGGCCGTGGTTTGCGCCGCTTGTGCTTGCGCAGCACTGTCCTGCAGCGAGGTCAACACTTCGCGGGCACGCTGTGCAAAGGTGTCGGTGAAGCCCTGCAGGGCGCGGTCGAGGCCACCCACCAGGTTCTCGTTGGCCTGGGTCTGGCTGTGCTGAGCGGTCGTCCAGCTGGCGGCCACCTGCGCGGCCTGTTCGCGGATCTGCGCTGAAGCCGCTTCCAGCGCCTGGCACACGGCCTGTTGCTGGCGCACCGTCTGAGCGCCCGCCTGCTGCCATTCGGCGGCGAGCGTTGTCGCCAGGGTGGCCATCGTGCCTTGCCATTCGCTCAGGCGCTGCTGGTCGGCGGCCGCCTGGGTGGCCTGAGCCTGCGTAGTGGCGTCTTGCTGCGCCAGCAGCACAGCGGCGGCGCGCTGCTCGAAGGCATGGGCGAAGGCTTGCAGGGCGCCATCGAGCCCGGTCAGCAGTTGCTGCTGGGTGTGGTTCTGGGTCTGCAGGGACGAGGTCCAGGTGTCGGCCACCTGGCGGGCGGTGCCCTCCCACTGCGCGCTCAGGCCGTTGAGCTGAGCCTGGGTGGCGTCGATCAGGCGCAGGTGCGTCCGCTGCGATTCCTGCGCGATCTCGCTCATGGCGGTCTCGACCACGGGCTTGAGCGTTTCCCCGGCGACGCGGGCGCTGGCGGTGAGACTGTCTTGCAAGGCGGTGCCCACGCGCTGGGCCAGGTCGGTGTAGGCGGTGGCGGCTTCGCGATGGAAGGCCTGCTGCTGGGCCAGCAGTTGAGCGTCGAGTTGTTCGCTGCGGCGCTCCAGGCCGGTCATCAGGGCCTGCAAGCGATCGACGAGCACCGGCATGGCGTCGGCCTGGGCCTGCAGGGCCTTGAACGTGGCGTCACGCTGGTGGGCGCCAGACAGCGGGCGCAGGGTGGTGGCAATGTGGGCATCGAGCTGACACACGACCTCGATGCGCTCACGGCGGGTCATCGCCGACATCAGACCCAGCAAGGCCGAGGCGGCCACGCCAGCCACCGAGGTGCCAAAGGCCAGGCCCAGGCCCTTGATGGGGGCGGCCAGGGCGCCACGGATGGCTTCCAGGTTGGCAGAGCCTTCGAGCGCGAACACGGCGCCCTTGAAGGTGACGACCATGCCCAGGAAGGTGCCCAGCATGCCGAGCATGACCAGCAGGCCGACCAGATACGGTGTGAGCGCCGGGCCGGGCATGGCCACGCGCTGGCCTTCGATGCGCAGGCGCACGGGGTGCTGCAGACTGGGGTGCAGACGCTGGAGCCAGGCGCTCAGGTCCGTCAGCTCAGACGGGATCTGGGCCAGCGCCTCGCTCAGGCTGTTGGTGGCCGCACGGAAGCGCCGCAGTTCCAGTGCCCCCAGGATGTACACGCCGCCGATCACGGCGGTCATGGTCAGGGCCATCCAGCTCGCCCCGACAAAGCCCCAGCCCACCCAGCCGACGGCCACGAGTCCGATGATGAAGATGACGGTCATCATGAATTTGTTCATTGTGATTCGCTGTTCTCGCTGTGTTCTGTTTGTTCTGGGGGGGCAGCTTGCGGGCTAGGCCCATCGGTGGCGTTCTGGGCGGCCTCCATCAGGCCCACCACGGGTTGCAGGCGTTGCTGCAACTCGGCCAGCATCATGTCGCGCATGTCGTGCTCAAAGGCGGCGATCCAGCCGCCGGCCTGACGCCAGCGGATGGGGTCGTCGTCGCCCCCCTGCCCCGTGATGGCCTGCTGGTGGTGCTGGCGCCAGTGCTCCAGGCGACGCTCCAGGTACACCGGTACGCTGGCCCACAGCTTTTGCTCGCGGGGGCCCAGCATCTGCTCCATGACGGCATCCAGGGCCACCAACTGGCGCAAGGCCGGCGAGCCTTTGGACAGCATCTGACGCACCTGGGCGCGCAGGGCCCCCACGGTGGTTTCCATCTGTTTTTGCAGGCCCAGGTAGCGCTGGTAATGCGGCGCGTACTTGGACTCATTGCGAGCGTCGTCTTCTTCCAGCGTGTGCAACAGGGTGCGAGGGGCGGCGGGCAGCGTGGGACGCGCGGGTGTCACCTTGGCGGTGATCAGGGCGGTCAGATCGGCCTTGACATGATTGACCTGCCGGGCCACCGCGCTGGCGTCCACCGCCTGGCCGCGCAACTTGGTCTGCGAGGGGTAGGACGCGATGGTCTGCAGCGCGCCATCAAGCTTGACGGCATCGAAGGCGCTCAGCCAATGGCCGAGCCGCTCTGCCACGTCATGGCGCGCCAACTCGCCATCCACCTGCGCCCATTCCTGGAGCAAGCGGACCAGCCGTGAACTGCCGAGACGGTGCTGCAAATCCTGTCCTTCCGTGCCACGCGCAGAGGTGGTGGCTTGGGGGTGAAATCGATTCCCGCACGAGCGCCTGGCAACAGGCCCCGTCGGCGGGCGAAACCGCGTATTTTCATTCAGGACGAAGGTCGTACCGCCCCATGAGTGTGCGGAGACGCTGTGACAGCCCATTCGGATCGATATCTTGCAACGTTTCAATAATATTTGTATAATCGACATATGGAACAACGCACCGCCATCACTGTCTTCGAGTCACTCTCCTCCGGGGTCCGCCTGGATGTGTTCCGCTTGCTGGTCCGCATGGGCCAGGAAGGCATGGTCGCCGGGGACATCGCCACCACGCTGGAGGTGCCCCCCACCAACCTGTCGTTTCACCTGAAGGCGTTGACCCACGCCGGTCTGGTCACGGCCACCCAGGAGGGGCGCTTTCAGCGCTACCGCGCCAACCTCACGTTGATGTCGGAGTTGATCGCCTACCTGACGGAAGAGTGCTGCGCAGGGCAAACCGAGTTGTGCCTACCGGTCGATCCGCAGGCGATCTGCAAGTCGTGCTGACAGATTCCCTCCTCAGTGAAGTTCGTCATTTTGCCCATCATTTTGATAATTCAAGGAGTTTGAAAATGAAGTCGATTCAAGTGTTTGACCCGACCCTGTGCTGCAGCTCCGGTGTGTGCGGGGTCGAGGTCGATCAGGCGCTCGTGAGCTTCGCGGCCGACATCGACTGGGCACGCCAGAACGGCGCCCAGATCGAACGTTTCAACCTGGCCCAGCAGCCGCTGGCCTTTGCCGAGACGCCGGCCGTCAAGAACTTCCTGGAGCTGTCGGGGCAGGAAGGCCTGCCGCTGACCCTGGTCGATGGCCAGATTGCCCTGGCCGGCCGCTACCCCTCGCGCGACGACCTGGCCCGCTGGTCCGGCATCGCGACCAACGCCGCGCCGGCTGCAGGCGGGTGCTGCGCAGGCAGCCGTTGCTGCTGAACGAGGCCGGAGCACGCCATGCAGTTTCTGGATCAGCCACCGCGCTTTCTCTTCTTCACGGGCAAGGGGGGCGTGGGCAAGACCTCGCTGGCCTGCGCCACGGCCGTGCGCCTGGCCGAGGCCGGGCGCCATGTGCTGCTGGTGAGCACCGACCCGGCGTCCAACATCGGCCAGGTGTTTGGTGTCCAGATTGGCAATCACATCACCGCCCTCCCCGCCGTGCCGCGTTTGTCGGCGCTGGAGATCGACCCGCAGGCCGCAGCGCAGCTCTACCGCGACCGCATCGTGGGGCCGGTGCGCGGCGTGCTGCCAGATCCCGTGGTGAAAAGCATCGAAGAGCAACTCTCGGGCGCCTGCACCACCGAGATCGCTGCGTTTGACGAGTTCACCGGCCTGCTGGTGGCGTCGCCCCTGACCCAGGACTTCGATCACATCGTGTTTGACACGGCGCCGACCGGACACACGATCCGCCTGCTGCAACTGCCGGGGGCCTGGAGCGGTTTTCTGGAAGCCGGCAAAGGGGACGCCTCGTGCCTGGGCCCGCTGGCCGGATTGGAGAAACAGCGCACGCTGTACAAGGCGGAGGTCGAGGCCCTGGCTGACCCCAGCCGGACGCGACTGGTACTGGTGGCCCGCGCCCAAGGCGGCGCCTTGCACGAAGCGGCCCGCACGCACGACGAACTGGCCGCCATCGGCCTGACACGACAGCATCTGGTCATCAACGGCCTGATGCCCGCCGGCGAAGGTGAGTACGATGCGCTGGCCGCCGCGATCCAGGCGCGCGAGGCCGCAGCACTGGCCGATCTGCCCCCATCGCTGCGCGATTTGCCACGCGATGACATCACGCTCCAGCCCTTCAACCTGGTGGGGCTGAATGCCCTGAAGCACCTGCTGTCCGACGCATCCCCTGCCCCCGTCGACACCGCGTCCGTGGTCTTGCCAGAAGTTGCCCAGGCTGCGCGCCTGTCATCCCTGGTGGACGACATCGCCCAGGAAGGGCACGGCCTGATCATGCTGATGGGCAAAGGCGGTGTGGGCAAAACCACGCTGGCGGCTGCCGTGGCGGTCGAACTGGCTCACCGGGGCCTGCCGGTGCACCTGACCACCTCTGACCCGGCAGCGCACCTGACCGAAACCCTGCAAGGCAGCCTGGACAACCTGACCGTGAGCCGGATCGACCCGCACGAGGTCACCGAGCGCTATCGCCAGCAGGTGCTGGCCACCAAGGGCGCCAAGCTGGACGCGCAAGGGCGCGCCATGCTGGAAGAAGACCTGCGCTCGCCCTGCACCGAGGAAATCGCCGTCTTCCAAGCCTTCTCGCGCATCATCCGCGAGGCCGGCAAAAAGTTCGTGGTGATGGACACCGCGCCCACCGGGCACACCTTGTTGCTGCTGGACGCCACCGGCTCCTACCACCGTGACATCGTGCGCCAGATGGGCGACACGAACGTGCACTTCACCACACCGATGATGCAGCTGCAGGACCCGAAGCAGACCAAGGTGCTGATCGTGACCCTGGCGGAAACCACCCCGGTGCTGGAAGCCGCCAACCTGCAGGCCGACCTGCGCCGCGCCGGCATCGAGCCCTGGGCCTGGGTCGTCAACAACTGCGTGGCCGCCACCCAGCCGCAATCGGCCCTGCTCCAGCAACGCGCCCGCAACGAGCTGCGTGAGATCGAGCTGATTCGAACCCAGCACGCCCAGCGCCACGCCATCGTGCCCCTGCAACAGCAAGAGCCGGTGGGCGTACAGCGCCTGCTGGCCTTGTCCGAGCTTTCTCCCCTTCCCGAACCCACCCCTTCCGGAGCCTGACATGGCTGACAAGATCTACAACGTGCTCTTCGTGTGCACGGGCAACTCCGCCCGCTCCATCATGGCCGAGAGCCTGCTCAACGGCCTGGCGCCCCACCGCTTCACCGCCTGGTCGGCCGGCAGCCAGCCCAAGGGCGAGGTGCACCCCCTGGCCCTGCAGGTGCTGACCCACCTGAACCTGCCCCACGAAGGTCTGCGCAGCAAGAGCTGGAACGAGTTCGCCGGCCCCGATGCGCCGCCGCTCGACTTCGTGTTCACCGTCTGCGACAACGCCGCCGGCGAAGTCTGCCCCGTGTGGCCCGGACAGCCCGTCACGGCCCACTGGGGCGTGTACGACCCCGCAGCGGTCACCGGCACCCCGGCGCAGCAACAACACGCTTTCGAGGAAGTCGCCCAGATCCTCAAGCGCCGCATCGACTTGATGCTGTCACTGCCCGCTGAGAAGCTGGCCTCGCTGTCCATCCAGGCCGACCTGCAGGCCATCGGCAAACTCTGACGCGTACGCGCCCACCATGACCACCCACGTCCTGATTCTCTGCACCCACAACTCGGCCCGCAGCGTGCTGTCCGAAGGCATGCTCAACCACCTCGCCGCCCAGCTCGGCAAGGATGTGAAGGCGCACAGCGCCGGCAGCGCACCCAGCGGACGCCTCAACCCCTTCGCCATCGAAGCCCTGAACCGCGCCGGCATCGACACCTCGGCCTACCGCAGCAAGAGCTGGGACGAGTTCACCACGCCCGACGCGCCCCCGCTGTCCATCGTCATCACGGTGTGCGACAGCGCCGCGGCCGAAACCTGCCCGGTGTTTTTCGGCGGCCACGGCCACCCGGTCAAGGTGCACTGGGGCTACCCCGACCCGTCCAACGCCGAAGGTGGCGACGAAGGCAAGCGCCGCGCCTTCGAGCTGACCCGCCAGGCCATTGGCTACAAGATGCTGCAACTGCTGGCCCTGCCGCTGGATGCGATGCCACGCGACGCCCTGCAGGCCGCGCTCGACGACATCGCGCGCAGCTGAACCCCACACAACACGGAGTTTTCCAAAATGGGATTGTTTGAACGTTATCTGACCGTGTGGGTGGCCCTGGGCATCCTCGCCGGTGTGGGTCTGGGCCTCTTGAGCCCCGATGCCTTCCAGGCGATTGCTGCGCTGGAATATGCCCAGGTCAACCTGGTCGTGGCCGTGTTCATCTGGGTGATGATCTACCCGATGATGATCCAGATTGATTGGGGCGCCGTCAAAGACGTGGGCAAGAAGCCGCAAGGTCTGATCCTGACGCTGGTGATCAACTGGCTGGTCAAGCCCTTCACGATGGCCGCCTTGGGCGTGCTGTTCTTCCAGTACATCTTTGCGCCCTGGGTCGATCCGCAATCGGCCAGCGAGTACATCGCCGGCATGATCCTGCTGGGCGTGGCCCCCTGCACGGCCATGGTGTTCGTGTGGAGCCAGCTGGTCAAGGGCGATGCCAATTACACGCTCGTGCAGGTGTCGGTCAACGACCTGATCATGGTGGTGGCCTTTGCGCCAATTGCCGCCTTCCTGCTGGGCGTCACCAACGTGACCGTGCCCTGGGAAACGCTGGTGCTGTCCACCGTGCTGTACGTGGTGCTGCCGCTGATCGCCGGCATGGCCACACGTCATGTGCTGGCGCGCCGCTCAAGCCACGCCGTGGCCGACTTCACAGCCAAGCTCAAGCCCTGGTCCATCGTCGGCCTGATCGCCACCGTGGTTCTGCTGTTCGGCTTTCAGGCCGGCACCATCGTCGCCAAGCCGGGCGTGATCCTGCTGATCGCCATTCCGCTCACCCTGCAGACCTACGGCATCTTCGCCATCAGCTACCTGGCCGCACGCTGGATGAAACTGCCGCACAACGTGGGCGGCCCCGCCTGCCTGATCGGCACCTCCAACTTCTTCGAGCTGGCCGTGGCCGTGGCCATTTCGCTGTTCGGTCTGAACTCGGGCGCCGCGCTGGCCACGGTGGTGGGCGTGCTGGTGGAGGTGCCGGTGATGCTGTCACTGGTGGCCATGGTCAACCGCAGCAAGGGGTGGTACGAACAAGGACAATGCGCAGCATGAGCGACACCATCATCTATCACAACCCCAAGTGCGGCACCTCCCGCAACACCCTGGCCCTGATCCGCAATGCTGGCATCGAACCCCAGGTGATCCTGTATCTGGAGACCCCGCCCAGCCGCGATCAACTGGTGAAGCTGATCGCCGACTGCGGCCTGAGCGTGCGCGAGGTGCTGCGCGCCAAGGGTGACCTGTATGAGGAACTCAGCCTGGCCGATCCGAAATGGACAGACGACGAGTTGCTGGACTTCATGGTGGCCCACCCCATCCTGATCAACCGCCCCATCGTGGTCACGCCCAAGGGCACGGCCCTGTGCCGCCCGTCGGAGAAGGTGCTCGACATCCTGCACCAACCTCAGCAAGGCGCCTTCAGCAAGGAAGACGGCGAAGTGGTGATCGATGCACAGGGGCAACGCCGTGTCTGAGTCGTCTGCCGCCCTGCCCGATCTGCCCCAGGTCGCGGCCGAGCACTTCCGTGTGCCCGACCCGGCGCTGCTGCGTCCTGCACAGCCGTCCACGCACGCCCCGCGCATCCTGATGCTCTATGGCTCGCTGCGTCAGCGCTCCTTCAGTCGCCTGCTGACCGAAGAGGCCGCGCGCCTGCTGCGCGCGATGGGCGCCGAGGTCAAGATCTTCAACCCCAGTGGCCTGCCACTGCCCGATGACGCTCCCGAGTCTCACCCCAAGGTGGCAGAGTTGCGCGAGCTGACCCAGTGGTGCGAAGGCATGGTCTGGTGCTCTCCCGAGCGCCACGGGGCCATGACCGGCATCATGAAGGCACAGATCGACTGGATCCCGCTGAGCGTGGGCGCCGTGCGGCCAACACAGGGCAAGACCCTCGCCCTCATGCAGGTGTGCGGTGGGTCGCAGTCCTTCAACGCCGTCAACCAGATGCGGGTGCTGGGCCGCTGGATGCGCATGATCACGATCCCCAACCAGTCCTCGGTGGCCAAGGCCTTCATGGAGTTCGATGACAACGATCGCATGAAGCCCTCCAGCTACCACGACCGGGTGGTGGACGTCATGGAAGAGTTGGTCAAGTTCACCCTGCTCACACGGGACATCAGCCCCTATCTGGTCGATCGCTACAGCGAGCGCAAAGAGAGCGCCGAAGCCCTGATGAAACGGGTGAACCAGCGCGCGCTCTGAAACCGCCCCCAGGGAGCGCCGAAGACTAGAATGACCTCTTCGGGGCTCCCTCCTCAGGGTAACGCATGGACCTGCTGCTGACACTGCTCCACGGTGGAGCCGGAAGCCTGGCGTCGTACTTGGCGGCACACGTGTTGCTGTGTCTGCTACCGGCCTTTTTCATTGCCGGCGCCATGGCAGCGCTCATTCCGAAAGCCAGCATCACGCGTTGGCTGGGTCGACATGCCCCCGCCTACGTCTCTTACCCAGCGGCGGCCCTGGCGGGCTCGCTGATTGCAGTGTGCTCGTGCACCATCGTGCCGCTGTTCGCCGGCATCTACCGCAAGGGGGCAGGCATCGGCCCAGCGGTCACCTTCCTGTTTTTCGCGCCGGCGGGCAACATCATGGCGCTGGCCTACACCGGCAGCATCCTGGGTGTGGAGTTTGCGATGGCGCGCCTGGTGCTGTGCCTGCTGTTTGGCATCGGCATCGGTCTGCTGATGGCGCAAATCTTCTGGCAGGACGATGCCCAGCACGACAGCGAAACGGACACGCTGTTCGCCGACCAGGCCAGCATTGCCCCGGCCGCACTGGGCGTGCTGCTGTCCTTGGTCGGCTTGCTGATTGCCGGCACGCTCAAGCTGTGGCCGCTCACCACCACACTCGCCAGCTTCGAGTTGCCTGTGTCCTGGGCCCAGGCTTGGCAAACCACTTTGTTCAACTGGCTGCCGTTTGACGCCAGCAAAGGCGAAGAAGGCGTGAGCTTGCAGGGCTCCGTCCTGATCGGCTTGCTGCTGCTGATCAGCGCCACGGCCTGGCGAGGCCTGGAGGACATCATCGAAGGCGCCAACCGCTGGACGTGGATGGCACTGGGTCTGACCGCCGTCACCTTGCTGGTGGCGTCTCTGCAACTCAAGCCCACCCCTGATGGCCTGGTGGTGGGCATCACCGGACGGGTCATGGCTGTTGCCTTGGCGATGGGGGCCACCTGGCACTTCGCCCGTCAGCTGCCAACCGACGACTGGCGAGGCTGGCTGTGGGAGGCCTGGCGCTTCGTCAAGCAGATCTTCCTGTTGCTGGTCGTGGGGGTGTTCATCGTCGGCATGGTGCGCGAGGTCATCCGTCCCGAATGGATCGAGGCACTGGCGGGCAGCAATACCGTGCTCGCCAATGCCGTCGCGGTCGGGTTCGGCGTCTTCATGTATTTCCCCACCCTGGTGGAGGTGCCCGTGGCCCGCATGTTCCTGGACCTGGGCATGCACCCTGGCCCCCTGCTCGCCTACCTGATGGCCGACCCCGAACTCAGTCTGCAAAGCATGTTGATGGTGGCGGCCGTGATTGGTCGCCGCAAGACGGCTGGCTATGTGGGCCTGGTGGCCCTGTTCAGCGTGTGCGCTGGCCTGACCTTTGGCACCTGGATTGATGGTGCGCGCTGGCCCGCCGCGGGCCTGGCCAGCGGACTCTTCCTCGCCGTGTTGCTGCTCACCCGTGCTTGGGTGCGTCTGCATCCGTCCGCGCCACCGGCCAACTGACTGAGACCTCTCCAAACACAAGGAATCGCCATGCTGACTGTCAAAATCCTGGGATCTGGCTGCGCCAATTGCAAGAAGCTTGAAGCCGTGGCGCGTGAAGCCGCAGCACAGGCAGGCGTCGAGGCCGAGTTCGTCAAAGTGACAGACATGAACGACATCTTGTCCTTCAATGTCATGTCGACGCCTGCGCTGGTCATCAATAACAAAGTCGTCAGCAGCGGCCGTATTCCCAGTCTGGCCGACATCCAGAAGTGGTTGACGGCCTGACTCACGGCATCATTGGACTGTCCTGAGTCTTCCACAACGTACCGATATGCCCTACCTGCTGCAAGTTGACTTCCCTTACGAAGGCCCCTGGGGCGAAGAGATGGCTGCAGCCATGTCCGGTCTGGCCCAATCCATCGCCGAGGAACCAGGTCTGATCTGGAAAATCTGGACCGAGAACCAGGCGACCCAGGAGGCCGGTGGCATCTACCTCTTTCAAGACCAGCCCAGTGCCGAAGCCTATCTGGCGATGCACACCCAGCGTCTGAAGGGTTTCGGTGTGCCGCAGGTCAATGGCAAGATCTTTGCCGTGAACGATGCCCTCTCACGGATCGACCGTGCCCCATTGTGAACGTGCCTGTCAGCCAGGCACCTCAACTTCCACCCGCTTGACACCCTCTCACCACCCGGACAGCCCCAATTGAACATGTCGGCAGCATTACGCATCAGTTTGATCTACTTGCTGCTGGCCAGCGCCTGGATCTGGCTGTCTGACTCTTTCGCGCACCTGCTGCCCATCCCGACATGGTGGTCAACGGACATTCAAACCCTCAAGGGTGAACTGTTTGTCACCCTCACCGCTGGCCTGCTGTACTGGCTGATCCGCAGGGAGGAGCGTCGTCAGGAAGAATTACAGGCGGAGTTGCGTCAAACACGCGCCCGGCTCGAGCACTTTGTGGATGTCAGCCCCGCGGTCATCTATGTGTTTGAAAAGCAAGATGCGCACCCCAGATTGCGGCTGTCCTACCTCAGCGCGAACATCGAGCGCCTGACAGGGTTCAGTGCCACGCATTTTTTCCAGCACCCCGCCACGGCCGCCGAACGCTTGCACCCAGATGACCAGGCACGTGTGCGAGAACACCTGCGCCGTGCTGCCGACGACGGCACCGAGCTCAATCTCCAGTACCGCTGGCTTCACTGCGACGGGCAGTATCGCTGGATCGAAGACCGCGCCACCATCAATCGCAATCCCATGACCGGCAAGACCGAACTTGTGGGCAACTGGCGCGACATCAGCCAGTCCAAACAAGACGAGTTGCGCCTGCAAGCCGCGGAGGAGCGCTGGCGCTTTGCCATTGATGGCAGCGAAATCGGGCTGTGGGACTGGAACGTGCCGGACAACACGGTGTTCTTCTCCACGCGCTGGAAGACCATGCTGGGCCACGAAGACAGCGAGATCGGCAATGCACTGTCAGAGTGGTCGTCACGCGTCCACCCGGACGACCTGCCTGCGGTTCAGGCTGACGTCGAGAAGCTCCTGAGCACCCCACACGCACAGTACAGCAACGAACACCGCGTCCGGTGCAAGGATGGCAGCTACATCTGGATTCTGGACCGTGGCAAGGTGGTCGAACGCAACGAGCAAGGCGAAGCCGTGCGGGTGATCGGCACCCACACCGACCTGAGCGCGCTCAAGCAACGCGAGGCGGCGCTCGATCTGCACGCTGGCGTGTTCATGAACAGCCTGGAAGGCATCGTGATCTGCGGACCCGATCAACGCATCGAGTCCGTCAACCGCACTTTCACGGACATCACTGGCTACACCGCCGAAGAAGCGATCGGACAGCAGCCCTCGTTTCTCAGTTCAGGTCGCCATGACACCGACTTTTACCGGCAGATGTGGCAGCAGATCGAACAAACCGGGCGCTGGCAGGGGGAAATCTGGAACCGACGCAAAGGTGGTGAGGTCTACATCGAGTGGCTCACCATCAACGTCGACCACGCACCAGACGGCAGCGTGCGTCACTACTACGCCATCTTCAGCGACATCAGCGAACGCAAGGCCAATGAAGAAAAGATCCGGCACATCAGTCAGCATGACACCCTGACCAACCTGCCCAACCAGTCGGTGCTGAGAGACCGTCTGGGCCTGGCTTTGGCCCACGCACAGCGCAATCAGGAACCGCTGGCTGTTCTGTTCATGGACTTGGACCGCTTCAAGATCATCAACGACTCGCTCGGCCCCACGGCCGCCGACGCCTTGTTGGTCGAGGTGGCGCATCGTCTGACCCAGACCGTCCGGCACCAGGACACGGTGTCACGCCAAGGCGGCGACGAGTTCACCTTGCTGCTGCCCGAGGTGGATGCCGCCGACGCCGCCCACGTGGCCCAGAAGCTGCTGAAGTGCTTTGCCGAGCCCTTCCAGGTGTCCGGCCAGCAATTGGTGGTCACCCCCTCGATTGGCATTGCTGTCTACCCTGCCGATGGCCATGAGATCGACACCCTCTTGCAAGCCAGCGACATGGCGATGTACCGCGCCAAAAGCGATGGCGGCAACACCTTCCGCTTTCATACCGCCGACATGCACCAGCGCGTGAGCAAGACCTTGCGGCTGGAAAACGACCTGCGCAAGGCCTTGCGGCAAGGCGAACTGCTGCTGCACTTCCAGCCCCAGGTCTCGTTCACCAGTGGCAAAGTCGTCGGCTGCGAAGCCCTCGTTCGCTGGCAGCACCCGGAAACGGGCCTGATGCCGCCAGCCGAGTTCATCCCTGTCGCCGAAGACAGCGGTCTGATCGTCCCCATTGGCGACTGGGTGCTGTACGCCGCCACCCGTCAATGCCGGGCCTGGCAACTCGCAGGCCTGCAGGAACTGGTGGTGGCCATCAACGTCTCCACGGTTCAGTTCCGGCAAGATGACTTCGCCCAATCGGTGCAGCACGCCCTTACAGTCGCCAACCTCGCCCCGCGCTTCCTGGAAATCGAAATCACTGAAAGCGTGATGGCCGACAACCCGGAGCGCGCCATCCGCACGATCCGCCAGCTTCACGACTTGGGGGTTCAGTTGTCGATTGACGATTTCGGTACGGGCTACTCGTCGTTCTCATACCTCAAACGCTTCCAGATCCACAAGCTCAAGATCGACCAAAGCTTTGTGCGTGATCTGAACACCGATGGCAACAGCGCCTCGATCGCGCAGGCCATCATCTCCATGGCCCACAGCCTGGGCCTGTCCGTGATCGCCGAAGGGGTGGAAACGCCCGAGCAGGCTCAGTGGCTGGCCACCCACCAATGCGATGAAGCGCAGGGCTATCTGTATGCCCGCCCCATGCCAGTGAATCAGTTCGAGACCTGGCTGGGGCAATACACAGCGCGCTGAGGCCTGCGGCTCACAGCCCGAAACGGGCGCCCGCGCCCAGCAAGGTGGCCACGCCCAACACCGCAAAGATGCCTGCGGCGATGGTGTGCACCAGCTTCATCGGGATCTTGTTGGCGAGCTTGTCGCCCGCAAAGACGGCGGGCACGTCGGCAATCAGCATGCCCAGCGTCGTGCCGATCACGACCATCACTGGCGCAGCGTAATGCGCTGCCATGGCCACCGTCGCAAACTGGGTCTTGTCCCCCATCTCTGCCAGGAAGAAGGTCACCAGGGTGGCGCCGAACACGCCCAGGCGCTGCGCGATGTGCGTTTCTTCCTGTTCGATCTTGTCGGGAATCATCGTCCAGATGGCCATGCCGATGAAGGAGGCGCCCAGCACCCAGCGCAGCACTTCGGGCGTGAGCGTGGCCGTGATCCAGGCACCCAGCGCCCCCGCCAGACCATGGTTGACGATGGTAGCGGCGAGGATGCCAGCAATGATGGGAAGGGGTTTCTTGAACCGCGCCGCGAGGATGAACGCGAGCAGCTGCGTTTTGTCGCCGATTTCAGCCAGGGCGACCACGCCGGTCGAGACGAGAAGAGAGTCCACACATGCTCCAAGGCCGGATCAGAGACGATTGACCACAACGCATCTCCGGCCTGAAGGGAGGCGTGGTGGTCAAAGGTCTTGCCAAGCTTGCAAACCGCTTGCGCCATGTCCTGCGGGACAAGTGTGTTGACGCAAGCCTCTTTGGGATCTGCTCGAACCAAAGAGAGGCTACTCCCCAATGACGGGCGCCATCATAGCAGCCCGCGTGGCCCTCGACGACGCAATGATGTCATCCGGTAACATCGCGCCATTGCGGCGATTGCGCCGCCCGCGACCGCTCCCCCACGATTCCCCCATGAAACTCCCCCCTTTGCGAGCCGAAGTTCTGGCCGGCATCACCACGGCGTTTGCCCTGGCTCCCGAGTGCATTGCCTTCGCGCTGGTCGCACAGATGCACCCGCTGATGGGTCTGTATGGCGCCTTCATCATCTGCACGATCACGGCCCTGTTTGGCGGCCGCCCGGGCATGATCTCCGGTGCAGCAGGCTCCATGGCCGTCGTCATCGTGGCGCTGGTGGTGCAGCATGGGGTGCAGTACCTGCTGGCCACCGTGCTGCTGTCAGGCCTGATCATGGCCCTGTTCGGCCTGTTCAAGCTGGGCAAGCTGGTGCGCATGGTGCCCCACCCCGTGATGCTCGGTTTCGTCAACGGCCTGGCCATCGTCATCGCTCTGGCCCAGCTGGAGCATTTCAAGCACGATGGATCCTGGCTCAGCGGTACCCCGCTGCTGTGGATGATCGGCCTGGTGGCCCTGACCATGGCCATCGTCTACCTGCTGCCGCGCCTGACCCGCGCTGTGCCTCCGGCCCTGGTGGCCATCGTCGGTGTGGGCATGCTTGTGTCGGCGCTGCAGTTGCCCACCCGCACTCTGGGCGACATGGCCCACATTGCTGGCAGCCTGCCGGTGTTCCACTGGCCCGAGGTGCCCTGGAACCTGGAGACGCTGCGCATCATCGCGCCCTATGCCGTGCTGATGGCCCTGGTGGGTCTGCTGGAAACCTTGCTGACGCTGAACCTGACCGACGAAATCACCGAAAGCCGAGGCTATCCCGACCGCGAGTGCGTGGCACTGGGCGCTGCCAACATCGCATCAGGTCTGTTTGGGGGCATGGGCGGCTGCGCCATGATCGGGCAAACCGTGATCAACCTCAGCTCGGGCGGGCGCGGGCGCCTGTCTGGCGTGGTGGCGGGCGTGATGATCTTGCTGTTCGTGCTGCTGCTCTCGCCGCTGATCGAGCAGATCCCCCTGGCGGCCTTGGTAGGGGTGATGTTTGTGGTGGCACAGCAGACCTTTGCCTGGGCCTCGCTGCGGGTGATCAACAAGGTGCCCCTGAACGACGTGCTGATGATCGTGGCCGTGACCGCGATCACCGTGCTGACCGACCTGGCCACCGCCGTGCTGTGTGGCATCGTGCTGGCTGCGCTGAACTTTGCCTGGGTACAAGGCCGTGCCCTGTACGCCGACAGCCACATCGAACCCGATGGCAGCAAGCTGTACCGTGTGCGCGGCACCTTGTTCTTCGCCTCGGTCACGTCCTTCCTGCAGCAATTTGACGCGGCCAACGACCCGCCCAAGGTGACGCTGGACTGCGCCCACCTGAGCTTTGTCGACTACTCGGCCATTGCCGCCCTCAAGACCTTGCGCGAACGCTACGCCAAGGCTGGCAAGCAGTTGAAGGTGGTGAACCTGTCGGCGCGATGCCGGCAGTTGCTGCGGCGGGCAGGTGTTCAGGCCGTCACACGAGGATGATGTCGACACGCGGCGCGGGCGGACATCAGCGGCGCAAGCCAGGCTGGGGTCGACCATGCCCATCGTCCAGGTCACATACACCTGCATTCGACAGGAGCCTGCCGCGCCTCACTGCTTGAGCCCGGCATTTTTCAGAACCCGCCAGACATAAGCACGGGTTTCAAAATATGGCGGGATCCCGCCGTGCTTGCGCACAGCCCCCTCCCCCGCGTTGTAAGCAGCAACCACCCTGACAAGGTCACCACCAAAGTGGCCTGTCAGCCACCGCAGGTAGGAAAGCCCGCCCCGGATGTTCTGCTCGGGGTCCAGACGATCGCGCACGTTGAACCGCTCCGCGGTAGCGGGTATCAACTGCATCACCCCCACCGCATTCTTGGGGGAAACGGCTTGCTTGTCGAAGTTCGACTCGACACCTGCGATCGCCAGAGCCAACTTGGGGTCGATGCCGTACTCCGGCGCCAACTTGGCGACCATGGCGGCCACACCCTGCCTGGCAGGAGGCAACTGTTTTCTGTAGCTCGACTCGGCGAAATTGGCGCTCGCTTCGTATGCCTTGTCGTCGGTCAAACAGCGCGGCATGTCCTGCCGCACGTCCGCCAAACCGCTGCTTGCCAAGGTCTGGCCCGCCTGATCGTGGCCCAGTTCCCGTGCGTGCAGCAGAAAGAACTTGGCTTGCACAGGATCCCGCACCGTGTCCGGCCCACGAGCTTTGAGCAAACCGCTGCGGTAGTGCCCCTCTGCGCTGCCATAACGTGCTGCCTCGCAATACAGTGCCACAGCCAAGGCTTCGTCCCTGAAGCCTGAGCTTCCCTTCTCGGCGGCCCAGGCACGCTCCAGGACCGCCCGTACACGCGGGGGTTCCGACGCCCATCGCGTGGGCATCGGCTCGGGCGCCACTGGTGCAGCGCAAGCCCATAGGGGCACGCTGCACAAGAGTCCCACCAACCGGCACCAGCCCGACATCACTCGGCCTTGCTGACCCGAACCTTCAGGTTGAAGCGACGGGTTTTGCCGTCTTCACCTTCTTTGACTTGAACCAGCAAGGCAACATCACCTGCCTCACCCTTCGGCAGGGTCCCGAACAGACGCATGGTCGCCTTGTCAAAGTTCAACCATGAGGGCAAGGGCTGACCATCTGCCAGGGTCACGGCCATGATCTCACCAAACCCGCTGACGTACGACAAGGAGGTCTGGAAGTGCTGCCCCGGCTCGACCGACAGCAACACCGGCACCAGCAAGGGCTCTTCTGGCACTTGCGCACCTGCTGCGAACAGTTGCATGGGTGCCAGTGTCGTCGGCGCTTCGAACGGTTGCCCGATGGCGATGTAGCCGTTGGATTGACTCGGGTACGCCGTCATGACGGAGCCCGTCAATGGGAACCCGTAACCCAGCGCGACACCGGAGGTTGACTTCGCCATCATGGCGGCATCCTCCGTCGGGATGTAGTCTGCCGTTGTGATGTACCCGTTGCCCTGCTCAAGCACGGACGACGGTGGGTAATCGCTGTAACGCGTGCGCACCAAAATGAAGTCGCGCGCCAGACCGTTCATCTCGGGATTGAGCAGATAGGGGTTGTCGTCGTAAATCAACCAGCGCCCGTTGCTGGCCGACACGGCGGCACTGCCTGCATTGTTGTAGAAACGTTCCCCCGCACGCAGAACCACCGCATTCGAGTTGAAGCCCGTTCCCACGCCCGATACAGGCTGATTCACCGTGATGCTGTGCGCAGGCACCTGCACTTCCACCGTGCCCGCAGACGTGATGCCATCCAGGCCGCCCACGCTGCCGATCACCAGGTTTGACGCATTGGTCAAAGCAAAATCGCTTACGCTATTGACCGTGCGCGCAGCCAACACACCGACCTTGTTGCCCGTGTTCATCAACTGGCTTGATGCCGTCGCATCGACCGCCAAGCCACCCGCCGTGATCACGCCAGTACCTGCCTGATTGACCCCACCGCCCAAAGCGACCAGACTCAATGTGCCGGAGCCAACATTGATATTGCCGTTGCCCTGGGTCAGGGTGGTGCCCGCAGTCAGGTTCGCGGCGGAGGCCGTGATGTCCTGGCTGACTGTCATGCTGCTGCCAGCCGTCAGGGTCGCAGTGGACGACGTCGTGATGGCTTGATTCAGCGCCAGGGCTCCCGCTGCATCCAGCGACACTGGGCCGCCCGCACTCACCGCCTCGTCAACCGACAAGTCACCGCTGACCGTGCGCACATCCACACCTGCGGACGCCGTGACGCCGGTGGTCGAACCCGACAACAGCGTGGTCGGCGTGGTCACGGTGCCCAGCGCCAAAGCCCCACTGTTCACGAAGCTCAAGTCCCCGCCTGTCACGGCTGCCGCCAACTTGCCCATGGCGTTGGCGTCGTTCGCCAGGTTGACCGAACCAGCCCCCGTCATGAGGCGCGCCTGAGACGCCTTCAACACACCACTCGACTGCGAGATGCCTCCAGCTGCAGACAGTGTCACGACGTCGGTCAAGCCCACATCCGCCGAGGAGCTCACATCCTGCGCCAAGGCGATGTCACCAGCACTGGTCCGGATCGTGATCGCCTTGCCTGCCGTCAAGGTCGTCACGCCTTGTGTTTGCCCGGCATCGGTACCGGTATTCACTGTCCCGACAGTCAAAGACTGGTTGTTGACGAAAGTGAAGTCACCGCCTGTGACCACCGCAGCCAGCATGTTCACTGCGTTGGCCGCATTTTCCAGCTTGACGTTGCCATCATCGGCCACCACACGCAACTGGTCTGCCGTGATGGCGGCATCCGCTGCGGCGAGTTGCGTCACCCCAGCAGAAGCCTCGAGCGTCACCTTACCGCCGGTTGCCGTCACGGCCTTGCCCACAGTCAAACCACCGTCGAGGGTCCGCACAGCGACCGACTGTGCGGAGGAGGTGACCGTCAGGCCACTCTTGTCTGCCGCCGCCACGTCAACGCCGTTGTCACCTGGCGTCAGCGCGGTCACGGTACCCAGTGTCAAGGCTCCACTGGTTTGCTGCAACCACTGGCTGGTGCCGGACTGAGCGGCCAAGGTGTTCACGCCGGCGGTTTCAATCCGCTGGCCATCAGCACCGATGGCGCCACCGGCAACCATGAGCACATCACCTGCGGTCGCGATTTCGTCAGTGGTCCCGTTGGCAGTCGCTGTCGAGATATCGCCACCGGCCATCAGCTGGATGGTACCCAAGCCTGCACCGGCACTGCCAGACTTCAAAGTCGCGCCATTGATGGCCAGGCTGCCCGTTGCAACTCGCAGGTCGATGTTGCCATTGCCGTGCGCCACGACATCCTGGGATACCGTCAGGTCGCCCGCGGACACATTCAACGCAATCGAAGCATTGTTGGCCGTGGACACCAGACCGCTCTTGGTGACGGCAGCGATGTCATCGCTGTTGTCGGTCGGGGCCAGCGCGGTCACGGTGCCCAGCGTCAAGTTGCCGCTGGTCTGGCGCAGCCACTGTGCCCCCGCAGATTCAGCCGCCAATGTGTTGACACCGGCCAGTTCAATTCGCTTTCCGTCTGCGCCGATGGCACCACCCGAGGTCAACAGCACATCGCCTGCTGTGGCGATCTCGGCGATCGTCCCGTTATCGGTGGTGGTGGTGATGCTGTCGCTTGCCACGATCTGAATCGTGCCCGTACCTGCGCCCGCGATGCCTGACTTCAACGAAGCAGCATCCAAAATGACCTTGCCGGCCTTGGCCCGCAGGTCCACGGCCCCGTTGCCATTCGTCACCACATCCTTGGCAATCGTCAAGTTCCCTGCCGAGACCGACACGGCAATCGGTGCATCACCAGCCGTGGTCACCAGACCCTCTCGGCTCACGGCTGCGACGTCAAGCGCATCGTCCCCCGTCAGGAGCGCGGAGACCGTTCCAACCGTCAGGGCTCCCTGCGTCTGACGCAACCACTGCGCACCAGCGGACTGCACCGCCAAGGTGTTCACGCCGGCAGTTTCGATGCGCTGGGCGTCTGCGCCGACCGCTCCCCCCGAAGCCAGGAGCACATTGCCGGCTGTCGCAATCTCCGTGGTGTCACCATTGTTCGTGTTCGTCGAGATGTCACCGCTGGCAAGCAGCTGCACGCCACCGGTGCCTGCACCAGCCGCGCCGGACTTCAGCGTTGCCCCATTGATGGCCACCCCACCCGCCTTGACGCGCACATCGATGCTGCCATTGCCATTGGCCACCACGTCCTTGACGATGGTGAGATCGCCCGCAACCACGTTCAAGGCGATCGAAGCATCACCGTCTTTGGTTACCAAGCCATCCTTGCTCAGGGCCTCCACGTCAATCTGGGAATCTCCAGGCGTCAAAGCTGTCACGCTACCCAGCGTCAAGCTGCCGCTGGTCTGACGCAGCCACTGTGCACCCATCGACTCAGCCGCCAAGGTGCCCACGCCCGACGTCTCGATGCGGTAACCATCCGCACCAATGCTGCCGCCGGACACCAACAACGCATTGCCACTGGTGGCGATCTCATTTTTGGCGCCGTTGACCGAGTTGGTGCTGATGTCACCGCTGGCGATCAACTGAACCTGACCTGTGCCGGAGCCGATGGTGGCGCCGTTGATGGCAATCGACTTACCCGTACCGGCCGTACGCAAATCAACCGTGCCCGAGCCATTCGCAGAGACATCGCTGACCACCGTCAGGCTACCCGCTGCATTGTTCAAAGCGATGGCACCGTTGCTGCCAACGGTGGTGACCATGCCCGCCCGATTGGCGACACCGCCACCAAACGCAACGCCAGTGTGAAGCGCCGCGACCGCCCCCACCGTCAGATCATTGGTCGTGCCATCCAGCTTGCGCAGCCAGATGTCGCCACCAGCCAAGGCGGCAATGGTGGAGACGTCCTGCAACTCAATGCGCTGACCATCAGCGCCAATGTTCCCCACTGCCTGCAACAGGACATCGCCTGCTGTGCGGATTTCCGGTAGCGCAGTGGTCGTGCTGTTCGCCGTGTTGGTCGAGATGTGGCGACCGGCCACCAGTTGAACGGTACCGGCACCACTCGAGGCGCCGTCGACGGAAGCAATGGTTGCGCCTTGGATCGCAATGTCGCCACTGCCGCCGGCACGCAGATCAACGGAGCCATTGGCACCAGCGGTGACGTTCTTGGCAATGGTCAGGTCACCCGTGAGCGTGGCAACCTGGATATCGCCGCCCTTGGTGGTCACGCCCTCCGTCGCCACAACCGTGTCTTGGCCCGTCACCGAGCCAATCGTCAAGGCCTGATCGTTTCGGAAGCTGAAGTCGGCCACATCACCCGTGATGTTGACGGCCAGCGTACCGATCAGGTGCTTGCCCGTCACACCGGTGTTCTCCAGGCGTGTGGTGTTGAGCGCGTTGATCAACAGGTTCGACGCTGTGATGTCCACATTGCCGGTTTCCGTGATGGCACCCTTCAACGCCTCCAGGGTCATCGTCGACGTGCCCCCGGCCACGACATCTTGCGTCAGGGTCAAGTCACCGGTTGTCGAGGCGGCATCCTTGGAAGCCGACAGGCGGACTTGCCCATTGTTGGTCTGAACGCCCGACACGGTCACCAGCGAGGTATCGCTTGTCGTTCCCACTTCCAGGGCGTTCTTGTCCGAGAAGACAAACTGACCAGTACCGGAGACACCGCCTGCCAACACTGCCACGTCATTGGTCGTGTTGTCCAGCGTGACGCCCGTTGCGGCCTGAAGATTCAGGTTCTGGGCCGTGACGGGCGATGTCGCGTCTTGCGTGATCGCGCCAGCCACCGACTTCAATGCCACCGTGGCCCCACCGCTGGGGGTCCCGGCCGTGATGCCGGATGTGGTCACGGTCGCATCGGCATTGCGATCAAGCGTGCCAATCGCGAAGTCGTTGGCGTCCACGTAACGCAGATCGGCGCCACCTGTGTTCGCCGCCAACTTGGCAACGTCGTTGGTCGGCACCGTGAGGGTGATGGCGCTGTCGGCCAGCAACAGCGTGTCACCTGCCGTGATCGGCGCGGTCAACGACTGCGTGATGGGACGGTCGCCCGACGTTGCGCCGCGTGTATCGAGGAACAACTTGCCACGGGCTGCGACCGAGCCCAGGGTCACGCCATTGAGCGTCGCGCCCGCAGCCGGATAGGTGGCATCAATGCTGGCAATGTTCAGCGCCTTGGCATTGGTGAAGTCCAGCCCCTGTGAAGCCCCAGTGACCGAGGCCGCGAGATTGTTGACCTGATTGGCGTTGTTGAGCAGCGACGTGTTGAGCGCGCTCAGGCGCAACTTGTCTGCGCTCACGATCGCCGCGCCGGTTTCAAGGATGCCGCCTTGGCCCGAGTACAGATCCACCGTGGCAGTGCCCGCCGAGATGGATTGGGACAGTGTCAAATCCGTCAGCAAGGCAGCGCCGTTGGCCGACGCTGCCAAAGTCACATTCCCATTGCTGGTGGTGATGCCATCTGTCGTCAGGGAGGCACCAGCGGTGCCCAGCGTGCTGACCACGGTACCCACGGTCAAGTCATCCTTATCCTTGAAGGCCAACCACTTGCCAGCGCCATCCAAGCGAGCAGCGATGATGTTCACATCGTTCGTGGTGCGTCCCAGATCGATGTTGCCCAACAGCGCGGTCAGCTGCAGCTTGTCGGCGCTGACGTCGGCGCTCTGGGTGAGATCACCGGCCACCTGGTACAGCGCCAGTGTGTCGTGCACCGAGATGCCAACGTGGTCATTGAGCTGGGTGGCACTGCTCAACGGCAGAGGCTCTAACGCTGAGACCGTCCCGATGTTCAAGGAGACGGTATCGCGGAACTCCAGCCCACCCTGTGTGACGCTGGATGCCAAGGTGCTCACCACGTTGTCGTTGCGCAACTTGGACGTATCACGGGCGCCCACATACAGGCCCGACGAGCTCACTTTCGCCGTATTGACTTCCGTGACCGCCCCTTGTTCGGCCACCAGACTGGTCACCCCGGACGCGGTCCCGGCGTAAACATCCTGCCTCAACGTCAGGTTACCGGTGGTGGTCAACAGTGACACGGTGTCATCCGTCGTTGTGATGCCGACCGTTGCGGCCTGTGCCCCACCCAACCAGTTGGTGGCAGCACCCGCAGTCGTCTTGTCCTGCGCCCCCACGGTGTCCACCGCCAAAGCCTGCCCGTTCTTGAAGATCAGGTCATCATTCAAGTTAGCGGCCAGACGGCTCACAAGGTTGAGACCGGTCAGCACGTTGTCGCCACTGCCCAGCAGTTGCAGGCTGTTGACGGCCAAGGTCCCCGTCCCTGTTGCGCCTGCCTGCGTGTGAATGGTCAAGGTACGGGCGGTGTCCGGACCACCGGCCGCATCGCCCTGCACCGTCAACGCGGCGTTGACGCCAACTCGGCCTCCGACACCATTCATCTCCAGCACGACGTGATCACGCATCGTGGTGGCCGCCGCAACGGTCAACACGCCCGTGGAATTGGTCAGTGCGTTGATCTGCGTGGCCGACGTGGCCGATGCAGCGTGCCCGACCACCACGTCAGAGAACCCGGGCTGGAAAATGCCCAGCGAACCACCGTTGAACCAGTTGCTGCCCAGCGTCAACTTCAACTGCGCCGGGTCACCGACCTCTGCTACGCTCCCCGCGGTACCGAACTCGATGTTCGTGTTGGCGTGTTCGGTATGGAGTCGCAGCTCTCCGGATGAAGCCACCTTCAGACGCGTGGCCGAGGTGTTCACAAAGTTCATGCTGTCTGCCGACAGCGTGATGACGCCAGATGCTGTCGGACCCGCCGTCAGCAGCAAGGTGGATGGGTTGTAGGCGCTCTCTCCTGAGCCGATGTACATGGTGTTGCCCACCCCGTACAGGCCAAAGCTGTTGCTGCCTTGTGTGGCCGACGTCTTACCGCCACTGCTGCCATACAGTGAAATGTCGCCCGTTGCCGAAACAATGCTGGTCGCCGTGTCTTCCAGGCGGATACCGTGGTTCTCGTCGATGAAGCTCTTGTCGCCACCGCCGCCCTTACCAACGATGGTGATGTCGCCGGAGGTGGACTGAATCAGGGCACGCGAGGACAGCACCACCCCGTCGTAACGGGTCCCCCCCGTCACCGAGCTGTCTGAGCCGACGCCGCTCGCGTCCCCTGTGATGTAGATGTTGCCAGAGGTGGTCTGCAGGGTGGAGCGCGCATTGCCGCCCTCACCAATGAGCACGGCGTCCTTCGTTCCTGCAGCAGCGTACTTGGACTGCTTGCCAACGATGGTGATGTCACCCGTGTCTGCGTTGATGTTGGTGAGCGCGCCCACGATCCGGACCGCCGCGCCAGCATCGGTGGTCAGCGGGCCGCTACCGTAGATGTTGATGTCGCCACCCTCCGACGTCAGCACGCCGTTCCTGATGTAAACACCGTTGCTGATCCCTTCGAGATCGCCACCGAACCCTGTCGCGGCCTGAGTCTGCGAACCCAGGTTGATGTCGCCACCATGGCTGAGAATGGATGCGGTGTCCAACACGACACCGCCACCCACTGCGCCAGGTGCCTGGAAGGAGTTCAGCGCCACATCCAGTGCACCCGCGGTCGTCGTTGCATCGATCGATCGATTCTTGATCTTGATCGATCGATCAGCATTGATCGTCAGCGTCTTGTCACCTGCGGTTTTGGTGATGTCGAAGGTGGTCTGCTGATAGTCGGCGTAGCCCGTGCTGCTGCCAAAAGTGCCGCCCTTCACGTTGATGACCGTGTCGTCAGCGTAAAGAACCAGTTGAGGCGTTCCCAGCAAGGAGGACGCTGCGATCACATCACCCGAGATCGAGAACAGGTTGATGGTCGATGCCTTCAGGGCGATCGACTGAGGACCGATCAGCGAGAGACTGCGCAAGGCCTGCGTACCCGTGCCGCCGATGTAGTTCGCAGCCGATGAGCCCAGGGTGATCGTGCCAGGTCCAATCGCAGGGGTCCCGGTGTCAGCGCCCGTTGTGTTCAGGATCAGCGCCTGCGGATATTCCGGCAGGAGTCCCGGCGGGGCCACCGACGTGATGTTGCCCTTGAAGTCGATGTTGCCGCCTCGGCCGGTGAAGTTGCCACCGTTCTGAGGCCCTTGGGTATTGATGGTGACGGCATACTCAGGTGCCGCCAACCTCACGTCTTGCCAGAAGGTCACGTCTCCCGACTGTGCGCCGCTGGACTCGGTGATCTTGGTCGAAATCGGCGTGGTGTGAGCCAGCGTCGTGGACTTGAAGAAATTGACATCCCCGCCGTTGGTGGCCAGCGTGTTGTTCAAGGTCACGCTGCCACCGGCATCGGCTGCACTCACGCCAAAGTTGATGTTCAACCCACCAGCGATCGACGAAATCTGCTTGTTGACGGTGATCGACCCAGCCCCTGTACCACCCGTCAGCGTATCGAACACCAGTGTGGAGCTGGCGCCTGAAGTCTTGGAGATGTCAGCGTTGACTGTGATGCTGTTGGTCGCCTGCAGCGTGACAGTGGTGCCGCCCAGGTTCAGTGCGTTCTGGATGGACGTGTTCGAAACAGACACGGAGCCCGGTGTGACACTTGAGTTGGCGTAGTTCGCACCACTGGCTGTCAGCGGTTCAGTCCCGGTGGCTGTCACCGTCAAATCGGTCGGGTCGAGCAGCCAATTTCCGCCCTGGCCACTTTCCGCGCCGATGTTGACCGCACCCGTCAGGCCCAGGGCGCCCTTTGATGAGGTCTCAACCAGGCCACCGCGCCCATCACCTGCGCCACGTGCACTGATGGTGCCAGCCATCTGGGAGGCTCGTTCGGACCACAAGACTGCGGTGCCACCGTGGCCCGACACGGTCGCATCCACCGAGATGGTGCTACCTGCTTGCTGGGTCACCGTCTTGGCGTTCTCGATGCTGGCGTCCTTGCCCTGCCACCCACCGCCCACCAGGACCTGACCGCCGCCCGCGGTCCCGCTGGCATCCAGAACGGACCCCGTCTGCAAGACAACCTCATCGCCGGTTGCCACAATGCGCCCGCCAGATTGTCCTGCCTTGAGTCCGGCCGCTTGCGTGGTTCCGCTGATCGACGTTTGGCCACCCTTGGCCTCGATCCAGATCTCACCGTTGCGGTTTGCGAGCGTGTTGGCACGCACCGTTCCGGTTTGGTTCACGGCAGACGCCAGCATCGGCGAGGCACTTTGTGCGGTCAACAGCACATTGCCACCATCGGCCACAATCAAGCCAGAGTTGTCCACGCGCGCGGCATCCGTCCCCGCGTCCACGTTCACACTGACGAGGCCCGTCACACCCATGTTCAAGGTGATCTGATCACCCGCAGCCAACACGGTGCTGCCCTTCGGCGTCACGATCTGCCCAGCGTTGTTGACCTTGGCGCCCAACAGCGCCACATAGCCCCCTTCACGGCTGACCAGTGTCCCGAAGTTCTCCACCTTGGCCGCTGTCCCCGGCTGGGTAAAGCGCAGCTTGTTGGACAGAAAGTCCGCGTCGCTCATCTGCATGGCGCCCACGACCAAACCGCCCACGTCCACACGTGCCCCAGCCCCGAACACCACCCCCAGCGGGTTGATCAGCACGACCTGACCATTGGCCTGCAGTCGACCCAGAATCTGAGATGGGTCCGCAGACAGAACTCGGTTCAAGGCAATGGCATCTGCCGACGGCTGCAGAAAGTTCACCGCGGCGCCGGAGCCGATGTTGAACGTCTCCCAGTTCGTGATCAGCTTGCTGGTCTGCTGCTGGATGTTCATCACCGCACCGCTCTGGGTGATCGAACCCGCACCAGACACGATCTGCCCGCCCGTTGGCAAAGCCCCGGTCGCCACAGGACCGGCGATCACCAGGGAAGTGGGACTGAACGTCGCGGCCAGGATGAAAGGCAGCAGGCGGATTTTCGGCGTGTCGAAGTAAGCCATGATTGTTCCTTGAGGCAGGCCGTGCGTCAGAAGCTGACAGTGCCGATGATCCAGATGCGGGCAGAACGGTTGGTGCCGTCGTTGTCTTTACCCGTGATGGTCGGATTCGGGTTGTCTCCCAACTTCTTGGCAAACATCACCTTCAGAGAGCCGACGTCCTTCTTGACGAGGTTCAAACCCACGCCGAGCCCTTGTAGAGCGTAGGTGTTCGGGTTGGAGGAGTCGGTCGTGGTCCACCCATCCCAAGTTCGCTTGTACTGGGTGATGCGGCCGTAATCCCAGAAACCGAACGCCGAGATGTCACCCCAACGCGTCGTACCGAAGCCGCGACGCAACTCCAACGTGGCCAACATGCCGATATCGCCAAACCCTTCACCAACGGGATAAGCACGCACACCATTCGGCCCGCCCAACTGGAACTTTTCGGCGTTGTCGAGATTTTTCGTCGCCCACTGGCCCGCCAACGAACCATAGACGCTCCACGCAGAGCCCAACATGGTCAGGGGCATCACACCATTGACGTTCGCCAAGCCCTTGGTGAAATGCCCTTCCGTGCGCGTCGTCTGGGCATCACGCAGGGCGTTGCCTGGGTTATCCGACAAATCGACATTTCCGGTGCCGATACTCAGGCCCCAGTTGTAGCTGCCGCGGGGCGAGAGCCCATCACCAGACAGACCCAATGTGAGCATCTGAACCGTCCGGTCACTGAAGTTGCTGCCCTCAATGTTGTGCTTCAGACGCTTGTGATCCAAGGCACCGAGCGCAAACACATTGGCGGTGGCACTGCGGAAAATCGGGTAGCTGCCAAACAGAGACCCGACCTCTACGCTGCCATCCAGCGTGACCGGGATCACACTGGCCTCAGTGTCAACCTTGGCCACCGAGTACGACCCACCGGCCCGCGCACCGCGCGTCCCCACCGGGGCTTGCACACCCAGTCTTGCGCTGGAAGAGCCATCCGACAAGCTGCCGTTGAACGACCAGATATCTCCGTAACCACTGGGGCTGTTCAAGGCCGCCGCCACACTCAGGCGCACATCGCCAGAGTGCTTGTTGCCGTGGTTGTCCAGTGTCGCGGACCCCGTGATGAGCTTGCCCTCTTCAACCTGGGTTTGAACCACCGTGGTACCGGGCTGCACACCAGGAACCAATTGCGCCTTGACCTGCACGCCGGGAAACTCGTTGGCCACCAGCAGGCTCCGCTCCAGTGCTTCGCCATGCAGGGGCTTGCCAATCGCGGCACCGTTGGCCACCACGGCTGCGACCACCTCAGGCTTGATGCGCTTGTCGGCACCCTGAACCGTCACAGCCTCGACCACCCCCTCTTGCACCTGAATCTCCACCGTGCCGCCATCGACACGCTGGGGCGGCAAGAAGGCCTGCGCCAGAGGGTAGCCCTTCTGCCGCATCACAGCCGCGATCGCCTCCGCCGGTTTTTGCATCTCCTCAACCGTCAGATCCTTGTTCTCCCAAGGCGACACCAGTTGCTGCACTTCGGCCGCGCTCAACACCGTGTTGCCCTTGACCACGAACTGTTTGACGGGAATGCGAGGCGTGACCACCGGCGCAGCAGCGTAGTCTTCGGAACGTGGCGTCAAACCATCGATCGCAATGGCCATCTGGCCATCCTGTATGGCCGCGCGGGAGATGCGCACCTTCACGTTCGGATGACCGTTGTTGCGAAGGTATTCAGCGATCGCGTGGACGGCTTTTTCAAACTCGGGGAAGCTGAGCTCACGATCTGACCACGGTGCCATGGCCTGCTGGAGTCCCTCTTGAGAGACCAGCACGTCCCCTTCAATCTTGAACCCAGACATCGACAGTCGGAGTCCCGACAACGATGTTTGCAGCTTGGGCATCGAAGACTTGATCTGTGGCCTACCGGTCACCGCCTTGGGTTTCCCGGTCATTTTGGCGGCTGGCGTCCCCACATCTGACCGATTGAGACTTTCCACAACCACCCCCGTCTCGCTGGCCTCGGGCACCGCCGGGGTCGCTGGCGCCAACATTGGGGACAAGACCAAAGCCACCGCAACGCTCAATTTGGGAGCAGAGACACCCGCTTCAAAGGTAGGCGCTTGATTCACGTGAATGCTCTTCATGATCAGAGAGGGAAATTGATGGCGCAGCGTTGACCGGGCGGGATTTCCAGCCTTGGATTTTGTAACAGGAGCCTAACGCGAAACGTGCCACTTGCAGCGTCAATGACACGGTCAATTTGGATAATTTTCGCCTTTAACGGCCCTTTACCCAGCTCAGGTGTGACATCGGACACCTGATCGACCCTTAATTTGCCAAACAGTGATGCAGGCAACACTGTTTCAACATGTAGCGGATGTAATTGCACCACACGGAAGATTTTTTCCTGGCGCACCAGGTCGCCCCGATGGCGGTATACATCGACGACCACGCCCTTGATCGGACTGACAATGCTTCGCAATTTGAGTTGTTCGCGACGCTGCCTTAGCTCCAATTGGGACAGTTTGTGTTCGGTCTCGAGCTCGTCGAATTCCTGCGTCGAAATCAGTTGCTTGCGCTGCAACTCGGCACTGCGCGCGTGCTTGCGTGCACCGAACTCCGCCTTGGCCGATTGAAAATCGACGGCAGCAGATTCCACGCCTGCATTCAATCGGGCCAGTAATTGACCTGGCGACACCAGGTCGCCACGATCGACATTGACGGTTTCCAGCACACCGTCAACGGGCGTCCCCACGTTCACCTCTTGTGAAGGCTGGATCAGGCAACTGATATTGCCCGCCGACTTCGGGCGTGCTTGCTGCGCATGCGCAGGCACCAGAACCAGCCACATCGCGCAGCTCACTGACAGCAAACGCGCCCGGTATCCCTGTGTGAATCGCAAAATACTCATTCCATTTTTCCTGTAAACGACAGTGCCTGGCGACTGCTGAAGTCCGCTCTGAGGAGCCGGTTTCGAACGAGCGCGTGCGCCCGCTCAACACGCCCCTGCACCCACTTGTAATACATCAAACCGATGCTTTGACCAGCACGTTGCGTGCCGGGGCGATCCAACCAATGCAACAGACGTCGGCGGATCACGGGAAATGCTTCGGCCACCAACGTGTCGTCCATGGACAGCATGGCCTCCCAACTGCCGGGGTCCCCCATCCGCCCGCATCGCCCCGCCAGTTGTCGGTCTATGCGTGAGGAATCGTGCCCCTCGGTGATGATCACGTGCAGCCCCCCCTTGGCACAGACCTCATCGCTGAGCTTGATGTCAGTGCCCCGGCCGGCCATGTTGGTGGCGATGGTGACCCTGCCCGAATCTCCCGCTGCCGCGACCAGATCGGCCTCCGCCTGATCTTGCTTGGCGTTCAGCACCTGATGGGCGACGCCCGCCAGCGTCAAGAAACGACTCAACTCTTCTGACGCCGCGATTGAACGGGTTCCCACCAGCACCGGCCGCCCAGCGGCCACAATGTCTCGGATCCGCTCGATGACGGCAGCCCAGCGGCGCTCACTGGTGGGGTAGAGCCTGGCCGGCAAGGCTTTTCGCAAGGTCGGCTTGTAAGGGGCGATCTTGACGACCCCGAGGCCATAGACGTCGGCCAACTCCTTGGAGACCTCCTTGCAGGTGCCGGTCATGCCTGACAAGCGCAGATACCGCCGGAAGAACATCTGATAGCTGATGCGCCCGAGCGTTTCCTTCTCGTCTGACAACTCCACACCCTCTTTCACCTCGATCAACTGCTGCAAGCCACGCTCCCATGAGCGATCTGGCATCACCCGACCTGTGTTCTCGTCCACGATCATGACCTTGCCCTCGCGCACGATGTAGTGCACGTCGGCGACAAAGGCATGCAAGGCCTGCAGCGCCAACAAGACGGCCTCTTCTGCTCTCAGAGGACTGCGCCAGACAGGAGACATCTCGCCTTCGCCCCGGGTCAACTGCTGGAGTCGCTCGCGTCCGTCACGCGTCAGTGTGGCATGGTGGTCACGGGGCGCCAGCTCATAGTCTTGCCCCTCCACCAACTGCCGAGCGAAAGCAATCGCCTCGCGGAAGAAGGCCTGCGCCTCTTCACTGCGCCGGGTGGCTGAAATGATCAAGGGGGTGCGTGCCTCATCCACAAACACGCTGTCCGCCTCGTCCACGATGGCGAACTGCAGTCCTTGCATCTGGGGCTGACGGGTTCGCCCCGTCATGAAGTCCATGGCCAGGCGCAACGGTTGTGTTCGCTCCCCCAGCGTGAGTCGGTCACGGAGGTAATCGAACACCAAGGTCTTGTTGTTGCAGTACACGACATCGCCCGCATACAACGCGGCTTTGTCAGGTGGCGGCGTCTGCTCGCCAATCTGGGTGCACCGCAGGCCCAGCGCTTCGTACAACGGTCCGAAGTGCGCGGCATCTCGCTCGGCAAGATAGTCATTCACCGTGACGACATGCACCTTCATGCCCGACAGAGCCGCCGTTGCCGCGGCCAACGTGGCCGTCAGAGACTTGCCCTCACCGGTGTTCATCTCGGCCACGTTGCCATGGATCAAGACGAAGGCGCCTTCGATCTGTGTGGAAAAGTGCCCCATGCCCAGAATGCGCCGAGACATCATGCGCACCAAGCCAAAGGCTTTGGCCACCAGGCGGTCATCATCCAGGCCGGATCGGGTCAGCTCTCGACGCAGTTGCGTTCTGGCCTGCGCCAACTCCGCCTCAGGCAAGGCAGCCCAGTAGGGCTCCCACTCCTCCACCCAAGCAACCACTTTGCGGCGCCGAGAGGACCTCAGATGCCACGCGCTGCTGGCACGGATGCGCCAGCTCTCGCCCACGCGGTCCAGCCATGACAGGTCTTGCCAGTCACGCTTTTGTGGGTAAGGGTCCGATCGCAAGGCCAAGGCAAACATGAGATCGCTCACACCGAGAAGTGCTTCATGAACTGCTGGCGCAGGCTGCGGTACCACTGCGCGCCCAACGGCTCTGGCTCGTGGGCAAACCGCACGTGAACGCGGCCCCCGAGGTGGGACGGCACGACATCTCCAGAGAACCTCATTTCGAACTGAAACAGGGGCTCCAGAGCCTGGGGGGCGTCTTGGTGCGAAGAGGCATCGGGGTTCAGACCAATCTTGCCCCCCCCTTGAAGGGCCAAGGCCATACTGGGCAATTCGGCACTTGCCGCGGGCACCTCTCGCACAATGCTGGCCTGCAAGACATGCCAGAGCCGTTCGACAGATCGCATTTCGACACGCTCGGTATGCTGCCGGACCAAGTCCACCCGGTCCTGAGGCACCACCGTCAGCAAGGTGTAGCGGGACGGATCGAGCACATACGCCACCACAGCTCCCCGTTCGTGATAGCTGCCAGCGAAATCCGCTGGGGCGTTCATGTCGAAGCGACCCGCGTGCGAGCTGCGCACGACGAGGTTGTTCTGCCGCTGCTCCAAATCGGCCAAACGCTGAAGCTGATAGTTCAGCTCAGCCCGCGCGATCTGCAGACTGACACGTTCGGTGGTTTCGGCCAAAGCCAAGCGCGCCTCTTGCTCGCGCACCGCTGCCTGGGCCTGCTCGACCTGTGCAGACAACGCGGGCTCCGCACACGACAACAGTGGCTGTCCCGCCTGCACCAGCTGACCGGGCTTGGCGAGAACCTTGGCCCCAAAACAAGTCGAGGGCACTCGAACCCTCGACTCTTCGGGCATCCAGATGATGCCCTCGGCCATCGTCCAGTTCGCCACCGGCACCAGGCTGATGAAGGCGCCCACGGCCAGAAGCACCGCTGCAGTGATGGTGACCACGCGCTGACGCGCGCCCTCCAGGCTACCGTCATGGCGTACGAACTTGACGTAGTTCACCAGAGGCTTGATGAGCAAGCCATAGCCAGACCACAGCGCCAACAGCACGCCAAAGATGAAAAACTTGCCCGCGATCAAAACGATGATCGACAGCGTGACGATGGTGCGATAGATGACAGAGCCCACGGCATAGAACGTCAGCCAGGCCGGTTCACGAGGGGTCAGATGCAGAGGCGGGCGCGCCTCAACCCGGAACAGATGCTTCTTGGCGAGATACGCCACGTATTGATTGGCACGTTGCCCGAGGTTGGGAATCTCCAGCGCATCGGAGAGCATGTAATAGCCATCAAATCGCAGCAGCGGGTTGGCGTTGAAGACCACCGTGGTCACACCCGCCAGGATGACGATCTGGTGCAAGACCGCCTGTGTGACCCCGCCACTGGCTTGCGTCCACAGCCACAAGGCCATGGCCCCCAGGCCGAGTTCCGCCAGCATCCCTGCCCCGCCGATGAGCACACGGTGCCACTTGTTGGGCAACATCACCGTCTGGGTCGCATCCACGTATGGGACGGGGATGAAAACCAGGAACATCAGTCCGACTTCACGACAGCGCCCGCCCACGGCCTTGATGGCCACCGCGTGCCCAAACTCGTGAAAGGCCTTCACGATCGGGTACACCAGGGCCATGATGAGCAAGTTGTCACTGGTGAACACCCGGGAAGTGAGATCGTGCGTCAGGTCCGTCCAGTGCACGGCAGCCAGGGCAACACCGCCCAGAATGATCAGCCCCCACACAGCCAGGATCCAGGGCCAGAGCACCGCAGGAATCCAGCGCATCAGCGCGTTCATCATGGGATCCGGATCGAACAAGGGAAGCTTCACCGACAGCGGGTTGGCCAGGTACTGCCATAGCTTGGCCTTGCGCAAGCGGTCCCCTCGCTCGGAGATCTCCTCCAAGTCGGGCTGCTTGTCCGTCAAGAGCACATTCGCCTGATGCAGCTGTGCCAGCAGGCTGAGAACTTCATCTTGCGTGGGCGCCTGGTCCCCCAGGATCAGACAGGCCTGACGCCAGATGTCATCGAGCGTACGCACGCCATCCATCAACGCCAACACCTGGTAAGCAGCCGGGTTGAACCGCATCACCCGTCCACTGGCCAGGTCCTGCATCACATGCCAGCGCTGTCCTCGGTAGGTGTGACGCACCAACCTGGCCTGATTGCGAAGACGAGGCTTGAGGTCCGTCACCCGGTACCACGAGGAAGAGAAGAGCGCCGACGTCATGTGCGAGATCTCACACGCCCAACCAGGACCAGGCCTGCAGCCGCATCCAGTCGGTGAAATGGCGCGTCCAGATCCAGACCAGACGAGCCTCACCCACTGTCACCTTGCCCAAGCCCAACATGCCGGGACGCAGGTCTGGCAAGTTGGAACGAGGCTTCGCCTCCACGCGGAAAAAGTTCTTGCCTTGCTCGGCATGGGCCACTGCCGTCACCAAAGTGACCTCAAAGTCCAGCACCTTGTCGGGCATGGCCGTCAACACGAGCTTGCCGCGTTGCCCCACACGGACATGCCCGATGTCGGACTCGGGCACCTCCAGCACAATGCGCCACGCGTCCAACGGCGCAATTTCAAACAGCTGCTGCCCTTTTTTGACAGCGCCACCGAGTTGCTGCGACAGGTCGCCGCTCACGATCAGCCCGGCAAAGGGCGCAATCACCCGCGCCTTGTCCATCAAGCTTTCAGACAACTGACGCTGCGCATAGGCCTGATCGCTCTGGGCCTTGGCAATCTGGATTTGCGCCAAATTGCGCTGGGCCTCCGCGTCGTTCGCCTGCCGCGTGTACTGAGACTCCTGGCTGCTCCAGCGAGATGCTTCCAATTGCAGTTCCCGGTCGTCCAGGGTGGCCAACAACTCCCCCTGTTTGACCACCTGCCCCGCCCTTGCCTGCGCTGATGCCACAAAGCCGTCAAACGGCGCTGAGATCATGCGCCGCACCCGGCCTTCCAGGCGCGCATCTGCACTGACGCGGAAATCGCCCGTGGCAAAGACGCAAAAGGCCAGAACGCTCAACAATGCCAAGCCAAGCAGTTTGCGCTTGGTGTGGCGGGGCCCCACCATCCGCTTGGCCTCGCGCTTGACACTGTCGGCCAACATGTCGAGCCAGCCACGGTCCTGCCGACGCTTCATGATGAGTGCATGCCCCACGATGGATGGCAAGGTGGCGGCCAAGGCCTCCTCCTGCTCGGTGGCATCGCGCTCGGACGACCACTCGAACATGAAAACGCCATGTTCACGCTCGTCTTCATCCTCCACGGAGACTGAAAAAGGAATCGTCAACACGCGCCAGTTCCCGAACTCGCGTGTCAGGCGCTGGTGCTCGCGCCGAACAAGGTCTGGCGCAGATGGCTCGTCGGGGTCATCGACCCATGCAATCGGTCGCCCCTGGTCAGCCGCCTCGGTCATGGCCGCCTCAATCGCCAAGGTCAGGTCCTGACGACGGGAAACATCTGCCGTGTGAGACAAGGCCGACACGCGTACCCCGCGCGAGCCTTGGACAAAACCCAGTGCGACCCGATCAGCACCCAGTCGCTGCGCAGCCTCGGTGACCACAGCCTGACAAGCCGAGTCGAGTGTGGCCTCACCCAAGGCCAGCGCCATCAGGTCCAACCCAACCATCAGGCGTTCGCGCAAGGCACCGCTGTCCTCTGAGTCAGAGGAGGCATGCCGCGCAGCCAGCCACCCTGCGCCCCAACGCAACCAGTCTGCCGAGGTGCCAGGCACTTGGGATTGCCTGTACCGTACACCCACCACACCAATCAGGGCGTTACCCACCATGACAGGCAATGCCTGGACCGCGCTGGCGGATGGTGTCCGCTGCGCGACTGGCAGTCGGACAGCCAAAACGCGTTCACATGCCGCGGACAACTCCGGCGAACAGACTTGCCCGTGTGGCCACAAGGCCTTGGCGTGAAACGGTCCGACATTGGCGGCCCCCAGCACCAAAACCGCCTCCCGGACCACCTCTTCACCACCCAGACCTTGAACCGCAAGGCTCAGCCATGCGGTTGCGTAGGAGGGGGTGTCGTCCAGTCGGGCAACCTCCCCCCATGGATCAGATGCCAAAAGAGCTTCGCCAGCGTTCATGCGTCAGTCTGTGAATTACAGCTTCAGTTCACCGTATCGTGTTTCGTATTCCTTGATGGCGATCTCCAGCAACGAGAGCAAACGCTTGGCAGCGTAGGGGTTCATCACGATGCGGTTGGACAGCTTCACCCGAACCTCTTTGGGGTCTTGCTGCCAAGCTTGATGAGCACCGAACAGCAAGGCCACTTCCTCGCGGGTACCCATCACATTGCAGACGTTCGCGTAATGCGTCTGGATGTTGCTGTCATCCCAGATCAGTTGAGGTTGTGCAGCACCAGTGGCTTGCGCGGGGGTCTTGTCGGTCATGAAAAGTTGCTCCTGAAAAAATCACAGCACGCACGTCGTACGTCCACGACGGCGCTTGGAAGAACCATTGTCAGCGATGGGTGTGTCCCATTGGATGCGCTGTGTGCTGACACCAACGCCCAAGGCTCCGATCCAGGCCAAATCGACATCCGGTGCGTCCGCATGGGCCTGAGGCGCCTCGGGTTGACCCTCTGTTGACGAGGAGGGCTCCGTCGACTCGACCGTCGGCTCCTCGGCTGCAGGGGCATTCACGCCATTGAATTCGAACTGGTTGCTGAACTCGGGCAGCAGCGAAATGGACGAGCGCATCAAAGACACGTCACCATTGATCTGGAAGGACAAGATCACCGAGCGAATCTGCGGCATGAAGCGCAGTGCACCCTCGGTGGTGTAGGCACCTTGCAGATCGCGGCTCAGGAACATCTCCTCGGGCATGGCCAGTCCCAAACGCTCTCCGCGGCCTTCCACTTCAATGCGCAAAGCAGTGATCAGGCTGTTACCCGACAATCCATTCCCTGAAGAGCCCAGCGCCGTGACAGCCGTTTCTGAACCATCCATCAGGGGGCCGGTGCCCAAGGCAATGAGGGCACCGATCTGATCGGCCAAGTTCGCCGCTTGATCACCCACACTGCCTTGTGATGCCCCGGTGAGAGCACCTGTGTTGCCGCCACTCATCGCATCGCCTGGATTGGCACTGCCCTGATCCAGGATGACCAATTCGCCTGTGATGCCACCCAACAGCAATGGGTCGGCACCGGTCACGGTGATGGTCATCACCACGATGGCGCCATCCACCGTGCTCAGTTGCAGCACGTCATCGGCGGTGTTGCCTGCTGGAATCAGCGACGGGTTGAACACATAGGTCCAATTGCCATCCGCGTCCACGGTCAGGCTACCGTAGAGACCACTGACCGTCCCGGCGTTGAACTGCGATTCGTTGCCGTCTGGATCCACCACCGTCAGCTTGCCACTGACCGGGGTCACCACTTCGCCCTGAACCGATGCCTGCGTGGCACCCAGGATCGTGCTGGCGTCATTGCGGCCCTCGACCGTCAGCGTCAGTGTTTGCGTGGCGAAGCCACCTTGACCATCGCTCACCAGATAAGAGAAAACATCGGTGCCAAACTGACCTTGCGCGAGTCCCTGGCCAGCCGTGGTGTCGACCGCATAGCTGTAGCTGCCGTCAGCGTTGACAACAAGCGTACCGTACACGCCCACTGCGCTCATCGCGCCCAAGGCGGGCGCCACAGTGGTCCCGGAAGACACACCCGCAACGTGATGTACGTCTGCAAGGTCCACGTCCTGCAGCCCTGTCAACAACCCACCAATGACACCATTGAGCACTTCGTCTTCCACCGCCACGCCTGCCTGAGCAGCAGCCACGGGTGCGTCGTTGGTACCGGTCAAGGTCACGGTGATCGTGCGTGAAACGGTCTTGCCGTCGCTGTCAGACAGCGTGATCGTGAAGGTCTCGGTGAGCGTTTGGTCCTGGGCAAGGAACTCCAGTTTTTCCGCATCCACCACATAGGTCCAGGTGAGCAGACCGCCCGTGCCAGTACCTGTGGTGTCGGTCGTGACCACTGGGGTCAGGGTGCCCAGCAATTCGGCGGTGTCCGAAGTCACCGTGACGCTATGCCCGTTGCTCAGATCCACGTCGGTGAAGGCAATCGTGCCACTGTCGGTCAACTGACCAGACGGCGTGCTCAGCTCAACCACACCACCCGTCACGTCGCTGATGGCCACCACAGGATCATCTGCGGTGCCGGTGATCGTGATGATGACCGTGCGGTCAATGCTGCCACCTTGTCCATCGCTGAGGGTGATGGTGAATGCCTCCTGCCGCGTTTCGCCTGCCGCCAGGTATTCCAGCTGATCGGCAGCAACGGTGTAGTGCCATGAAATCTCACCACCCAGGCCGTCCAGATCGCTGGCCTGGATCGAGACATCCGCGACCAGTGTCCCGAGCACCCCCGCTGCAGGCGTGACCGTCACGCTGTGGGTGTCTGCCAGATCCACGTCCTCGAAAACGAGGGTCCCGCTGTCCATCAGGTCACCCACCGGTGTCACCAGCTCGGTGACGGCACCGGTGACGTCGGTGGCAGCCACCACCGGTTCGTCGTTGGTCCCTGTGATGGTGACGGCCACTGTGCGAACCACCGATCCACCGTGTCCGTCCATCACGTTGAACGTGAAGGTTTCGACACGCTGCTCGCCTGCTGCCAGGAACTTGATGGCCGCGTTGTCGACGGTGTAAGTCCAGGTGATGACGCCGCCCGTGCCATCGACATCATTGGCCGGTGTCGAGACGGATGCGGACAAGGCGCCCAGGGCACCTGTCGATGCCGTCACGGTGCCAATGCTGTGCACATCGGACAGATCAACGTCTGTGAAGGCAATGGTGCCGGTGTCGGTGAGCACGCCGGTGGAGCCCAGTTGCTCCGTGACCGCACCAGTGACGTCCACCACGGCCACCACCGGCGTGTCGTTGGCCCCTGTGATGCGAACCGTCAGTTGCGTGATCGCCGTGCGGCCACCATCACGGACGATCTGGACGTCAAAGACATCGTCGGCAAACTCTCCGACGGCCAGGCTCTCGACAGAGGCCAGGCTGTCATCAACCACATACAGGTAACTGCCATCGGCGTTGAGTGTCAGGGTCCCGTAAAGGCCCAGGACGCCCGCCCCCGGCGTGCCAAAGCTACCCGTGGCACTGTTGCTGACAAGACTGACATGCGCGATGGCCGTGCCATCGTGGATGGCGCCTACAGCGTTGTCGAGCATGCCGCCCAACATGGCGCTGCCCTGCGCATCACTGCCCGTCACCGCATTGTCCACGCCACCAGCTTCTGTTGCAGCGCCTGAGTGGGCGTAGACCTTGAGCGGGTTGCCTTGGATGGTGATGCTCACCGTGGTGGTGCTGCCATCGTCGGTCGTGACGTAGAACACCTCTTGACGGACCTCGTCGGTCGCCAAGGCCTGCAGTTGTTGAACCTGTGTGTTTTGCACCGAGGGCAGCGAAGCACCAGCCACGGTGTAGACCCAACTACCGTCTCGGCTCATGGTCAGGCTGCCATAAGCACCATGGATGGCGCCTTCGGGGAAGGTGGCCAAACCAATGGTCAATGCTGGATAGGCAATGCGCCCCGATGCCGTCTGCACCACGCCGTCACGCACCGTCCCTTCACCAGTGAGGGTGTAGGTGCCATCACCCGTGTCGATGACGCCCTCACGCGCCACCAGTTCGAGCAAATCGACCTTCCCGTAGATCGCACCGGGATACGTGGCGGGGTCCACCGGACTACCGTCCGTGTCGATGCGGTAACCGAACTCACCGGTGGCGCCCAAGACCGTGACACTCACGATCTTGCCCGTGGCCGCATCCAGCATGCCGCTGCCCGGCAAAACGCGGTCCAGCGCACCGATGTTGCCAATGAGCGAGTCCAGACCCGCACCGCCAATCACGAAATTGCGACCAGCCGTGCCGGACGGCACCATGATCGTGTCCGCCGAACTGGCTGGGTCTGCGTTGTCGAGACTGGTCTGGATCAGCCCGGGCTCGCCCGCGCTGAAGTTGACCTGACCGGTGTCCCCCAAGACCACGCGGGTATCGGCATCCACACCCGAGGCAATCAGGGTGTCGCGCCCTGCACCACCCATGAGGTAGATGCGGCCAGAGCCCAGATTGACCACGTCGTCGCCGCCGCTCTCTTCGGCTGTGGTGTTGATCTGCGTCAGCAGGCCGGACTCGTTGTCGTCATAGTTGACCGTGCCGGTGTCACCGAAGGCGATCACACGGTCACCGGCCACGGTAGAGGCCTCGATGCGGTCGGCCCCAGCGCCACCAAAGACCGTCAAATCACCCGACCCGAGCTTGATGACGTCGGTACCGCCCACATAGGGTTGCAGGACGCCCGCGTACATGCTGGCCCCGGAGCTGCGACGGTAGTCGAGGTTGTCACCGCTGGCCACACCCACGTAGCGCCCTGCGGAACTCACGATCAGCGTGTCGTCACCGACGCCACCCGCCACCACGTTCAGATCGGTCAGGCCAACCGTCACCGCGTTGGTACCGCTCACCGAACCACTGCCCGCCACGGACAGGATCACGGTATCGCCCCCACCGGTTGCTGCGTCGGCGTCCAGGGTTTGGAACGCGCTCATGCGTCCCGTTGCGTCCAAGGCCACGGTGGCGTTGTCGCCTGAGATCAAACGCTCACGCAGTGCGTCGACATCGCCTCCTTGCACCGAGGAAATCGTGATCTGATCGGCTCCCACACCCCCGACCACAATGCGGTGGCCGTCATCGACCGTGCTGCCGGATCCGAGGTTGATGGTGTCGCTCCCCCCCTGACCCAGACCCACGCTGGCGGCTTGTCGCAACACACCTGCGTCGTAGGTGAGTCGGACGCCATCGCCGAACACCACGCCATCGCCGCGCCCCGCAGACAAGGTATCGGCACCTTGACCACCCACCAGGACATGGCGGCCAGACACCGTGCTGATGATGTCGCCGGCCCCGAGTTCGGGCAGCAAGGTCAACACGGAATCGATGTACGAAGTCCCGTTGCTCACCTGACCATTGGCCCAACTGATGGCCACCTGTGCGCCCGCGACGCTGGCACCCCGCGCCACATTGATCTGGGCGTTGTCACCCAGCAAAAGGCTGTCGACATGTTGCCCTGTGACGGTCAAGGTGTCGGCGCCAACGCCGCCCAGCAAGATGGCTTGCCCCATCGAACCGGTCAAACCACCCGCCACACCAATGCGCATCTCGTCGCCGTCGCCCGTGCTGGACACTTGGTCCAGCGTCTGAGCAGACGACAGGCTCCGCCCCTGCAGCGCCACGTCGGTCGTACCGTTGTACTGGAACAGCGCGTTGTCACCCGCAGCCAAACGGAAAGCCGCCGTCACGGAGTCGACGGCCAGCGTATCGCGGCCATAGCCACCGATGAAGGTGACATCGCCATCCGCCACGGTCACGTGGTCGTCTCCGCCAAACCCCCACGAAGTGCTTTCGACGCGCTGCAAGGCACCCGACGACCAGCTGATATTGCCGGAGTCACCCAAGATCACACTGCGGTTGACCGTACCGGCCATCTCGACCGTGCGAGCGTTGATGATGTCCGCCGCCATGCCGCCCACAATGATCTTGTCGCCACGGCCTGTGTTGATGATGTCGGCGCCCCCGGTTTCGGTGACGGTGCTGGTCAACGAAATGGGCGCGTAGTTGCGAGCCTCACGCAGGAAAGTGGCGTTGTCGCCCACCAGGATGTCTTCGGACTTGGCAAGGTCGCGTACGGTGATCGTGTCGCCGGCAATGCCACCCATGACCACCTGCAGGCCCAGGTCAGTTGCGGACGTCACGGAATCGGCCCCCAGCATGATCGCGTCGGCCCCGCCGGTTGCGGCGATCGGGTCCGTCGTGCTCATTTCGGTCAGCCCGCTCTGGTCGTCAAAGACGAAGCGGACGTTGTCACCCGCCACGAAACGACCCGTGCGGCCACGCTTGCCGGACTGAGATGCGACGGCGGCATCGGTGGCGGCAGCCACACCGACCACGCTGGTCACACGTGTCAACGCGGCAGCACCCCACACGGCAGCTCCCACAGCGTCGCTGCTGGTCACGGTCGAACCGTCACTCGCCACGTTGTCGGCATTGATGGTGATGGCGTCCACACCATAGCCGCCGGCCACCAGCTTGAAGCCTTCGGCCAGCGTGATGACATCGTCACCACCGATCACGATGTCGATCGATTGGGCGGAACGGATCACGCCATTGCGGGCAACGCTGTCGTAGTCGATTTGAGCGTTGTCGCCCATGACCAGGTTGTCACCGTCCAGCGCCCGGATGACATCGGCACCGAAACCACCGACCAGCACCTTGCCGCCGTTGGCGGTCAGGATGCGGTCATTGCCCCCCTTGTCTGTCTGGGTGGACACGATCTGCAGCAATTGATTGGGCGTGGTCGCCGTGCTGGCGGAGCGCTCAATGCGGCCGTTGTCGCCGAGGATGATGTCCTCGCTGATGGACTGACCCAGGTGGTCAAGTTGGGCTGCTTCGTCGCGAGAAGCTGCCACGTAGATGCGGTCGGAGTCCATGCCACCGAAGATGACATTGAAGCCCAAGCCCGCCGTGCTGAGGTCATTGCCCACACGGATGAGGTCGGCACCACCCGTCGCGGCCACGGTGTCCAGTGTCTGGAACAGCGTGAACTGTCCACGCGCGTCGTACACGATCTCGGCGCTGTCCCCCGCGATCAGGCGAGTGAAGTTGCCCACCGAGGTGGTGAAATCATCACCGGTGTTGACCGTGATGCTGTCAGCTCCCTGACCACCCAGGATGGTCTTGTCGCCATTCGCCGTGTCAATCGTGTCCGCAGCGCCGATCGCAGGGTCGATCTGTGTCGACACCACATGCGACAGGTTGACCCCGTCTGCACGCTCGACACTGCCGTTGTCACCCAAGATCACGTCTGTGCTCGTGGAGGCGCCGAACGTCGTCGTCGAGGGGCCTTTGGTCGCCGCCACCGTGATCACGTCAGCGGCCATACCGCCGGCAATCACGTTCAGGCCCAGGCCCGTCGTGCTCAGATTCGAGCCCACACTGATCACATCGGCGCCACCTGTCGATTCCGCCGTATCCAGGGTCTGCAACTGGGTGAAAGCCCCGGTCGCATCAAAGTCGATCTGAGCAGCATCCCCAACGATCAGACGGGTGAAGTTGCCCACCGTCGTCGTGAAATCATCGGCCGTGTTGACCGCGATCCTGTCCGCACCTTGGCCCCCCACGATGGTCTTGTTACCGTTGGCCACAGCAATCGTGTCTGTGTCACCCTTGCCAGCGGCAATCTGCGTGGACACCACTTGAGACAGATACGGCGACCCTGCGGGACGCGTGATGCTGCCGTTGTCACCCAGGATCACATCTGTACTTTGCGCGGCCCCGAAGGTGGCCGTCTGGGTCGATGCGTCATAGGCTGCGGACACCAAAATCGTGTCGGCTCCCATGCCGCCGAGCACGTAGTTGGTACCCAGGTAACGCAAATTGCTGTCATTGGTCTGACCAATGCGGATCGTGTCCGCGCCACCGGTGGACGCCACCACATCGGTGGTCGCGAAGCTGATGACACTACCGTTCTCATCCGTATCGAGTCGTGCATGGTCACCGGCCACCCAGCGCACATTGGCGCCGGTCGAAGCCACGGCGCTGAAGGTGATCTGATCATTGCCAGCCCCACCCACAACCACCGCAGAGCCGCTCACCAGGTTGATCGCGTCGTTGCCGCCTTGGGCGCCGTTCTCGTTCACCGTGGATTGCACGTACGCCAACATGTGGTTGTTGGCCGGTGTCAGATCCGGGCTGGTATCGAAAGCAGGCTTGCCAGACGACCCGTTGATCGTCTGCGCGCTGTAGCGGAACTTCACCTCGCCGTTGTCGGCCAGGATGACGTTCATGCTGTCAGCATTGTCCAGGCCGTTGACGGTATCGTTACCCGAACCCGCCAACACCAGGTTGTTGCCGCTGCCCAGATAGATGACGTCGTTGCCACCGGCTGCACCCTTGGTGTAAGCGTACAGTGCGGAACGGCTCTGGTAATCCACAGCGATGCGGCCGAGGTCGGCCATGATCGTGTCGTTGCCCTCCCCTGCGCCACCGACATTGAACACATCACTGCCGAGTGCGCCCATTTGGATGTCGTTGCCTGAACCACCCTTGAGCACTTGGCTCGCCGTGGTCAGACTGCGGTTCTCCAGTGTCTGACCCATCCAGATCCAACGTCGACCGTCAGCACCGAAGCCTGCGGCCATGCCAATGGCTTCCAAACGCACATAGTTGTCCACCACGCCCGGATTGCTGGGCGCGGTGACTTCGTTAGACCAGCTGACGAAGGTGTCGGCGATCAGAAGGTCGTGCATGGCACGGCCTTCCAGCACGTCCGCACCACCGTTGCCAACGATCAGATTGTTGCGACCATCGCCGATCAAGGTGTCACCTGCTGCACCACCAAAGATGTTGTGCATACCGCGAACCGTGATGTTCTTGGCGCCTGCCGAGCCAAAGGCACTGGCCCCCTCTTCATTCACCGTCACGCTGCTCGTGTAGTCGGAGAAGTCAATGGTGTTGCGCGCGTTGGCGTTCTCGTTACCGGTATCGGCGTCGTGGTGCAAGCCAACAGACGTGTCACCGTAGAGGCTGCCCGTCAGCGAGGCGCCATCGCGGATGTAGAACACATCGCTGCCCTGGCCGCCGACCGCATTCTCGAACCCCTCGAACAGGAAGCCGCGGCTGCCGATGCTGGTTTGTGCCGCCGACTTGCTGAAGCCGGAGACGGTGCCGTCCCCGGTCGCGGTGCCAGTGACCCAACCAGCGTTGGAGCCGGTGACGCTCATGGTGAGGTTGTCCTCACGGCCCGAGAAGTCCAGAACGTCGCTACCGGAGCCACCCTTGATCAGGTTGGTCGCGGTCACCGTGCTCCAGACGACCTTGTTCGTTCCCTGGATGGCCGTGCTGTAAGCATCGTCAATGCGCACCGACTGCGTCTGAGCCGAGAAGTCGAGCGTGTTCTCGCCCAGCTGATCGGTGCTCGATCCGTCGATGAGCGATGCTTGCCCCCAATTGCCCAGGAAGCGGTAGGTGTCATCGCCATTGCCACCGGCCATGACGGTCGTGCCACCACGGGCGATCAGCTTGTCATTGCCACCGTTGGCACGCAGGATGCTGCTGCCCGACGTCGAACCGACCAGCACGTCATTGCCTGAGCCACCGATCAGTGTGTCTGAGCCAGAACCGGCCACGAAGTACACCGGGATGTCCAGAGCAGACGCATCAAAGACGTCGTTGCCGTTGCCTGCGTAACCCCGAACGGTTGTGACCGAGGAGAAGTCCTGTGTATAGGTCTGTCCGTTGGGCAGCACGGCCGAAATGTGAATCGAGCTGCTGCTCCCCGTCAGCGTGTACTTCTCGTCGCCATCGGTGGTATCGCGACGCAGGCGATCGCTGGCCTGGTTGTTGATCGCAGGGTTGCCATCGATCGACGCGACAGTCGAGCCCGTGTTGAGCACAAGGACCGAACCGTCCATCGTCGCGAGCACCGGCTTCTTGTCGCAGGGGTTGAACGACCACTCGAACAGCGTCACGTCCATGAAGGTGTATTCGAACACCCGCACATACGAGAAGAGCGCGAAGACATCCAGGTACGCCGACACCGTGGCCGAGAAGCGCAGGTTGGCCGACACCAGATCCAGCGGGTTGTCCTGAACAGCCGCGGCAATCTCGAATGCGCGGACCTTGCCATCCTTGTTCGGATCACACAGGTCCAAGGTACCGACAAACTTGATGCCACCCTCAACACCACCGCGAATGATGCCGCCGTTCAATTCAGCGAACACATAGATCTTGGTGGTCAAGATGATTTCAGGCACGTCGACGCCATTGACGATGTTGTCGCTGACGTAGAAGCCATTGAGCACATTCGTCCAGTCCCCGGTCTTGAGCGACTCGGTGATGCCGAACGTGTCAAAGCCCAGGCTCAAATTGGCCTGCACCTTGATCTCCCCGCCCAAGCCGACATAGAGCGGCGGGAAGACCGGGAAGCTCAAGCGGAAGCCCACCGCCACCTGCAAGTTCGGCGGCGTGAAGGTCACCAGATCCGCGGGTTGCCCCAGAAGCAAATTGAGCGTGGTCTGGAAGGGATCGGAGAAGATCGGGAAGTTCAGTGCATTGCCTGGCTTCTTGAGTGAGGCGCCCAGGTTCTGCATGCCTTGCGACAGCGTGACCGTGGTCTGCCCAGGAATGCCTGCGCTACCGCTGGACGAATTGATGCTGCTGATGACGCCCTTGACCGGCGACAGGTTGAACTGCCGGTTCTGCACACCGCTCAGCACCAACACGTCGGTCACCGGGATGATCAGGTTGGCCGCATCGGTCGGGATCTTGCTGATGGTTTCGACCAGGCGCACCATCGCAATGACAAACTCGACGCGTGCATCGCCACCAAAGGTCTTGGACAGGTCGCTGGCCAGGTCCAGCAACGAGTACGGACGCCCCATGATCTTGTCCAGACCCGGAATGGTGGTCGTCAGTGCATCGATCACCGGCTGAACCGGCGCGATCACCTGCTGGATCTTCTTGGCGACAGGCACCATGAAGTTGGAAGCCCAGGTTCCCAGGTCCAAAGAGATGTCGGTCAGCCAGATGCTCGGCTTCGCCACCGAAGCGTTCTCACCTGCTTCTGTCGGGAAGAGCTTGTCGTACTGCGGGTCGAACATCGCAAACTGGTCGGGAGGATCTTCCCCTTCCTTGCTGCTGGTTTCCCAACCCCAGTACAGATGGAAGCCGCCATGGATGGAGGGCAGGTAACCGCTGCCATCCAGGCCGATGCCGAGTTCGACCACCAGGTTGATCTGCGCGCGAACCTGCGCCTTGACCTCGATCATGTCGGACAAGCTGGCGCCAGCCAGCTTGGCAAACGTGAGGCGACCGTTCTCTACCGTGCCATCCACCATGGCAGCGGAGCCGCCGCTGATGCCGAATGTTTGACCTGCAGCCCCGGGGTCAGCGATGTCCAACGCCGCCTCGAAGTACAAGTGGGTGCGCGAACCGGTATAGCCTGTCTCGCCGCCCAGCAGACCCGAACCCAAGGGCGTGACCCCATTGGGCAAGGGACGACCGTTCGGCTTGCGCTGCTGCACATGGTCACCCACGTAGAACTGCTGACTGTCTGCGCTGGCGGCATTGCCAACGGTGTAGTTCACGGCATAGCGCAGGTAGCCACTGGTGTCGATATAGAATAGGTCCGCGCCGCCATGCTCACTCTTGTAGTTGGCATTGAGTGCCGCGTAGTCCAAGTCGTACAGCGGATCATCGATCACATGACCGTTCTGCGTGATGGCGTCATCGGGCAGGATGAAGCCATACAGTGCATCACCGTTGTCGTCTTCGCTAGGGTCTTCGGCCTTCAAGGTGGCCGACGTGTATTCCGCGGAAGTGCGCAACACGCGCTCCGCCTTCACCCACAGCGACTCGGCAGCCTTGCTGATGTCACCCCAATACGCGCCCGTGTTGTCCTGTACGTAGCCACTCCAGTCGTCGTGGAGTTTGGCATTCAGGAAGAGCAATTGCCCTTCGGCCGAGAAAGGCGTGTCTTCCTCGCCATCACCGTCGCGGTCATACCCCTTCAGATAGACGTCAACCGAGAAGACGACCTCGTCGGTCATCACACCGTCGTAGTAGTTGATCTCGTCTGGGTGCTCGAAAAACGCCCCTGTCATGCCCTGCAGCAGGAGATCCACGTCCTTCTTGCCAACCGCGAACATGTACGAGAAGACGTCATCGTCGTGGTTGTCTTGCACGCCCACAGCGTGGCCGTGTTCGTCCAGAACCGTCACCGCCCCCAAACCAGCGTGGCCAGGCATGTTGACGTTCAGGAAGAAGCCATCCTTCAAATCCACGCCAAAGCCCAGGTAGGTGGACCAGTTGATGTCCACCCCCAAGCCACCTGCCGCGGTGAAGTACAACGGCAGGCCATCCACACCGACATCAAAGTTGAACGTCGGGATGTCCACGCTGTAGCTCAGCCCCAGACTCATCCGGAACTGCACACCCGTGGTCTGCTCCAGCACGCTCTCCAAGAAAGCCTGGCGATCAAATCCGGTGTAATCGGTGTGAGTCAGTGACAAAGTCCCTGGACGTGTACCGCTGCCGAATGAAATGCTGAACACGCCACCGGCGCCGCCGGCCACCGTGACCGTCTCAGCCAAGGTGCTCAAACTCACACCACGGTCATCGGCAAAAGCTTCTCGCGCCTCATCGAGTGCGGCCTGGATGGCCTTCTGAATCCCCCATGCCGAGGCGGTGTGGGAGATGCCCACCGTTTCGAACACCACATCCTGCCCATCCACCTGGTAGGTGAAGCCCAACTTGAACTCCCCTGCCTCCGCAGACGGATCAATGGTCAGCGTCGAACCACTGAGGGCGGCAATGGGATCTCCGACCTGGGCTTGGGTCGAGTTGATGATCGACTCCATGCTGGCATCCAGCACCAAGTCGCCCGCATCGGTGGTGTAGTCCGTCTTGGTCAGCGCGAAATCGCCGGCCAACTCGCCACCTGTGATGGCAATGTCAAACGTACCGGCCTCTGCACCTTCGGTGACGGTCACAGTGGTCGCAAGGACCTTGCCATCATCCGGGTAGATCTGGCCATAGGCTAGGTTGATCGCCTCCAGGGCGAGCTGCAGGCTGGTCTGAATCTCGTCGGCTGTCGCATCCGGGCTGAGTTGCGCGGTTTGGAACACCTGTGCGTCTTCCCCGCTGCCCAGCGTGAAGCCCAGGGCGTACCCACCGAAGGCAACAGGCTGAACGGTGAGTGTGGCCGAGTGCGTGTCGTCCGTGTTGGCCCCTGTGAGACCCGACAAGGCACCGATCGGCGCATTGGTGCCCGAGGTGACCCAGAACGCCCGCTGCCCTGCTTCGAATGCGGTCAAGTTGAGGCCTGGGGGCAGTTGCAACTGACTCAGATCCTGGTTCTCGCCGATGAGGTACTCCACCACGATGTCGTCCGGCGTCGCCACGCCGTCACCGTTGTAGTCCTGGACGAAGTTCAGCCAATGGTCGTATCCGGCGTTCCCCTCATCCTTGTCATCGATCACCCAGTCGCCATTCGTGTCCGTTGTCAAAACGTCGAACAGCCACATGCGCATGGCGTTGTCGAGCCCACCATAGACATCAATGGTGGACTCCAGCGCAGACTGAAGCGAGCCCAACACGTTGGCGCGCAAATCAATGATGAAGTCCAGCGCGCCGCCCGCGCCGGTCATGTCGATCAACTGGTCACCGATGATGGGCAATTTGCCGATGCCGGCCACCACGTTTTCCAAAGCGGTCTGCAGGCCCGCAAAAATCGAATCGAGCGAGTCGATCAAGACCGTCGGGTCGCGCAGCAGGAAAATGAGCGGGAAAGACGCCAACTCATCGGGGTCGGCGCTGACACCGCCGGCCTTCTGCAGCACATCCAGCATGGTGTCCTGCCAGTGGCCCAGATTGGGCAAGATGTAGCTGATCACCTGACCAGCAGCTGAAGGCTGAGTGTTTGGCGCGGTACTGCTGCTCGCATTGACCGGTGTGGTGCCCCCCGTCGTGTCCGAAGTGGCCCCATTGCCACCGGTCGACGTGCTGTAAGGATCCGTGTCAACGGTGCTGAGGTTGCCCTCGTTGTCCACGTCCTGAGGCACGCCCTCTGGCGTGCTGTCACCCGTACCCGTATTGACCGAACCGACAATCGCTGGCTGGTATGCCTCCTTGACCTGCGTGGACAAAGACGCGGCGGAGCCTCGGCTGTAAACGCCTTGCACGGCGCCCACCGCGTGACTGAGCACCTGCACAGTCAAGGTGCCTGTGTGCCCACTTTGCAGTGCCCCGGTCAGCGTGAAGCTGTAGCCGGTGGCACGGTCACCCGAGACCGTGACTTGCGAGGCGTAACTGGCGCTACCGGTCAACAGCGTCGAAACGGCCGACTGGATGGTCGACCGAATGGCCGCCTCCGACACCGTACCCGCAGCATCGGTGCTGGCACCGATCGCAATGCGCACGCTGTCCTTGCCCGGATAGCTGAACACCAACGTTTGAGCGGACGAAGTCAGGTTGATGCCCGATACGGTGGTGACACCACTTGCGGTGTCCGTCAGGCTGGTCGTGACATCCTTCACCGTCGCTTGCAGGGTATTGGAGCCCAAGGCTGCCGCCACGCTGCTGGAGAGCACCACATCAAAGCCGTTGGCTCTGCTACCCGTGACAGTCACCAAGGCATAGCGCACCACGATGCCAGCATTGGTCTTGACACGAATTTCACCTGCACACTGCGAAGCCAGCGCACCGCTCAACGTCACCGTGAAGCCATCGGCACGGGTACCCGATACGGAGATCAGACCGGTCGCACCGGTATCCCCCGTCAGCAGGCGCGAGAACGCTTCCTTGATGGCGTTGGCGTCGTTGCCGGTGCTGGCCGTGAACGTGATGCTCTGCTTGGCGTCCCGATAACTCAGGTACACCGTCTCGCCCGTTGCCGACACGGTGATCCCGCTGATGGTTTGCGTGATCGGCGAAGGCCCGGTGATCAACTGAAGTGTGGCATCGGCCAGGGCGCGCTGGATCTGCGCGTCAGAGACCAGGCCCGTGAGCACACCGCTTTGAGACACCGTCACCGATGCGGTCGAAACCACCGACGCGCCATTGAGCGTCGCCAGCTGGATCGACTGCGTCTTGCTGACCGCATTGGTCAGCGAAGGACCGCTGGTCGTGACCTTGCCACCCGAGGCCACCGGGGTCGTGTAAGAGCCACGCAAGACGCCTGCTCCGTCAGTCACCACGATGGCCAGCGTCTGAGCGGCGCCGACATAGGCCGTGGCCAACTCCCCTGTCAAGGTCAAATCAAAACCAGAGGCACGGTTACCCGTGACACCGACCATGCCTGCGTAATCGGTCCCACCCCAGGTGGAAGCATCACCCTTGATGAGCACCGCGAGCGCTTGCGACAGCGCAGCCTTGATCTGCGCATCCGACACAATGTCTGAGCCCGCTGTGCTGTTGCTGGCCGCCACGTTCACGATGACCGTTGACGAGCCATAAGTCAGGGTCAGCGTGTTCGCGTCATAGCTTGGCGTGGCGACCTCAACGTGCAGCGTCTGGTCGGTCGCCGTGTGGAAACTGGTGGCGAGATCGACAAAGTCCAACTCCATCGTGCCAATGGGCATGGGATTGATGAACCCACTGAGGTTCTCCATCGCCAACTGCCCCAGGTCGTCCGACAGAACCAGCGTCATGGGCAGATCTGCCACCGCCGAGCCCGAAAAGACGACGTCAATGTTGTCGCGTCGGAAATCCTCCAACGCGCTGACCTGCGTGCGCGTGGCACCTGCGGCGTTCGCGGTGTCGTGCAACACGTCGTAGGCACTCAGATAGGTGCGATCCACCACACCGTCCGAATCCTTGTCCAACACCAAGCTGGTGTTGGACACAGTCAGGCTGGCAGAGCCATCCTGCACACGCAAGGTCATGACCCCGATGTTGTTATCGAAGTTCATGCCGGTGGCCGAGGCCGACAGCGTGATGGTCGCAAAGGTGCCGGTATCGCCGGCCAGGCCTGCCGCACCGGCCGCCTGATGGTCGTACAGGAAAATCTTGCCAAAAGCGGGATTGGCCGTCGTGCCATCGCTCAAGGTCTCGGCCAAATCCAGACCGAAGTCGAAGTTGAACGTCACCGTCGCGGTCAAGCGCAAGGGGGCGTTCATGGCCCCGTCGGTGATCGAGGTCACCGTGCCGACCAACTCGGACAACTTGGCCTGATCTTCGGCACTCAACAACTTACTGAACTCGTCATTGAAGAGAATCTTCAATGCCACGTTCTGATCAATGGTGACCGCATAAGGCACGGTGAAACGCAGCGCTTCGGCATGGGCAGTACTGTCATAGCCCAACACCGCGCCGTTGCTGCCAAAGGCGTTCGCCAATACCGCCTGCAAAGAGGCCAGGCTCACACGGCTAGACTCGGGCTTGACCGTCGCACTCTCCAGGAAACCCAACTCCGTCACGAACGTGCTGGTCGATGCGGCAGACAACTTCATCGTCTGCACATCGGCTCGCGTCACAAACTCGATTTGCTGCGTGGTGCGATTGATCTGCACCGTGACCGCCTGCCCCACCTTACGGTAGCCCAGCTTGGACAAGGCGCTGTCTGACTGCACATCGGTGGTATCCAGCACCTGCTGGAGGTCACTGAGCAAGTCCTCGCGCGATGAACTACCCTTCACCAGGGTGAAGTCGTATGCCGTTTCATCGTCAAACGAGAGAGAGAAGGTCGCATCGGTGGCCAGGTCATAGTCCTGCACCTGTGTGACACTGCCGGCCGAGGCGATGATGCCCACCACCGAACCATCCAGCGCAGCCAGTGCCTCCTGGATGGCGCCCAACCGATCCGTCAAGGCAAAGACGTCGGACACCGACGTGCCCAAGATGGGCAGCAACCGCCCCAGCTCACCGTATTGGCCCAAGCCTGCCAAGCTGCCAAACAGTTCAGGCAAGCCTTCGAATTGACTGGCCAAGTCGCCCCAGTTGATCTTCGCCAATGGCGTCAAATCACCCAGGCCATCGGTCGGCACAATGAGCAGATCGGTCGTGGCGGCATCGCCCGCCAAGACATCCGCCAGATTGTTAACACTGATGGTCACGACGGTACCATCGGTCACCACGGCCTGAGGAGCCAGACTGGCTGGTGCCGTCACGCTGAGGTTGCCGAAAGTCAGGCTCGCTGTCGGCCCCGTCTCTCCAGCAAATTGAGTGCCCGTGTTCTTGTCGAACACGATCGATGTCATGGTGTTGGCGACCAGCAGACGCTCATCAACCGAGATGCGCACGGTCGAGGACGTGGCCGACGACGTGGGCGCGAAGAACTGCAACAACTTTGACGTGCTGTCATCCGTCGATACGTCAGCGGTGTTGTTGTCGTCGAAGAAGGTGTAGACACCGATGTAGCCGTACTTGGCTTTGTAGTTGGTGCCGCTCGCACCCGCATCGATGCTGGTGGCGGTTGCACTCAGACCGGCGCTGTCGGTATTCGGCAGGGTGGTCACACCCGCGTTCTTCACAGCGGCAGCAATCGCCGCGTCGATGTCGTCCGCGAGGTCCTGGATGCTGGCATTGCCCGCTGTCTGCGCGGCCGTGATCGTGATCTCCAGGACCAGATCCGCCCCATCAGCACCCGCTCCAGCCAGGGTCACGGTCAAACCCACGTCACGCAGCAAACGACCGTTGTCCTGAACAATCTGCCCCGAGACCACTTGGTCACTGTTGGTGGACACGGCACCACCCATGCCCAACTGCGCCATCTGCGATGTCACCGCATCAAACAGGTCGCTGTTGAGACTCAAGCGCTTGTCATCGTTGGTCGTCGTGTCGTCAGCCTGATCGTTGCGCAACTCGAAGCGATAGCTGCCCTGATAGTCCGTCCCCAATTGGTCGAAGGTCAGGTCCAACATGCCTGCCCCCACTGTGCCGGGGTTCAACAGCGTGGTATCCGCGCTGGCCGTCTGGTCGTGCACCGTGGCCGACCAATCTCCACCCAAGGTCACGTTCTGCAGAAATACCTCGGCCCCACTGGTACGGGTTTTCTGCCCGTTCTGGAAGCCCAACTCGGTGAACGATGTGTTCAGTTCACTGGGAATCGAGACTTCCAGCGCCCCCACTTTGGGCGTCAGCGTCAACAACTGCAGTTGGCCGTTGCTCGACGGATAAACCTTGACGATTTGATCCAGGGTGGAAAAGCCTAAACCTGCGCTACCCAGGTAAGAGTGACCTGACACAGAGGTCGAATGCAAGACGGCATTGATGTCTGCAATCAGGTCCGCAACGCTTGCATTGGTCGTGGTGCTGCTCTTGGACACCACCACGGTGATCGGTGCGGTGTCATCAATCAGCAGTGCGAAAGTTGCGTCGGCTGACAGTCGGCCGTTGCTGGGCAAAGACAAAACGGGCGCAGGCGCCACCATCATCGGCGTGGAAAAGCCCAAGCGGTTGTCACGCGCATCGTTGTTGCCGGTATCACTGTCGATGTCATCGATGCTGACACTGCTCAGCGACGCCTGAACCGTGAACTGCAGGTACTTCTTGCCATTCACGTCTTTCCAGGCAACCTTGACCGCGTCCCCCATGGACGCGAAGCCACGATCGGCCAGATCACCCTTCGCAACTGTGTTGTTCAGTGCGGTCTGAATCGCGGTCAACAGCGTGGTATGGGTGTACGGTGTGCCGCTTTGGGAGATAAAAAAATCGAAGTAATCGGTCTTGGGAATGGCGATGGCATATTGGTTATCGCTGTTCCACTCCGCCCCCATCACCAGATTCAGCAACGTCACAGATTGGACGTTGTTGCTGATGTCGTTCAATTGCGCCGACGTGACCTCGGAAGTGCCCGAGATCACGGCCTCTGCCATGCCCGCAGCCTGCAAAGCAAAGGTGTTCAGTTGACGGAAGTCGATGCCCACCGTCGCTTGGAAAAACGCAGAGGTTGCCAGATCCAAGGTGGCATCGGCGGTCAGGCCGGACATGTCACCCACAGACTCCGGCACCACCAGGTCCACCGACGAAACGGTGGCGTCCGGAGAGAATTTCAGATCGAACAGGAAACTGCTGGTGGCAGCATCAAAACGCGGATTGACCGAGAACGACAGCCCATCGGCCAGGTTGTCATTGACCGCCTGCTGGAACAGCGCCATCAAATCATTCAACGTTGTGAATGTTGTAACGGCCGTCCGCTGGATGTCCTGTCCTGACTTGGAGAAACCTGCCAGGGTCAGGTTGCCATACGAGACAGTGGTCCCCCCCGCCGGCGTCAGCGCCACGGGGTTGACGATGATCTGCGCCATGTCACGGCCAGCCAGGGAACCACCGAAGGCGATGTCGAAGGCATAGGTGGCCGACGTCGCATCGTTGACCGCCACGGAAACCGTGATGTCATTGATGTTGTTGACGCTGGCATCCATCTGCCGCAGCAGATTGAACAACGCGCTGCGAATATCCGCGGCCACTTGCAAGGTCGTGGCGGGATTGCTGCCGCTATAGAGGTAGATCGCGTCACTCTCGTAGCTCTGTCCATTGGACGAGAACCCAAACGAGAAACCGCCAGTGCCCCAGGTCACATTGCTGAGGACCAGACGCTGCACCTCGCCAACACCGGCCAGCTGACTGCCCACCGCAGGCGCGGCTTCACGCAACACAAAGGTGCCCGCTTGTACGCCAGGGCGGCTGAGGATGGCGTCCGCCGTGGTGGTGTTGACCGAGGCACTGAACGTGTCAAACGCAATGCCATTGACACTGGTGCCGCCAAACGTGATGTCGAACGCCTGGACACCCTGGTTGGTGATCAGGACCGATGGACTGACCACGGACACGGTGACACCTGTGGTCGCGTCCAGCCCCATCGCTGTGTTGATGGCATTCTGAATGCGGGTGCTCCACGCACCATTCAGGTCCATGCTGATGGCAGCGGTGGTGAACGCCGTCGAGCCATCGGGTTTCTTGCCGCTGAGGGTGAAGGTTCCGCCCACACCATAGGCCACAGTGATGCGCTGCACGGCGGACGTCTTGACCGCATCCGTGCCGGTACCAGCGGTGCTGCCCATCGCCACGGTCTGCAGTGAGACACCGGCCGACGGCGCGACCTTCAAGGCAGAGAAGGTCCCGGCGATATGTTCCAGAATATTCAGTCGCCCCTTGACGACGCCATCGACCAACTCCATGTCGCTGGCCAGCACGTCCAATGCACCGCCCACGCTGGCATTCTGGAAAGCAACGGTCAAGGCCGACATGTCCCGGCCTGCCAACTCGCCAATGAACTCAACGCTGTAGTGCTTGGGCGTACCGGTCACCACCACGTTGCCCACGCCTACACCCGCCAAGGTCTCCAAAGCGTGCTGCACTTCAACCGTGCTCGCGGTGACAGACAAAGGACCGCTGCTCTGACCATTCAGCGTCAAAGTGAAAGTCCCGCCACTGGCGTTCAACACCACCGTCTGAACTTCATCGCTCTTGCCAATCGCGCCCAGGGCCAAACCACCCTTGACGGTTTCATTGACCGACGCCGACGCGCTGGTGGGCACCGTGCCATCGCCCAGGGTGTAAGCCAACATGCCGCCATATGCGGTGGCCAATTTCCGATCGATCAACTCGGCCAACTGCGAAATGTGCGTGAACGACGCCGTCTCGCTGGCCAGGATCGTCACCGTGACCAATGAAGTCCGTGCATCCCCTGGGCGGGTGAACAACAGATCAAAAGACACGTTCTGCGTCAGAACCGGGGAGATGACCTCGCTCGCGGTGATGCCCGACGCCAGCACATGGACCATCTGCGCATCGGTGATCTGATTGAACACCGCACTGAAGTCCAGCGCATTGCCCAACGTGAGATTGGTATACGGCAAAGTCGCGTCGAACTGCCCAGTGACGCAGGCCACTTCGGGCTCCCCCGCCACCGTCCGGCTCATCCGCAGCGGCTCCACCGCCTGGCG